>JAGHZY010000020.1:0-69687 GCA_017745175.1 Sphingopyxis sp. | reverse complement strand
TGTTGGTGGTCGGGTTGGTGAAGGCGTTGAGGGCCTTGGCGTGCTTGATGACGCCACCGATAAAGTAGAGGCAGGTGTCGGACAGGCCGGCATAGCCTTCGCCCGCGAACAGCGGCTTGCCGCCTTCCCAGATCGACATGTGGGTGTGCATGCCCGAACCATTGTCCTGCGCGATCGGCTTGGGCATGAAGGTCGCGGTCTTGCCATAGGCCTGGGCGACCATCTGCACGACATACTTATAGATCTGCATGCGGTCGGCGGTCTGGACCAGCGTACCGAAGGTCAGGCCCAGTTCGTGCTGCGCGGCGGCGACTTCATGATGATGCTTGTCGCAGGGCAGGCCCATTTCGAGCATCGTCGACACCATTTCGGCGCGGATGTCGGTGCAGGGATCGACCGGCGCGACGGGGAAATAGCCTCCCTTGGCGCGCGGACGGTGACCCAGGTTGCCGCCTTCATATTCCTTGCCGGTATTGGTCGGCAGTTCGATGTCGTCGATCTTGTAGTAGCTCTGCGAGTAGTCGTTCTCGAAGCGCACATCGTCGAACATGAAGAATTCGGCTTCCGGGCCGACATAGATGGTGTCGCCGAAACCGGCCGACTTCACGAACGCTTCGGCGCGCTTGGCGCACGAGCGCGGGTCACGGGCATAGAGTTCGCCGGTGTCGGGCTCAACGATGTCGCAGAAGATGATCAGCATCGGGGTGGCGCTGAACGGATCGACATAGACGGCGTCCAGGTCGGGCTTCAGGATCATGTCCGACTCGTTGATCGCCTTCCAGCCTTCGATCGACGAACCGTCGAACATCAGCCCGTCTTCGAGTTCGTCCTCGCCGAGCACCGATGCGACCATGGTCAGGTGCTGCCACTTGCCCTTGGGGTCGGTGAAGCGCAGGTCGACCCACTCGATGTCGTTTTCCTTGATCCGCGCGATGATATCCTTGGGCTTCGTAGCCATCGTCCATGCTTCCTTCTTGCGAAATGATCCGGCGTGCCGGGGATTGTCGGGTTTTCGAAAAGTGCGGTTGATTAAAGCGCATCCTCGTTGCGTTCGCCGGTGCGGATGCGGAGCGCGGTTTCGACCGGGATGACGAAGATCTTGCCGTCGCCGATGCGGCCGGTCTGCGCGGCGGCGGCGATCGCCTCGACCACACGTTCCGCCATGCCGTCCTCGACGATGACCTCGAGCTTCACCTTGGGCAGGAAATCGACGACATATTCGGCGCCGCGATACAGCTCGGTGTGACCCTTCTGCCGGCCGAAACCCTTGGCTTCGGTGACGGTGATCCCGCTGACACCCACTTCGTGCAGCGCTTCCTTCACTTCGTCGAGCTTGAACGGCTTGATGATCGCCTCAATCTTCTTCACGCTTCTCGTCCCCCTTTGGGCTGGCCGCCGCCCGTCGCGCGCAAAGCCGGATCAGGCCTACCTGTCCGGTTCACCCGTGAGTCGGTGCGGTGTCCCGCCATCTTGCACCAATCAAAAGCCGTGCCAATTGGCGAATCGCGGGGTTCTGGTAAGAATTTTGAAACGAAATAACGCCGCTGCCCAAGGGGTGGGCAACGACGTTATCGGGGTGCCTAAAATTTGGGCAATCAACGGCCCATCGGTGCCGCGGTGTCGGGCAGGTTCGCCTTGGTCCAGTTCGAACGGTCGATCACATAGGCGCGAATCGCTTCGGCGTCGGCAGGGGTGAGCACGCGCGCGAAGCTGACCATGCCGCGGTCCTTGAGCGCGCCGTCGAGAATGACCGACTTCCACGCATCGGCATTGGTGAGCGTGCCCGAAACGCGGAGGTCGGGGGTGAAGCCGTTGCCGATCGCGCTGTCGCCGTGGCAGACTTGGCAATAGCGCCCGAAGTGCGCCTTGCCCGCGGCGACCTGCGCGGGCGTGCCGGATTGCGGCGGCGGGTTCCACGCGAGCGTCGTCGTCGCGGGCGGGGCGGGGAGCTTCGCGGTGCCGCCGATCTTCATCACGACAAGGCGCGGGATGTTCGGAATCTTGCGCGTGGCGCCGCCGGCGACGCCCGCGACGAGCGGGAAAGCGCCGCCCTTGCTCGTCTGGAAGGCGATGTACTGGACGCCGCCGACGCGGAAGGTCGAGGGCGCGCTGACGATCCCCGACTGCATGTCGAGATCGAGGAGTTGCCTGCCGGTATCGGCGGCATAGGCGCGGAAGCGGCCGAGGCTGGTGCCCTGGAAGACGAGATTGCCCGCGGTGGTCATCGTGCCGCCGTTCCATGCGGCGGGATGGTCGACCGCCCATGCGACCTTGCCGGTGCGCGGGTCGAAGGCGACGAGGCGGCCGGTGGTTGCGGCGATAGCGGCACGGAACGCCGCCTTGTCGTCGGGCAGCATCGTCTTGTTCAATGAGGTGCCGACGTTGAAGCCGAGCACCTTGCGCTTGTCGAGCTCGTCCATGTCCTGGAGATAGCCCTGCGGGATCTGCTGTGCGGGGATATAGACGAGGCCGGTTTTGGGGTTGTAGCTCATCGGATGCCAGTTGTGCGCGCCGAGCGCGCCGGGGATCGCGATGAAGGGTTTGCCGGTCCTGTAGAAACGCGCCTCGGGGTTCTCGATCGGGCGACCGGTCGCCATGTCATAACCCGTCGCCCAGTTGATCCCGTCGACGAAGGGCTTGGCGTCGATCAGCTTGCCGTTGCTGCGGTCGATGGTGAAGAAAAAGCCGTTCTTCGGCGCATGGTACAGCACCTTGACCGGCTTGCCGTTCACCGCCTGTTCGGCGAGGATAATCGGCTGGGTCGCGGTATAGTCCCAGGTTTCGCCAGGCGTTTCCTGATAATGCCATTTATATTTGCCGGTCGAGGCGTCGAGCGCGACGACCGACGAGAGGAACCAGTTGTCGCCTTCGCCGTTCGAACGCGTGCCGTGATTCCAAGGATTGCCGTTGCCGACGCCCAAATAGATCTGGTCGAGATCCTTGTCGTAGACGATTGCGTCCCACACGGTGCCGCCGCCGCCCGAGGTCTGCCACTCGCCCTTGTCGGACCATGTGGCATTGGCCTTGCTCGCGAAAATGTCGTCGGACGCCGCGCCGTCCTTTTCCTTCTTCGGGTTGGGCGCGGTGTAGAAGCGCCAGCGCTCCTTGCCGGTGTCGGCGTCATAGGCGGTGACATAGCCGCGCACCCCGAATTCGGCGCCGCCGTTGCCGATCAGCACCATGTCCTTCACGACGCGCGGCGCGCCGGTGATCGTATAGGGTTTCGACGTGTCGAAGGTCTGCGTCGACCACAGCTCCTTGCCGGTCTTTTTGTCGAGCGCGATCAGGCGGCCGTCGAGCGCGCCGACGAAGAGCTTGTCGCCCCACACTGCGACACCGCGGTTCACGACGTCGCAGCAGGCGCTGACTGCGCGCTCGCCGGGGACCTTCGGATCGAATTTCCACAAGGGTTTGCCGGTCGCGGCGTCCCATGCGCTCACCTTCGACCAGGCGTGCGTGACATACATGACGCCATCGACGACGACCGGCGTGGCTTCCTGCCCGCGCGCGTCGTCGAGGTCGGCGGTCCACGCGATGCCGAGCTCGCCCACATTCCTGTCGTTGATGTCGGTCAGCGGGCTGAAACGCTGTTCGTCGTAGCTGTAGCCGATGCCGCCCCAGTCGTCGCCGTTGCCGCCGGTCCTGAGCAGTGTCTCGCTGGCCTTTTCCGCCTCGTCGAGCGAGCCGCCGCCCGAGATGCTGTCATTTTTCGATGCGTTGCATGAAGCCAGTGCCAGTGCCGCGCAGCCCAGCAGCGCGGCCGAAAAGACCCGTTTCGCCATCCCTTGCTCTCCCGTTTCGACGCCTATCGTTGACGTTAACGTCAAGACTGCGCGCGAAGGCGCACGGGTGCAAGCGGGAAAATGGGGGGCGGGGAGAGGGGCCTTTACTCCTCGTTCGTCACCCCGGACTTGATCCGGGGTCCACGAAGGCGAGCACGGCGTTGAAGTCATGGATCCCGGATCAAGTCCGGGATGACGAAATATGAAACGTCTTGCCGATCAGGCCCAAGGCGGCGCGTTCAGGCCCTTGGGGCTCGCGGTGAAAATCTCGCAGCCGGTTTCGGTGATGCCGATGCTGTGTTCGAACTGCGCCGAGAGCGAGCGGTCGCGCGTCACAGCGGTCCAGCCGTCGGCGAGCATCTTCACCGCATATTTGCCGGTGTTGATCATCGGCTCGATCGTGAAGAACATGCCGGGGCGCAGTTCGGGACCGGTGCCGGGGCGGCCGGCGTGGACCACTTCGGGGGCGTCGTGGAACATCTGGCCGAGGCCGTGGCCGCAGAAGTCGCGCACGACCGAATAGCGATGGCGCTCGGCGTGTTGCTGGATTGCGTGCGCGACGTCGCCCATGCGGTTGCCGGGCTTCGCCTGCTCGATACCGAGCATCAGGCATTCGTAAGTGACTTCGACGAGGCGCTTCGCCTTGATCGGCACATCGCCGACCAGATACATGCGGCTGGTGTCGCCGTGCCAGCCATCGATGATGCTGGTGACATCGATATTGACGATATCGCCCTCGCGCACCGGCTTGTCGTCGGGAATCCCGTGGCACACGACATGGTTGATGCTGGTGCAGCAGCTGTGCGTGAAACCGCGATAGCCCAATGTCGCGGGGATGCCGCCGCCGTCGAGCATCATCGTGCGGACAAGGTCGTCGATCGCGGCGGTGGTCACGCCGGGCTGGACGAAGGGAACGAGCGCGTCGAGGATTTCGGCCGACAGCCGGCCCGCCTTGCGCATCCCGGCAAAGCCCGCCTCGTCGTGGAGCTTGATCGTGCCGTCGCGAACGCGGGCGGGGGCCGCAGCGTCGGCGGCGGTTACGGAGACATAGTCGTACATGAGAGCGATATAGGCGATGTGGCGCCGGATTGCGAGGGCAGTAAGCCCCTCCCGCTTGGGGGAGCGGTTGGGGACGGGCTGTGGCGTCGCCAAGCCCCTCCCCGCTACGACCAGCGGGCAAGCCCGCAAGTCTCGCTGCCCCTCCCGCAGGCGGGAGGGGAGCAGGTTGCCTATTCGGCCGCCTTCTTCGCCTTGTCGGCCTTCGGCTTGCCCTTGCCCGCCTTGGGCGGAGCCGAGACGATCTCGAAGGCAAGCGGGTTGCCGACATGGGCGTCGTCGCCGGTCTTCATCTTTACCTTGACCTCGCCGCCATGGACGAGCTTGCCGAACAGCAGCTCCTCGGCGAGCGGCTGCTTGATCTTTTCCTGGATCAGGCGGCCCATCGGGCGCGCGCCGTAGAGCTTGTCATAGCCCTTGCCGGTCAGCCATTCGCGCGCCGCATCGTCGAGCTGGATGTGGACGTTGCGGTCGGCCAGCTGCAGTTCGAGTTCGAGGATGAACTTGTCGACGACGCGCGCGACAACCTCGGGCGGCAGATAACCGAAGGGCACGATCGCATCGAGGCGGTTACGGAATTCGGGGGTGAACATGCGCTTCACCGCCTCTTCCTGCGCATCTTCGCGGGTCGTGTTGCCAAAGCCGATCGATTCGCGCGTCATGTCGCTGGCGCCCGCGTTGGTCGTCATGATCAGGATGACGTTGCGAAAATCGACCGTCTTGCCGTGATGATCGGTCAGGCGGCCATTGTCCATCACCTGGAGCAGGATGTTGAACAGGTCAGGGTGCGCCTTCTCGATCTCGTCGAGCAGCAGCACGCAATGCGGGTTCTGGTCGATCGCATCGGTGAGCAGGCCGCCCTGATCATAGCCGACATAGCCCGGAGGCGCGCCGATCAGACGACTGACCGAATGGCGTTCCATATATTCGGACATGTCGAAGCGCTGGAGCGGAATGCCCATGATCGACGCCAGCTGCTTCGCGACCTCGGTCTTGCCGACGCCGGTGGGACCCGAGAACAGATAATTGCCGATCGGCTTTTCGGGATCGCGGAGGCCCGCGCGGCTCAGCTTGATCGCCGACGACAGCACTTCGATCGCGGTGTTCTGACCGAAGACGACGCGCTTGAGGTCGGTCTCGAGGCTCGCGAGCGTCGCCTTGTCGTCGCTCGACACCGATTTGGGCGGAATGCGCGCCATCGTTGCGATCACGGCCTCGATCTCCTTCGCGGTGATCGTCTTCTTGCGCTTCGACGGGGCGACGAGCATCTGCATCGCGCCAACCTCGTCGATCACGTCAATCGCCTTGTCGGGCAATTTGCGGTCGTTGATGTAACGCGCCGACAGGTCGACCGCGGCATTGATCGCGTCCTGCGTATAACGCACCTGATGGTGCGCCTCGAACGCGCTGCGGAGCCCTGCGAGGATCTTCTTGGTGTCCTCGAGCGTCGGTTCGACCACGTCGATCTTCTGGAAGCGGCGGAGCAGCGCGCGGTCCTTTTCGAAATGGTTGCGGAACTCCTTGTACGTCGTCGAGCCGATGCAGCGGATCACGCCGCCCGACAAAGCGGGCTTGAGGAGGTTCGACGCGTCCATCGCGCCGCCCGAAGTAGCACCTGCGCCGATCACCGTGTGGATCTCGTCGATGAACAGGATGGCGTGCGGCAGGCCTTCGAGTTCGGTCACGACCTGTTTCAGCCGCTCCTCGAAATCGCCGCGATACCGCGTGCCCGCGAGCAGCGCGCCCATGTCGAGCGAATAGATGACCGCAGGCAGCAGCACCTCGGGCACGTCGCCCTCGATGATCTTGCGCGCGAGCCCCTCGGCGATCGCGGTTTTGCCGACGCCGGGATCGCCGACATAGAGCGGGTTGTTTTTGCTGCGGCGGCAGAGGATCTGGATCGTGCGGTCGACCTCGGCGCTGCGGCCGATCAGCGGGTCGACCTTGCCGCCCTTGGCCTTCTCGTTGAGGTTGACGGTGAACTGGTCGAGCGCGGTTTCCTTCTTGGACTTGGCGCCCTCCTTGTCCTTGGCCTCTTCCTTTTCCTCGGGCTCGGCCTGCGGCGAGGGCTTGCCGCCCTTGCCGACGCCGTGGCTGAGGTAGGAGACCGCGTCGAGCCGCGTCAGGTCCTGCTGCTGCAGGAAATAGACGGCGTAGCTTTCGCGTTCGGAGAAGAGCGCGACGAGGACGTTGGCGCCCGTCACCTCATCCTTGCCCGACGACTGGACGTGCAGGATCGCGCGCTGGACGACGCGCTGGAAGCCGCTGGTCGGCGAGGGATCGCTGTGCCCCTCGACCTTCAGGCTGTCGAGTTCGGTGTCGAGATAGTGGACGACCGCCGATTGCAGGTCGTCGAGCGCGACGCCGCACGCGCGCATCACTTCGGCCGCATGATCGTCGTCGATCAGCGCATAGAGCAGATGCTCGAGCGTCGCATATTCGTGATGACGCTCCGAAGCGGCCTTCAGCGCGTTGTGTAATGTCTTTTCGAGGCTTTCCGAAAAGGACGGCATGGTCTTCATCTCCTTGCGGGGACCAGGCCGGGGAGAGCGGCCCCCTTAGAAATGCAACGTGGCGATGCCGCCGCCCCACCGCAAGGGAAAAGCGGTCGGCTTTGTGAAATTACGATGACGGGGTTGTGGTATGGTTAACGGGGTGTTGAGATTTTTGATGACGACGGCCGAAGGCCTGTTTCCAGTTCGGCAACGCACCGCTTGAGCGCCACGACCATATCGGTCGATCCGGCCAGCCCCACCTTCCCGACGATTTGGCCGTCGGCAACCAAGGTCATCTCTTCACTAGCGGCGATGTCATCCAATGCGCCATATCCTTTGATAGGCCAGCCGAACCCCGGCACCTTGCCTTCCGACAGGGAAGCCTGCGCAGGTTGCTCCGGCCATGATTTGCGATGCTCTCCATTGTGCGAGAATTCGGCGCGCATCGAATAGATCTTCTGGTTTTCGATGTTTAGTGCCGGGTTATCGTAGAACACAGAAATGCCCTTGTGTTCCGGGATCACAAACAGCAGAAACATGACGCCCTTCGCAGGGGAAGTTGCGGCAGTGCAGTCCCTCGACGTCTTTGAGATATACCAATTCGGGGACTGCCAATAGTCAGCCAAAGGAAGCTGTTGGTGCTCCGTCGTCCCAAGCGCGAGCGCTGCGATCATCCCCAAGATCATCTCGAATTCTCTCCCCCTTCCACGATGACTGACGACGTCTCTTAGTCCTCCGCCGCTCGGTCCACCATATCCATGAAGTCGCGCGCCGTGTTGCGCTCGCCCTCGTCCTTGAACGCCACATCGAGGTCGGGTGCGACGCCGAGCATGTACATCAGCGCCCAGAGCGCGAAGCGGCGGCCGGGGTTGGTCTCCAGCCCGAAATCGACGCGCATGCGTTCGGTGCCTGCGGCGTGCGCCTCGGGGTGGATCGCCGCGAGGTCGGCGGTGCCGAAATAGCGGCGGAGCTGGTCGTCGAAATCCATGTCGCCCTTTTGGCGCCTTCGCGCGGCTTGGCAAGATCGCGCGGCAAAATCCGCTGACCCGGAACCTCGCCCGGTTGTCTTTGCCCAAGCGCCCCGATAGGGCGGCCAGCGTGAAGACCAGCATCGACATCGGGACCGACGCCGCAGGGCAGGGCGTGCGCATCGACGTGCAGGAACTGCTCGCCACGCGCCTGCTCGTCCAGGGCAATTCGGGGTCGGGCAAGTCGCACCTTTTGCGCCGCATCCTCGAGGAAAGCGCCGCGCTGGTGCAGCAGATCGTGATCGATCCCGAGGGCGATTTCGTCACGCTCGCCGACGCGTACAGCCATGTCGTGATCAACGGCGGCGATTATAACGAGCGCGAAATCGCGGCGATGGGCGCGCGTATCCGCGAACATCGCGCGTCGATCATCCTCAGTCTGGAGTCGCTCGATATCGAGGCGCAGATGACCTGCGCCGCAGCGTTCCTGAACGCCCTGTTCGACGCGCCGCGCGAGCATTGGTTTCCGGCGCTTGTGGTGGTCGACGAGGCGCAGATGTTCGCACCGAGCGTCGCGGGCGACGTCGCCGACAATGTCCGCCGCGCGAGCCTCGGCGCGATGACGAACCTGATGTGCCGCGGGCGCAAGCGCGGGCTCGCCGGCGCGATCGCGACGCAGCGGCTCGCCAAGCTCGCGAAGAATGTTGCCGCCGAGGCGAGCAATTTCCTGATGGGGCGCACCTTCCTCGATATCGACATGGCGCGCGCCGCCGACCTGCTCGGCATGGAGCGGCGGCAGGCCGAGACGATCCGCGACCTCGAGCGCGGCCATTTCCTCGGGCTCGGTCCCGCGATCTCGCGGCGGCCGATCGCGGTGCGCATCGGCGCGACGCAGACCTCGACGCGGCTCGGCACGCACGGACTGATGCCGCTGCCGTCGGCGGGGGGCGAGGACATGCGCTCGATGCTCTTCACCGAATTGGAAGCGCCGGCCCAGCCCCGCTTCTTTGCGCCCGAACCCGAGCCGGTCGCGGCCAGCGAAGTGTTGGAGCGCATCGCGGCGAGCGAGCCGCTGCACGAGGATGCCGATGCGCCGCCGGTGCTGGATATCCTCGAGGCGGTCGAGGAAGCCGAGCAGAGCGATGCGGTGGTGATCGGGACGTTGCAGGAGATGCTGTCCGACCCCGACTGCGCCTTCCAGCCCGAATCCTTCCTCTATCAGGATTTTTCGGTGCGCTGCCGGATGCAGAAGCTGAAGAAGGTGCCGCTCGACCTCGCCGCCTTCCGCCGCCGTTTCGCGCTGGCCAAGGGCGGGGTGTTCGACCCCGCCGAGCCGCGCTGGCGCGAGATGCTCGCCGTCGCCGACCGGCTGCCGCACGACATGTTCGCGCCCTTCCTGCAGATCGCGCGCGCCGCGATGGAGGGCGAGCCCTGCCCCGACGACGAGATCCTCGGCCGCGCCTATGGCAGCCGATCGCCGGGCCGCATCCGCCGCCTCGTCGAATATATGGAAAAGCAGGGCGTGATCGTCGTGCGCGCCGATTTCGGCGGGCGGCGCTCGATCGGGATCCCCGAACTCGGGCTCAGCACCGAGGCCGAATAGTCAGCCCTTGCGGAACAAGGCCTCTGCCGCGGCTTTCTGGCTGGTCGCAGCGCTGCGGTGGGCCTTGACGCGCTCGATCTCGGCTTCGAGCGCGTCAATGCGCTCGTCGAGCTCGTCCACCGATAGCGGATCGAGCGGTTGCTTGATCAGTGCCGCGAGCACATCGTCGCGGCGGCGGGGAAGGTCGTCATCGTCCATGGCGTATCCTCTCTCGCTGGCCCCTGTGCCGAAAAGGCGCGCGACTGTTGACCCGTGTCGCCGCACTGTCAATAAGGCGGGGCAGGGGGTGGGGGAAATGACGGGACCAGTGGGGGAATTAGCAGCGTGACCAGCGTGCCAACAGACATGACCGCCATCGCCATCAGCGCGCCGGGCGGGCCCGAGGTTTTGCAGCCGGAGACGCGGCCCGTGCCGCAGCCGGGGCCGGGCGAAGTCCTGATCCGCGTCGCCGCCGCCGGGGTGAACCGCCCCGACGTGCTGCAGCGCATGGGTTTCTACCCGCCGCCGCCGGGCGCGTCGGACCTGCCGGGGCTGGAGATCGCGGGGACGATCGTCGCGGTCGGGCCGGGCGGCGATCCCGAGCTTCTGGGGCGGGCGGTGTGCGCGCTCGTCGCGGGCGGCGGCTATGCCGAATATTGCGTCGCGCCGGCGGGAAGCTGCCTGCCGGTGCCCAAGGGGTTTTCGATGGCCGAGGCCGCGGCGCTGCCCGAAACCATCTTCACGGTATGGCACAATCTGTTCGAGCGCGGCTATGTCCGCGAGGACGAGACGGTGCTGATCCATGGCGGAACCAGCGGCATCGGCACGACCGCGATCGGGCTTTGCAAATTGTTCGGCATCCGCGTGATCGTGACGTGCGGCAGCGCCGACAAATGCGCCGCCGCGACCGCGCTCGGAGCCGATTTCGCGGTGGACTATTCGTCGGAGGATTATGTCGAGGCGGTCAAGACCTTCACCGGCGGCCGCGGCGTCGAGGTGGTGCTCGACATGGTCGGCGGCGACTATGTGCCGCGCAACCTCGAATGCCTTGCCGATGACGGCCGCCATGTGACGATCGCCTTTCAGCGCGGCGCAAAGGTCGAGATCGACATATCGCAGGTCATGCGCCGCCGGCTGACGCTCACCGGGTCGACGCTGCGCGCGCGGAGCGCCGAATTCAAGGCGGCGCTCGCCGACGAGATTCACGGCACGCTGTGGCCGCAGCTCGCCGAGGGCGCGTGGAAGCCCGCGATGGACCAGAGCTTCCCGCTCGCAGAAGCGGCCGCCGCGCACGCGCGGATGCAGGCGGGCGCGCATGTAGGGAAGATCGTGCTTCTGGTGGGATGAACCGAGGGAACATTCGATATCGATCGGCGGTTGATCGGGCCGGCCCCGATCAAAGAGGATGTTCTCTCCCGATGAAGATGCGTAGCCTGTTGCTTCCCGCCACAGCTCTCTCCCTTGCCCTTGTAGCCTGTTCCCGGCCCGCCGAAACCGAAAAGGCGCCGACAGCCTCCTATGACGGCGAGGTCGCGCCCGAGGGCAAGGCGACCGAACCGGCGGTGCCGGCAATCAGGCCGACCGACGTCCCGACGCGCGGCGGCGACGGATCGCCGATCGAGCTGGCGGCGCTGACCGAGGCCGATGTGCACGGCGCCAGACTCAACGGCGAACTCGCGTGCAGCTTTGCCGTCGACGAGGTCGCGCAGCCGATCCTGCTCGCGCAGGGCGACGCGGCCTCCGCGGACCCGTCGCGCGGGATCGTGAAGGCCGGTGGCGGTGGGGCGATCGAGGCGATCTCGGCCAACGGCGGCTTCGATGCGATGGCAAAAGGCACCAAATTCTTTGGCAAGGGCCTCCAGCTGCGCGTCGCGCTCGTCGGGCCGGCGCAGGGCGGCGGCGAATCGCCGCCGCGTCCCGCGACGCTGACCGCCGACCGCGCCGACGGCGCGCAGCGTGTCTTCGCGGGGCTATGGCGGTGCGGGCCCTAGCGCGCGTGTCCTATTGGCAATAGGGATCGCAGCCCGACGAGGCGCGCGATCGATCGATGGTGGCGTTGGTATCGTCCTGCGCGCTGCGTGCGATGCGTTCGCGATCTTCGCGGGTAAGGCAGACGCGGGTCACCTTCGCGAGCGATCCGGTCACCGACGCCTGGCGACAGGTGATATAATAACGATGGTTGGGTGGCAGCTTCGCGTTGAAGGCCCGGATTTCGGCGCGCGACATCTTCGGCACATCGGGGCGCGCGATCTGGTCGGTCGCCGAGGCTGCCTCGGGCGCCGCCGCGGCGCCGGTGCTGATGGCAAGCGCAATTGCCGCTGCCAAGGTGGCTGCCGATGCGAAATATTTCATAGCCGTCATACCCCCCAAAAAGGCTTCCGGTCGCCGGCCACTCCCCGTCGCCCGACCCGCTGTCTCCCTTGATTAGCTTGGTCAAAATTGGGCGGCAACAATATTCGCGCGCGATCGGGCCGCGCCAGGAACGATCCCTCTTGCACCCGTGCACTTGCCCCTTTCCCGAAACAGGTCTACATCACCCGCCGAACGGCCGCCCCGCGAGGGGCGGCCCTTATTATTTCCGCTTGGAGACTTTCCGTCATGGCCAATGCCGACGCCACCCCGCTGATGCCGCACGCGACCGCCGCCTGGCTGGTCGACAATACCGGCCTGACCTTTGCCCAGATCGCCGAATATTGCGGCATCCACATCCTCGAGGTCCAGGCGATCGCCGACGAGACCGCAGCGACCAAATATACCGGCCGCGATCCCGTGCGCGCGCACGAACTGTCGATGGAAGAAATCGAGAAGGGTCAGAAGGACCCGAACTACAAGCTCAGGATGAGCAAGCAGGCGCAGGATACGATTCGCCGTACCCGCGGCCCGCGCTACACCCCGGTCAGCAAGCGCCAGGACAAGCCCGACGGCATCGCGTGGATCCTGAAGAACCATCCCGAAGTGTCGGATGGCGCGATCGGCAAGCTGATCGGCACCACGCGCAACACGATCGGCGCGATCCGCGACCGCAGCCACTGGAACAGCGCGAACATCGTGCCCAAGGATCCGGTGACGCTCGGCCTCTGCTCGCAGCGCGAACTCGACGCGCTCGTCGCCAAGGCGGCGAAGAAGGCCGGCATCAAGGCACCCGAGGACAGCCGCTTCGAGGGCGACCGCGAAGCTCTGCTCGAGGAACTGCGCGCCGAGCGCACCGCGGCCGCCGAAGCGCGCGCCGCCGAAGAGGCCGAAACCGACGGCGAAGCCTGACCTATGTCGGGGGGTGACGAGGACAATATTCCGGCGGCCAGCGGCTCGCCGGATGCGTCGCTGACCCAGGACGACAGCTTTACCGCGACGAGCCATGCGGGGCTCACCTATCCGTGGGGCGACGCCGCGCCCGGTGCGGGCGAGACGATCCGCATCGCGAACGGGATCAGCTGGGCGCGCATTCCGATGCCGGGGTCGCTCGGCCATATCAACAGCTGGCTGCTCGACGACCATGACGGCATTGCCGTGGTCGACACCGGCATCTGTCTGACGATGTGCTCGGACGCGTGGAAAGCGCTCTACGCGGGCGCGCTGAAGGACAAGCGCGTGACGCGCGTCATCGGCACCCACCTGCACCCCGACCATATCGGGCTCGCGGGCTGGATCGCGAAGAAGCAGGGCGTGAAGCTGTGGATGACGCGCGGCGAGATGCTCACCGCGCGCGCAATCGTCGCCGATACGTCGGACAGCGCGCCCGACGAGGCGCTCACCCAGTCGCGCGCTGCGGGGTGGGACGAGGCGGCGATCGAGGCGCAGCGGACGCGCGGCTGGAACATGTTCCAGCGCATGATCTTCACGCTGCCGCGCTCCTATGTCCGCATCGCCGACGGCGAGCGGCTCGACATGGGCGCGCACCGGTGGCGCGTCGTCACCGGGTCGGGACACAGCCCCGAACATGCGTGCCTGTGGAACGAGAAAGAGGGCGTGCTCGTCTCGGGCGATCAGGTGCTGCCGCGGATCAGCTCGAACGTGTCGGTGAACATTACCGAACCCGATGCCGATCCCCTCGGCGAATGGCTCGCGTCGATCGACAAGCTGCTCGCGACGGTGCCCGCCGACGTCGTCACCTGTCCCGCGCATGGCGAGCCGTTCAGGGGGCTGCACGTCCGCCTGATGGCGCTGCGCGACGAGCATCGGATGCGGCTCTATAATCTGGCCGAAGCCGCGGCGAAGGCACCGATGCGCGCCGTCGACAGCTTCCCGCTGCTCTTCAACCGCCCGATCGGCGAGCATAACCGGGGCCTCGCGACCGGCGAGGCGCTCGCGCATATGAAGCGGCTCGAGGTCGAGGGGCGCGTGAAGCGCGAGGAACGCGACGGCGTCTGGTGGTATCACGGGGTCGCGTGATGCGCGGGTTCGGTCTGTTGCTGGGGGCCGCGATTCTGGCGGCGCCGGTTGCCGCTTCGGCGAGTGAGCCGGCCGGCGCCGATGCCAGCGAAGAGATCGTCGTCACTGCGCGCCGGTCGGGGGCGCCGATGTGGACGATCGGGACGCGTTCGGGCGTCGTTATCCTCGTCGGTGAGATCGCAGGCGTGCCGAAGGCGACGCCATGGCGTCCCGAACGGCTCGAAGGCGCGACCGATCGCGCGCAGCGCGTTATTCTGGGGACGAAGGCGAAGGTGTCGCCGGGCGATATCCTGCGGCTGATCTTCAAGGGCGGCGGGCTCACGAAATTGCCGAAGGGACGCGTCGCCGCCGACTATCTCGATGCGCGCCAGATGAAGCGGCTGCGCGCGCTCGAAGCGCGCTTCGGGCAGGATTATGCACGCTCCAATTTCCTGATAACCGCCTTCGATCTGCTGTCGAAGCGGCTCGCCTTCAACAAGGATACCGCCGACGACGCGTCCGACGTCGTGCGCAAGGCGGCACGCCAGTCGAAGATCCCGACGCAGCCGGTCGGCGAGGTGCGCGGCGAGGATATGCTCGACAATCTGTTCGCCGCGGCGCCCGAAACGCACATTCCGTGCCTCGAAGCCGCGATGGCGGCAGCCGAGGCGGACGGCGACGTGGTGATCGAACGTGGCCGCGCATGGACCGAATTCGACGTGCCCGCGGTGATGGCAAGTCCGCTCGAGGAGGCGCTCGGGCGCTGCTGGCCTTGGACCAACGACAGCTTCGGTCCCGAGCTGCGCCAGACATGGGTCGGCGCGATCCGCGACGCGACCGGGCAGCCCGGCGTGACGCTGGCGGTCGTTCCGCTGCGCATATTGGCCGAAAGGGACGGCGTGCTCGACCGGCTCAGGGCGCAGGGGCTGCCGATCAGCGGACCCGCCTGGTAGGCGCGGCTTATCGCGGTCTTTGCATGATCCAGCTGAACGCCATCGCATTGAAGATGGTGTAGAGCCCATAGAGCATCAGCGCGGCAAACCAGTTCCGCGTCGCGATCGCCATCGCGCCGACGAGCAGCAGGAATTCGAAGATATAGGTGATGTTCGGCCCGACCTTGTCCGCGAGTGGCTTCACCATCTGCCGGATCAGCGGATCGTCGCTTTCCATGAAGGCACGGTGCATCGCGAAATTGCCGACCCCGGCGCAGAAAATGGCAATGATGGCGATAAACATAGGTTTGCAGATGGGGGAGCCGGGGTGGAAATGCCAGCGACTTTCGGGTTATAGGGGCGCATCGTTCGCGCACCGGCCCCGCGCGACCGGTCGAACGAACCCGGCTTCTGCCCCCAGAGAAGGACGTCTTCGGTGACAGCTCTCCCCCGCTTGGCCGTGCTTTGCCTGCCGTTCGCTCCCCTTCTCGTCTTCCCGGTTCCGCCGGCGCACGCGGCACAGGAGCCGGCGGATTCGCCGCAGCCCAATCCTGCGCTCGTCGATCCGGTGCTGGCCAACCCGGTTCCGACCGTCCTCATGGAGCCCGATCCTCCGTTGTCCGACGCGGTGCGCGCGATGATCGACGCAGCCGTCGCGAGCGGCGACAACGACGACGTTGAAGCGGTGGCCAAGGTCGCCCGGAGGACCAATCCCGGCAATATCGGGGAAATCGACGCACTGCTCGCCTACTACCGGAGCGGGCATCCGCCGGATGTCCCGCCCGACCCCGTGAGCGACATGCTCGCGGCTGCGATCGCGAGCGGCAAGGATGGCGATGTCGAGGCGGTGGCAAAGCTCGCGAGGGACAGCCAGCTCGACAATGCGGCCGAAATCGAGGCGCGCGTTGTCGCCTATCGCGCCGAACGGCAGCGGCTGAAGGATGAGGCGGCCGCCGCCGAGCGCGCCCGACTGGCGGCAGCGAAATTCTGGCAGAACTGGAAAGGCGAGGGGCAGATCGGCGCGTCGCAGAGCAGCGGCAACACCGAGTCCCTCGGGCTGAGCGCCGGCGTCGCGCTCGCGCGCAAGGGGATCGACTGGACGCACAAGTTCCGTGCGCAGGCCGATTACCAGCGCACCAACGGCAAGACGTCGGTCGAACGCTATCTGGCCGAACTGGAACCGCAACTGCGGATCAACGACCGCACCTTTGCCTATGGCCTCGGCCGCTGGGAGCATGACCGGATTCTGGGGTACGACATGCGCTGGAACCTGTCGGGCGGGCTCGGCTACAAGGTGGTCGACAGCAAAAAGATGACGCTGAGCCTGAAGGGCGGGCCGGCATTCCGCCAGACCGATTTCGTCAACGGCGACCATGATACCGAACTGACCGCGCTCGCCGGGCTCGATTTCGGCTGGCAGATATCGCCGACGCTGCGGCTGACGCAGGTCGCGTCGACGATCATCGGCGAGGCCAACGGATCAACCAGTTCGCTGACCGCGCTCAACGCCAAGCTCACCGGCGCACTGTCGGCGCGCATCGCCTATTCGGCGCAGATCGACACCAGCCCGCCGCCGGGGATCGAAAAGGTCGACACGCAGACGCGCTTCACTTTGGTCTACGGCTTCTAGTCGAAGGCGTTCGCGCTGCCGATCTGCTCGCCGTCGGCGAGCAGTCCGACGCCCGGGACATGGTTGAATTCGATGCGGATGCCGTCGGGGTCCTCGAACAGCACCGAATAATAGCCGGGCGCCCACGGCTCTTCCTGCGGCGCGTGAACGATCCAGATGTCGTCGCGCGCCGCGAGGAAGGTGTGGACTCTGTCGATCGCGGCGCGGTCGCGCATGCGAAAACAGGCGTGGTGCAGGCCCGGCGCGCCCTGATCGAAGCGCTTCCCCGCATTTTCGGAGCTTCCGGTGCGGATGCCGATCGCGGTGCGGCCGCCGACGCCATAGAGCATATGCTCGCTGTCGAGGACGAGCTTGAGCTCGAGATAGGCGATCATGTCGCGCCAGAAGGCGGTCGATCGCGCGAAATCGCCCGCGGTCAGGATGACATGCGCGACCCCGTTGAGGTCGCTCATTTTATCGCGGCCAGAACGTAGAGGAATTCGGCGAAGCCCATCGTCGCGTCGACAAGACCCGCGACCTTGGGATTGGTCGAATCGATCAGATAATATTCGTCGGGGGCGTGCGCGCCGGAGCCGTGGCCGATGCCGAAATGCGCCGCGGGGATCGAGACCGGCGGCGCGGTGAAGGTCGACCCCGGCCAGCTGCCCGCCATGCGCGGGTTGAGGCTCGTTTCGATGCCGAGCTTTTTGTAGGTCGCAAGTTCGGAGCGGACGAGGCGGCTGTCCTCGGCGACCTCGGTCGGGTCATAGCCGCCCGAGACATTCACCTCGACATCGGTGAAGCCATGCTTGTCGAGATGCGCGCGCAGCTTCTTCTCGGCCTCGGCGCGCGTCTGGTCGGGGACAAGGCGCAGGTCGAGCTTCGCGACCGCCCTGCCGGGCAGCACGGTCTTGCCGCCGGGGCCGGTATAGCCCGCGACGAGCCCTTCGATATTGACCGTCGGTTCCTGCGCGAGCCGGATCAGCGCGTCGTCATAGGCGAGGTTGTCGATCCAGTGGGTGACGCCGAGCGCCGCCTTCTGCTGCGCCTCGTCGCCCGCCTTCGCCGCCTCGCGGATCAGCGTCTTTTCGCGGTCGGTGAGCGGGCGGACATTTTCGAACCAACCCTCGATCGCGGGCTTGTTGCCGTCGGGGGTGACCAGCGTCTGCAGCGCCTGCACCAGCCGCCACGCCGGCGAATCGACCATCGCCTTCAGGCTCGAATGGACGTCGCCCTTCGGCCCGCGTCCCCATTTCTCGCCGCTCGCGACGAGTTCGAGCTCGATGATCCCCTTCGAGCCGAGGTTGACCGTGACGTTGCCGGTCTTGCCCTGCGAGGCGAAGGGGATGAAGATGCCCTCGCATTTCTTCAATGCGGCGAGGACATTGGGCCTGGTCGCGATCTGGCGGAAGTGCGGGGAGCCGATCTCCTCCTCGCCCTCGCACACGAGCACGATGTTGACGGGCAGCTTACGGCCCGCGGCGCGGATCGCGTGGAGCGCGGCGAGGAAGGTCGCTTCGGGACCCTTCTGGTTCACCGCGCCGCGGCCCATGATCGCCTGCCCGAAGCCGGGGCGATCGACCATCTTGCCCTCGAGCGGCGGCGACGACCATTCGGCGGGGTCGAACTGTTTCACATCATACATGAAATAGATGCCGAGCGTGCGCCTGGCGCCGACGTCGATGGTGCCGAAGACGCCGGGGTGGCCGTCGGTCGGGACGATCTCGACATTGGTGAAGCCCGCATCCTTCGCGAGCTCGGCCATATAGGCGGCGCCCTCGGTCATGTTGCGGTTTTCGGCGGCGATCGAGGGGAGGGCAATCCAGTCGCGGATGCGCTTGATCGACGCGTCCTTGCCCGCCTCGGCCGCCTTGCGAATGTCCGCCATGCTTCCCGACTGCGCCCAGAGCGGAAGCGGCTGCATGAAGGCCGCGCCAGCCCCCAGCATCGCGGTGCCACGCAACATGTCGCGGCGGTTCAGTCGGTCAAGCTCCCGGAAATCCATCATAACTCCCCTGCTGCTTTGAATGCGAAGCAATGTGCCGGATCGATGGCGAAACGCAAGGGCGTGCCGGGGACTTACTGTTACCCCGCCGTTACGTGACCGGGCGCGCGTCGATTTCCTCGGCAAGGAAGGCGAGGATTTTGGCCTTGTCGCTCGCCGGGTCGGGCTGGGCGCGGAAGGCGGCGAGGCCCGCGAAGATCATCAGAAGCGGAATGCCGGCAAAGATCGTCGCGAACAGGCCGGCGCCGGGAATGTAGAGATAGGCGGCGACGCCGCCGATCACGAACAGCGACAGGAAGCCGACCCAGATATAGGGGAAATAGCGTGCCCCGGGCGGGGTGCCGAAAGTGCCGGTGATCCGCGTGCCGCCCTTGTACGATTCCATCACCGCGTCGAGCACGGGCTCCATATTGGTGCGTGCATCGCGCTGGCGGTAGCGCAGCTGCATCTCGCGCTCGCTGCCCTTGCCGAACACGCGCGCTTTCGCGTCGGGCATCGGGTCGTCCATGATCTTTCTGAGCGTGCGCGCAATCTGCTCGGGGGAGTGGGGAGCGTAGAGGTCGATGGGTTCGTGGTTCGACATCGTTTCGCCCTCCCGCCGCTCACGCCTTTTCGAGCAGTCCCTCGTCGGCGATGCGCTTTTGCCAGAGCTTCGGCGCGTTGACGTGGACATTCTGGCCTTCGCTGTCGACCGCGACGGTGACGGGGAAGTCGTTCACCTCGAACTCGTAGATCGCTTCCATGCCGAGATCGGCGAAGCCGACGACCTTGCTGCCCCTGATCGCGCGCGCGACGAGGTACGCCGCGCCGCCGACCGCCATCAGATAGGCGCTCTTGTGCTTGGCGATCGCCTGCGTCGCGGCGGGGCCGCGTTCGGCCTTGCCGACGCAGGCGAGCAGGCCCTGATCGAGCATCATGTCCATGAACTTGTCCATGCGCGTCGCCGTCGTGGGGCCGGCGGGGCCGACGATTTCCTCGCCGACCGGGTCGACCGGGCCGACATAATAGATCACGCGGCCCTTGAACTCGACGGGCAGTTCTTCGCCCTTCGCGAGCATGTCGGCGATGCGCTTGTGTGCAGCGTCGCGGCCGGTGAGCATCTTGCCGTTGAGGAGGATGCGGTCGCCCTGTTTCCAGCTTGCGACGATTTCGGGGGTCAGCGTGTCGAGGTCGACGCGGATCGCCGCCTTGTCGGGCGCCCAGTCGATCTGCGGATAGTCGGCGAGCACCGGCGGTTCGAGGAAGGCGGGGCCGCTGCCGTCGAGCGTCACATGGGCATGTCTGGTTGCGGCGCAGTTCGGGATCATCGCGACGGGCTTCGACGCGGCATGCGTCGGCCAGTCGGCGATCTTCACGTCGAGCACGGTCGCGAGGCCGCCGAGCCCTTGCGCGCCGATGCCGAGCGCATTGACCTTTTCATACAGCTCGATGCGCAGTTCCTCGGTCGGCGACGACGGCCCGCGCGCGAGCAGCTCGGTCATGTCGATCGGGTCCATCAGCGACTGTTTGGCGAGCAGCATTGCCTTTTCGGCGGTGCCGCCGATGCCGATGCCGAGCATGCCCGGCGGGCACCAGCCGGCGCCCATCTGCGGCACCATTTCGAGCACCCAGTCGACGATGCTGTCGCTCGGGTTCATCATCTTGAACTTCGACTTGTTCTCGCTGCCGCCGCCCTTCGCGGCGACGTCGATCGCCACCTTGCTGCCCGGGACCATCTCGACGTTAAGCACCGACGGCGTGTTGTCTTTCGTGTTGACGCGGCTGAACGCGGGGTCGGCGAGGATCGAAGCGCGCAGCTTGTTCCCGGGGTGGAGATAGGCTTTGCGCACACCCTCGTCGACGACCTGTTGCAGGCTGCGCGGGCTGTCGAGGCGGCAGTCCATGCCCCATTTGATGAAGACGGTGACGATGCCGGTATCCTGGCAGATCGGGCGGTGCCCCTCGGCGCACATGCGGCTGTTCGACAATATCTGCGCCATCGCGTCCTTCGCGGCGGGCGAGACTTCGCGTTCGTACGCGGCGCCCAATGCGCGGATATAGTCCATCGGATGGAAATAGCTGATGTACTGGAGCGCGTCGGCGATCGTTTCGATGAGGTCGTCTTCGCGGATGATCACGGTGTTCATGTGCAGCCTTTCGCCCTTTTTCGGGATTCGCCGTCTCCCTAGACCCGCATCGCCGGGGTGGAAAGGGGGTCAGCTACGGCGGCGGCGGCCGAAGACCGGGCGCGCCGGTTCGGCGACGCGCGGTTCGCGGGAAAGCGGAGAGGCAAAGCCGAAACCGGCGAGCGGGCGCTTGCAGGCCGCCGCTTGCCAGCTACCCGCCGTCGCGAGCGCGAGGAGCAGGAGCCAGCCGCCCGCCGCAGAGGGAATGAGCGCCCATGCGAAGGCGGCCGGGGTGATGATCGCCATCACCGTCGGGATCGCGGCAAGGATGGCGACGGTCCCGAACAGCGCCCACCAGCGTCCGACCTGCGTCGCGGCAGCACCGATCGCGACATTGGTGAGCGCGAGCAACAGGAATTTCGCGGCAACGGGATAGGGCAGGCTCGCCATCGCCGGCGAATAATCGCCTGCGGTAAAGGCGGTCTGGATATCGAAGAGCAGCCAGTTTTCACAAGCGTCGCATAGCGCGGCGACGACGGGAAGCGCGGCCGCCGCGAGCAGCCAGCGCGCCCGGAATTCGCGCCACAGCGCAAGGCAGCCGCTCGCCAGAAAGCCGGCGTAGAGCAGCATATAGATATAATCCTGCTCGTTGCCCGCGCGCATCGCGGCGAGGCGTCTGACCTGCCCGGGATCGGTGAAGAAGCCGAAGACGGCTTCGAGATCGGCCTGGCTGCCGGCGAATTCGAACGCCAGAACGGGCGCGCCATAGCCGGGCGCGATGTCATGGCCGGTTTGCGGGAAGACTTGACCGAGGTGCAGGCCGAACAGCCAGGTCGCGATGCCGAACGCCAGCGTCCAGTACCAGAGGCGCGTCGGCGCGGACGGCCGCGCCCGCCGCGTCTCGATCCAATGCCGGAGCCCCCCGATCGGCATTCAGCCGTCCGGTGGAACGCGGCGGCTCACCTTATTGGCATTCGGCGCATTTGCCGCGCACCTCGATCACCGGGCGCTCGGCGGCGAAGCCGGTCTTTTCGGCGGCGGCGCGGACGCCCGTCGACAGCTTGTCGTCGTCGACATGCACCGCGGTGCCGCAACTGTCGCAGATCAGGAAGATGCAGTCGTGCAGGCAGCCCGGGTGGCTGTTCGCGACAAAGGCGTTGGCGCTCTCGACGCGGCGGACGAGGTTATTCGCGACGAACAGGTCGAGGATGCGATAGACGCTGTTCGGCGCGACGCGCTTGCCGCGCTTCTGCGAAACGATGTCGGCGATCTCATAGGCGCTCGCGGGCTTGCCGATCGCGGCGACCGCATCGAAAATCTCGGCGCGCATGTCGGTCCATGCTTCGCCCGCACCCTCGAGCGCCGTCTGCGCCGCCCTGGCGAGCGAGGCACCGCTGGCCTCGACGTGCGGATGATCATGCTTGCCCATGGCGTTTCCTCGGGGCGCAGGAAATCCTGCGCCGACTATCATCCCAATGTAGGCTGTTTGCCGGGCTCCCGCAAGCTGCGGGCAGTACCTAGTGCCGCGCGCGGCGGTTGAGGTCGTGGCCCAGTGCGACGACCGCGACGCCGATCATCGTCGCGAGCACTTCACTGCCGTCGTGCGGCCGCGACAGCGCGCCCGCCATCATGCCGAGCCCGAAGCTACCGACCGCGAAGGGCATCATATAGCCATGGCTGAGGACACCCGAAACGAGCGTGATGAGCGCAAAGCCGATCGCGACGATCAGTCCGATTTCGTGGAACAGGTGATTGTCGAGGAAGACGCCGCCGACCGAGGCGATCGAGGCGAAGAAGATCGTCGTCGCAAGGCAGTGGACGAGGCACAGCCCCGACAGGCCCATCGCGAGCTGATCGCCGCTGAGCGACGTCAGCGGCCGCGAATCGCGCGCAGCCCGAACGAACGCGCCGAGGCGCGTCAGGACAGGGGCAGTGCTGGCGACGTGCGTCACCCGATTCTCCATTCAACGACTATGACCCCTGATATGGCATAACATGACAAAGGTTACAACATCACATGCGCGAATCTTTTTGACTTGGCCCGAGGGCGGGATCAGTCCGATTCGCATGAAAATCCGGTGGGGAGGGTGTGCATGAGCCTGTTGTCGGAGCGGCTGAAATTGCCGTGCGGGGCGATCCTGCCGAACCGGATCGCAAAGGCGGCGATGACGGAAGGGATGGCGACCCCGGACGGCCGGCCGACCCCCGAACTCGACCGGCTCTACGGTCTGTGGTCCGACGGCGGCGCGGGGCTGTTGATCGGCGGCAATCTGGTGATCGATCGCGATCATCTCGAACGCCCGGGCAATGTCGTGATCGACCGGGCGCCCGACGCCGACATGATGGGCAGGCTCCGGCGGTGGGCAACTGCGGCGACGCGCGGCGGCAATCATTTCTGGGCGCAGATCAGCCACAGCGGGCGCCAGACGCCGGCGGTGGTCAACCGCCACCCCAAATCGGCGTCGGACGTAAAGCTGGGGCTGCCGGGCGGGCAGTTCGGCCAGCCCGAGCCGTTGACGCGCGAGGAGATCGCCGGGCTGATCGATCGCTGGGCGATCGCCGCGAAGGCGTGTCAGGATGCGGGTTTCACCGGCGTGCAGGTGCACGCCGCGCACGGCTATCTGATGTCGCAGTTCCTGAGCCCGCTCGCGAACCGGCGCACCGACGATTATGGCGGCAGCCTCGAAAATCGCGCGCGCCTGTTGCTCGACGTGGTCGCGGCGATCCGCGCGGTGACGGGGCCCGCCTTCCCGATCTCGGTCAAGCTCAACAGCGCCGACTTCCAGAAGGGCGGCTTCGCGTTCGAGGACAGCCTGACGGTCGCGGGGTGGCTCGAGGCGGCGGGCGTCGACCTGATCGAGATTTCGGGCGGGACCTACGAACAGCCGAAGCTGCTCGGGATCGAGGGGATGGAGGAAAGCGCGGTGCAGAATGTCGCGCCGTCGACGATCGCACGCGAAGCCTATTTCGTCGATTTCGCGCTCGCGATGCAGGCGCGGCTGTCGGTGCCGCTGATGGTGACCGGCGGTTTCCGGACGCGCGCCGCGATGGAGCAGGCGCTGGAGTGCGCCGCCGCCGACGTGATCGGGCTCGGGCGGCCGATGTGCCTGACGACCGATGCGCCGAAACATTTGCTCGCGGGCGCCGAGACGCTGCCGCGCTATGAGGAAGGGCTGGGGCTCGTCCCCGGCCGGCTCGGCTTCCTGAAGCGCTTTCAGGTCGTGAAGGCAATCGACGGCTTTGCCGGCATCTACTGGTTCTATCAGCAGCTTTGGCTGCTCGGGCATGAGGGGCGGGCCGACAAGGATCTGGGCGTCTTTTCGGCCTTCCGCATTCTCGAGGCGCGCAACAAGGCGATAATGAAGGCGCGGAGCTAGCTACCTGCTTCCTCCGCGCGCAGCGCCTTCCTGTCGAGCTTGCCGATCATCGTCTTGGGCAGGTTCAGCCGCACCTCGACCGCGCTCACCCGCTCATGCTTGCCGAGCTGCGGATTGAGCCACGCCGCAAGTGCCTCGCCGCTGACGTTGAAACCGTCTTCGAGCGTGACGAACGCCTTCGGCGCCTCGCCGCGATAGGCGTCGGGAACGCCGAGCACGATCGCTTCCTTGACCGCGGGATGTTCGTGGAGATGCGCCTCGATCACGCTCGGATAGACCTTGAACCCGCCGACGGCGATCATGTCCTTCAGCCGGTCGACGATGCGGATATAGCCGCCGTCCTCGATCACCGCGACGTCGCCGGTGCGCAGCCAGCCGTCGGCGGTGAAGCTGTCCTTGTCGGCCTCGGGCCGGTTCCAGTAGCCCTGCATGATCTGCGGGCCCCTGACCGCAAGCTCGCCGGGTTCGCCATCGGGCGCGTCCTTCGACGGATCCTCCTTGTCGAGCAGGCGGATATGCGTCGCGGGAAGCGGCTGGCCGATCGTCCCCGGGCGCACCGGGCCATCATAGGGGTTGGTCGCGACGACCCCCGAGCTTTCGGTAAGCCCATAGCCCTCGACGAGCGCCGCGCCGGTCGCCGCGACGAATTTCTCGCGCAGCTCGGCGGGCATCGGCGCGCCGCCCGAAATACAGACGCGCAGCGAGGAAAAATCGGTCGTCGCGAGATCGGGATGGTCGAGCAGCGCCTGGTACATGGTCGGCACGCCCGGCAGCGCGGTCGTCCTCGTCCGCGTGATCGCCTCGAGTGCCTGTTTCGCGTCGAAGCGCGGCAGCATCGTGATCGTGCCGCCGTTGAGCACCGTGCGGTTGAGCACGCAGGTGTTCGCGAAGACGTGGAAAAAGGGCAATACGCCGAGGATGCGGTCGGCGGCGTCGTGATCGGGGTCGATCGCATTCACCTGCCGCGCGTTGGCGGTCAGGTTCTGGTGCGTCAGCTTCGCGCCCTTCGGCGCCCCCGTCGTGCCGCCGGTATACTGGATCAGGGCGATGTCGCTTTCAGCGTCGATCGCGACGGGATCGGGCCGGCCGTCGTTGTCGGCGAGTGCCGAAAAGCGGATGACGCGCGGGTCCTCGGGCAGCGCGGCGACCTCGGTCCGTTTGAACAGCCGGTAGAGCACCGATTTCGCCGCCGGCAGCGCGCCCGCGACCGATCCGACGACGAGCTGTCTGAGGCTCGACCCGTCGAGAACCTCGAGCGCGGTGGGGAGCAGCGCCGCGGCGCTGATCGTGAACAGCGTGTCGGTGCCCGAATCCTCGACCTGCGCCTCGAGTTCGGCGACGGTGTAGAGCGGCGAGAAATTGACCACCGTCGCCCCGGCGGCAAGCGCGCCATAATAGGCCGCGACATAATGGGGGACGTTGGGGAGGAAGAGGCCGACGCGGCTGCCCTTGCCGATCCCGCGCTGCTGCAGGCCGCGTGCGACGCGTGCGGCGCCGCGGGCAACCTCGGCATAGCCGAACTGGCGGCCCAGAAAATCGAGCATCGGCGCATCGCCGCGCCGTGCGACGCTGGCGGCCAGCATGTCGGGGAGCGACAGCGGCGCGAAGGCCTGATCCCAGTCGGTAGGGTGGTTGTAGCCGGTCGACCAGGAAAAAAAGCTGTCCATGGGGGAATGGAATCCTCTCGAGATGTGCAGGGTTCCTTACACTAGGGTCAGTAAGCGGTGATTTGCAACCGGGCTCGCTTGCGGCGCGTCGTCGCCCCCGCTAGGCAGGGCCATCGTCATCGCCAGGGGGTTCTGCCATGTTGCAACTGTCATCGCGCTTCGCTGTGGCGCTCGTCCTTCTCGCCAGCGCCGCCGCGGCGCCGGTGGCCGCGAAGGACAAGGCGCCCGCGGTGCCGCCGGCGCAGATTCGCGAACTCTATGCCTGCCGCGACATCGCCGATCCGACCGCGCGGCTCGCATGTTTCGACCGCGAGGTAGGCGAACTGTCGGTAGCCGACCAGGCGCGCGAGATCGTCTTTACCGACAAGGAAACCGCAAAGGAGACGCGGCGCGGCCTGTTCGGCTTTTCCTTCCCCAAGCTCGGCGGCATTTTCGGGGGCGACGAGGACGCGATCAAGGAAATCGAGACGACGATCCGTACCGTCAGCACCGACCGGTCGGGCAAATATATCCTCGGCATGGAAGACGAGTCGGTGTGGATGCAGATCGACACGACCCACCTGCCGCGCCAGCCCAAGTCAGGGCAGAAGGTCAAGATCCGGGTCGCGACGATGGGCAGCTATTTTGCCACGGTCGAGGGCGGTCGTGCGATCCGCATGAAGCGCGACCGCTGATCGCCGGCGCGCGTTCGGCGTCCGCGACCTGAATATGACGAGCGGTGACGCGATTCCCGTCCCGGGGCCGGGCTGCCCGCCCTTTGTGCTGCTGGACGACGCGCGCGCCGAGGGTGCGACCGCGGCGCGGCTGTTCGTGCGCCCGGTCGAGGTGCTGACGGCGCGGTCGGCGGCCGAAGTCCCGGCGCTGCTGTCGGCGCTCGAAGCGGCGCAGGCGCGCGGGCTCCATGCGGCGGGCTATCTGGCCTACGAGGCGGGCAAGGGGCTCGCACCGGCATGGCGCGGTGCGGTCGAGGCCGAATCCCGCGAGACGCCGTCCGGCTGGTTCGGGCTGTTCGAGCATGTCGAGCGGATCGACGCCGACGCGGTGCCCGGCCTGCTTCCCGACCCGGCGTCGGTGTGGGTCGGCCGCCCCCGGCCGTGCGTCGCGCGGGGCGATTATCTGGCCGCGATCGACGCGGTGCTGGAACTGATCCGCGCCGGCGACATCTATCAGGTGAACTTCACCTTTCGCGCCGACGTGCCCGTATTCGGCAACCCCCTTGGCGTTCATGCGCGGCTGCGGCGAACCGCGCGCGCGGGCTATGGCGGAGTGATCTGGACGGGAAGCCAGGCGATCGTCTCGCACTCGCCCGAGCTTTTCTTCGCGCTTCGCGACGGCCAGGTCATGGCGCGGCCGATGAAGGGGACGGCGGCGCGCCTTGCCGACCCGGCGGCGGACGCTGCGGCGGCGCGCGATCTCGCGGACGACGCCAAGCAGCGCGCGGAAAATCTGATGATCGTCGATCTGATCCGCAACGACCTGTCGCGCGTCGCGGTGCCCGGGTCGGTCGCGGTGCCCGACCTGTTTCGCGTCGAAAGCTATCCGACGATCCATCAGCTTGTCTCCGACGTCACCGCGCGGTTGCCCGACGGGACGGGGGCGGTCGATGTGCTGCGGGCGGCCTTCCCCTGCGGATCGATCACCGGCGCTCCCAAGGTACGCGCGATGGAAATCATTGACGCGCTGGAAACGGGCGGGCGCGGCCTTTACACCGGTTCGATCGGCTTTATCGAGCCCGGCGGCGACGCGGCTTTCAATGTGGCGATCCGGACTTTGGTGTTTCCGCCGCAGACCGACTTGCGGAACGGCCCGATGTGCGCCACGCTGGGGCTGGGCTCCGGAATCGTCGCCGACAGCGAACCGGTTGAAGAATGGCGCGAATGTCTGGCCAAGGGGGAATTTGTGGGCGCAGCGGGCGAAAGCTTCGACCTGATTGAAACGATGCTGTTCGATCCCGTCGAGGGCGTCCAGCGTCTGGAAGGTCATCTTGCGCGAATGAAGGCGAGCGCCGCGGCCCTGGGTTTCACTTTCGACCGGCACGGCGCGCGCAACAGCCTGCAGTCGGCGACCTTCCGCCTGCGCAGCGTTGCGCGCGTGCGGATGCGGCTCGCGCCGTCGGGCGCGCTCGCGATCGAGGTGTCGCCGATGCCGCGCCTCGCCGAGCTGCCGGTTTCCGTCGCGGTGCGACCAGCGCCCATGACCGCTGGCGATTTCCGGCTGGCGCACAAGACCAGCCTGCGTGCGGCCTATGATATGGCGCGACAGGGGAGCGGTGCCGCCGAGGTCGTTTTCGTCGACGAGCCCGGTTTCGTCACCGAGGGTAGCTGGAGCAACATCTTCGTCGAACGCGATGGCCAGTTGCTGACCCCGCCGCTGGCGCTCGGGCTGCTTCCCGGCGTGCTCCGCGCCGAGCTGATCGACAAGGGGCGCGCGGTCGAATCGCACCTGCGCCTTGCCGACCTCGAAAGCGGGTTCTTCATCGGCAACAGCCTGCGCGGGCTGGTGCCGGCGCGCCTCGCGGACAGCGCAGCAGGCTGACCTGCCGGCTGCATAGCTAAATTATCAACCAGCGCGCTTGCGAATATCGGCCGGAGGCTTTAGGCGCGGCCGCGCGCAATTTCCTGTCCTTTTGCAGCCCGAACCGCGCAAGCCACGGAAGATATCGTCATGTCGCTGAAGCCCCATGTCTCCGCCGCCCTCAACCGCATCCAGCCGTCGGCCACGCTCGCGATGACCGCGCGCGTCTCGGCGCTGAAAGCCGCGGGTGTCGACGTGATAGGCCTCAGTGCCGGCGAGCCCGATTTCGACACCCCCGATTTCGTCAAGGAAGCGGCGATCGAGGCGATCCGGAACGGCCAGACCAAATATACGCTCGTCGACGGCACGGTGGCGCTCAAGGACGCGATCCGCGGCAAATTCCGCCGCGACAACGGGCTCGACTTCGGCCTCGACCAGATTTCGGTCAATGTCGGTGGCAAGCACACGCTGTTCAACGCGCTCGTCGCCACCGTCGACAAGGGCGACGAGGTGATCATCCCCGCGCCCTATTGGGTGAGCTACCCCGACATCGTCGCCTTTTGCGGCGGCAAGCCGGTGATCGTCGAGGGCAGCGCGGCGCAGAATTACAAGATCACCCCGGCGCAGCTCGACGCCGCGATTACCGAAAAGACGCGCTGGGTGATGCTGAACTCGCCCTCGAATCCGTCGGGCGCAGCCTATTCGGGCGAGGAGCTCGATGCGCTTGGCGAGGTCATCCGTCGTCATCCGCACGTCATGGTGATGACCGATGATATGTACGAACATGTCTGGTACGCCGATTTCGCCTTCACCACCTTCGCGCAGCGCTGCCCCGACCTGATCGACCGCATCCTGACGGTGAACGGCTGTTCGAAGGCCTATGCGATGACCGGCTGGCGCATCGGCTATTGCGCCGGTCCCGAATGGATCATCAAGGCGATGGGCAAGCTCCAGTCGCAGTCGACGTCGAACCCCTGTTCGATCGCGCAGGCCGCCGCCGCCGCCGCGCTCGGCGGGCCGCAGCAGTTCCTCGACGACCGCAACGCGGCGTTCCGCAAGCGCCGCGACATGGTCGTCGCGATGCTCAACGACGCGCCCGGCCTCAACTGCCCCGTCCCCGACGGCGCCTTCTATGTCTATCCCGACGCGTCGGGCTGCATCGGCAAGAAGACCCCCGACGGCAAGCTGATCGACAGCGACGAGGCGCTGATCGACTATTTCCTCGACAGCGCCAAGGTCGCGGCGGTGCACGGCGGCGCCTTCGGCCTGTCGCCGGCGTTCCGTGTCTCCTACGCGACGTCGGAAGCGGTGCTCAAGGAGGCATGCGTGCGTATCCAGCAGGCGTGCGCCGCGCTGTCGTAATCGTCATCCCGGCGCAGGCCGGGATTCCGGCCTTCCGTCTTTGGCGGAAGTTTATCCCGAGCGCTTGCCAAGGCGGTCGAAGGGTCGGGATGACGGCAAGATTTCCGGTACGCAAGATTATTTTGTACCGATCGGTCTTGTAATCGTGGCGGCGGCGCCTATCTGCACATGAACGGCGGTTAACCGCCCGGTTCACCGGATGGTAAGTCATCTTGTTTTAGGTGATTGCCATCACTGCACGGCTGGTCGGGGCGCTCCATATCGTCGGTGTAACCAAAGCGGTCCAGGCCGCGAACTGACAGATATGAAAAAAAGAGGTCATCATGCTCTCCATGCTCCGCTCCGACTGGTTCCTGACCATGCTCGCCGGCTTCGCGATTGGTGCGACCTACATCGTCCTCAACGCGCCGGCGCTCCCGATCCCCGCGTGACGTCGCCGCGACGTGCCCTCGCTTCCCGCGCCGTTGCGGCGCTGGTTGCGGGCGCGATCGTCGCCCAATGCACGCCGGCACAGGCCGAAAGCGTCGTCAGGTTGCCCGCAGCCGTCACCGATCCCGCCGTCAAGTCGAAGCGTGCAACCGCGATACTCGCGGGCGGATGCTTCTGGGGTGTCGAGGGCGTCTTTTCGAACGTGAAGGGCGTGATTTCGGTCGAATCGGGCTATCATGGCGGCAACGCCGCGACCGCCAGATACGAGTTTACCCACGACGGCAAGTCGGGCCATGCCGAGGCGGTCCGCATCGTCTATGATCCTTCGCAGGTGAGCTATGGCAGCCTGCTTCGCATCCTCTTTTCGGTGGTCGCCGACCCGACGCTCAGGAACCGCCAGGGCCCCGACAGCGGCCTGCAATATCGCGCCGCGATCGTCCCGCTCGACGCCGCCCAGCGGCAGGTCGCGACCGCCTATCTTGCGCAGATCGCCGCCGGCAAATATTTCGCGAGGCCGATCGTCGTGCCGGTCGAGGCGTACAAGCGCTTCTATCCGGCCGAGGCCGAACATCAGGATTTCATGCGCCGCAATCCGAAGAACGGCTATATCCTGCGCTGGGATGCGCCGAAGCTCGCCGCGCTGAAACGGCTTTATCCCGATATGGTCCGCGCCACGCCCGCACCCTGAAAGGGCGCAAGGTTCCGTCATTGGTCGCGGCAGAAGAATCATTCACCGCAAACTGCTGGCCTGCCGCGCGCTGCTGCGTGACGGATGAAGGCGTCCGATGGGGTCGGGACAAAATATAAGTCGCAAGTGCGGGGTTTGAATGAAGTCCAGAATGTCCGGCAGGCCGCTCCTCGCGATGACGATGAGCGCTGCGGTGCTTGCGGGTTGTGTCAGCAGCGCCGCGATCGTGCCGCAACCGCGCGCGCAGCAGCAGCCGGCGGTGCGCGGTCCGGCCGGGTCGGTGACCGTGCCGATCGGCCAGCCCGTGCGTTCGGCGATGCCGCGCCCCGCGGGGCCCGTGGATCCCGGCTTCCGCCGCGCCCCCGCGGGACTCAATGACCGCCTTTACGCCCTCTGGCGCGCTTTTCCGGGCAAGACCGGCATCGCGGTCCAGCGGATCGATGGCGAATGGGCCCTGTCGCAGCGCGGCGACGAATTATTCCCCCAGCAAAGCGTATCGAAGCTGTGGGTCACGCTGTCCGTGCTCGACGCGGTCGACCAGGGGCGGCTGACGATGGACCAGCGTGTCCGGATCGGGCCCGAGGACCTGACCCTGTTCCACCAGCCGCTCGCGGCGCGCGTCCGCGCCGAGGGATCGGTGACGATGAGCGTGCGCGACCTGATCGAGACCGCGATCACCCATAGCGACAATACCGCAAACGACAGCCTGTTGCGCACCGTTGGCGGACCGAATGCCGTGCGTGCCTTCATTGCGAAAAAGGATCTGGGCTCGATCCGTTTCGGTCCTGGCGAGCGGCTGCTGCAAAGCGGCACTGCGGGGCTGACCTGGCAGCAAAGCTATTCGGTGGGCCGCAATTTCGAGACCGCCCGCAACGCGCTGTCGCCCGCCGCGCGCCAGACCGCGATGAACAATTATCTCGCCAACCCCGTCGACGGCGCGAGCCCCGCGGCGATCGCCGGTGCGCTCACGCGGCTGGCGCGCGGCACCCTGCTGTCGCCGGCCTCGACCGAATATCTGCAGGGCGTGCTGAGCCGGACCAAGAGCGGGCCGAAGCGGCTGAAGGCCGGGCTGCCGCCCGGCTGGCAATTCATGCACAAGACCGGAACCGGACAGAATCTCGGCGGGATGACCGCGGGATATAACGACATCGGTATTGCGACGGCGCCCGACGGCACCCGCTATGCGATCGTCGTGATGATGGGCAGCACGACCGCGGGTATCCCCGCGCGCATGGCGCTGATGCAGTCGGTCTCCTCGGCGGTCGCCGAGTTCCACGGAAGGTAATCCCATGAAGTTTGCCGCCTTGCCGCTGCTGGTGCTGTCGCTCGCGCTCGCCGGCTGTGCCACGCCCGAAACGCGGCTGCGCACGGGGCTCCAGAATGCGGGTCTCTCGAAAGCGATGTCGGCGTGCATGGCCGAACGCATGGTCGACCGGCTGTCGCTGGTTCAGCTGCGACGCCTGTCGGCGCTCGGCAGCCTCAAGGACAAGCGCGTCACCGACCTGACGCTCGACCAGTTCTTCCACAAGGTTCGCGCGCTCAAGGATCCGGAAATCCTGACCGTCTCGACGAGTTCGGCGGCGCTCTGCGCGTTGCGCTAGACGTCAGTCGCCCGGAAAGCGGACGACGAGGTTTGGCGGCAGGAAACTGTCGCGAACCGTTTCGGATCGGTCGGTGGGCGGCCATGTTTCGCCCCGCGAAAAGCTGTCGATCGTGTCATATTGTCCGAGCCGGGTGAGCGACGCGAAGATATAGGGCTGGCCCTCCGCGCCAAGGATCGACGCCCGGTCGGCCAGATGAAAGTGCAGGTGCGGCGCGCTCGCCTGTCCCGTGAAGCCGAGGTGTCCGACCACCTGCCCGGCGCTGACGCGGTCGCCCGCCCTGACCCGCGCCCCCTGTCTGAGATGCTCGTAGATCGCAATGCGCCCGCCGCCGATATCGAGCATGACGTAATTGCCGCTGGCGTCGCCGATGCCGGGGTTCGTCCGGCCCCCGACGTTTGCCGGGTCGGGAACATCGTCGCGGACGCCGACGATGGTGCCGTCGGCGACCGCGAGCACCTCGGCGCCGAAGCCGTAATGGTTCGCCGGGATATCAGGATCGCCCGACGACAGTTTTCCGCCCGTGTCGACCTTCATGAAGTCGATCGCGAAGCGGCCGGGGAGGGTCGCGCTTCCCTCGGTCGCATAGAAGACGCGGCGATGACCGCGCTCCATGGCCGGCTCGTACACCGCGACCCACGGGCCGCCGCGCAGCGGGGGAGCAAGCCGGGGCAAGGCTGCGGCCGATAGAGAGGCCGCCCCGCCCGAAACGGTGAAGCTCTCCGCGCTGCCGTCGGCATTGGTGCGCTCGAGGGTCAGCGCATGCAAGATCGGGCCAGGGTCACCCGATACGGGTGCGTTGATATAGACAACTGCCCGCCGACCCGGCGCGATGATGCGGGCGCCGGCCTCGTCCTTCGGGCCGACGGGTTCGATCCAGCCGGCGAGCCTGTCGGCGTCATAGGTCGCGATCGGCTTGCGGTCCTTTCCCGCCTCGACGACGAGTCGGTCGAGTCGGAGCGGGCGCGCCGAAAAATTGGTGAGGTGGAGTTCGTAGACGAGCTGGTCGTGATCGCCGATGCGGACCAGATCGGGGGCATCGGTGACCGCAATGTCGAGCGCCTGACGGGTCTGTGCCGTCGCGGCGCCCGGGCCCGCCAGGGCCAGCAAGGTCAGAAAAAGCGTTCTTATCCGCATGATCGGCTTTCTCCCTCTCCCGCGCGCCCGGTGCGATTATCAGCGATTGCCCCGAGCGTCATCCGGAAGACGGACCGGCTGACCGAAAGCCTTGGGTGCGTGCCGACGTCAACCGCCCGCCAGGGGTAGAAATACCGCCGGACTTGTGCTTAGGCGGCGCCGATCCTCTCCCCTTCCAGAGTCGAAAGGCCCGGCAGACCTCATGAACATCCACGAATATCAGGCGAAAGAACTGCTCGCGAAATTTGGCGTCGCCGTGCCCAAGGGCATCGCCGCGATGAGCGTCGAGGAAGCCGTCGCCGCGGCGAAGCAGCTCCCCGGGCCGCTCTATGTCGTGAAATCGCAGATCCACGCCGGGGGCCGCGGCAAGGGCAAGTTCAAGGAGCTCGGCCCCGACGCGAAGGGCGGCGTCCGCCTCGCCAAGACGCTCGAAGAGGTCGAAGCGCACGCGAAGGACATGCTCGGCAACACGCTGGTGACGATCCAGACCGGAGAGCATGGCAAGCAGGTCAACCGTCTCTACATCACCGACGGCGCGGATATCAAAAAGGAATATTATCTCGCGCTCCTCGTCGACCGTGCGTCGAGCCGCATCGCGGTGGTCGCCTCGACTGAAGGCGGGATGGACATCGAAACCGTCGCGCACAACACGCCCGACAAGATCCACACGATCACGATCGATCCCGCGACGGGCCTGCAGCCGCACCACGGCCGCAGCGTCGCCGCCGCGCTCGAACTCGAAGGTGATCTGGCGAAGCAGGCGGCCAAGGTTCTCGCCGGCCTCTACAACGCCTTCCTCGCGACCGATGCCGAGCAGATCGAGATCAACCCGCTCGCGGTCTGCGAAGGCGCGAACGGCGACGAACTGCTCGTCCTCGATGCCAAGCTCGGCTTCGACGGCAATGCGATGTTCCGCCACAAGGATATCGCCGAACTGCGCGACCTGACCGAGGAAGACCCGGCCGAGGTCGAGGCGTCGGAATATGACCTCGCCTACATCAAGCTCGACGGCAACATCGGCTGCATGGTCAACGGCGCCGGCCTCGCGATGGCGACGATGGACATCATCAAGCTCAACGGCGCCTTCCCCGCGAACTTCCTCGACGTCGGCGGCGGCGCGAGCAAGGAAAAGGTCACCGCGGCGTTCAAGATCATCCTCAAGGACCCCGCGGTCGAGGGCATCCTCGTCAACATCTTCGGCGGCATCATGAAGTGCGACATCATCGCCGAGGGCATCGTCGCCGCGGCGAAGGAAGTGAATCTGTCGGTTCCGCTCGTCGTCCGCCTCGAAGGCACGAACGTCCAGCAGGGCAAGGATATCCTCGCCAATTCGGGCCTGCCGATCGTCGCGGCCAACGATCTGGGCGACGCGGCAAAGAAGATCGTCGCCGAGGTTGCCAAGGCGGCGTGATAACGGACACCCTCCCCGAAAAGGGGAGGGTGCGGGACTGCTGGTTGACGTTTACGTAAACGCCAATTATGGCGCAGTGCACAATTTGCTGAGAGGAGCTTTTAGCCCATGAAAATCCTCGTCCCCGTGAAGCGGGTGCTCGATTATAACGTGAAGCCTCGGGTGAAGGCCGACGGCACCGGCGTCGACCTCGCCAATGTCAAAATGTCGATGAATCCGTTCGACGAGATCGGCGTCGAGGAAGCGATCCGCCTGAAGGAAAAGGGCGTTGCGACCGAGATCGTCGCCGTTTCCGTCGGCCCGGCGAAGGCGCAGGAAACGCTGCGCACCGCGCTCGCGATGGGCGCCGACCGCGCGATCCTCGTCCAGACCGACGATGAAGTCGAACCGCTCGCGCTCGCCAAGATCTTCAAGGCGATTGCCGATGCTGAACAGCCGGGTCTCGTGATCCTCGGCAAGCAGGCGATCGACGGCGACAACAACCAGACCGGCCAGATGCTCGCCGCGCTCACCGGCTGGGCGCAGGGCACCTTCGCCAGCGCGGTCAATGTCGAGGGCGATCATGTCAGCGTGACGCGCGAAGTCGACGGCGGTCTCGAAACGGTAAAGCTGAAGCTTCCCGCGATCGTCACCACCGACCTGCGCCTGAACGAGCCGCGCTATGCCTCGCTGCCGAACATCATGAAGGCGAAGTCGAAGCCGCTCGATACCAAGTCGCCCGCCGATTACGGCGTCGACACCGCGCCGCGCGTCAAGACCGTCAAGGTTTCGGAGCCGCCCGTCCGCTCGGCCGGCGTCAAGGTCGCCGATGTCGATGAACTGGTTGCCAAGCTGAAGGCGATGGGAGTGCACTCATGAAAACGCTCGTCTGGGTCGAACATGACGGCAGCGCCGTCAAGGATGCCACGCTCGCCGCGGTGACTGCCGCGTCGAAGCTCGGCGAAGTCCATCTGCTCGTCGCCGGTAGCGGCGTCGATGGCGTCGCGAAAGCCGCCGCGCAGATCGCCGGCGTCGGCAAGGTCCACGTCGCCGACAACGCCGCTTTCGGTCACAACCTGCCCGAAAATATCGCGCCGCTGGTTGCGGAACTGATGACGAGCCACGACGCCTTCGTCGCGCCCGCCACCACAACCGGCAAGAATATCGCGCCGCGCGTCGCCGCGCTGCTCGACGTGATGCAGATTTCGGAAATCCTGTCGGTCGAGGGTCCGAAGACCTTCACCCGCCCGATCTATGCCGGCAACGCGATTGCGACCGTCGAATCGTCGGACGCGAAGCTGGTCCTCACCGTCCGCGGCACCGCCTTTGAAAAGGCCGCCACCTCGGGTGGTTCGGGCACGGTCGAAGCTGTCTCGGCTGGCGGCGACGCCGGCATCTCGAGCTTCGTCGGTGCCGAAATTGCCAAGCAGGATCGTCCCGAGCTCACTTCGGCCAAGATCATCGTGTCGGGCGGCCGAGCGCTCGGTTCGAGCGAGAAATATCAGGAAGTCATCGTTCCGCTCGCCGACAAGCTCGGCGCCGCGCTCGGCGCCAGCCGCGCTGCGGTCGATGCGGGCTATGTCCCCAACGACTATCAGGTCGGCCAGACCGGCAAGATCGTCGCGCCGGAGGTTTACTTCGCGATCGGCATTTCGGGTGCGATCCAGCATCTCGCCGGCATGAAGGATTCGAAGACGATCGTCGCGATCAACAAGGACGAGGACGCGCCGATCTTCCAGATCGCCGACTTCGGCCTCGTCGCCGATCTGTTCAATGCCGTTCCGGATCTGACGGCCAAGATCTGATTGCCGTGACCGGCGATCATCCCGGAGTGCCCGGCCTCGGCGATGCCCCGTTCAGCGCGGGCGGCCGGCGGGCGACCCGGAACGACGAACATCACGACGCGGTCGGGGGCGACGACGCCCTCGACCGCTCGTTGATTCTGGCGAGCGTCGCGCGCGACGCGCGGCTGGATCGCAAATTCCTCCTGCTCATCATCCTTGCGGCGATGATCGCGACGCTTGGCCTGCTGCAAAGTTCGACCGCGGTTGTGATCGGCGCGATGCTCGTGTCGCCGCTGATGGGCCCGATCATGGGTGTCGGCTTCGGGCTCGCCACGCTCGAAACCAACCTGATCCGCCGTTCGCTCGTGACGCTCGCCGCCGGGATGGCGGTCGCGATCCTCGTCGCGATGCTGATCATCTGGCTGTCGCCGATCAAGGACGTCACGCCCGAACTTCGCGCGCGGACGCAGCCGACCCTGCTCGATCTCGGCGTCGCGGTGGTCGGCGGGATCGCCGGCGTCTATGCGATCATGCGCAAGCTGTCGGGCGTGATGGTCGGCGTCGCGATCGCGACCGCTCTGGTGCCGCCGCTATCGACCGTCGGATTCGGGCTCGTCACCGGGCGCTTCGACTTTGCCATGGGCGCAGCGCTGCTGTTCCTGACCAACACGCTCGCGATCGCCTTTGCCGCGACGGTCGTCGCGCGGCTCAATCATTTCGGCCCTTCGCTCACCCCGCAGCATACGGCGATGCAGGTCGCCGGGATCGTCGCAACGCTCGGCATTCTCTCGATTCCGCTCGCGCTGACGCTCAACAGCCTTGCGGGCGAGGTTCGCGCGCGCTCGGTCGTGCAGACCGAACTTCGCGCGCTGCTCGGCGAAAGCGATCGCGTCGACAGCCTCAATGTGCGGATGGAGCGCGACGCGGTCGCGGTCGATGGCGTGGTGCTCGTCGATCGCTACGCAGGCCAGCTCGACAAGCAGCTCGCGGAGAAGATCGGCGCCGAGCTCGACCGCGACGTGCGCGTCAATATCGTCCAGCTCCGGCAACAGACCAACGCCGCGGTGCAGGTCGAGGAACAGCTGGGCCGCCGCCTCGCCGCGCTCGAGCAGCGCGAGGAGGACAGCCGCGCGATCCTGTCCGGCCTGACCGTCGGCGAATTGCTGCCGCGCGAGCGGGTGCTGATCGACGCACAGGCGCGCCGCGTCGTCGTCCAGCGCGACCGCGAGGCCGAGGGCGAACGGGTCGCCGCGGCGATCGACCGGATCATGGCGTCGGTGCAGGCAGGCCATCCGCAATGGCTGGTCCTGAACGGCAGCCTGACCGCCGTCGAAGCGCCCGCCGCCGAATAGGGGGCGGGGCCGGGGGCGGTTGGGTCCGGACGCGTTTCCGTGCCGCCACCTATGAGCTGGACTATAGGCGGCCAGTGCGCGACCAAGGCTGTCATCTTTTTGTCATCGCGATGCCCTTTGAGCGGCTTCAAGGAGATTTTCGATGGCGCAGACCGATAAACGCGCCCTGCTTGCCGAAGGACTGGCCGCCGGTGACGACGATGTCGCTTTGCATGCGCGCCTCGTCGCGGCGGGTGTGTCGGCCGCAGCCGCGAAATATGAAGTCGACCGGCTCGGCAAGGATCCGATGGCGGCGATGCTGCGGCGGCAGGCGGCGCGCATGGCAAAGCAGGGCTGGCTGCTCGCCAATCAGGAGCGGCTGGCGCGCGAGGCCGAAGGTGGCTTCGCGCTCGACACGCTGGCCGCGCCCGATCCCGGTCATTTCTACCGCCACCATTATGAGGCGAACCGGCCCGCGAAGCTCACCGGGCTGATCGATCACTGGCCCGCGCTGGCGCGCTGGTCGCTCGACCATTTTGCGGCGATCGCGGGCGATGCCGTGGTCGAGGCGCAGGTCGAGCGCGAGCGCGACCCCGATTACGAACTGGCGAAGGACGACCACCGCCGCCTCGTGCGCTTCGCCGAACTCGTCGACTGGCTCCGCAAGGACGAGGCGAGCAACGATATCTATCTCACCGCCTACAACAGCAGCACCAACGCTGCGGCGCTTGGCGTCCTGTGGGACGATATGGCCCCGATCGCGCTGCTCGACGAGACACGGTCGCGCGACGGTTTCTTCTGGCTCGGGCCGAGAGGCACGCTGACCCCGTGGCACCACGACCTCACCAACAATCTGCTCGTGCAGGTCGTGGGCCGCAAGCGCGTGCGGATGGCGCCGCCGTGGGCGTTCGCGCGGATGCGCAACAGCCGCCACTGCTTTTCCGACTGGGGCAATGAAGCGCTGCCCGCCGGCCATGGCGATTCGGCTTTACCGCCGGTGCTAGAAACAGTCATCGCGCCCGGCGAGGCGATATTCCTGCCCGTCGGATGGTGGCATCAGGTCGAGGCGCTCGCCCTGTCGGCGAGCATGAGTTTTACAAGCTTTCGCCGGCCCAATGCCCATGTCGAAGATTATCGGTCGTGGGGCACGCTTTAGTCGAAACCGATATAAATTCTTCTTTATATGCAATATTTCTTCTTGCGCGATATTTGGGCCGCGTCTAACGGCACCGTCCCCGGCCAGTCGGCGGGGCGGATGTCAACGGATCGGGGTTTCGCGAAGCCCGCCCGCAACGACCGGCGCTGCCGGTTCGCTGTACGGACGCCGCCACGTTTGGCCAGGTACCATGGCGTCTATAGCTCAGTGGTCAGAGCGCCGGCCCGAAAAGCCGGAGGTCGCGGGTTCGATTCCCGTTAGGTGCACCACTGGATAGCTCAGCGGGTAGAGCACTAGACTTGTAATCTAGGTGTCGGGGGTTCGATTCCCCCTCCACAACGGTCCTGAAACGACCGCCAGATTTAGGTTCTGGTTCCTTAACTTGGGGCTCGGGGATCGGCTTGCGAAAGGGCAATGTCGTCGGCTGTCGGTCGCTTTCGGGCGGTAGGCAACGATGGCCTTGCCCGGACGTCATGCCGAAAGATCCGACAGGCGGTGATGGCCGCGCTGCGTCGGGGTCGGGACGCGCTGTTTTCGAACGGTGTGCCCCCGCCCCGGGGCCGCAACGCCCGCTCGCGCCTCGTCCGTCTTTCGCCATGCCGCCGGTCCCCGGACCCTTTGGGCTGCGGGGAATGTGAAGTGCAACGCAAACAGGAAAGGAAATCGGCGTGACGTGACGCGGATTGAGAATGGTAAATGAGATGATGAAGCAACTGATCGATAGACTGATGGGCCGCAAGCGCGTGCTCATCGACGAAACCGAACGCGCGGTCTGGCTCTACAAGGGCGAGGTCCGCGGCATCCTGGGTGCCGGCGAACATGTGCTGACGAACCGTGACGGCTCGCTGCGTATCGAGCGCCAGTCGCTCGGCCAGATGCTGTTCAAGTCGGCCTATGAGCAGGCGGTGCTCGAGAAGCTGCCGGTCGATGCGGCGACGCATCTGACGGTGGTTCGCACGGCCGAGAACGAGATTGCTGTCATCGAACGCGATGGAATCATCAACACCGTTCTCGGTCCGGACGACAAGCTGATCCTGTGGACCGACGCGGGGCCGTGGAAGGCGACGACCGTCGACATCGCGGACAGCCCGCGGGTCGAGGCGAAGCTGCTCCAGCGGCTGCAGAAGGCCGGGAAGACGCAGCTCGTCGCGCGCGTCGAGGTCGACGAGGGCAAGACCGCGCTCGTCAGCATCGACGGGCGGCTGGCCGATCGGCTCGATGCGGGCGTTACCGGCTACTGGAACCCGGGGCGGAAGATCGGCGCGAAGCTGGTCGACCTGACCCGCCAGTCGCTTGATGTCACGGGGCAGGAAATGCTGACCCGCGACAAGGTGACGCTGCGGATCAACATCAGCGCGGAATACCGCGTTGCCGATCCGCTGCTCGCGGTGACGAGCGTGAAGGACTTCGCCGATGCGCTCTACCGGGCGCTGCAGCTGGCCTTCCGCAAGACGCTCGGCGCGCTGACGCTCGACCAGATCCTTGAAAACAAGGTGACGGTCGATGCCGAGGCGGCGGACAAGGTCCGCGCCGACATGGCGGCGATCGGGGTCGAGGTCTCGGACATCGCGCTCAAGGATGTGATCCTGCCGGGCGAGATGCGCGAGATCCTGAACCAGGTCGTCGCGGTGCAGAAGGAGGCGGAGGCGAACGTCATCCGCCGGCGTGAGGAAACGAACGCCACGCGCTCGCTGCTCAACACGGCGAAGGTCATGGCCGAAAACCCGGTCATGCTTCGCCTGAAGGAACTCGAGGCGCTCGAAAGCGTCGCGGGCAAGGTCGAGCGGCTGACGGTGCTGAACGGCACCGGCGGGCTGCTCAACGACCTTGTGCGCCTGCGCGACTGAAGGGAAAGGGGCCGGTGCGAACCGGCCTCTTTCTTTTGAAGGACTTGCGTTCGGGCCGCATGTCGGCAAGATCGTGCGAATGGGGAGCTCGGGGCGCGATCTGTCGATCTTCGTTTTGCTGGCGGCGCTGGCGCTGCCCGGCACGGTTGCAGCCAAAGAGCCGTTACGGCTCAAGCCCAGCTCCAAATGGAATATCCATTATGCCGACGACAGCTGCCGCATGGGGCGCAGCTTTGGCGCGGGCGACGAGAAGATCGTGTTGATCGCCGACCGCTATCAGCCGGGCGGTGACCTGCGGCTGAGTTTCGTTGGCAAGCCCGCCTATACCCGTCTGGACGAAGGCGTCGTGAGGGTCATATTCGGGCCGGCCGAAACCGAACAGGAAGTTCCATTCTATCCCGGTTCGCTTGCCGACAAGACGCCGACGCTGATCTTTCGGGAAGGCGTCCGCATCGTGCCTTATCCGCCCGACGTGCTGAAAGCCTATGAAGCGGCGGTCAAAGCGAAGAAATATGACTTCGAGTGGCCGGAAATCACCCCTGAACGCGAAGCTGCGGTCACCTATATCGAAGTGAAGCGATCGGCTGGCCAGCCGTTCATCCTCGAAACCGGATCGCTGGGCGCGCCGCTGGCGGCGCTCGAGAAATGCACCGACGAACTGCTCGATCATTGGGGGATCGACGTCGCCAGGCATGCATCCCTGTCACGGCGGGTCAGGCCGACGAGCAATCCTGCCAACTGGATGAAATCAAGCGATTATCCGTCCGAGATGCTGCGGCTGGGGAAGCGCGCCATCGTGCACTTCCGGTTGAATGTCGACGTCGAGGGGAAGGCAACGGCGTGCCATATCCAGCAATCGACCCGCCCCAAGGCGTTCGACGATGCGGTGTGCAAGGCGATCATGCGCAATGCCAAATTCGAACCGGCGCTTGATGCCGAAGGAAAACCGGTCGCTTCCTATTGGCTGAACTCGGTCGTTTTTCAAATCTGAGCGACGGTTCGTGCATCCCGCTTTGCCGCTCGTTGTGGCACTCTTTCCGCTTTCCTGATGGTCTCATCGGCCGTCCGTCAATGCGCGGCCGTCTTCGACCAGATATTCATGATCGCCACTCCCGCGACGATCAGCGTCATGCCGGCAATCGCGGGCGCATCGAGACGCTGGCCCTGAAAGACCCACGCGACGGTGGCGATCAGCACGATGCCGACCCCCGACCAGATCGCATAGGCGACCCCGGTCGGAATATCGCGGAGCGCCAGCGACAGGAAATAGAAGGCGACGACATAGCCCGCCGCCATGATCAGCGACGGGCCGAGGTTCCGGAAGCCGTCCGATTGTTTCAGGAAGGATGTCGCGACCACTTCGGCGACGATCGCGATGCCGAGATAGAAATAATGCAAGGCAGTGCTCCGCTAACGCTTGCGGACGAATTCGGCGCGCAGCACGAGGCCTTTGATGCCGTCGAACCGGCAGTCGATTTCCTGATCGTCGCCGGTGAGACGGATCGACCTGATGACCGTGCCGACCTTCAGCGTCTGCCCCGCCCCCTTGACGGTCAGATCCTTGACCAGCACGACCGAGTCGCCATCGGCGAGCAGATTGCCGACCGCATCGCGCACTTCGGGGCCCGCCGCGGCCGCGGCCGCGCGGTCGCGCGCCTCGCTCGCGGACAGCCACTCGCCGCTTGCCTCGTCATAGACATAATCTTCATCGCCGCTGGTCATCTCTTATCCCGGTTTGCGAAAGCGCAGCGCGAACTGGTCGGTCTTGCCGCGGATTTCCTTGTCGAAGACATTGGCATTACGCGGATCGGCGGGGCGGCGATAGAGGTCGCTTTCGGCCTCGAGCCTGAAACCCGCCTTGGTGAGCGTTGCAACGACGGCATCCCTGTCGATCCGGTGCAGGCTGTCGGACAGCGTCGTGCCGCTGCCCTTCGCGGCGCTGTGGTCGACGACGACAAGCGTGCCGCCGGGCTTGAGGGCGGCGAACAGCGCCGCGCTCGCCTTGTCGCCCGTTCCGGCGGGAAAGGGCTTGAGATACAGGTCGTGGAAATTCTGTACGGTGATGATCGTGTCGAGCGGCTCGGGAAAGGCCGGCGCGGCGAACGGCCCTGCCACGGCATCGACATTGGCATAGGCGGCGTCGATCGCGGCCTGGTCGTCACCATATTGTTTCTTGAAAGCGATGAATTCGGCGGGCTGGAAACCATAGACCTTGCCCGAGGGACCGACCGCGGCGGCGAGCAGGCGGGTGACATAACCGCCGCCCATGACATAGTCGCCGACCTTCTCGCCGCGCGCGATCTGCGCGAAGGCGAGCAGTTCGGCAGGCTTGCGCGCGGCGTCGCGTTCGCGGTCGGCGGCAGGGCGTGCGGGGTCGGCGAGTGCGGCCCCGTAACTGACGGCGCTTTCTTTCGCGGCAAGCGGGTTCGCCGAAACGGCGAGCATCAGGGCAAGGGCAAGCGGGCGTATCATGGCATCGACTCCCATCATCATGTCCCGCCACCATAGCGCTTTCCTGCGCGTGCGGCGCGCCGATTTGCATCGTGCGATTTTGATGATAGGTTTTTCCCTGAAACTAAAATCGGGAGAGTCGGGATGCATGATCTGGTGATTCGCGGCGGCACCGTCGTCGATGGTTCGGGCGGTCAGCCCTTCGTGGCGGATGTCGCGGTCGACGGTGACCGGATCGTCGCGGTGGGCGAGAATCTGGGCGCGGCGCGTGAAGAAATCGACGCGAGCGGCAAGATCGTCACCCCGGGCTTTGTCGACGTCCACACCCATTATGACGGGCAGGCGACGTGGGATGCCGAAATGGCACCGTCGAGCTGGCACGGCGTTACCACCGTTGTCATGGGCAATTGCGGCGTCGGCTTCGCTCCCGCCCGGCCCGACCGCCACGAATGGCTGATTTCGCTGATGGAAGGCGTCGAGGACATCCCCGGCACCGCGCTCGCCGAAGGCATGTCGTGGGACTGGGAAACCTTCCCCGAATATATGGACGCGCTCGAAAAGCTGCCGCGCACCGTCGATGTCGCGTGCCATGTCCCGCACGGCGCGGTTCGCGCCTATGTGCTCGGCGACCGCGAAAAGCCCGGTGCAATCCCCACCGATGAAGACATCGCCGAAATGTCGCGCATCGTCGAGGAAGGCGTGCGCGCGGGTGCGCTCGGCTTCTCGACCAGTCGCACCGTGCTCCACAAGTCGGTCGACGGTGAACTCGTTCCGGGCACGACCGCGACCGCCGAGGAGCTGATCGCGATCGGCCGCGCGATGGGGCGCGTGGGCTATGGCGTGTTCGAGATGGCGAGCGACATGAAGCGCGAGTGGAACGAGTTCCAGTGGATGGGCGATCTCAGCCGCGAAACCGGGCTGCCGGTGACCTTCGCCGCGCTCCAGTCGATCGCCAAGGAACTGCCGCTTGAGGAACAGATCACCGAAATGCGCAAGCAGAACGCCACGGGCGCGAACATCGTCGCGCAGATCGCACTCCGCGGCAACGGCATCATCATGGCGTGGCAGGGCACCGTGCATCCGTTCCGCTTCAAACCCGCGTGGAACGAGATCATCGACCTGCCGTGGGAGCAGCAGCTCGCGAAGCTCAAAGATCCCGCGTTCAAGGCGCGGATGATCGAAGAGGACAATATCTGGCCCGAAAGCGACATTCTCGACTTTCTCAAGGTCGTCGCCCTGGGCTGGCCGGTGCAGTTCGAAATGGACCCCGACTTTAACTACGAGCCGAAAATGGACGAGAGCATCATGGCGCGTGCGGTCGCCGCGGGCGTCTCGCCGGCCGAATATGCCTATGACCTGCTGATGAAGGACGATGGCAAGGGCTTCATCTATTTCCCGATTTTGAACTACCGCGACGGCAACCTGAATTTCCTCGAGGATCTGCAGGCGTCGGACGACACGGTGAACAGCCTGTCCGACGGTGGCGCGCATTGCGGGACGATCTGTGACGCCGCCTCGCCGACCTTCATGCTCCAACACTGGGTACGCGACCGCAAGGGCCATCGCATCGCGCTCGAACATGCGGTGAAGCGCCAGTGCCGCGACACCGCCTTGCTCTATGGTCTCGAAGATCGCGGCGTGCTTGCACCGGGCTATCTCGCCGATCTCAACGTCATCGACATGGATGCGATCAAGCTCGGCAAGCCGTGGCTCGCCTTCGACTTGCCTGCGGGCGGCAAGCGCCTTCTGCAAAAGGCCGACGGCTATGTCGCGACGGTGAAGTCGGGCGTGGTGACCTTCCGCGACGGCGCCATGCAGGGTCCCACGCCGGGTGGCGTGATCCGCGGTCCGCAGCGCGTCGAAATGGCGATGGCGGCGGAGTAATCCGCCGCCTCGCGCGTCACCGCACCAGCAAATCCGAAGGCAAGGTTGGCTCGCTGACGATCTTTGCCATGCGCCGCCACATTTCGTCGCGCGAGGGTTTGCCGCGCTCGACAAAGGCGCGCACCATCGTCTCGCCGAGGCCGTAGTTGATCACATAGCTGCGATACTGGTCGGTGAAACTCACCGACTGTTCGGCGCGCTTTGGCGAGACGAGCATATATTTCTGGGTGAGCGCGACCGCGGTCGGCCGGTCGATTTCGCCATCGAGATATTGCTGCGCGATCGTCAGCCGCGCGCCCGACGCGCGCTTGATCGCCGCGAGGAGCTGCCAGTAGCGATCGTCCGAGGGCACCGCGATCTCGGCAATCGGCATCAGCACATCGCGTTCGGTATCGGCCTTGCTGCTTTCGGGGAAAGCGAGGTCGATGCCGTAATTGGCGCTGCCCTCGGCGATCAGGCTCTGCGGGCTGTAGAGCGGATAGACGCCGAATTCGGTCCAGCCGCGCTCCTTCACCAGCTTTTCCTCGAGCTTCATGTTGAGCAGGTGGTGCCCCGGATAGCCCTCGTGGCAGCCGAGATCGAGTGCGCGCGACAGGCGGATCGGCAGGTCGGTGTTGACCTCGATCAGGCTGTGATAGCTGCCCTGGTAATAATTATAGCCGCTCCAGCTCTTGCCGGTGACGAATTCGAGGCGGAAGCTTTCGTTCCCGGGCATCGCGATATGCGCCATGCTGCGCCCGCGGCAGCGCGCGATCGCGGCGTCGAAGGTCTTTTGCAGCCGCTCCTTCGGGATGGTGAAGGCGTCGAGCCAGGCCTCGACGCGGTCGGCGAGCGGACCCTCGCCCGGAACGAGTGCCTCGATCTTTGCAAGTTCGGGATCGTAGCTTGCGAGCGGCTGCAAGCGCGGGCGCACCCCGAACAGCCGCTCGGCCTCGTCGGCGAAGGTGAAGCGCGTGCCCTGCATCATCAGCAGGCGCGTCTCGGCGGCGCGGAGTTGCGCGCGGAGGAAAGCGGCACGGCGTTTGGCCAGCGGGTCGGAGATGCGCCGCGCCGCGAGATCGACCTCTGCCATCAGCGCGCGCGTCGCCGCGAGGAGCGTCTGTTTGTCGCGCGGCGTGGCTTCGGCCGCCTTCTGCAGCTCGGGTGGACCGTAATAGGCGTCGATATAGCCGGGCTCGTGCGTTCCGATCTCGAGGCTGAGCCGCACATAAGCGGCGGCAATTTCGTCGAGCGCTTTCGCCGATGCGGCCGTGCGGCGCACGTCGAGCGTTGCGACGCCGGGTCGGGCCGCGGGTTCCCCGGGACCGGTGGCGCAGCCCGCGAGGGCGGCCGCGACAAGCGACAGCGAAATCACCCTGTTCATGTGTCGCTGCCTAGCCATGTCCTTCGGAGGTGTCACGCACATCGCCGTCGGCGGCGATTTCGGCATCGGACTCATTTTCGATCGCGTCGTGCCGGGGGTGCAGCGGAGCGAAGCGCAGCACGGCGAAACCGGCGAGCGCCGCCACGAGCGATCCCGTCAGAATGCCGATCTTCGCTTCCTCCACCAGCAACGCTTCGCCGGGAAAGGCGAGCCCGCCGATGAACAGGCTCATCGTGAAGCCGATGCCGCACAGCATCGCGACACCATAGACTTGCAGCCAGGTCGCGCCGCGCAGCTTGCCCGCGATCCCGAGTTTGACCGACAGCCAGACGCTGCCGAAAATGCCGATCTGCTTGCCGAGAAACAGGCCCGCCGCGATCCCGAGCGGGAGCGGCGCGAAAATCTGGTCGACGCCGAGCCCGCGGACATCGACCCCGGCATTGGCGAAGCCGAACAGCGGCACGATCGCAAAGGCGACCCACGGATGGAGGCCATGCTCGAGCCGGTGCAGCGGCGACGTCCGGCTGTCGGGCGCGCCCGGCGTGCGCTCGAACGGGATCGCCATCGCCGCGAGCACCCCGGCGATCGTCGCGTGGACGCCCGAGAGCAGCATCGCGTACCAGAGCAGCGCGAACATCGTCAGATAGAGCGGCAGGCTCTTCACGCCCGAACGGTTCATCGCGAGCATCGCCGCGAGGATCGCCGCCGCCGCGCCGAGCGCGACGAGATTGATCTTCGCGGTATAGAAAAGCGCGATGATCGCGACCGCGCCCATATCGTCGACGATCGCGACGGTGACGAGGAACAGCTTGAGCGAGGTGGGGGCGCGTCGGCCGAGCAACGCGAGCACGCCCATCGCGAAGGCGATGTCGGTCGCGGCGGGGATCGCCCACCCCTGTGCGAGCCCGGGTTCGCTTCCGGCAAAGGCCATATAGATCGCCGCGGGCACCGCCATTCCTGCGGCCGCCGCGATGAACGGCAATCGCCGCCGGTCCCAGCTCGCGAGCCGCCCGTCGACGAACTCGCGCTTGATCTCGAGTCCGACGAGCAGGAAGAATATGGCCATCAACCCGTCGTTGATCCAGAGATGGACCGTCATCGGACCCAGCTTTTCGGTCAGTACCGGCCCGCTCACCGCATGTATTGCGTCGTGATAGAGCGTCGCCAGCGGCGAATTGGCGACAATCATCGCCAAAATGGCTGCGAAAATAAGCAGCATTCCGCCCGCGCTTTCGCTTTCGAGGAAATCGCGCAAGGCTGAACGGGACGGAAAACTGCGCGTCATCGGTAAGCTACTTCCTTGGTTTGTCAGCGAATTTGACGGTTAACCGGCGGCCGGCGGTCGTCTTTACAAATCCGGGATGTTCACTAGCACTATTTGTATCGATGGCATTAGGTCATCGACGGGGGCGGGGCTAGCACATTGGAGCTGTCGACCGCATGGCTGGAATGGCTGGTGCTCGGAACCGGCCACGAACTGATGCTTTTCGCATCGGTCGGAATCCTGCTGTTCGGGCTCGACGACCTGTTGTTCGACCTGCTCTGGCTCATGAGCCGTGATCGCAAGGCGCCGGCCGACCGGACCGGGGCTCCGCCGCTCATCGGAAAACTCGCGATATTCCTGCCGGCCTGGAAGGAGGCGGCGGTCCTCCCCGCGACGCTGGCGCGCGCGCTGTCGGCATGGGAGGGCGAGAATTTCCGGATCTATATCGGCTGTTATCCCAACGACGCCGAAACGATTCTCGCCATATCGCCGTTGATCGCGCGGGATCCGCGTCTTCGTCTGGTGATCGGCGTACAAGATGGTCCGACGACCAAGGGAGACAATCTCAACGGCTTGTGGGCCGCGCTGGAGGAGGATGAGCGCGCCGAAGGATTTCGCTATCTCGGCATCGTTCTTCACGATGCCGAGGATCATGTGCACCCCGAGGAACTTGCGCTCTATCGGCGCGAGCTGCCGGGGGCTGCCATGGTGCAAATACCGGTTGTGCCGCTTCTGGATAGCCGGTCGACATGGATCGGCGGTCATTATTGCGATGAATTTGCGGAGGCGCATGGCAAGGAGGTCGTGCTGCGTTCGCGACTGGGCATGCCGGTTCCTTCGGCCGGCGTAGGCTGTGCGCTCAGCCGGCATAGCATGGCGCTCCTTGCCGTCGATCGCGGCGGACAACCTTTTCGTGCCGACAGTCTCACCGAAGATTATGAACTCGGGATGCTGATCGGCGCCTATGGTCTTCGCGGGCGATTTGTCGATGTTTTGGGGAGGGCCGGGGACCGCATCGCCTCGCGCGGCGCATTCCCGACCTCGGTCGAGACGGCGGTAAGGCAGAAATCGCGCTGGATTGCGGGCATCGCGCTGGCTGGCTGGGACACACTCGGCTGGATCGGGTCGAGACATGCCCGGGCCGGGCGGTCGGGCCGCGATATCTGGCTCGCAAGGTGGATGCTGTGGCGCGATCGTCGCGCGCCGTTGGCCGCGCTCGTTCTTCTGGCTGCCTATGCGGCACTGATTGTCACGGCAGCCGGTTGGGCCGGGCAAAGGCTGGCGGGCTGGAAGCCCTCGCCGCCGGACGGCGCCATGGAGACATTATTTGCCGTCAATGCGGTGCTCCTGTTGTGGCGACTGGGTATGCGCGGCTTTTTCTCGGCTCGCTGGTATGGATTGCGCCAATCGCTCCTGGCGTTGCCGCGAGCATTTGTCGCCAATATCATCGCGATACTGGCCGCGCGGCGAGCGGTAGTGCTTTATTGGCGCATGCTTCGTTCGGGACAGGTGGTTTGGGAAAAGACCGACCATTTCGATAGCAACCCGGCGCTCGAACTGATGCGATCACCGGCGACGCTTTCATGATATCTTCGCTATCCGCCACGGAGGGGAGCCGGGATGCAAGAGCGTTTCGTTTCCTGCTGATTTGTCTTGCGGCATGGGTTGCAATCCGGATGGTGGCAACCTGGGATACGGCCCTTTCGGGTCCTCCCGAAGGCGAACTGATGCCGTGGGCGCCGCCTTCGCCCTTTTCGGTCGCAAGCCGCGCGGAGAGGGGGCCGCCGGTTCCCGATCGACCCCGACCCGTGCGGTCGGCCATAGCGAAGGCGCCGGAGCTTCCGCGCCTGACGTCATCGCCAGCGCTGATTGCCGGCGACAACGCGTCGAACCGGTTGGCGGATCATGGCGCTGCCGATCGTCACGACATCCGCTTCGCATTGATGGCCCGTTTCCTCCAGCCGGCTGCGCGCACGGCGGCGGCGCTTCCGGAGCGCCGGGCAAACTGGATGCCGCTGTCCGCCGAGGCGGCGGCCGATCCGGGGCGGGGCGAGCCTTTCTGGATCCGGCGGCAGCTTTCGGGCTGGTCGCTCGGCGGATGGCTCTATCTGCGCGACGGGTCGGGCGATACACCCGGCGCAATCGGTGCGGCGAGCCAGCTCGGCGGCAGCCAGGCGGGGCTTCGTCTTGCCTATGGCTTCGGCGAGGCCGGCCGCGTGCGCGCCTATGGCCGGGCGACGGTCGCGGTGCAGCGCCCGGCGCAGCGCGAGATCGCCCTCGGCCTCGCGGTCGCGCCGCTCGCGCACCTGCCGGTCGACGTTGCGGTCGAGCAGCGCGTCGCCGCGGGACGCGAAGGGCGCACGGCGCTTGCCGTGATGGCCAGCGGCGGGGTTTCGGATGTCGCCTTGCCGGCGGGATTCCGGCTCGACGCCTATGCGCAGGCCGGCATCGTCGGCGCGCGGCGGCGCGACGGTTTTGCCGACGGCGCGGTCGTCGTCGACCGCCGTCTCGGTTCGGGCGAAACATCGCCGAGTCTCGGGGCATTGGCGGCGGGTGCCGTGCAGCCCGGCGCGTCGCGCGTCGACGTCGGGCCGCGGCTTACCATGCGCCTTCCGAAGGTGGGGGAAGGCAGCCGTATCGCGCTCGACTGGCGCCAGCGCATTGCGGGCGACGCGCGCCCCGAAAGCGGCCTTGCGCTGACCCTCGCCGCCGACTTCTGAGCGCCCGAAAAAATAGCCGCGGCAGCCGATTCCCCGCCCCGGAAAAATGCTCTAGGGTCGCGGGACTCGGCGCAGTTTCGCGCGTCGGCGAGCAAAACGGGGCCCATGGATCTCTACCTTCCAGTCGCCAATCTGTCGGTCAACGCGCTGGTGATCATCCTGCTTGGCGGCGGGGTGGGTTTCCTGTCGGGGATGTTCGGCGTTGGCGGGGGGTTCCTGACCACGCCGCTGCTCATCTTCTACGGGATTCCGCCGACGGTGGCGGCTGCCTCGGCCGCGACGCAGGTGACCGGCGCCAGCGTGTCGGGCGTTCTGGCGCACCTCGAACGCGGCGGGGTCGATCTGCGCATGGGCGGCGTGCTCGTGGCGGGTGGCCTTGTCGGTTCGCTGGTCGGCGCCGGGCTGTTCGAGCTGCTGACCGCGTGGGGCCAGATCGATACGGCGATCAACATCCTCTACGTCGTGCTGCTCGGCACCGTCGGGACTTTCATGGGGCGCGAGGCGTGGGGAACCTGGCGCGCCGCGCGGGCGGGGCTGCCCGCCCCGGCGCGCAAGCGGCGCCATCACCCGATGGTCGCCAATCTGCCGATGCGCTGGCGCTTCTATCGCTCGGGCCTCTACATCTCGCCGCTCGCGCCGCTGCTGCTCGGTTTCGTGGGGGGCGTGCTGACGATGCTGCTCGGCGTCGGCGGCGGCTTCATCATGGTTCCTGCGATGCTCTATCTGCTCGGCATGGGAACGCAGGTCGTCGTCGGCACTTCGCTGTACCAGATATTGTTCGTGACCATCGCGACGACGATGGTCCATGCGATGACGACCGGCGCGGTCGATATCGTGCTCGCCGGCCTGCTGCTGCTCGGCAGCGTCACCGGCGCACAGGTCGGCGCGCGCTTCGCGCAAAAGGTGAAGCCCGAATATCTGCGGATGGCGCTCGCCGCGATCGTGTTGCTCGTTGCGCTGCGCATGGGGGTCGATCTCTTCATCCGGCCCGAAGAAATCTACACGGTGCAATGATGCGGGGCCGCGCCTTGATGCTGTGGCTCGCGATGCTGCTGGTCCCGGCCGGCGCGGCGCAGGCGGCCGATCCGCGGCTCGTGCCCGACGTGTCGAGCCGCGCGATCGACATCCAGTACAGTTTCACCGGCGAGGAACTGCTGCTGTTCGGCGCGATCCTCTATCCCGGGCAGCGGCTGCCCGACCAGCGTGCGGATATCGTCGTCGTGCTGAAGGGACCGGTGCGGCCGATCGTGCTGCGCGAAAAGCGGCGCGTTGCGGGGATCTGGGTCAATGCGAGCAGCATCCGGCTGCGGACCTCGCCCGGTTTCTACGCGATCGGCTCGTCGCGCCCGATCGACAAGCTGGTCGACGAACGCACCGCGGCGATCTTCGAGCTTGGCCTCGCCAATCTCTCGATGTCGCCGTCGGGCTTTTCGGAGGCGAAAAAGCTCGAGCGGTTCGAGACGGGGCTGATCGACCTCTATCGCCGCGCGGGACTCTTCGTCGAAAATCCTGCGGCGGTCGAAATCACCGAGGGTGTGCTGTACCGCGCGCGCATTCCGGTGCCCGCGCGCGTTCCGGTCGGGACCTATCGGGCCGAAACCTATCTGATCAGCCGCGGCCGTGTCCTCGCGGTCGCGTCGCGCGATGTCCAGATCCGCAAGGCCGGTTTCGAGCGCTTCGTGGCGCTCGCAGCGCAGCGTCACGGCTTTCTCTACGGGCTCTCGGCGGTGCTCCTGTCGCTGGCGCTCGGCTACGGCGCCTCGGCCGTTTTCCGCCGCCGCTGAGCCGAAGCTTCTAACACCGGGTTCACGGCCTATTTACCCTCGTCTGCGATAGCCGGAGCGGGGACCATAGAGGCGGGTGGATAGATGGACATGCAGGGTGGCGGATTCAGCGCCGGGGATATTACGGCGGCGCAACATGTCCGGCTTGCCGGCGGCGGCGTCGCGGCATCGGTCGCCCAAGCGGCCAATCCTCATCGCGACGACCTGCTGATCGGCGAGGTCGTCGATATTTCGGGTTCCGCCTCACGCATCCTGCTCGATTCGGCGGCGCTCGGAAATCTGGCGTCGTCGAGCGATGCCGCGGTCGCGATGGCCGGGCAGGTCGGTGCACAGGTCAAGATTCGCGTCGGCAACACCTGGCTGCTCGCCAGCATTCGCGACCAGCAACAGCATGAACGCGGCGAGGGGCTGATTGTCGCGACGATCGATTTCCTCGGCGAGGGCGACGAGGAAAAGATCACCGGACGCATCCATAATTTCCGCCGCGGCGTGACGCGCTACCCGATCCCGGGCAGCCAATGCTATGCCGCGACCAGCTACGACCTCAAGCAAATCTACGCCGCCGACGAACGCGCGCACGTCGAGATCGGCACCGTCTATCCGACCAAGGATATTCGCGGTTCGCTTTATGTCGACGCAATGCTTGGCAAGCATTTCGCGCTGCTGGGATCGACCGGCACCGGCAAATCGACGAGTGCGGCGCTGATTCTCCACAAGATCTGCGAGCTCGCGCCGCAGGGTCATATCGTGATGATCGACCCGCACGGCGAATATTCGGCCGCCTTCAAGGGCACCGGCGCGCTGTTCGACGTCGACAATCTCGCCATGCCCTATTGGCTGATGAACTTCGAGGAACATTGCGAGGTTTTCGTCACCGCGCAGGGCCGCGACCGCCAGGCCGATTGCGACGTGCTCGCGCGCTGCCTGCTCCAGGCGCGCACCAAGAACCGGCTCGCCGAGGGCATGACCAAGATCACCGTCGATTCGCCGATCCCCTATCTGCTTTCCGACCTGCTCAACATCCTGCAGAACGAGATGGGCAAGCTCGACAAGGCGACCTCGTCGGCGCCGTTCATGCGCATCAAGGGCAAGATCGAGGAAATGCGCGCCGATCCACGCTACAATTTCATGTTCTCGGGCATGCTCGTCGCCGACACGATGGCGGGCTTCCTCGGCAAGATCTTCCGCCTGCCGTCGGACGGCCGGCCGATCTCGATCATCGACGTGTCGGGCGTGCCGTCGGACATCACCGGCGTCGTCGTCGCGGTCCTGTCGCGCCTGACCTTCGACTATGCGATCTGGTCGCGCGGCGAACCGCAGCGCCCGATCCTGCTCGTGTGCGAGGAGGCGCATCGCTACATCCCGTCGAAGGATGTCGGCAGCGGTCAGGCGGTGCGCAAGATCCTCGAACGGATCGCCAAGGAAGGTCGCAAATACGGCGTGTCGCTCGGGCTCATCACACAGCGCCCGTCCGACCTCGCCGAAGGCGTGCTCTCGCAGTGCGGCACGATCATCTCGATGCGCCTCAACAACGAGCGCGACCAGCATTTCGTCAAGGCGGCGATGCCCGAAGGCGCGCGCGGTTTCATCGACTCGATCCCGGCGCTTCGCAATCGCGAATGCATCATCTGCGGCGAGGGCGTATCGATCCCGATCCGCGTCCATCTCGACACGCTCGAGGAGGAAAAGCGCCCCGCGTCGAGCGATCCGCTCTTTTCCAGATTGTGGCGCGAAACCGGCGGCGAGGTCGAAATCCTCGAACGCGTCGTCAAGCGCTGGCGCAGTCAGGGGCGCTGATTTTCTTCGCCTGACGGCGAAGACGGCACTGGCCCGCTCCCCCGCCCGGCTTCCCATAGAATACTATGCGGGGAGGCCTGGCGGGGGAGCGGGCCGGTGCCGCGTCTGGCGTTGGCCAGGCAAGAATATCAGCCTTTCGGCGGTTCCCACAATTCGATCGGATTGCCCTCGGGATCGTGCACGCGCGCGAAGCGCCCGACTGCCGGATCGTCCCATTCGTCCTTGGTGATGATCGCGTCGCCCGCCTCGCGAAACGGCGCGAGCACGGCGTCGAGATCGTCGACGCGCAGGTTGAGCATAAACTGGCGGTCGGCGGCGAAATAGTCGGTGTCGGCCTTGAAAGGCGAAAAGACCAGCGGTCCGGCGGTGACATTCCAGACCCATTGATTGGGCGGCACGCTGTCGTCGGCGCTGCATCCGCCGCCGACGCCGAGCCGCTCGCGATACCAGGCGCTCAGCGCCTCGGGGTCGCGCGCGCGAAAGAACAATCCGCCGATGCCCTTGACATGTCCCATGTTGGCCTCCCGTGAAAACGGGGCAGCCTAGGCCGAAAATCTCAGCCTTTCCATTCCCCGCTTTTGCGGAACTCCTCGCGAATCTGGCCGGACTGGTTCAGCCGCGGATCGGTGTAGGCCGGCACCGTCGGGGCCGCCGCCGGCGGCTGCGCGGCGGGCACCGCGGGCGTCATCGCACCGGGGAGCGGCGCCGGAGCGGCATCGGGCAGCGGCGCGGCGGGACCGGTCAGCGCGGGCAGGGGGCCGGCGCCGGGCGCAACGCCCTGGCCCTTCAGGATCGCAAGCTGCTGCGCGAGCGGCAGATAGGGGCCGGGCACGGGCTCGCGGCCAGGATAGGGCGCGCGGAACGCGTCGGGCATGCCCCAGCGGCCGCGCCAGCGGTGAAAGATATGCGCGCCGACGATATTGGTCATGACGAGGCTTTTCCCCCAGCGCGGCCAGATCGCCTGCGTATGATAATGCGTCGCGAGCCCGACCCTGGGGAAGACATAGCCGCCGAGCGCGGCCGAAGCGATGCGGCTGGCGCGCAGCCAGTTCCGCCGTTCGGGCGCCCGCGCCATTGCGCCGTCGCAGCTGAAGGTGAACTGGCACACGCCCGCGCGTTGCGATCCCTGGAAGACGACGCCGCACACGGTGTTGGGAAAGCTCGGATGGCGCACGCGGTTGATCACCGTCTGCGCGACGCCGCGCATCCCGTCGTCGCTCTCGGACGCGGCCTCGTAATAGATGGCGGCGGTGAGGCAGTAATGCGCGCGTTCGCGGTCGAGCGCCGTGACACCGCGAAAGACATAGGGTTTTGCGGGTGGGCCGACAAAGGCCTCTTCGCGGAGCAGCGCGGGGTCGGCGGGGGGTAGCGCCGCCGCGTCGCCATAGCCGACGCTGTCGGGATCGGGCAGCGTCGGGTCGATCTTCAGCGCCGCCTCATAATCCCCGGCGTTCATGATCGCCCAGCGCGCGGGGTCATAGGCCTTGAAGTCGAGCGGCACCGAGACGCTGTACGGCCCGAAGAAGGCAGGAGCCCGGAACTGTCCGCTCGACAGCAGGAACGCGAGGCAGGCGACCGCGACCACCGCGACGATCGCCGCCCAGAAGGCACGCCCCGGCCCCGCCGGTTTTTGCGGCACGGGATCGCGCCACGTCGAGCGGGCGGTCAGGGACAGTTCGGGCTTCATGCGTGCATCGGGTTCCGTCGGCGCCCCGCGCGCGATTCGCGCGGAACGGCCCATTCCGCCTTATACGCTGAATTGCCAATAAAATGTTTCACCCACGTCAGGCGCGTTGGATGAGGGCGATGACGAACAGGATCAGTGCCACGGTCGAGGCGAGCGTGCGGACGTGGTTCCAGCCCGTCCATTCCTTGACGTAGCGCGCCCAGAGCGCCTGTCCCGCGGCGGTCGCCGGGTCGCTGGCGTCGAGCGCATTGTTGCGCGGAACGTTGAAGCCCATCGTCACGACGAACATGCCGATGAAATAGATTGCGCCCCCGGCCAGGGCCGCACAGGCGCCCCGCTCGCCCGGGTACAGCGCGCCGATAATCGCGAGCGCGAGGCTCGAAAGGCTCGACCCGACGAACAGCGGCATGAACAGCGAGCGCCGGATGACGCGGTTGATGCTGTTCATCGCCGCGACGCCCGCGGAAGCCCCGATGCGCGCGAAAGCGGTCATCGCGAAGGCCGAGAAGGCGAAATAGAGCCCCGCGAGCAGGCCGCACGCGACGACCGAGAACCAGAGGAGGGCGGTGATCAAACTATCGGCCATGGCGATCTCCGGCGCAGCATGCCGCGCTCATAGCCTTTTTCGGCGGCCGCGCGAAGGCGGTCGATTGCCTCCGCGCCCATTCCCCCTTGCCGACTCACTGCACCAGGCCTATATGCGGCCTACTTCTTGACATGGTTAGCCAGTTGGGACGTCGGGGCCGCGGGCCGCGGCGGCTGTATCCGCATGGTTTTCCGGTCATCCGGATTGGAAACATAGCTTGGTCGATTTCGACGTCCTCAATGCGATCATCGCGCCCGAAGCCGAGGCGATGGGCCTTGCGCTCGTGCGCGTCGCCTTTTTCGGCGGCGACAGCGATCCGACGCTGCAGGTGATGGCCGAGCGGCCCGACACGCGCCAGCTGACGATCGAGGATTGCGCCGATCTGTCGCGCCGCATCTCGGACCGGCTTGATGCGCTCGAGGAAGCGGGCAAGGACCCGATCGACGTCGCGTACCGGCTCGAAGTCTCGTCGCCCGGCATCGACCGGCCGCTGACGCGCCGTGCCGACTTCGCCGACTGGGCGGGGCATGAGGCGAAGGTGGCGCTCAGGGAAAAGCGCGACGGGCGCCAGCGTTTCAACGGCGAACTCGTCGGCATCGACGGCGATGTCGTCACGATTTCGGATAAAGAGGGTGTTGAGCACAAGCTGCCGTTCGACGCGATCGACACGGCGAAGCTCGTTCTCACCGACAAATTGATTGCCGCAACCGTTCCGCTCTCGATCGAGGGCGCCGACGAAATGGAAGAAGAAGGACAGGACTGATGGCCACTGCCATTTCCGCCAACAAGGCCGAGCTGCTCGCGATTGCCAACAGCGTCGCCAGCGAGAAGATGATCGACAAGGCCATCGTCATCGAGGCCATCGAGGAAGCGATCCAGCGCGCTGCGCGCGCGCGTTACGGCGCCGAGAACGACATTCGTGCGAAGCTCGACGCGCAGACCGGTGACCTGCGTTTGTGGCGCGTCGTCGAGGTCGTCGAGCAGGTCGAGGATTATTTCAAGCAGGTCGACCTCGCTGCCGGCCAGAAGCTGCAGAAGGACGCCCAGCTCGGCGATTTCATCGTCGATCCGCTGCCCGCGGTCGACCTTGGCCGCATCGACGCGCAGTCGGCGAAGCAGGTGATCTTCCAGAAGGTCCGCGAAGCCGACCGCGAGCGCCAGTATGAAGAGTTCAAGGACCGCGCGGGCGAGATCATCACCGGCGTCGTCAAGTCGGTCGAGTTCGGCCATGTCGTCGTCAACCTCGGCCGCGCCGAGGGCGTGATCCGCCGCGACCAGCAGATCCCGCGCGAACTGATGCGCGTCGGCGACCGCGTCCGCGCGCTGATCCTGTCGGTGCGCCGCGAGAACCGCGGGCCGCAGATTTTCCTCAGCCGCGCACACCCCGACTTCATGAAGAAGCTGTTCGCGCAGGAAGTGCCCGAAATCTACGACGGTATCATCGAGATCAAGGCCGCCGCCCGCGACCCGGGTTCGCGCGCCAAGATCGGCGTGATCAGCTACGACGGCTCGATCGATCCCGTCGGCGCGTGCGTGGGCATGAAGGGCAGCCGCGTGCAGGCGGTGGTCCAGGAAATGCAGGGCGAAAAGATCGACATCATCCCCTGGTCCGAAGATACCGCGACCTTCGTCGTCAACGCGCTTCAGCCCGCGACGGTCCAGCGCGTCGTGATCGACGAGGATGACAGCCGCATCGAGGTCGTCGTTCCCGATGACCAGCTCAGCCTCGCCATCGGCCGTCGCGGCCAGAATGTCCGTCTCGCCAGCCAGCTGACCGGCAGCCAGATCGACATCATGACCGAGGCCGACGCCAGCGAGAAGCGTCAGCGCGAATTCGTCGAACGCTCGACGATGTTCCAGGAAGAACTCGACGTCGACGAAACGCTCGCGCAGCTCCTTGTCGCCGAAGGTTTCGGCGAACTCGAGGAAGTCGCCTATGTGCCGCTCGACGAGCTCGCGAGCATCGAGGGTTTCGACGAGGAACTGGCGCAGGAGCTGCAGAGCCGCGCCGCCGAAGGGCTCGAACGCCGCGAGGAAGCCTCGCGTCAGGAGCGTCGCGCGCTGGGCGTCGAGGACGATCTCGCCGGGATTCCGCACCTGACCGAAGCGATGCTCGTCGTGCTCGGCAAGGCCGGGATCAAGACGCTCGACGATCTCGCCGACCTCGCGACCGACGAGCTGATCGCGAAGAAGCGCACCGACAACCGCCGCGGCCCGGCACGCAGCGAGCGTGCCGAGGACAAGGGCGGCGTGCTCGGCGAATATGGCCTGAGCGAAGAACAGGGCAACGAGATCATCATGGCGGCACGCGCGCACTGGTTCGACGACGAGGAGTCGAACGGGCCGGCAACCGGGGAGGCCGCCGATGCGGACCCCGCGCAATGATCAGCTGACCGAAACCGACCGCGCAAAGGGGCGCGGCCAGCATGTGCCCGAGCGGCGCTGCGTCGTAACCGGTGAGGTTTCGCCGGCGGAGCAGCTCGTGCGCCTCGCGCTTGGCCCCGACGGCAGCATCGCCCCCGACGTCCATGGCAAGGCGCCGGGGCGCGGCGCGTGGATCGGCGTAAATCGCGCCGACCTCGAAACCGCGCAGGCGAAAGGCAAGCTCAAGGGCGGGCTCGCGCGCGCGCTGCACGAAGGCAATTTCACCATCCCCGACGATCTGGGCGAGCGGATCGAGGTGCAGCTACGCCGCGCGACGCTCGACCGGCTCGGGCTTGAATCGCGCGCGGGCACGCTGCTCAGCGGCAACGACAGGATCGAGCAGGCGGCACGCCGCGGGCAGGTCCGCCTGCTCCTCCACACGAGCGACGCGGGCGAGGATGGCCGCAAGAAGCTGGCACAGGCGTGGCGTGTCGGCGAGGATGACGAGGGCTCGGGCCGCGAAGGGATGATCTTGCCGGTGGACCGGCAGTCCCTATCTATGGCATTGGGGCGTGAGAATGCGGTGCATCTGGCGATTGTCGACGCCCGCGCCGCCGACCGGGTGCTGGCGCATTTGAGCCGCTGGCAGTTTTTTACCGGATGGAGTAGGGACGCGGCCAATCGCGTTTCATTAGGCGACTCCCGCTCCGCGGGGGGCACGGATTCCCGCGATGCGGGAACAGGGGATACGTCCGCGGCTTCCGCCGCTTCGGACGCGTTTTGAAGGAATGATGGTTTTCGATGAGTGACGAACAGGACAAGCCGACCCTTAGCCGCAAGCCGCTCGGGCTGAAGCGGACGGTCGAGGCCGGACAGGTACAGCAGCAATTCAGCCACGGCCGCCGCAATACGGTGGTGGTCGAGGTGAAGCGCCGCCGCGTGCTGGGCCGTCCGGGCGAAGCCGCCCCGGCACCCGAGGTCGAAGAGATCGAGGCCGCCCCGGCACCCGCCCCCGCCCCCGCGCCTGTACCGGCTCCGAAGCCTGTCGCGCCGAAGCCCGCTGCCGACAGCCTGATGACGCGCCAGGAGCGTCAGGCGCAGTTGCTGCGCGAGGCCGAGGAAGCGCGTATGGCCTCGCTCGAGGAAAACCGCCGCCGCGATGAAGCCGCGCGCGCGCGCGCCGCCGAGGAAGAAAAGGCCCGCGCCGAAGCGCGTCAGGAACAGGCCGCCGCCAAGGCAGCCGAACCCGCACCCGCACCGGCCGCATCCGAGCCCGCTGCGGAAGTACCCGCCGCTGCCGCTGCCGCTGCCGCCGCGCCGCAGGCGGCCGCCGCTGCGCCGCGCCCGGCGACGACCGCCGGCACCGCCGCTCCGGCACCGCGCCGCTTCACGCCGGTCGAGGCGCCGAAGCGCCCCGAGCCCAAGCGTCCGGAGCCCAAGGCGAACCGCGGCACCGACAATCGCCGCCAGTCGGGCAAGCTGACCGTAACGCGCGCGCTCAACGAGGATGAAGGTGCGCGTGCGCGCAGCCTCGCGGCGCTGAAGCGCGCCCGCGAGAAGGAAAAGCGTTCGCACACCGCCTCGTCGGGTCCGCGCGAAAAGCAAATCCGCGAAGTCGTCGTGCCCGAGAGCATCACGGTGCAGGAACTCGCGAACCGCATGGCCGAAAAGGGCAGCGACCTCGTCAAGGCGCTGTTCAAGATGGGCATGCCGGTCACGATCAACCAGGCGATCGACCAGGACACCGCCGAACTGCTCGTCACCGAGTTCGGGCACGAGATCAAGCGCGTCAGCGAAGGCGACATCGACATCCGTCACGACGAGGATGTCGACGACGCGGCGGCATTGAAGCCGCGTGCGCCGGTCGTGACGATCATGGGTCACGTCGATCATGGCAAGACCAGCCTGCTCGACGCGCTGCGCGGCGCGAATGTGCAGGCGGGCGAAGCCGGCGGCATCACCCAGCATATCGGCGCCTATCAGGTGAAGGCGAAGGACGGCAGCGTCATCACCTTCCTCGATACGCCGGGCCACGAAGCCTTTACCGAGATGCGCCAGCGCGGTGCGAACGTCACTGACATCGTCATCCTCGTGGTCGCCGCCGACGACGGGCTGAAGCCGCAGTCGATCGAGGCGATCAACCATGCGAAGGCGGCCGGCGTGCCGATCATCGTCGCGATCAACAAGATCGACAAGGAAGGCGCCAATCCGCAGCGCGTCCGCGAACGCCTGCTGAGCCACGAGCTGGTGGTCGAGGAAATGGGCGGCGACGTGCAGAATGTCGAAGTGTCGGCGCTCAAGAAGACCGGTCTCGACAAATTGCTCGACGCGATCGCGGTGCAGGCCGAGATCATGGAACTCAAGGCGAACCCCGACCGCGCCGCCGAAGGCACGGTGATCGAGGCGAAGCTCGACAAGGGCCGCGGCCCCGTCGCGACGATCCTCGTTCGCCGCGGGACGCTGAAGGTCGGCGACATCTTCGTCTGCGGCGCCGAAAGCGGCCGTGTCCGTGCGCTCGTCGACGATCATGGCAAGCAGATCAAGCAGGCGACGCCGTCGATGCCGGTCGAGGTGCTCGGTCTGGGCGGGGTTCCGATGGCGGGCGACACGCTCACCGTCGTCGAGAATGAGGCGCGCGCCCGCGAGGTCGCGGCTTATCGCCAGGAACAGGCGACCCGCAAGCGCACCGAACAGGCGCCGGTCAGCCTCGAAGGCATGTTCTCGGCGCTCGCCGACAAGGCGAACGTCATTGAATATCCGGTCATCGTCAAAGGCGATGTGCAGGGCAGCGTCGAGGCGATCGTCAACGCGCTGAACAAGCTGTCGACCGACGAGATCCGCGTGCGCGTGCTCCTGTCGGGCGCCGGTGCGATCACCGAAAGCGACGTGACGCGCGCGGCCTCGACCGGCGCGCCGATCATCGGCTTCAACGTCCGTCCGAACGCCAAGGCGCGCGAGATCGCAGCCCGCGAAAAAGTGCGCTTCATGTATTATGACGTCATCTATCACCTGACCGCCGACGTGGCGAAGGAGATGGCGGGCGAGCTGGGTCCGGAGCGCATCGAAAATGTCGTCGGCCGCGCCGAGGTCAAGGATGTCTTCCCCGCCGGCAAGCGCGACAAGGCCGCGGGTCTGCTCGTGCTCGAAGGCGCCATCCGCAAGGGGCTCCACGCGCGCCTCACGCGCGACGACGTCATCATTTCGGCCACGACGATCGCGTCGCTCCGCCGTTTCAAGGACGATGTCGCCGAAGTGCGCGCGGGCCTCGAATGCGGTGTCGTGCTGGCGGATACGAACGACATCAAGGCGGGCGACCACCTCGAAGTCTTCGAAGTCGAACTGCGCGAACGGACGCTGTAACCAGCGTCCGTTCCGCGGAGCGGTGGAGGCACCGGCATGGCTCGCTATGTGGCGCTATTCGGCAGCATCAACGTCGGCGGCAACCGGCTGACGATGGCCGATCTGCGCGCGGCGTTCGAGGCGGAGGGGTTCAGCCGTGTCGAAACCGTCGTGGCGAGCGGCAATGTGCTGTTCGACCATGACGCGCGGCCGACCCGCGGGCTCGAAGAGAAATTGTCGATGATGGTCGAGGATCGCTTCGACATGACGAGCGCGGCGCTGGTGCGCAGCCGCGACGAGCTTGCCGCGGCGATCGCCGACAATCCGTTCGCGGGCACGAACGAGGACAGGATCGTCCACACGATGTTCCTCGACGGGCAGCCGACCGCCGAACAGTTCGACGCGCTGGCGACCGACCACCGGGTCCGGCCGAACGAGCGCCTCGCGCTCGGCGACCGCGCGCTCTATATCGACTTTGGCGACGGGGCGGCGGACAGCAAGCTGCACGCGCGGCTGATCGAACGGCGGCTGGGACACAAGGGCACCGCGCGCAACATGCGCTCGATCGCGCGCATCATCGCAAAACTGGATGAAGAGGCAAAGGGTTAGGCAATGAAAACCGAAAAGGACCGGAAAAAGGACGGCGGCCCGTCGGTCCGCGTGCTCCGGGTCGGCGAACAGGTGCGCCACCTCCTCTCCGAAATCCTCGCGCGCGGCGACGTCCATGACGATGTGCTTGCGACGCATCCGGTGAGCATCACCGAAGTGCGCATGTCGCCCGACCTGCGCCATGCGACGGTGTTCGTGAAATCCTTGCTCGGCAAGGACGAGGAAGCGGTGCTCAAGGCGCTCAGAACCAACACCGCCTATCTGCAGAAGACCGTCGCGTCGAAGGTGCGGATGAAATATGCCGCGAAACTGAAATTCCTGTCGGACGAAAGCTTCGACGAGGCGAGCCACATCGAGAAATTGCTGCGCGATCCGAAGGTGGCGCGGGACTTGGCTGCGCCGGAAGGCGAAGACAACGCCTGACTTCCGTTCGTGTCGAGCGAAGTCGAGACACGACGAAGGATGGCGCGAAGCCGAGGGGCATCTCGACTTCGCTCGATGCGAACGGCCTAGGTTTTCGCCTTCGGCGTCTTGATCCCCGCCGCCGTCTCCAGCTCGACCAGCGCTTCTTCCAGATAGTCGATCATCCGCTGCGCGTGCGGCACGCTCCGCCTGCACGCGGTGATGCCGAAGTCGATATTCGTGAAATTCGACACCTGCGTGATGTTCATCGCCATGCCGTCGACGGGGATGCTCGCGGGGTACATGCCGTCGAGGCGCGCGCCGTTCCAGTACATCTGCTCGCGCGGGCCGGGGACGTTCGAGATCGTCACCGAGTATGCGGGGAATTTGTCGGCGGTACGCGTCAATGCGGTAAGCATCATCGGGAAGCTGGTGATCGCGGTATAGAGCTGGATCTGCGCCGCGGTCATCGCGCGGAGCTGCGCCTTCGCCGAATTCATCGATTCCCGGATCATCGCCATCCGCGTCGCGGGATCGTCGATATGCGTCGCGAGGTTCGCGGTCACCGATGCGACCGAATTGCCCGAATCGATGTCGTCCTTCGGCCGGATCGACACCGGCGCCATGGCCTTCAGCGGCTTGTCGGGCAGCTCGTTCAGCGATTGCAGATATTTGCGCATCGCGCCGGCGCACATGCCGAGCACCGCGTCGTTGATCGTCCCGTCATAGGCCTTGCCCATCGCCCTGACCCGTTCCAGCGACCAGCTTTGCGCGACGAAGCGCCGCGCGCCGGTGATGTTGCGGTTGAAGCTGGTGCGCGGCACGCCGGTGAAAGGGGTGACCAGCCCGTCGCCGCCGATGCCGAACATCGCCGCGAGATACTGGTTCATCGCCTTGGTCACCCCGACGCTGTTGCCCCATTGCTCCTTCAGGAAATCGCCGATCGCCTTGATGTCGGTGAGGTTCGGGCGCGCCGGTTTTTTCGGCGGCGGAAAGAGGCGCTTGTAGGCTTCATAGGCCTCGACCGAGAGCGGCGAGGCGCCGCGGCGCTCCTTGGGGTCCGCCGACAGCATCGAATTGTAGAAATGGATGCTCGCGGCGCCGTCCATCAATGCGTGATGCACCTTCTTGAAGGTCGCGATCTGCCGGTTCGGCAGCCCCGAGATCAGCGTGATTTCCCAGAGCGGGCGGGTCCGGTCGAGCAGCCCCGAATGGAGCCGCGAGGCAAGCTCGAACATCTCGCGGTAACGGCCGGGCTTGGGGAGCGCGGCGGCGCGGACATGGTAATGCATGTCGATGTCGCGGTCGGGTTCGAGCCGGATCGGGCCATATTGGCCGAACGGGGTGAGCTTCAGCACCTCGCTGAACGGCCGCCGCAGCCCCTCCGACTGGCGGAGGAGCGCAAGTTGTTCGTTGAGCCATTCGGTCTCGTCGACCCCGTCGGGCAGCGTGTAGAGATTGATGCCGCCGATATGCATCGGCATCTCGCGGCTCTCCCCCCACAGGAACATCGCGTCGGTCACCGGCATCAGGCGCATCGGCAGCTCTCCCCCACTGATTGTGCTGCATTATTGTGCGCAGCATGACAGGGGGCAGCGGCGTGTCAAGCGACCGCGCCCGGCATTTCATCTAATAGTTGACATTGGCAACTAATTGCCCGACGAAGATGGCATGACCCAGACTGCCGTCCCCCATCCGAATCCCGCGCGCGCCTCCGCCGTGGCCGCGCTCAGGCGCTTCAACCGCTTCTACACCCGGCGGATGGGTGCGCTCGATCCGCACTATATGGGCAGCGAGCTGTCGCTGGTCGAAGCGCGGATATTCTACGAGATCGCGGTCGGCGAGCCCGTGCTTGCGAAGCGGATACAGGAAGAGGTCGGGGTCGATCCCGGTTATCTGAGCCGTATCGTCGGCAAATTCGCGCGGCGCGGATGGATCGAGCGCGGGCGCGGCGCCGACGCGCGCGAGCGGCCGATCGTGCTGACCGACGAAGGCAGGGCCGCCTTTGCCGCGCTCGACGCGCGAACCTTCGACGAGACGGCGCGGCTTCTGGGCGGATTGCCCGACCACGACATCGCGGCGCTGAGCGCCGCGGTCGACTGGATCGCCGACCGGCTGGGGCGCGCCGAAGGGCAGGACTATCATGTCCGGACGTGGACGGTCGGCGACATGGGCATGGTCACCGCGCGGCAATCGATCCTGTATCAGCAGGCCAATGGCTGGGGCATGGACACGCTGATCGGCGAGATCACCACCGCCTTCCTCCGCGACTTCCGGCCCGGACGCGAACAATGCTGGATCGCCGAGCGCGCGGGGCGCATGCTCGGCTCGGTGTTTCTGGTCGCCGAGGACGAACGCGTCGCGCGGCTGCGCCTGCTTTATGTCGAGCCCGAGGCGCGCGGGCTCGGGATCGGCGCCGACCTCGTCGCGCGCTGCGTCGAATTCGCCCGCGCGGCCGGGTATCGCGAGATCGTGCTGTGGACGCACGCGGTGTTGACCAGCGCGCGCAAGATCTACGCGGCGCAGGGATTCGCTATCGAGTCGGTCGAAACGCATGACGATTTCGGCAAGCCCGAGGTGAGCGAAAGCTGGCGGCTGGTTCTCGCTGACTGAACGGGGTGGAACCGCGTTCCGATTGATCCTAAGCAGCGGTGCATGGCCAAGCTCTATTTCTACTACGCCAGCATGAACGCCGGCAAATCGACGACGCTGCTGCAGGCGGATTTCAACTATCGCGAGCGCGGCATGGAAACGATGCTGTGGACCGCGGCGCTCGACGATCGCTACGGCGCGGGGCAGGTGACGAGCCGCATCGGGCTGATGGCAGAAGCGCATAAATTCGATCCCGACAGTGACCTGTTCGCGACGGTGACCGAAGAGAATATGCAGCGCCCGCTCGCCTGCGTGCTCGTCGACGAGGCGCAATTCCTGTCGCGCGCGCAGGTGCTCGAACTGGCGCGGCTCGCCGACGAGGTGAATATTCCCGTGCTTTGCTATGGCCTGCGCACCGATTTTTCGGCCGAACTCTTCCCCGGATCGGCCGCGCTGCTCGGCCTCGCCGACGCGCTCGTCGAGCTGAAGGCGGTGTGCGAGTGCGGGCGCAAGGCGACGATGAACCTCCGCGTCGATGAAGCGGGGCGCGCGGTGGTGGCGGGCGCGCAGACCGAGATCGGCGGTAACGACCGCTATGTCGCGATGTGTCGGCGTCATTTCATGGAAAAGCGGCGCGAAGCCGCGGAGGCGCTAGCCGATGCTTGACCGTCTCCATGCCGAACTCGCCGACGGCCGGCTTCGGCTCGTCAAGCTGGCCGAGCCGCATCGCGAGGCGCTGCGCGCCGTTTGCGCCGCCGACGCCGATATCTGGCCGATCTATTCGTCGAGCTTCGGTCCCGACCATTTCGACACGAGTTTCGACACGCTGATCGCCGGCAAGTCCCGAATGCCCTATGCGATCTTCGACGGCGACAGGCTCGTCGGCATGACTGCCTGGCTTCGCCCCGACATGTCGGCGCAGACGGTTGAGATCGGCAACAGCTATATCCACCCCGATGCCCGCGGCACAGGCCTCAACGGGCGGATCAAGAAGCTGATGATCGACCATGCCTTCGCGGTCGGCATTCGCCGCATCGAGTTTCGCATCGACGAACGAAACAAGCGCAGTCAGGCGGCGGTCGCGAAGCTCGGTTGCACCAAGGAAGGCGTGCTGCGCTCCGAACGCATCACCTGGACGGGTTATGTGCGCGATACCGGGCTCTGGTCATTGCTCGCGGGCGAATGGCGACGATGAACGCCATATAACGCCAGGGTCAGCACGGGTTCAGCCCAAGTCTGCTAACCGCGCCGGCATTATGAAACAGAAACTCGCACTCTCCCTCGCGGCCCTGCTGCTCCCCCTTTCGGCGGCCGCCGCTGCCGAGCCCGCAAAGGCCCCTGCAACCGAATCGCGCGCGCTCGGCGTCGAATCGGGCATTGTGTTCCCGAACGACAGCACGATCCGCAACTGGCAGGCTGACCGCGATCGCGGCATCTGGATCGAGGGGCGTCGCGGCGAATGGTATTATGGCACCTTCGCCGGCTTTTGCCGCGACCTCGATTTCGCGCAGACGATCGGCGTCGAAACGCGCGGCGCCGGTCGCCTCGACAAGTTCGCGTCGATCATCGTGCGCGGCGAGCGCTGTCTGCTCTCGTCCTTCGTGACCTCGGCGCCGCCGCCGACGAAGGCGGAGCGGAAGGCGGCGCGCGAAGCCGAAAAGACTGCGCAAAATTGACAAGCGGTATCGCAGCGCCCTAGCGGCGCTGCGATGAACGGCTGGATCATTCTCGACAAACCCGTGGGGCTCGGCTCGACGCAGGCGGTCGGCGCGGTGAAGCGCGTCTGCCGCGAAACCGGGCTGGGCAAGGTCAAGGCCGGTCATGGCGGCACGCTCGACCCGCTCGCGTCGGGGGTCCTGCCGATCGCGCTCGGCGAGGCGACGAAACTCTGCGGACGCATGCTCGACGCGAGCAAGGTCTATGATTTCACGATTGCTTTCGGAAGCGAGACCGCGGGACTCGACGCCGAGGGCGAGGTGGTCGCGACCAGCCACGTCTGGCCCACCCTCGCCGAAGTCGAAGCGGTGCTGCCGCAATTTACCGGCCCGATCGAGCAGATTCCGCCCGCCTATTCGGCAATCAAGATCGACGGTCAGCGGGCGTACGACCGCGCGCGCAAGGGCGAAGATGTCGTGATGAAGGCGCGCAGCGTGACGATCCATTCCCTTTCCATCCGTCATCCCGGCGAAGGCCGGGACGACGGATGGAAAGGGGAGGGGCTTCAGGAGATCACCCTCACCGCGCACGTCTCGAAGGGCACCTATATCCGTAGCCTGGCGCGCGATATCGCGCGGGCGTCGGGCAGCGTCGGGCACGTCACGATGCTGCGCCGCACCAAGGCGGGACCGTTCGATCTGGAACAGGCGATTTCGCTGGACAAATTGAACGCTTTCGGCCAAGGGGCCGCCCAATCAGAAGTATTTCTGCCGCTCGAGGCAGGGCTGGTCGACATCCCGGCTCTGAACCTTTCCCCGGAAGCGGCAGGGGCGATCCGTCAGGGTCGCGTCTGGACCGGGGGGTGCACGGATGACGGGCTCTATTGGGGAAGGGACAGCGACATGCGTCCCGTCGCCCTGATCGAGGTTTTGGCGGGAACGCTGAAAGTCGTCCGGGGCTTCAATCTGTAACAAGGATGTTCGAGGAAAAGATATGTCGATTACCGCCGAGCGCAAAGCCGAAGTCATCAAGGACAATGCCCGCGAAAAGGGCGATACCGGTTCGCCGGAAGTCCAGGTTGCGATCCTCACCGACCGCATCAACACGCTGACCGATCACTTCAAGGCGCACCACAAGGACAACCACAGCCGTCGCGGCCTCCTCATGATGGTCAACAAGCGTCGCAGCTTGCTCGACTATCTGAAGAAGAAGGACGAGGGTCGTTATCAGGCTCTCATCGCGAAGCTGGGTCTTCGTAAATAAGAATTTCTGGCGGCCCCGGATTTCCGGGGCCGCTGTCATATTGGTCCCGTGCAATCGTGCCGGACCGCAGGGCCGCTCCCGCATCCGGCGGGACCGCCATAGGGCAGACAGACGCCCTGAACCGCCCCGGGCCGGATTGCCCGGAATCAGAGGCCCCGCCCGGCATAGGGCCCGGCGGGCGAAGGAAACCACATGTTTGACGTGAAAAAAGTATCGATCGAGTGGGGCGGTGAAACGCTGACGCTCGAAACGGGCAAGGTCGCCCGTCAGGCCGACGGCGCCGTGATGGCGACGCTGGGCGAAACGGTCGTCCTGTGCGCCGTGACCGCCGCGAAGTCGGTGAAGGACGGGCAGGATTTCTTCCCGCTCACCGTCCACTATCAGGAAAAATATTCGGCCGCCGGCCGCATCCCGGGCGGCTTCTTCAAGCGCGAACGCGGCGCGACCGAAAAGGAAACGCTCGTCAGCCGCCTGATCGACCGTCCGATCCGCCCGCTGTTCCCCGAAGGTTTCTACAACGAGATCAACGCTATCGCTCAGGTTCTGAGCTATGACGGCCACAACGAGCCCGACATCCTCGCGATGGTCGCCGCTTCGGCCGCGCTCACCATCTCGGGTGTGCCCTTCATGGGCCAGGATCGGCGCGGCGACTTCGGGATGCTTCGCAACGAATTCCGGTAAATGCCTGCGGGCATAGGGGAAGAGTTCGTCGGCAACGAAGCTGATGCTGCTCGTCGTTCC
>JAGHZY010000001.1:65555-217221 GCA_017745175.1 Sphingopyxis sp. | reverse complement strand
ACGCTGAGGTCCTTGAGGCCGGATTCAACGAAACGAAGCACTTCGTTGCGACGGCTGTCAGGTTGTATGAAGTCTGGATGCGCCGCGTAGAGATCGAGCAGCTTCTGCTGATAGGCCGACAGGCGGAAGAACCAGCTTTCCTCGACGGTCCATTCGACCGGCGTGCCCTGCGGCGAGAGCCTGGTCTCCCCTTCCCCCTGCGTCAGTTCGTTTTCGTCGTAAAAGGCCTCGTCGCGGACCGAATACCAGCCCTCATAGCGGTCGAGATACAAATCGCCATTCGCCTCCATCGCGCGCCACAGCGCCTGCGACGCTTCATGGTGCGCGGGGTCGGACGTGCGCATGAAATGATCGAAACTGATATTCAGCTTGGCGTACATCTCACGGAAATATCCCGACATTTCGTCGGCGAGCTCGATGGTCGGGCGGCCCTGGTCGCGCGCGGTCTGATACATTTTCAGCCCATGCTCGTCGGTGCCGGTTGTCAGGCGGACGTCGCGGCCGCGCGCGCGCTGGAACCGCGCCATGACGTCGGTCGCGATCGCTTCATAGGCGTGGCCGATATGCGGGCGACCATTGGGATAGCTGATCGCGGTGGTGATGTAGAAGGGCGTGTTGTTTTCGGACATGCGCGCGCCTTAGCGGCTGGCGCGCGCGAGGGAAAGCGTCAGCGTGCCGGCTGCGGCGCCGATTGTCCCTGGCGCGGTGCGAGCTCGGCGAGGCAGTTGCCGATTTCGAAGCCGACCATCGCCCCGTCGTACGAGCCGCGGATCGCGTCGCGAACGGTGCGCTGGACGCGGTCCCACTGAGCGAGGATCGGGGCGATTTCGGCGACCGGACGATCGCGCGCGACCCGGGCGAGCAGCGCCGGCACGATATCGATCACCAGCTCGAGCCGTGCGCGATTGCTCGTCCCGCCGACCTCGCGGGCGAGCGCCTCGCGCAGGCGGTTCTCGGGATCGCCGCTCGTCGCTATGGCGAGCAGCTTCCTTTCCATCGCGGCCACGTCGCTGTCGATCAGCGCGAGCGCCTTGCCCGGGACTCCGCCCGACGCGGCAACGATCGCGCGCGCTTCGGCCAAGTCGAGCATCGGTCGCAGTCCGTGCAGCCACGACGTCATGACGTCATGTCCAACGGGTTGAAAACGAAGCATTCTGCACCGCGACCGGATCGTCGGCAACAAGCGCCCCGGCGAGTGGCTGACGAGCAGGAACAATGTCTTTGCAGGGGGCTCTTCGAGCGTCTTGAGCAGTGCATTGGCGCCGTCGGTTTCGAGATCGTCGACGGCATCGACGATGATGACGCGCCATTCGCCCAGCGAGAGCGAGAGGTGCAGCCTGCGGATCATCTGCCGCACCTGTTCGATCGTGATGTTGCGCGCGAGTTCCCTGGTCTTGTCCTTCGGCTGGCGGGCGAGGCGGAGTATCTCGGGGTGGTTGCCGGCATCGACCAGACGCCCCGCGACCTCGTCGCCCGGATCGTCGAGCGAGACCGCCCCGCCGTCGGCGCCGCGGGTTACGAGGAAGCGTGCAACGCGTTCGGCAAAAGCCCCCTTCCCCATCCCCTGCGGTCCGGCGAGCAGCCAGGCATGATGAAGACGGCCGCCCTGCCATGCCTCCAGAAAGGCTTTTTCGGCGTCTTTGTGGCCGATCATGGCAGCCATTCCGCAAGCGCGGAGAGGATGGTCGCCGTGACCCGATCGGCGGGCGCATCGGCATCGACGATTCGCCAGCGTTCGGGTTCGGCTCCGGCCATTTCGACGAAACGCGCCGCGAGCCGTGCCTGATAGTCCGCGGGCTTGCTCCCCATCCGGTCGTTGCCGCCGCGCTCGATAACACGCCGCGCCGCCTCTTCGGGGCTGACGGTCAGCAGAAAGGTACGGTCGGGCAACAATCCTTCCGAGCCAAAGCCGTGCAGCATGAGGAGATCGGCGTCGGTCACCCCGCCACCGCCGCCCTGATAGGCGCGGCTCGAATCGACGAAGCGATCGCACAGCACCCATGCGCCGCGCGTCAGCGCCGGACGGATCAGCCGTGCGACATGGTCGGCGCGCGCCGCGGCGAACAGCAGGGCCTCGCTACGCGCGTCCCAGCGATCGTCGCTTCCTTCCATCAACAGGGCGCGGATCGCTTCGGCGCCGTCGCTGCCGCCTGGCTCGCGTGTCGCGACGACCTCGACCCCCTGCGCTGAGAGTGCGGCCGAAAGGGCGCGGATCTGGGTCGATTTTCCGACACCCTCGCCGCCCTCGAGCGTGATGAAGCGACCGCGCGTCACAGCGTCAGCTCGCGGCGGAAAAGGATGGCGTGCAGGCATCGTTCGGCGGTAGCCCGCCGGATGGCTTTTGTCATCTGTGCGCAGCGGCTGCCGCTCTCCTGGGTGCATTGCCGCGCGCGCCTTGGGCAATCGCGGCCGCATTGCCGGATGCGAAGCCCCAGTTCATCAGGCGTTCGGCCTCTTCGCGGCGCGCCTTTTCACTCGGCATGCCTGCAACGACGATGATCAGCCGGCGTCCGTCGCGCTTCGCCGAACCCAGCAGGCAATAACCGGCCTCCGACGTGTGTCCGGTCTTCAGCCCGTCGGCACCGGCGATGCGGCCGAGAATGGGGTTGCGGTTGGCCTGAACAATCGGTTTGCCGTCGGGCGAAATGCCGTGCCGGAGTTTCGCGATCGAGAAGTAACGCGCATAGCCGCCGGGATGATCGCGGATCAGCCGGTCGGCGAGCAGGGTCAGGTCGCCTGCACTGACCTTGGTCACGCCGGCGTCGGGCCAACCGCTCGCCGTGCCGAAATTGCTCGACGACATCCCAAGCCTGGCTGCCATACCATTCATTCGTTTAACAAAAGCAGATTCGCTGCCATCGATTCCGACGGCCAGAACCGTTGCCGCGTCATTCCCCGAGACGGTGATCAGGCCCTTGAGAAGATCGTCGACCGAAATTTTCTCGCCCGCACGAAGGAACATGCTCGAACTGCGCGGCCGCGCGCTCCATGTCTTCCACGTCGCATCATCGACGGTGAACAGCCTGTCGCGCGACAATTGCCCGCGCTTGATGAGGTCGAGCACGACATAGGCGGTCATCACCTTGGTCATCGACGCGGGAGCGAAGCGCTTGTCGGCGCCGCGCGAAAAAAGGACCTGCCCGGTATCGGGATCCTTGAGCATCGCAATCGGGGCTTGCGTGTCATAGGGAGCGCGGCTGGCCGGCGGGCTTTTCGGGATGGCCCCTTCCGCGCCGGCTGATGCCGCCGGAAAGGCGAAAATAAGTGCGGTCAGGATCGCAGCCGCCGCGCCGCTGTTCAAAGGGATTCCAAGCCGTCTCATGCCGTGGCCGTCAACGGTCGCGCTGGACCACGGCGTCGCGAAAGCCCTTGGCCCTTGCCGCGCCGAGTGCGCGGCGCGCCTCGGCGTCGCTGGTGAAGGGGCCGATGCGTACACGCCACAAATTGCCCGTTTTCGTCACATGGCCGCCGACCGATTTCGCCGCGGCATTGGCGCGGCCCTCGCTGCTGAACGCGCCGACCTGAACCCTGTATTTTCCGGCAGCGGCGGTCGGCGCGGGCTTCGTCGACGCCGGTTTCGCGGCGGGAACGGGCCTGGCTGCCGGCATGACCGTGGCCGGGCCTTCGACGATGAAGCGGTCGTCGCCCGGCTTGGCGCCCGCTGCGGCTATGGGCGCGGGAGATCCTGCGGCAGCCACGGAAGGCGCGGACTTGGGCACCGGCAGGCCCTTCGCCTTGTTGCGCAGGATGGCGAGCAGCGAATCGGGCGTCGCGATCCGTTCGGGAACCGGTCTGCCGGCGCGAAGCTGCGCGCGTTCGCCCGCAGGCGGGTTGGTGCGGCGAACGCGAACCGCGGCGACGCCGTCGGCAAGGCCCAGCTGCTCGGCAGCCCCGCGCGACAGGTCGATGAGCCGGTCGCCTACCATCGGGCCGCGGTCGTTGACGCGGACAAGGATCGTCCGTCCCGTATCGAGCGCGGTCACCTCGACATAGCTGGGAAGCGGCAGGGTCTTGTGTGCTGCGCTGATCGCCGCAGGGGCAAATATCTCGCCGTTGGCGGTCGGCTGGCCTGCAAGTTCCTCGCCATACCAGCTCGCATAGCCGACATCGTCATAGTCGGGGATATCGGCGGGCGTATAGGTTACGCCGCCGATCGTATAGGGATCACCGATCTTGACCGGCGTGTCGGCAGCACCCGTCGCCGCCGATGCGGGCGCAGGGCCGGATGCCGGGCCACCTTCGCGCTTGCCATCCAGACTGCCGCACCCCGCAAGCAGCAGCGCCGCCCCCGCGATCAGGCCCCCGTTCCTAACGATCGATTTCATCCGCCAGCAACCCCACAGACAATGCGTAAAAATTGGAACAATTATAGTCCAATATCGCACGATAGTTACCGGTCAGCAAATAGGCCGTCCGGCCGGGGCCATCGGGTTCGAGCAGGGTCGCCTGCACATTGCCGTCGGGCCAGCGCCCGCTGACTGGCTGGATACCGGTCGCACGCCATTCGGACATCGACCGCCAGCGGCTGTGGCGATCGAAGACGCGCGGGCAGCGCGATGGCGTCAGGCGGCTGGCAACCGCGCTGCGATCGAAACCGGCGGGCACTGTGACGGCGACGCCCCACGGCTGGCCGGCGCGCCATCCGGCGCGGCGGAGATAGGAACCGATCGACTCGATCGCGTCGGCCTCGCTCGACCAGATGCGCGCGACGCCGTCGCCGTCGCCGTCCTCCGCGACCTGCAGATAAACCGACGGCAGGAATTGCGGATAGCCGAACGCCCCCGCCCAGCTTCCCTTGAGCGCGCCGCGCGGCACGCCGCGTTCGACCATCACCATCGTCGCAATGAGCTCAGGCTCGAACAGGCTGCGACGACGGCCTTCATAGGCGAGCGTCGCGAGCGCTTCGGGCAGATCGAAATTGCCGGTGACCTGGCCATAGGCGGTTTCATGGCCATAGATCGCGATCATGATGCTCGTCGGCACGCCGGTACGCTGTTCGATACGTGACAACAGCGGAAGCAGCCGGTCGTGGACGCGGCGCCCGCCGCCAATACGCGCCGCATCGACATGCTTCGCCTTGTAGGGCGCAAAGGCCGGGATCGGCGTGTTCGGGCTCGGCGGGCTGCCCAGATTGTCGCGGTCGAGCGCGACGACGCGCGGGTTGTAGCTCAGCCCGGCGGTGACGCGGTCGAATGTCGTTCGCGATACCCCGCGCGCCTGCGCCTTGGGCCACAGCGACTGGACATAGGTGTCGAAGCCGGCATCGCCGCTTTGCGCATGAAGCGGCGCCGACGCGGTGAGCATCCAGGCCGAGAGGAAGGCGGCGACGATTCCGAAAAGGCGTCCGGTTCTGAAACGTATAGCTTGCATCATGTCCCCACCCATAGGGCGTGTGTCGCACAGATGCGAGCCGCTTGGCTAGCTTGGGGCGGGACGAGGCGAGTCATTCGCGCGATGGGCCGAGCGGGCAAGGTTTCGCTTGCCGCCGGGCGTCCGCGCGCTATGGCGGCGGCGTTGGACAGGTGGCCGAGTGGTTTAAGGCAGCGGTCTTGAAAACCGCCGTGGGTGCAAGCTCACCGTGGGTTCGAATCCCACCCTGTCCGCCAATGCCGTCGGACCACAGACATGCGCCACGGCAGGTGGCCCCAATCGGTGAGAATTCTCTCGCAGGGACGCCATTCGCGCTTCGCCCGATCGCATCCGCTCGGCCGGGCTTGCGGCAGACGTCCTCGCGACCTCCGGGTTGTTTTGTGCAGCCCGGTAAAGCAGACAGATCGGATGAAAAATCCGGATCCCGCCGATTTTGCGGCAAAATGGTGCGAGGCGTGGAATGCTCACGATCTCGATCGCGTGCTGGCGCACTTCCACGACGATGTCCTTTTCACTTCTCCGGTTGCGGCCAGCCTCCTGCCCGAGACGCGCGGCGTGGTGCGGGGCAAGGCCGCGCTCCGCGCTTATTGGGAGGAAGGTCTTCGCCGCATTCCCGATCTCCACTTCAGCATCGAGGCGGTGTTTGCAGGCATCGACACGCTGGTCATCCAGTATCGTAATCAGAAAGGCGTCAGTGTCTCCGAGGTCCTGATTTTCGATGCAGGGTCGGTGCGTGAGGGGCACGGCACCTACATGGCGACATGATGGATCGGTGCCCCGGCGGCCCCGAACATAATATCTTGAACGTCAAGATAAAATGCGCCGGCTCCGCCGCATATCCTCGAGGCGGAGATAACGATGGACGCAATTCTTGCTCTCACGGCGCGCGTCGCCGCCGGCACGCTGGGCGGCGGCCATTACGAATTCATCGTCGTCGACGCGGTCTGACCCGGGCGCCGCCGCGCGGCGGCCGTTCGCCCGGCGGTGCGATGCAGGCGCGCCTGATGGTGGCCGAACCGGTCGGAATATCCGGACAACAGCACCTCAGCGATCCTCGGCACGTGCTTCTTCGCGGGACACCCGCCCGTCATGATCCGTGTCGGCCACGTCGAACCGCTGCACCTCCAGCATCCGGGCAAACGCCGCGAGCGACATTTCCCCATTGGCGTCGAACGGCGGATTTTTCGGGCGATGCCGGAGAGAGAGAATGGGGTCGCGAGCCTTGAAGACGAGATGCTTGAAGGCATAGCTGCGGAGTTCACCCCTGGTAATCGACCCGCTCCGGTCACCATCGATCGCGCCGAAACGAACGCGCACGGCTGCACGGAATTCGGCGCGATCGAGATAGCCGTCGCCATTTCGATCGAGCGCCGAGAGGTTGCTTCCGTCGCTCGTTTTCGCGGCCGCGGTCAGCGTCGCGGTGGCAACCGTCGCCATAAGGACGGTGACGGCGAGCAGGATTGCCCGACCCGTATTACGCATCATGAGGTCTCCCTTGTATTGGGCCCGGGTGCCGGGTCCGGAACCGATTCGGTAACGCCTCCGGCCTCGAAGGCGGGCGCTTTCGGACCGGGTCGACCCGATGAAGGAAGGCGTCGCCTGATCCATTTCTCAAGGTCGTCGAGATAGGTGAACACGGCCGGCACGATCAGCAGGCAAAGCGTGGTCGACGCGAGCAAGCCACCGATGACGGCGATGGCCATCGGTTGCCGGAAACTTGACCCCGAACCCGGGCCGAGCACGATCGGCGCCATGCCGGCGATCATGGCGATGGTGGTCATCACGATCGGACGCGCGCGCTTGTGACAGGCGTCGATCAGCGCGTCGTGGCGCGAGAGGCCGCGATCGCGCATGCCGATGATCGCGAAATCGACGAGCAGAATCGAATTTTTGGCGACGACGCCCATCAGCATCACGAGGCCGAGCATCGAGGGAATGTCGAACTCGCTGCCGGCGGCAAGCAGCGCCAGAAACGCGCCACCGATCGACAGCGGCAGGGCCGAGAGGATCGTGATCGGTTGAAGGACATCGGCAAACAGCAGGACAAGCACGCAGAACACGCACAAAACCCCGACCACGATCGCAAGGCCGAAGCCCGAGGCGAGCTCGGCCTGGATCTCGGCGTCGCCGGTCTTCTTCAACTGCACACCCGACGACAGGTTCTGCAATGCCGGAAGCGCCGCGGCCTGCTTGAGTGCGGTGCCAAGCGGAACGCCGCCAAGGTCGGCATTGACAGTCACATAACGGTGGCGGTCGTAGCGATCGATCTGCGCGGGGCCGCTCTCGATCGATAGATCGGCCACGCTCGACAACGGCACCAGCGCATCGCGCGCGTTGACGCGCGGACTGGCAAAGGTGTCGAGGTTGAACCGGTCGATATCCGGGAAGCGCACCCGGATGTAGACCTGCCGATCGTCAAGGTTCAGCCGCGCGACATTCTGGTCGCGGTCGCCCGCCGTTGCGACGCGCACGACGTCGCCGATCGTCTGGGTGGTGACGCCGAGTTCGGCGGCGCGCGCGAGATCGGGCCGGATCACGATTTCCGGCCGCTCAAGGCTGGCGGTGGTCTGGATACTGGACAGCCCTGCGATCCCCCGCAGCTCGCGGGCGAGTTGTTCCGCCGTGGCGACGAGCGCCGGGGCGTTGTCGCCAAAAAGCGTGAGCTGCATCTTTTCGCCCGGACGCCCCGCGCCGATCGAGAAGCGCGCGCCAGGAATGGCGAGCAGGCGGGCGCCGACCTGCTTCTCGATTTCGGCCTGCGACGGCCGTTCGTCATGGGGACCGAGCGCCAGCACGAGCATTCCCTTTTCAATCCGGCCGCTTTGCTGCCCCGCCCTGCCCGCTTGCTGGGGCTGCCCCAGGGTCGTGAAGATCGTCCGTATTCCGGGGACGTCACGGACCGCGAGCCGTGCGGCCTCGGCGACGCCGAGCGCATCGTTCAGCGAACTTCCGGCGGGAAGCTCGAAGTTGATCGTCGTACTGCCGCGATCGGTGGCCGGCAGCAGGCCGAACGGGATCAGTGGCACCAGCGCGAGCGACGCGGCGAAGACGAATGCGGCCCCGCCGACCGCGATGCGCCGATGCCGAAGGCACCAGTCCGCGGCGGTCAGGTAGCGGAGCATCACCCAGCCGTCCTTTTCCTCCCGGGGCGGACGCGGCTTGAGGATGTACGCCGCCATCATCGGCGTCAGCAGGCGGGCCACCAGCAGCGACGACAGCACCGCGATCACAACGGTCCAGCCGAACTGCTTGAAAACGAGGCCCGCCACGCCGCTCATCATCGCGGTTGGCAGGAACACCGCCACGAGGCTCATCGTCGTCGCGATCACCGCGAGCCCGATCTCGGATACCGCATCCTCGGCGGCGGCGCGGATCGGTTTGCCCGACTGTGCATGGCGCTCGATATTCTCGATCTCGACGATCGCATCATCGACCAGGATACCCGCCACGATGGCGAGCGCGAGCAAGGTCACGACGTTGAGGCTGTATCCGAGCAGCGCCATGCCCGCGAACGCCGGCAGGATCGAAAGCGGCAGCGCCGTCGATGCGATCAGCGCCGCGCGCCAGTCGCGCAGGAACAGGCACACGACAAGGACCGTCAGGAAGGCGCCCTCATAGAGCATATCCATCGAGGCGTGATATTGCTCGAGCGTGAAATCGACGGTGCCCGAGATCGGATCGAAGTCCAGCGATGGGTGTTCCGCTTCGAGCTGCTGCAGCGCCTTCCGTACCGCTTCGGCAATTCTGGTCTCGTCGAAACCCCTTGCCCGATAGATATGGAAGCCGACCACAAGCCTTCCGTCGCGGCGCGCGAGTTGCGTCCGGTCGGCGATCGTGTCGCTGACAGTGGCGACCTGATCGAGCCGCAGATGGCGCCCGCCGGGAAGCACGATCGGCAATGCCGCCAGATCAGCAGCCTGCCGCACGGTCGCGATGGTGCGAACCGATTGTTCCTGGCCGCCGATCCGGCCGCGGCCACCCGAGGATTGTTGCTGGACCTGACGAAGCGCCCGCGAGATATCCGCCGCCGTCACGTCGAGTCCCGCCATGCGCACCGGGTCGACCTCGACGCGGATCTCGCGGTTCACGCCGCCAATCCGCTCGAAGCGTCCGACGCCCGGAACGGCCGATATAGCCTTGGACAGCGTGTCGTCGACGAACCACGACAGCTCTTCCTCGTTCATCCGCGAAGAGCTCACGGCATAGATCAGGATCGCGCCGCCGCTGGTCCGCACGGCACTGACCGTGGGTTCGAGCACATCGGCGGGCAGATCGGAGCGGACGCGGTCGACGGCATCCTTCACCCCGATGAGCGCCTCGGGAATCGCCGTTTCAAGCGCGAACTGGGCGGTAATCGCGACCTGCCCGTCGCTGATCGAGGTGGTGATGTGCCTGACGCCGGTCACGCTGGCGATCGAATCCTCGACCTTGCGCGCGACCTCGGTCTCGAGCTGCGCCGGCGCCGCGCCCGGCTGGGTCAGCGTCACCATCACCGTCGGTCGATCGAGATCGGGCAAGTCCTGGACGGGGAGCTTGAGAAACCCCCAGAGGCCGCCGAGGGCGAGCAGCGCGAACAGCAGGATGACCGGGATCGGATTGTGGATCGACCATGTGGCGAATCTCACCGATCACGCCTCGTGCCGGTGCCCGGGGCTCCTTGTCCTCGCGCTGCCGCCACACGAACGATATCGCCCGCGTTGAGGAAGGCCGCACCCTGAACGACGACGCGATCGCCTTCGGCCAGTCCATCGAGGATTTCCACATCGGACCCGTTGCGACGACCAATTGTCACCGCCGCGAGGACGACGCGCGGTGTCGCGCCGGCATCGGCGGGCTTCACCACATAGTTGCGACCGTCACGGATGATGACGCTCGCGGCGGGCACGGCCAGCGCCGGGCTTTCGCCCAGCCTTACCGTGCCATTGGCATACATGCCCGCGCGCGCGCGGCTTCCGGGCTTCAGATCGGCGTAGACGATGCCAAGGCGCGACTGCGGATCGAGGCCGGGTGCGGTCTGGCGCACGCGTGCGAAGGCATGGCTGCCGTCGGGCAGATCGAGCGCGACAGGCTGGCCTCGCCTGACCTGCCCGAGCTGCGCGGCGGTCAGCTCTCCGCGCCATTCGAGCCGCCCCTGACGAATCAGCCGGAACAGCTCCTGCCCGGCGCCGGCGATCGTACCCAATGCGGCAGTGCGGACACTGATCACGCCATCATCGGGCGCGACGACGACGAGATAGCGCAGTTGAAGACGCTTGGATGCGAGATCGGCCGCCGCCGTCCTGGCCTTGGTTTCGGCTTGCAGGATATCCCTCTCGCTGATCGCGCCGCTGGCGCGGAGCCGGACCGCGCGCTGGCGATTGGCCTCGGCTTCGGCGCTGATCGCCGCCAGCCGCGCCTCGTCGGCCTGCAGCAGTGCGGGGTTGAGCCGCGCGAGCACGTCCCCCCTCGACACCTGGTCGCCGACATTCACGCGGACGTCCACGAGCGGATAGCCGCCGATCTCGGCGCCGACGCTCGCCTCCTGCCAGGGCGCGATCGAACCCTGCGCGGCGAAGCTCACGGGCCAGACGGCCTGGCGCGGCGCGGCCATGGTGACGGTGAGCGCCGGCGTCACCTTCGTCGCAATCGGCGGCGCTTCGCGGCGGACGAGGGCAAGCAGGCCCAGACCGGTGACGCCAAGGATGATGATGACCGCAAGCATCACAGGAATCCGGCGGCGCGGGCGCGAGGCTGCGGCCTTGCCGCCATGACCGGCGCCCGAGACCGCTGCGCCCGCAAGCGGCAGGCTGTTGCCCTGCATGTTCCGGAACGGCCCGATCACTGACGGTGACGCCCGAAGACGTAGCTCACGCCGACGCCGCCCGACCACTGATCGCGCGAACCGAAAAGGTCAACGACGGGCGAGTCCGCGGCGGTGCCGAACAACCGGTCATATTTGGCGTAGCCGAAAAGGCCCCAGCGGCGGCTCAGCTGGCGGCGCGCGCCGACGACTGCTCCCGCGGCGAGCAAGCCGCCATCGGCGCGCCAGGCGGGCACGCCCGTCGCGGCCGCCTCGCGCGGGGTGACGCCAAAATAGCGTTCCGCATAGCGGCCGCTCGCGAGGGTCAGCCGCGGTCCGATCGACCATAGCCACCGGTCACCGTCGCGCGCGACATAGTCGGCCCTGATCATCCCGGTGAGCGCCTTGTGCCCGTTGATCCCCTGTCGCGCCTCGGCCGACAGATGCACATGCGGACCGAGAGAATAGCGAACGAAAGCGCCCGCCTCTATCGTGGAGAGGACCGCGTCGAGCCCGCCGGCATCGTCGTGATGGCGCTTGCCGACGAAGCCGATCACCGGGCCGAATGTGATGTCACCCCGTCTGTAGACCACCACGCTGGGGCTCTCGTCGGGCGGCCTGAAAGGAAAGGGCTCGTCTCCGCGTCTCCGCGAAACATCGACATAGGGGCGCAGGCTCATTCCTTCGGCACCCGGAAAGCCGGGCACCAACCGCGGTCCGACCGTGACGCGGGTCTCCCGCACGCCTTCGCCGTCCTGCGCTTCGACGGGAACCGGCACGAGCGCCAATGCGGCGAACGCGGAAGAAATTCGTGGCCAGAACCGGAACAGCGTCTTCGCCTCGACCGTGGACATCACACGCACCTCGTCTGCTCGCTCTGCGGGAGCAGCGGCGTTAGCGGAGGCCGCGACGGCATGGTTTTAACTTGTGTGAAGAGTTGTTTCGCCGCCCCCGCGATCAGGGATTCGTGGCGGGAATGACGATCCTGACCGTGAACCCGGTCGGTGCCTCCTGCCTCAGAAAAATGTCGCCGCCATGCGACCGCACCGTCGCCCGGGCGATGGAAAGGCCCAATCCGAAGCCTCCGGAGCTGCCTCCCCTTGCGTCGTCGACCTTGAAGAAGGGAGCGAATACCTGGTCGTGCAGAGCCTCCGGGATCCCGACGCCATCGTCAGTAATATCGATTTCGGCCGCGCGGTCCTCGTCGATACGCAAGCGGACACGCACCTTCGAGCCATGCTGCAAGCCATTGTCCACGATATTGCTGATGGCCCTTGCCAATGTGCCGGGCCGACATGTCCAGGCGAGGCGTGCCGGCCCTTCATAGGAGACGTCGTGGTCGATATCCGCGAAATCGGCGCAGATCGTTTGCAGGATGCTTGGCAGATCGGCCCGCGATGGAGGTTCGCCGCCCGCATCTTCGCGCAGGAAGTCCAAAGTTTCGCGCAACATCCGGTCGACGCGCTCGAGTTCGCGCAGCATCCCCTCACGCATCGGTCGATCGGTAACGCGTTCCACGCGCAGCCGTAACCGCGTCAGCGGCGTGCGCAGATCGTGACTGACCGCCGCGAGCATGCGCGTGCGGTCATCGATCAGCGCGCGTATTCGCAAGCGCATCTCGTTCAGCCCGTCGGCGAGCCGGACGATCTCGATCGGCCCCTTGCGAACGATCAGCCGGTCATCGTGCGGAGAGCGCCCGAAGGATTGCGCGGCCGTTGCCAGCGTGGACAGCGGCGCAATGATCCAGCGAACCGCATAGATCGACAGCACGAGGATCAGCAGGGTCACCATCGGCGCCATAAGTGCCGCAAGCGCCCCGACAAAACCCCAGATGTGCGTTGTTTCGGGTTCGAAAACAAGCACCGCGCCATTGCCGAGCCGCGCGACCAGCTGGCCCGCGGAGGCCCCGCGCACGAGCCGGGCCTCCCGGCCGGTGTCGGACTCGCCATAATTCGGCGACGCCGCGATACCTCGGGTATCCGTCCGGTCGCCGAGCCGGACCTTGATCTTCGCGCGTTGCGCAGCCTCGATAATGGTCGCGACCTTCACGGAGTCGTTCGCGGCCTCCGCGAGCTCGGCGACGAAGGCCATCCGTTCGATCTCTCCCGTCGAATCGCGATCGGGGACGCGCACGTCGAACGCAAGAACGACTGTGACTGTCAGCAAGATGCCAAGCAAAACGGAAATGACGGCCAGCAGGCTGATCTGCGTCTGGACCCTGTCGAACGCCGACCCCGGCCACCGCATCATCCTTCCTTCACCCGGGGCGTGAACATATAGCCTCCCAGCCGCACCGTCTTGATCAGCGTGGGGTCGCGTGGATCGGCTTCGATTTTCTGTCTGATCCGGCTCACATGAACGTCGATGCTACGGTCGATCTGCCCCGCCGCCCCACGGTGAACGCTTTCCATCAACTGCTCACGCGAGAGAAGTCGGCCGGCATTCCGGCAAAAGGCGAGGAGAAGGTCAAATTCCACGCTTGTCAGCGTGACTTTCACGCCCTCGGGATCGGACAGCGATCGCGCGGCGGGGTCGATAATCCAGCCGTCGAACGCCAGCGGACTTGCCCTTTGCCGGACCACATCGGCTCCGCTTCGCGCACGGCGCAGGAGCGCGCGGATGCGCGCAATGAGTTCGCGGGAATTGAACGGCTTGGAGAGATAGTCGTCGGCGCCGATTTCGAGACCGATGATGCGGTCGACATCCTCGCCGAGCGCGGTAACCATGATGATCGGTATGTCGGATGACGCACGCAGCCGCCGGCAGATACTCAGCCCATTCTCCCCCGGAAGCATCAGGTCGAGCACGACAAGGTCGATCTGTTCGCGATCAAGGAAACCATCCATTTCCCGGGCCGACCGGGCAGCGGATGCGCTGAAGCCGTTGTCGGACAATACGTCCACCAGCAGGCGCGAGATTTCCGGATCGTCTTCGACGAGCAGGATACGGGGCATTGATGCCAACGATCGCATGAGTGCCGGACAGCGCGCCTTTTCCGTCATGAGGTCATTTTGATGAGCCGCGCCGGGCGCGTCATCAAGCCAAATATGTTTTTTTGTTAAGGCGCGGATCGGGGGGCGACCGATTTTTCGACGACCTACGGCTTCCGGTGTCCCGCTTCCCAAGCTTCGACACGCTCCGCGGCGTTGCGCCTGATTGCCGCATGGAAAATGCCGTAATCGCCGAGATGATAGCTGCCATAAAGCAGGCCGAGAATGTCGTGAAAGCCGCCGGGCGCGGACCAGCGAATATCGACCTTGAGCAAACCGTCGTCGCACCGCGCGCCGGTGAGATGTGGCGTGAGCGCCGGCAGGCGCCTGTCTCCGTCGCGGGCGGGTCGTTTGGGAAACGGCAAGCTGCCCGGATTGGAGGTGGCGGGAGCCGCGCCTTGCCGACGCCAGCTTAATGGATTGACGCAAATCGCCGGTGGCTGTCCTGTGGTTCTTTCACTGCCGCGCCACCAATAGCGCTGGTTGCGGATCAGCCGGAAAGCGCCGGTACGCCCCGTCTGGCTGGTATTCCACGAAAGGATGCAACCGGTTTCGCGCGGGCCGTCACAGACCGGCAAGCCGATCGTCCCGAAATTCGATGGCGCATAGGCACCGACGACATAGGCGGCTACGAGCCGTTCCTGCAGCGGCGTGCCGAGGATTTCCGCCTGGAGCAGCCGAACCGCGTGCATCGCGCCCTGGCTGTGTGCGGCGATCAGGAACGGACGGCCTCCATTCTCATGCGCGATATAATGGCGAAACGCCCGCGCAACGTCGTCATAGGCCAGCGCTACGGCCGGGCGGCCATGTTCCAGAGCATAGAGCGAGGCCTGCCGATAGTGGGGGACAAAGATACGGCAGCAACCGTTGAACGCGCTGGCCTGGCCGAGCAGGACGGCGTCATCGAATTCGGACGGCACCCGGTAATCGACATTCCACACATCTTTCTGCTGATAGGTCGTCGGATGGATGAAGAAGACGTCGGCCGGCGCCGTCGCTTCGTCGACCGCGGCGATACCGGGCGGCGTCGAGCGCTCCAGCCCGCCCCGCTCCGGGAAGGCCAGCCAGGCATCGGCCCCGGCATAGTCGGGCGCGGGCGGGACATGCGCGGCGTCAAATGGCTGCGACGGCGATCCGAAAATCGCGAAGATCGTCGCGACCGGACCGATACCCGCCATGCCAAGCAGCACGGCGGCGCCACACCCGGCCAGCGCGAGCAGCCCCGCTTTCTTCCGGATCCCCCGTCGGCGCACTAGAATTGCCGGCGCACGCCCAGACCGATCGTCCTCGGCCGCAACGTAATCGCGGCCTCCATCCCGCTGACCACATTGTGATCGAGCAGCGGCGCCTTATCGAGAAGATTGTTGACATACAGATCGAACTGCCAGGTCCCGGTGTCGACGAGAAGACCCAGATTGACGACGTCATACGCTTTTTGCCGCTGCGTATAATTGGCAGCCGAAACCGGCCCGGCCGGGGTGGTTACGATGAAACTGTCCTCGAACATCCGAAGGCTGGAACTGCGATACTGATAATCGGCGCGCGCCGTTGCGGTAACGTCGCCGCCGATCGGGATGCGATAGGCCATATTGGCACTGACGATCCACTTGGGCGTGTCGAGCACCGGCTGCCCGACCTCCGCCGAGACCCCCGCCGCGCTTTTGGAGATTTTGGCATCGGTGTAGCTCGCCGCGACACCGAGCGTCAGCGCATCGAGCGCAAGCTGGCTGCTCAGTTCGGCGCCCTTGATCTCGGCGCCGCCGACATTGCCGCTGAACGAAAATCCGCATCCGGGCAGGAAGACATTCTGCTGGATATTCTTCCAGTCGGTGTAGAAGGCCGCGCCGTTCAGCGTTAGCCGGCGGTCGAACAGCTGGTTCTTGCTGCCGACCTCATAAGTCCACAGCGAATCCGATCTATAGCTGACCGGCACCGCGGACAGGCCGAGATTGGCCAGATCGGCCGTGCATTGATCGGGCGCCACGGCAAATGGATTGCCGCCGCCGGGACGGAAGCCCTTCGCCGCGCTGGCGTAGAGCAGATTATCGCGCGTGGCACGATAGGCGAGCTCGAATTTCGGGTTGAACCCGTCCTGGCGAGTGCGGGCGCTGCCCTGGGTGTTGCCGCCATTCAGCACGCCGTCGCCGCGCGTGTCGATCGTCTGCCTGATGTTGAAATAGCGCAGTGCTGCGGTGACATCGAGGCGCGGCAATATCTCGTAGGTCAGCGCGGCGAAGGCGGCATATTGCGTCAGCTTGCTGACGCTGTTGCCGTGATAAACGGTGTCGGTGCCCGTCCCGAGCAGCGCGCCGACGCCGATCGAATCGACGGTCTGGTCGAGTTCGTCGCGCTGATGTGCATAATAGAGGCCGGCGGTCCAGCGCAGCCGCGCCGCGGGATCGGCCGACGCCGCGCGCAGTTCCTGACTGAACGTCTTCGTGCTGCTGTTCGACGCATTGGGCGAATTGACGCCGAACAGCGGCGGAACCAGTGTCGCGATATAGAAGGAATAGTCGCGGTCGAACGCAACCGACCGATCGACATAGGCGGTCAGCGACGTGATATCGACGTCGCCCAGCCGCTTGACGATGTTGAGCGAATAGACGCCCAGATCGTCGTCGGTCGGCTGCGCGAGCCGGAACGAACTCTGCAAGCCGGAAAGGTTGGTGAAGAAGGCGCCGGTGTTCTTCTGCCGATACGCCTGCCGGAACAGCGACGGTGTGATGTCGAGCGTATCGTCGGGCTGCCAGAGCAGCGCGGCCTTGACCGCGAAGACATGATCCGAATTCTGATCCTCGTCGGCGCGCGTGCTCAGCGACGGGCGTGCGAGCGGGGTCAGCGCGGCGGGCGGTGCCGTCGTGCTCGTCCGCACGTCGACGACGGTCCCGTTTGCGACATTGTCGACATAGCCGGCGTTGCTGCGATAGAGCACCCCGGTGCGCAGCGCGAGCTTGTCGGACAACGGAACGTTCAGCACCGCCTCGCCATTGTAGGAAATGCCGCCATGCGCGGTGGTCGCGATACCCGCCGCGGTATCGAGCGTCGTCGTGCCCGGTTCGGGCGCGTGGCTGACATATTTGATCGCGCCGCCCATCGCGCTGCCGCCGTAAAGCGTGCCCTGCGGCCCCTTCAATATTTCGACCCGGCTGAAATCGAAGAAAACGGGATCGGCGGCGCCGGAGAATGCATTGGTCGCGCTGAGCAGCGATATGTCATCGAGATAGACGCCGACGGTGGGGCTCGGCGACGTCGTGCTGACGCCGCGGATGCTGTAGCGGCTCTGGCCCAGTTCGGCGCCCGAGAAGGAGACGCCCGGCACCTTGCGGAGCACGTCCTTGAAATCGCGGGCATTGCCTTCGCGCAAATCCTCTTCCGAGAAGGCGGAAATCGAAATCGGCGCGTCCTGCAGGCGTTCGCTGCGCTTGCGCGCGGTCACGACGATGTCGCCGGAGGTCGCCGCATCCTCCTCCGGCTGCGGCTGCGTTTGCGCCTGGACCGGTGCGGGCGAAAGCAAACCGCCGGCCACCGCAAGCGCGCAAGCTGTCCACGCCATTCCGCCGAGATAATATCGCATGTCAGTTCTCCGTCCCGATCGGGCGCCCCTCGCCCTGCGCGCTGTCCATGGCCCGCACGCGTTGTACAACGGGAACACTCATCGGCGTCTTTCCCCGGAATGCTGTTATGCGCAAACCCCGCTTGCTTATGGTGCGCGCAGAAAATCAGGTCGCGCCCATCGCCCGATACGAAATCGGACACAATTTGGCATGGGCCGGCTTTCGTGCGAAACTGGGTCCGGCCGCTGCTTATGGGAAAATGATCGATGGCGCTTGCAGAACCGGACGGACGAATCCCGCACTATGTCAACGGGCGCTTCGAATCATTCCTGCGCGAGGATGACGTCAGCGGCGTCGTGATCGACGGCCGGTCTCGCGGCAAGATCGACGAACATCTGGTTGGCGATGACCGGTTGACCTTCAAGGTGCAGCTGACCGGTGCCGGAGAATATCGCTTCGACGACGCCCCGACATCCGAAATCGCCGGCGAATGCCTGGTGATTGCGCATCAGCCATCGGGCGTCGTCAAGCGGCAGATTATCGGGCAGGATACCGAAGAACGATCGGTAACGCTGTTCTTTCCGCGTCTCGGCAACGGCCGGATCGCCGGGCTGGAAGATAGCGGACAAGAGGTTCGGGCAGCCAGCGAGTTTCTTGATCAGCGGCTCCTGTTCCGGCGCTATGCACTCCCGCGGGCTGCGGCGCTCTGCGCGAGCGATATCCTCGACGCGCGCCGCTCGCCATGGACGCAGGAACGTTTCAAACGGGCGAGGATCGACGAGCTGACATGTTTGTTGCTCGACTTCTTCATCAGCCAGTTCAAACGGCCCGACGATCACGGGCTCACCGAACGCGAGGTGCGCCGGGCGCAACAGGCTCGCGCGATCATGGCCGAGCGCCTCGATCAGCCGCTCGGCATCGCCGAGCTGGCGCGCGCAGTGGGCACGAACCGAACGCGCCTTAACACGATTTTCCGCGCCTTTTATGGCGAAACGATCGGGCAGGCCCTGCAAAGGGAGCGGATGGAAAGCGCGCGGAGCTGGTTGGGCGAGGAGGATATGTCGATCAGCGAGATCGCGGAACGCTGCGGCTATGGACATCTCAGCAATTTCTCGCTCGCCTACAAGGCCTATTTCGGGATCAGCCCTTCGGTGGCGCGCGACGCGGCCATACAAATTGTGCGGTCGGCATAACCCGCCTCGCAGCGGCCATAAGCATATTGCCAGCCTTCCGGCCTAAGGTCGTGCGGCACGCTCCGCAGCGGGGTGTCCGACGATCTGGAGCCGCCATGACAACCCCCATCGCCATCGACCGGGACATCGCGCCCTGTGTCGCCGAGATGACCGCATGGCGGCGACACCTCCACCGGCATCCGGAACTGGGGTTCGAAGAAACGGAAACATCGGCTTTCGTCGCCGACCGGCTGCGTTCATGGGGCATCGAGACCCATGTCGGCATCGGTGGCACGGGCGTCGTCGGCGTGATCCGGGGCGACCGCGGCGCCGGGCCGGCGATCGGGCTGCGCGCCGACATGGACGCGCTTCCCATCGACGAACAGGGAAAGGCGCCGCATCGCTCGTCCCGTCCGGGCGTAATGCACGCGTGCGGGCACGACGGGCATACCGCAATGCTGCTTGGCGCCGCACGAATACTCGCGGAGCGCCGCACCTTTGCCGGAACGGTCCATCTGATCTTCCAGCCCGCCGAAGAAGGCCTTGGCGGCGCGCGCAGGATGATCGCCGAGGGCCTGTTCGAGCGCTTTCCCTGCGATGCGGTGTTCGCGCTGCACAACGCCCCGCCGCTGGCGCTGGGCACGGCGGCGGTGCATTCGGGACCGGCCTGCGCGGGCGCGGCGCGCTTCGAGGTCGTGGTACGGGGACGCGGCGGCCATGCGGCGACCCCGCATATCACCGCGAGTCCGGTATCGGCCGCAGCCGAGCTCGTTTCGCTCATCGAATCGGTGCCGGGGCGCCGGAGCGCGGCCAGCGGAATGGCGGTGATGAGCGTCGCGTCGATCAACGGCGGCGGCGCATTCAATGTCATCCCCGACAGCGTGACGCTGACCGGAACCGCACGCGCATTCGATACGCCGACGATGAGAACGCTCGAAGCCGAACTGCGGCGGCGCTGTAGCGGTATCGGCTTTGCGCATGATGTGGCGTGCGACGTGGCCTTCGAGCTGTTGTTTCCGCCGACGGTCAATCACCCCGGCGAAGCGGATATCGCGGCAGCGGCGCTGGCCGGTATTCTGGGCAGCGGGGCGGTGATCCGCGACATGCCGCCGGTCACGGGTTCGGAAGATTTCGCCTATATGCTCGAGCGTCTTCCGGGCGCCTATGTTCTCCTCGGTACGCGACGCTCGGACGATACGCCCATGCTGCACAGTCCCGATTATGATTTTGAGGACCGGTTGCTGCCGATCGGGGCAAGCTTCTTCCTCGCGATGGTCGAACGCAAACTCGCAGCAGGACGCCAGCCCGCATGATCAGTCACGAAAACGGGGATTTCGATTTTGTCGTGGTCGGCGCCGGGGCGAGCGGCTGCGCCGTGGCCGGGCGGCTCGCGGCCATACCGGGAGCGCGCGTCGCCGTACTCGAGGCCGGCCGCGCCGGCCGGTTACGGATCGAGGCGATTCCCGCCGCGACCATCTATACCAACGGACATCCCTTCTACGACTGGAAGCTCGTTTCGCAGCCCGACCCCAGCCGTCTCGACCGGACCGAGGACTGGCCCCGCGGACGTGGCCCTGGCGGCAGTACGCGGATCAACGGGATGATCTATGTCCGCGGGGCCCCGGGGGACTTCGATGCCTGGCGCGACCTTGGCGCAGAGGGCTGGAGCTATCGCGACGTGCTGCCCTATTTCCGGCGGATCGAAACCAGCGCCGACGGCGAATCGCAGGTTCGTGGCGCTTCGGGGCCGCTGAGCGTTTCGCCCCTCCCCTTTATCCACGACCTGACCCCGCGCTTCATCGCGGCGGCGGGCGAGGCAGGATTGCCGTTCAACCCCGACATCAACGGCGAATGCCAGGACGGGATCGGTTATGTGCAGGCTTCGGCGCGCAACGGCCGGCGGCACGACAGCTTTACCGCCTTCCTGAAGCCGGCAATCGCCCGCGGCGCGGCGAAGATTCTGGACGGCGCGCGGGCGCGCCGCGTGATTTTCGGGAACGGCCGTGCGACGGGTGTCGAGTTCGAACAGGATGGCATGATCCGCATGGCGCGCGCGCGCCGCGGCGTCATTCTGTCGGGCGGAGCGATCCACACGCCGCAATTGCTGATGCTGTCGGGTATCGGCCCGGCCGCGCGGCTCCGCGAACTCGGGATCGCGGTCGTCGCGGATGCGCCCGAAGTCGGCTGCAATCTGATGGAGCATGCGGGAATCTGGATGGGCCTGAAGGTGAATGTCCCGACGCTCAACCAGCAGGTCAACCTGCCGGGAATGGCGCGCGCGATGTTCCGGTGGCTGGCGGGCAAGGGACCGGCTGCCAATCCGACCGCGCAGGCCGTCGGCTTTGCGCGGACGACGGCCGGCCTGCAATCGCCCGACATCCAGCTTCACCTGACGCCGTTCGGCCATATCGGCCGTGGCAGCGACCGCAAACTTGCGCCCTTCCCGATGGTCAGCGTCGTCGCCAGCGTCAACCATCCCCGAAGCAAGGGCCGGATCGACCTCGCGAGCGACGACCCGGCCGATGCACCGCTGATCTTCCCCAGATTGCTCGATGCGCCCGAGGATATGGCGACGCTGCGCCGCGGCATCGAACTTTGCGGGCGCATCGTCGATGCGCCGGCCTTCCGCGATTTCGTCGAGGAACGGATCGGCTGGCCCGACCTGAACGCCGGCGACGCCGAAGCGGAGCAGCAGATCCGCAGCCTCGCCGGACCCATCTATCACCCGGTCGGCACTTGCCGGATGGGCTCGGACCCCGCGTCGGTCGTCGATCCCGGGCTCAGGGTTCGCGGTGTCGAGGGACTGTTCGTCGCCGACACCTCCATCATGCCCCGCCACATCAGCGGAAACACCCAGGCCGTCGCGATGATGATCGGCGACAGGGCCGCAGACCTGATCGGAATGCCTGTATGAATTCCTCCGTTGCCGTCCCGGACTTGCCGGCTTGGGATAGTCCGCTGCCCGAAGCGCTGGAGCATGGCTGGATCGATGGCGAGACCCGGCGGTTCGGGCGGGATTCGATCGTCAGCGTCAACCCCGCGACGGGCGAAGATATCGGACGGTTCGATGAGGGTGGCGCCATGGCGATCGATGCCGCAGTGATCGCGGCCCGGTCGGCACTCCCCGGCGAGTGGGCGCGGATCGGTGCCGCCGGCCGGTCGGGCTTGCTGCTGGCGTGGGCAGCGCGGATCGCCGACGAAATCGATCAGCTGGCCTGGCTCGAGACGATCGAAGTCGGACGTCCGGTCACCGACGCCCGCACGCTGATCGCGCAGGCTCCGCTGCTGATCGGTCACTATGCCAGCATGATCCCCGCGCTCGAGGAACGCGCCGATGGCGCGGTGCGGCGGCCGCGGGGCGTCGTCGGCGCGATCACGCCGTGGAACTTTCCAACCGCCAATGTGCTGATCCGGATCGCGCCGATCCTCGCGGCCGGAAACACCCTTGTCCTCAAGCCGTCGGAGCTCTCGCCGCGATCGGCGGTCCTGCTCGCGAAGCTGGCTGGCGAAGCGGGCTTTCCGCCGGGCGTGTTCAACGTCGTGCTCGGCGCCGGGCACACCGCCGGCGCGGCACTCGCGGCGCATCCCGGCGTCGATATGATCGCGTTCACGGGCTCGACCCCGACGGGCCAGGCGATCATCCAGGCTTCGGCCTCGGCGTCGCTCAAGCCGGTAATGCTGGAGTGCGGCGGCAAGTCACCGCAACTGGTCCTGCCCGACATGATCGGCGAGCGCGCGATCTGGCCGGGCGTCTTTCACGCCGCATTCTGGAACACCGGCCAGTGGTGCGCGGCGCGCTCCCGGTTGCTGGTTCCGAGGGGCGGGCTGGAAGCCGCGATCGACGGGTTGCGCGCCGCGGCGGACTGGCCGGTTGGCGACCCGCGCGATCCCGCGACGCGGCTCGGTCCGCTCGCCAGCCGCAAGCAATATGACACGGTCCAGCGCTTCCGCGAGATCGCCCACCGGACGGCAGAGGTCGTGCCGCTGTCGGCGGTCCCCGGCGATTTGCCGCCCGAAGGCTTCTACGCCGGCCCGGAACTCGTGCTGGGCGCGGCGCAGGATGGGGCGCTGGTCCAGCAGGAAATATTCGGACCGCTACTCACCGTGCAGGAATATGACGATCTGGACGACGCGATCGCGATGGCGGACGATGGCCCCTACGGGCTGGGAGCGACGGTATGGGGTGCCGATCGCGAGGCGGCCGAGCGGATCGCCGCCGGGCTTCGGGTCGGATCGATCGACGTGATCGCCACGCCGACGGCCCGGCCGGGACTGGCGCTGGGCATCCCGTTCGAACCGCGCAAGCAATCGGGCTTCGGGGTCGAAGGCGGGCTGGCGGGGCTCGCGGCTCTCACTGCCCCGCAGGCGATCACCCATGCGGCCTGACGTGCCCGGGGAATCGCGGGCAAGTCTCGCGGCGCTGATCGTCATCGGCACCGGCGCGATGACCAGCGCCACATTGAGCCCGGTCATGCTGGGCCTGTACATCGATGAACTCGGCCTCACCGCTTCGCAAGCGAGCCTTGCGATCGCTGCGGAAAATGGCGCCTACGCACTGGGTTTGCTGCTCTTCTACCTCATCCTCCACCGGTCGCGGCGCCCGTTGCTCGCGGCCGCCGGGCTCGCGATCATGATCGTCGCCAGCCTGCTTACCGCCAAGGCTGGCGGCTTCGTCCCGCTGCTGGCGATCCGTGCCGCTTTTGGTCTTGCCATGGGTTTTGCCGCATCGACCGTCTTCGCGGCCTATGCCGGGCGCTCCGATCCGCAACGCGTCTGGGCGATCGCCACCTTCGTCAATCTGGCCTATGCCGCCATCCTGCTGAGCCTGTCGGGGTGGATCGCCCAGACTTCCGGCCTTGCCGGAATCGTTGCGCTGCTGGCCCTGACCGCGCTCATCGGGCTGGGCTGTACCCGGCTGATACCGCCGGCCCCATCCTCTCCGACGGTCGAAGCGACCGGCATGACGGAATCGCCGGGATCGACGGTCAATCTTCCGGCGGTGAGCGGGGCGCTGGCGTTGCTCTGCCTTTATGCCGGCCACACCACATTGTGGTCATTCCAGGAGCGGATGGGGCTGGCCGTCGGCCTCGATCGCAGCCAGGTCGGCGTGCTGCTGGGCCTTTCGGTGCTCGGCGCTATCGGCGGCGCGGTGTTGTCGATCATTGCCGGGCACCGGTTCGGGCAGCGGGCTCCCAACGCGCTCGCCTTTGCGGGTCTGGTCATCTCGGCGCTGCTGCTGGCGACCCCGACCATGGCCGCTTATGTGGCGGGCGCGGTGATCGTCAAAACCGCATGGTTCTTTGGCCTGCCATTCATCCTCGGCGCGATCGCGAGCCTCGATCGCAGCGGCCGGTGGAGCAGCATGGGGGCGGCGCTGCTCGCGCTGGGGTCGGCGGTCGGGCCGGCGATCGGCGCGACGCTGGCCGGCCATGGCGCGCATATCATCGGGTTCCTCGCCGCGGGCCTCTATCTGGTCAGCTTCCTCTTCACCCTGCCGCTCCTTGCCGCCGCGCCGCCTCCGGTCGACCGGTGACGTATGCCGAAAGCTACGCCGAGGCGCGGGACGCGTTTCGCGCGACGGCATCGGCCGCCGGCGGACGGCTCGCCTCGGCATCCATACCCGCGACCGGCGTCGAGGGTGAAGAGCTGACGATCGACTGGGCGGTCATCGGGCCCCGCAATGCGCGGCACACCTTGTTATCGATCTCGGGCGTACACGGCGCGGAGGGCCATGCCGGGTCCGCCGCACAGCGCGCCTTCGCCGCCGCGCTCGATCCGCATGACCTTGGCGATGATTGCAATGTCGTCATCGTTCATGCGCTCAATCCGTGGGGATTATCGCACGGCCATCGTGTCGATCCGGACAATGTCGATCTTTCCCGGAATTTCGGCGATTTCGGCGTGCCGCTCCGGTCCAATCCCGACTATGCCCGGATACATGACATCATATGCCCCGATCACTGGGACGCGGACCTGCCGGGCCGGGTGGCCGGATTGTTCGCGACGCTCAGTGCCGAATGGGGCGCCGCACGCACGCTCACCGCCTTCACCGGCGGTCAGCACAGCCATGCCGATGGCCTCGGCTTCGGCGGGGTTCGTCCATCGCCCTCGCACCGGATTTTCCGGCGGATCGTCGAAACCGAGCTCGGGCGATGCGGGCGCATGGCCTATCTCGAATGGCACACCGGCTTCGGTGACTATGGCCGCCCGCTCGTCGTCGCCCTCGATGCGCCCGGCTCGGCAGTGCGGGTACGGATGGCGGACTGGTGGGCCGATCAGGATATGCAAACGGGGGACGAAGCCTTTGAATCGGGCGAAATGCCCGACTGGTCGGGCTTGCTGTTGCCCGGTCTGCGCAGGCTGGCGCCGCATATCGAAATCGTCGGCGCGCCGATCGAGATCGGAACCGTCCCGAACCTCGAAGCGTTCGAGGCGGTGATGATCGATCGATGGTTGCGTCTGGGGGTCGGCCCGGAAGATACTGCCCTGCGACGGGCGTTGCAGGCAAAATTGCGCGCGGCCTATAATCCGGCCGATCCGGCGTGGCGCGCACGCGTCGTCGACATTGGCCGGGCGATGCATATGTCGGCGCTGCGGGGGCTTCGCGAATGGCGGGACGAGGCGCGATGCTGAGGCGCCGTTCCGCACGCCCGTCAGGGGCCCTGTTCCGGCGGTCTTCGCCCCGCCCCGCGCAGCCGACACCGCCTGCAAACCGCCCGGGAAACCATCGCAAAGCGTGCAGGACGAGGTGATCCGTTGGACGTTTTCGATCTGACCCGAAATCCCGACCAGATCGGTCCTGCCTGGTCCTTTTTCCTGATCTTCGTGGCGATCGACCTCGGTTTGCTCGGCGGCATATTGTATTTCGCCCTTTGTCTCCGTCGGAAGGCGGCGCTTTTCTACCTGCCGCTCGTCCTCGCGATGGCGGCGGGGGCGATCTGGATGACCTGGTACGACATCCGCCATGCCCGCGCCGTGAAGGCGCAGATCGCGAGCGGCCACTTCGCGAGCGTCGAGGGGTGCCTCGACTGGTTCAAACCGGGGCTCGCTTCGCCGCACGAAGCCGATTCGGGGCTCGAGCGATGGGCGGTCGCGGGCCGCACCTTCGACTATGCCGCCGACGAGGTCCGCTTTGGCTATCATCTGGTCGAACCCGGCGGCGGGATCGTCCACGCCGATTCATGGGTGCGCGTCGGCTATATCCCCGACAAGGTGCGCGGATATAACGACATCGTCAGGCTCGAGGTCCGCCAACGCGCGTGTCCGGCCGCACCGAACCCCTATTGAACGGGCGCAGGTCGGGTGATGCCGCACCGGACAGCGTATATCTGCGGAGAAACCCCGCCCGTCGATATCAGCAGGAGGTCAGGGCTTTCATGGTTCTGTTGTCAAAAATCTCGTATTTCCTCACCTACCATCCCTTCTGGTCGTGGCCCCTGATCGTCGCCGCCGGTGTCTTGCTGACCCATATACTCGCGAGATGGAGCGGGAGCCGCCGCTGGCACGCGTTGATCCTGCTCTTTTTCATATATGGCCAGATCAACCTCTTCACCGCGCATATCTTCAATGCGTTGCTGCTCGAGGCATTCGGCGTCGACGGAACGGCGGTCATCACCCAGTCCGAGGAGACCAGTTCGACCCTGAACGACCAGAGCATCTGGGCCTATGATGCGGTGATCCGGACGGCGGACGGCCGTGATGTGGTCACGCGGTTCGACACGATGTCCGCCAGCATCTACCCCATCACCAACACCATCTTCATCCCGCCGCAAGGGGAGCGGTTCGCGGTTCGTTACATTCCGGGCTTCCCGCGCAATTTCGTCATCATGCGTGACCTTTCGCCCTATGGGAAAAGCTATCTGATCGACGAGGATCGCAGGCCCGTCGAAAAGGCCGCCGCGCAATTCGCGGCGAGTCCCGACAACCGCGCCTTCGTCGCGGAATACCGGGACGCGTTGATGACATTCATCGACAGACATCGCGGCGATGCCGATCCCGCCCTGATCCGGAATTATCGGGCGCAGCTTGACGCACTGCAAGGACCCGGCTGAACGCCAATTCATAAACTTACTGGATAAACAGTTAGTAATTGAACGGCGTGCGTTTTCGTGCATTATCGCCCTGCTCACAGCCGCTGGCGGGAGGGCCTGCCGGAAAGGGAGATCGGATCCCGAATCTGATCGGCGCGGGGCGGAAAGGATGTTCTATGTCGAGGGGAACAAGGGGGGCTTCCCTGTCACGGCGCTTTGCCGCGGCGGGAATGGCATTTGCGGTTGCGGCAGGGCAAGGTCCGGTCGGCGCACAGACGCTGCCGAGCACAAATAATTCTGCCAGATATGCCGACGCCGCCCGCTGGATCTGCCTGCCAGGTCGCGACGACGTCTGCTCGCGCGACCTCAATGCGGTCGAGCTGTTTGCGAACGGGTCATCGGCACCGGTGCCGCCGCGACCGCCGGCCACGTCGAGCACGGTCGATTGCTTCTACGTCTACCCGACGGCCGGACTGAACCTCGTTCCGGGCAACCCGGACCCATATTATATGGACAGAAGCGCGATCGAGGCAGCCACCGCCGCGCAGGCGGCGTCGTTCGCAAGCGAGTGCAGGATGTTCGCGCCGCAGTATCGCCAGGCGACGATCGGTGCCTATGCCCTGCCCGAATTCGTCCGGCAGATGTATATCGACGTCGCTGCTTCCGACGTCCTTGCCGCCTTCGACTATTATCTGGCGAACCACAATCAGGGTCGCAAGATTGTGCTGATCGGACATTCGCAGGGCGGCGAAATGCTGATCAGATTGCTTCAGGGCCGGTTCGAGAACTCGCCCGAACTGCGCGCAAAGCTGCTCCTCGGAATACTCGCCGGCATCCCGGTCAACGTTCCGACCGGCCAGAAGCTCGGCGGTACCTTCGCGCAGGTTCCGGTTTGCACCCAGCCGGGCGAAACCGGCTGCTTCATCGCTTTCGGCAGCTATGCCGAGGGTTCCGACCCGACGACCGATTCGCGCGTCCCCACCCCGGCCGGGCAGGAACGCGTCTGCGTCAATCCCGCCACTCTCGACGATCCCTCGCTTTCTCCCGAAGCCCGCCGAAGCGGGCGCAAATTGCTGCAGGCGACGGTGCTGATGCCTGCCGCCGATTCTTCGGGTTTCGTCCGCGACGACGCGCAGACAAAGTCCTTCACGCGTCTGAGCGGTGCCTATAGCGGCGCGTGCGTCGCCGCGACAAATACGCAGATGCGGTTCTTTTCGATCCGCGAGGAGATGGCTCCGGGCGATCCCCGCCGGGGTATCGTCAAGCTTTCCAAAAATCTCCTCGACTGGGTGACCCAGTTGTTGATCGGTGATGTCGGACTTCATGTCCTCGACATGCAATTTCCGATGCAGGACATGATCTCGCTTGTGGCCGCACGACGTCCACCGGTCGGATAAAGCCATGCAGATCGAAGCCGCACTACCGCGCCTCGCGCTCGCCACCTCCGCCATCCTCATCCTGTCCGGGCTGTTGTGGTGGAATGCCCGGGACGAATCGCAAGCCGGCGGGAGGGGCGTCGTCACGGTGCAAGCGCTCTCCTCGCCGGCGGCGGGTGCCCCGGTCGAAGCCTTCGCTCTGGTCGAACAGCAGATACTGGACACTCTGGGGGAACCCGGAACCCGCCTTCACAATCTCCGTATCGTCGATCAGGAACGCCTGATCGTCTGCGGCGAGCGCGTCGTGCGGGGGAGCGCAACCCCGCGTCGCTTCGTGTGGCTGAGCCAGCTTGGCGAGGTCGTTACCGACGATGGCGGCCCGGATTTCGCGATCCTGCAGCACGTCTGCAATCCGCCGCCGCCGTCCCGCATTTATCCCCTCTCCCCGGGCGAAAGCGGAAGCGCCGGATCGCGCGGGCCCGATTGAATCAAAAACTGGCTGGACGACCAGTAAATTTGTGATAAAGGGTCGCGACGACTGAAAGGAAGGTCGCAGGGGCGCGCAACGGAGCGCCGACGAGAGGGAGAGGCGTTTTCCGATGCAGACATTTTCGATCATGAGTTCAACGCTTGCCGCTGCGGCGGCATTGCTGGCAGTGCCTGCCTCCGCGCATGTGGCCGGTGCCGACGAACCCGCCCCCCCCGGCGAAGCGGCGACCGCCGATACCGGCCTCGACGAGATCATCGTCACCGCCCAGCGCCGGACGGAAACGCTGCTCAAGGTGCCGGCGTCGGTCGAGGTGCTGAGCGGCGACCGGCTCCAAGCCGCGCACATCAGCAATCTGGCAAATCTCCAGGAGGTATCGCCCAGTCTGACCGTGTCCCAGACCTCGAACCCCAGCAACGCCATCTTCACCGTGCGCGGGATCGGAACGGCGGTTCGCGGTTCCGAGCAGTCGGTCGGCGTCTATATCGACGGCGTGTTCCGCGGCCGGCCCGGCGCTGCGCTGCAGGACTTGCTGGACATCGAACGTGTCGAGGTGCTGCGCGGGCCGCAAAGCACCTTGTTTGGTCGCAACAACTCGGCCGGTGCGATCAATATCTCGACGGCGACCCCCGACGCGAATGCGTTCGGCGTCTATGCCGAGGGAACTTACGGCAATTTCGACACGGTCCAGGCGCGTCTTTCGGTCAACGTCCCGCTGGTCGCGGACAAGCTTGCGGTCAGCATCGCGGTGGCGGAGAATTACAACCACGGCTTCCTCGACGCGCCGAACCTGTCGCGCGGACGGAGCAATGCGCGCGACCGGCAGAGCATCCGCGCCCAGCTCTACTGGACCCCGACCGACGAAACCCGCGTGCGACTGATCGCCGACTATTCGCAGATGGACGACCGTTGCTGTTCCTATTTGCCGCTGTTCGTTTCCGACGCCGCCGTCGCCACGCCCTTTTCCTTCAACGTCCGCGGCGGGTTCATCGGCTATACCCCTCCCACGCCGGGTACCCGCGGCGTGTCGCCGAGCAATCCCGCGAGCAGCGGCACCTTTTACCGGCCATTCGACCGGCGCACGACGCAGGACACGCCGTCGGGAGAGAAAGCCAAGGACAAGGGCGTTTCGCTTCAGGTCGATCAGGATTTTGGCAACCTCACCCTGACGGCGATCGGGGCGCACCGACGCTTCCTGGGCAGTTCCGCCCTCGACATCGACGGCGTCGATTCCGCGATGATGAGCGTGCGGTCCAGTCCGACGAGCAATGTCCGCGAAACCTCGGCGGAGGTCCGGCTTCAGAATGCCGCGGGCAGTCCGGTGGAGTTCGTCGTCGGCGGCTACTATTTCGACCAGAAAACGGTCGATCTCAACCAGCTGCGGATATTGATCAAGCCGCTCGCGCGGACGATCACCTTCTATGACTCGCTCGGTGTCGGGACGGCGAAGAGCGGGGCGCTGTTCGGTCAGGCGACCTACAATCTGTCCGACACGCTCCGCATCACCGGCGGGCTGCGCTATCTCAATGAAAAGAAGACGGGTCACGTCACCGTCGCGCCCGGCTCCTTCTCGTTCCCCGGCGATGCGAAACGAAACGACGACGCGCTGATGGGTTCGGCGACAATCGCCTGGCAGCCGGGCCCCGCGGCCAATTTCTACCTTCGTTATGCGCGCGGCTACAAATCGGGCGCTATCAACCTTCTCCTGACGAACCCGGCAGAGCCATCGGTTGCCCCCGAGACGACCGACGCCTTCGAGGCGGGAGCAAAATTCCGTCTGTTAGGCGACCGGCTGAGCACCAATATCGCGGTCTATACCCAGACGGTGAACGACCAGCAGGTTCAGGCCTTCAACAGCCAGACTTCCTCATTCCTGACCCTGAATGCCGCCAAGGTCCGTTCGCGCGGCGTCGAGGCCGAAATTCTCTATCGTCCGGTCAAGCCGCTCGCGTTCAGCGCCAGCGTGAACTATCTCGACGCCGAATATCTGAGCTTCCCCGGCGCCCCGCCGCCCGCCGGCAGCATCATCGCCAGCCAGGACCTGACCGGCCGGCCGCCGCCCAACGCGCCGCGCTGGACGCTCGTCGGCGGGATCAACCTCGACCAGCCGCTCGGCGACGATGTTCGCTTGCTCGCCAACATCAACCTGCGCCATGCGACGAGCCATTACACCGATCTGCCGCTGACCGAAGCGTTCCGGAATGGAAATACGGACTTTCTGGGCGCCAGTGTCGAGCTTGCGCTCAAGAGCGGCCTTGGAATCCAGCTCTGGGGCCGCAACCTGACCCGGGAAAACATGTATCTGGGCGGCATCGGCACCCCCGGCGGCAGCGGAAGTCTCGCGGCGTTTGTGAACGAGCCGCGGACTTACGGCGTAACGCTGCGCTTCCGGCATTAACCGGCGCGTCCGGCTGCGGCCTCGCGGCCGCGGCCGGGTCGCCGCGTCCGCAGATTGGAAACCACCCCACCATGAGGCCGCTTTCTTGACCATCCGCCCGATCGACCCCGTTGCGCTCGTCGATCCCGAACTTCGACCCGCCCTCGACCGCATGATATTGGAATCGCCATCCCCGGAAGCCCGGATCACGCCCGACGCGCTGCGGTCGATACGCGCGCGCGGTGCAGCGACGCAGAAGCCCTTTCTTCGCGAACCCGGGGTCGCGGCACGCACGATCGGTGTGCCTGACGCGCCCGACCTTGCACTGTTCGTCATCAACGCCGACCCGGCATCGACCAAGCCCGCCATCCTCCATCTGCATGGCGGCGGCTTCGTCGCCGGATCGGCCGGGGGCAGCGTCGCCGATATGCAGGTCATCGCGAAGGCGCTTGAATGCGTCGTCGTCACCGTCGAATATCGGCTCGCGCCCGAGACGTCCTTTCCCGGCGCCCTCGACGATAACTATGCCGCGTTGCGATGGGTTTTTGACCATGCCGCCGAGCTCGGCGTCGATCGCGACAGGATCGCGCTGCTGGGCGAAAGCGCGGGCGGTGGCCACGCCGCGATGCTGGCGCTCGCCGCACGGGATCGCGGCGAAGTCGCCGCCAGCTTCCTCGCGCTCTCCTGCCCGATGCTCGACGATCGTACGGGAAAGAGCGTCCGGCTTCCCCCGCATCTTGGTGCCTTTGTGTGGCGGCCGGCGCTGAATGCGGCGGCATGGTCCGCGCTGCTCGGCGACAGCGAAGGTCGCGGCCCGGTGCCCGCACGGGAAGCCGATCTGTCCGGCTTGCCTCCGATCTTCATCGGCACAGGCTCTGTCGATCTTTTCGCGCCTGAGAATATCGCTTTCGCCGGGCGCCTTGTCGAGGCCGGCGTACCCGTAGAATTGCTGGTGGTACCCGGCGCCTTTCACGCCTTCGACACGCTGGCCCCGCATGCGCGGGCGAGCCGCCGCTATCGGCTCGCCTTGCTCAACGCGCTCGCCCGGGCTTTCGGCCGGGCCGAACTGGCTACCCCGCCGGAACCCGCGCCGCCCCTGTTCGCCGGGATCGCCGCAGCATGACATCGTTCCGCGCCCCCTTTGTCTGGACGCCGCGACAACCCATCGCCGAAGACTGGTTGACCGCTTCAAGAGACCTGCCCGCAAGAGACGATGGCAAGAACCGCTGGTTCCTGTTCCGCACGGAGGTCGAGCTGGACGCGGTGCCGGCCGCAGCACCGACGGACATCACCGTCGACGGGCGCTACATCCTCTATGTGAACGGCGAAGAACAGGGCCGCGGACCGGTGCGATGCAGCCCCCTCGCGCAGCGCTACGACAGCCATGATATCGCGCCTGCGCTCCGGCAGGGCCGGAACATCGTCGCGGTCCTGATCCACACCTACGGCGTCGACACCGCGTTCTACGAAGGCGTCCGCGGGCTCTGGCGACCGGTGTTCGGCGACGGCGGATTATGGGTCGAAGGCCCCGTCGTCGATACGCGCCGACAGTGGCGCTGTACGCAGACCTTCGCCTGGGCCCGGGAGGTCGAGCAGGCCAACCACAGCCTCGGCTTCATCGAAGCGCTCGACGCCAATCTGTTGCCCGTCGGCTGGACGACCCCGGATTTCGACGATACCGGCTGGGATGTCGCGCGTCCCTTGCTCGCCGGCGGCGGCGGACCGGAGTCGCTGTATCAGGGCATGACCATCCGCCCCTTCCCGATCCTGCTTCCCCGGGGAATTCCTTCTCTTCGCGAGATTCCGGTGCACGCGCAGAATATCCGCTGGGTCAGGGGGCAGCGCCCCCGCCCCGATCTGCCACTGCACCTCCGGCTCTACGACGAACCGCTCGTACCCGCGCCGCAAGACGTCGCACACCGCCTCGAAGACCTGCTGCGCGACGAAGCGGCCTCTACCGTCATCCGCACCATCGACGGCACCGACACCGCCTTCACGATCGACTTCGGCCGTATTTTTTCGGGCCACCCCTGCTTCGAGATCGAGGCGAAGGGCGGCGAAGTGATCGAGATCGCGTGCGCCGAACGATTGCCCGGCGAATGGACCGGGCCGGTCGACCCCGACGCACGGATCGAACGCCGTCCCTATATCGGCACCGACGCCCATCTCTGCCGCTATACCGCCCGCCCCGGGATGCAACGCTTCCGGCGGTTTGAATGGTGCGCGATCCGCTATATGCATATCGTCGTGCGTAACGCCCCTGCGGGCGTCGTCATCCGCCGGCTCGGCGCCATCGAAACCCATTATCCCGTTGAGGAACGCGGCCGCTTCTCGTGTTCGGACCCCGTCCTGACCCGGCTGTGGGCGGCGGGTGCCTATACGCTCAGACAATGCATGCATGACGCGTGGGAAGACTGCCCGAGCCGCGAACAACGCCAGTGGCTGGGCGACGTCACGGTCGAAAATCTGGCGGCGCACGCGGCGTTCGGCAGTTCGGCCTCCGCGCTCACGGCGAAATATCTGCTGCAGGCGTCCGAAAGTCAGCGGCCCGACGGCCTGACCCAAATGTTCGCGCCCGGCGATCACGGGCACAACGCACGCCTGATACCCGACTGGACGCTGCAATGGATATTGTGCGCCGCCGACTATTGGCAGCTTTCCGGCGACCTCGCGACGATCGCGCAGATCTGGCCCTCGATTCGCAAGGCGCTCGGCTGGTTCGAGCGGATTGCCGGGCCGAACGGGCTGGTCGTCGATATGCCTTATTGGCACTTCATGGACTGGGCCGGGCTCGGCCGCGATCATCAGGCGCTGCCGCTCAACGCGCAGCTGGCCGGCGCGTTCGGCGCTGCGGCGACGATCGCATGCGCGCTGGAAGACCGGCGCGCCGCACGCATCTATGCCAAACGCGCCCGGACCATCGCGAACAGGCTCGACGCCGACCATTGGGACGAAAGGCGCGGCGTGTGGGTCGACATGGTCGATCCGGCGGGGACACAGATCGGGCGGACATCGCAGCATGGCGTTGCCGCGCTCGCGCTGTGGGGCGACGCCGCTCCGGACCGGATCGCGCGCGCGTTCGACTGGGCGACCGATCCGGAGCGCGAGACCGTGACCCCCGCGCCGCCGGTGGTCCCCGTCGGCACACCGCTTGACGAAGAGCATGGGGTCGTCGTCGCGAACACCTTTTACAGCCACTTCGTCAACGAAGCGCTGGCGAAACATGGCCGGGGTGGCACCGCTCTCCACAATATCAGGCGGCGATATACGCCGATGATCGAAGCCGGGTCGACCACGCTCTGGGAGGCCGTCACGCCATGGGCGAGCCTGTGCCACGGCTTCTCGGCCTCTCCGACCCATTTCCTGTCGCGCCACCTGCTGGGCGTCGCTCCGGCCAGGCCGGGCTTCGCCCGCGCCCGGGTCATGCCCGACCTGTTCGATCTCGATTTTGCGGCGGGCGTTGTGCCCGCCGGCCCCGGAGAGATTTCGGTCGACCTGCGCCGCCGCGCCGCCGGGTTCGACGCCGTGATCCGCGCCGGATCCGTTCCGTTCGACGTCGTTGCACCGCCGGGTTTCGCCCTGCAGTCGCGCCGCGATCGCGACGGGGCGGCGCATGTCGATTTCATCCGGCTCAAACTATCTCGCGGAGGCAATCGATGAGCGATTTCGCCGGAAAAATTGCGGCGGCGGCCGAACGCGCGCGTCCGCTTCCGCTCCGGTACAAGCTTGGCTTCGCCGCGGGCGGCCTTGTCGACGGCACCGCCCTGCACCCGCTGAACATCTTCCTGCTCTTCTACCTGACCAGCGTTGCAGGGATGGCACCGGGCCTCGCGGGCGCGGCGATTGCGGCGGGGCTGGTCGTCGACGCGATCGCCGATCCGCTCATCGGCTCGGCGTCCGATCATTGCCGTTCGCGGCTCGGCCGGCGGCTTCCCTTCATGCTGGGCTCGCTGCTGCCGATCGCCCTCGGCCTCATGCTGCTTTTTTCGCTGCCCCGCTCGCTTGACGGTGCCGCATTGTTCGTCTGGGTCGCCTTTCTGTCGGTGGCGCTGCGGGTGTCGGTCTCGCTTTTCCTGTTGCCCGTGACCGCGCTCGGCGCCGAGCTCACCGACGACTATCGCGAGCGCTCGGCCCTGATGACGCTACGCTGGTTCTTCTTCATGTCGGGCGGAATCGCCGGGCTCCTGCTCGGCTTCGGCCTGTTTTTCGCCGGCCCCGAAGGCTTGATGGCGCGCGACCGTTATACACCGTTCGCGATCACGCTGGCGCTGATCGTTATCGCTGGCGGGCTGGTGGCCTGCCGGACGGCGCTGGCGACGCGCCGCCGGGAACATGCGCCCGTTGCCGAAATCCGCTCGGTCCGGGCTTTCGCCGGCGAAATTGCCGAATGCCTGCGCAATCCGGCCTTCCGCACCGTTCTCGTGACGAATATCCTGTTCTTTGTCGGTTTCGGGATCAACAGCGTGCTCGGAATCCATGCCAATACGTTGTTCTGGGGACTGAACGGCGAACAGGTCCGCTCTGTCACCCTCGCGCTGTTCTTCGGCCTGTTCCTCGGCGCGCCGCTCGGCGGCCTGCTGCTTTCGCGCATGGAGAAACGAAACGTCCTCATTCTGGGGATTTCGGCGCTGTTGCTCTGCCAGTCCGCGCCGGTGCTGCTGCGCCTCGCCGGACTCCTTCCGTTCGAAGGCGACAGCCTCTCGGCGCTGTTGACGATCTTCTCGCTGATAGCCGGAATGTTCACCGGCTGCGCGGGGATTGCGGTGAATGCGATGGGCCCCGATGTCGCGGATCTTCACGAAGTGCTGTTCGGGACCCGGCGCGAGGGGCTTTTCGCAGCGGGCAACGCCTTCGCCAACAAGGCCGCATCGGCGGGGGGAACGCTGGTTGCCGGCCTCCTGCTCGGCTTCATCGCCCTGCCGGCGGAGGCGGGCGGAGACCCCGGTCCGGTGGCGGTGCCCGAAGGCAGCCTCAACCTTCTCGGGCTTGTCTACGGCCCCGGCGCCGCGCTGTTTTCGCTGATGGCGGTTTTCGCGATCCTGAAATATCGCATCGACCGCGAAACCCATGCCAGGAACATCGCGGCGCTCGACGATCGGCGACTCGCGGCGAGCGCCGCTGCCTGATCGTGCCTGTGCCACCAATCTAACTGTTGGCATCCCCACAGGCGGTGTGCTTACGTGCCGGACCAGTCATCGCCCCTCCCACTCACGATCAGGTTCCAAGCGAGCGCATGCCCTCACCCTCTTCCCACACCCCGAAACGCGCCACTCCCGTCCGTCGCAAGCAGGAGGACCGGACGGCGGATACGCGGCGGCGCATCCTCGAAGCCACGATCAATTGCCTGTACCGGATGGGCTACAGCGCGGTCACGATCGCGGTGGTCGCGAAGGAAGCCGGGGTCAGCCGCGGTATCATTTCCTATCACTTCGCCAGCAAGGCAGACCTGATGGTCGCGGTGCGCGACGCGGTCCATCTCGAGGAAGCGCGCGTGATCGAGGAAACGCGCAAACGCATCGGGACCGAAGCCTATCTGAAAGAACTCCCCCGGCATGTCCTTTCGGGGATGTTGCGTGAACCGGGAATCGCCGTCGACGAGATATTGCTCGCGGCGCGCGCGGACCCCGACCTCAGCGCGAAGCTTCGCACGGCAGAAAGCAATATCGAGCACAGGGTCCTGAGCGGGCTCAGGGGCTATTATGCCGAGCTGGGGATCGAGCCGCCGCCCAATCTCGCGATCATCATGCGCGTGTTCGTCGCCGCGTTTCGCGGACTTGCCATCACCGAACTCGTGCAGGGCGAAGAAGCCGACACCGAAGCGAGCGTCGCCTATCTCATGGAACTCTTCGGTCAGCTGAATATCGCGCGAAACCGTGGCTAGGCAGCCGGCACGGCACGCGTGTGGAAACCCGCGGCAAGCTGTTCGGCGGCGCGCCCGGGAAGCGCGAGTTCGACGGACGCGCCTGCGGGCACGGTGAGTTCGACCCTGAACCCGGCGGCCCCCATATCCCAGCGCACACGAAGCAGCCCCTGCCGTGTCGCCCACGCCGTTTCGGCCCAGGTCAACCCTCCGCCCGGTTGCGGCGCGACGCTATAGCGTCCGTCGACAGCCGACAGCGGCGCGATGCCGCCGATCGTCCGGTGCATCCAGTCGGCGATTGCGCCGAGCGCATAATGGTTGAAGCTCGTCATCTGGCCGGGGTTGATCGAACCATCGGCGAGCATCGAGTCCCAGCGTTCCCAGATCGTCGTCGCGCCCATCCTCACCGGATAGAGCCACGACGGGCATCCGGTTTCGAGCAGCATCGCATAGGCGTCGTCGAGATGCCCCGTCCGGGTGAGCGCCTCGCAGATATAGGGCGTGCCCGCAAATCCGGTGCTGATCCGGTGACCCGAGGCTCGTGCCAGAACGGCGAGCCGTTCGCCGGCGACTGCGATGTCGGCTGCGTCGAGAATGCCGAAGACAATGGCCATCGCATAAACGGTCGTGCAATCGCTCTCGATCCGCCCGCCCTCGACATAAGCGTCATGGAAGCAGCGGCGCAGAACCTCCGCTTTCCCGGCAAACCCGGCTGCTTCATCCCGGCCGAGAATGGCGGCCGCCTCGGCAACGAAGCGCAGCGAACGATACAGGCTGATCGTCGCGACGACGCCCGCGTCGGCCTTTGCCGCGAGGGGGTTTTCCGGCGGAGCCTCAGGATCGAGCCAGTCCCCGAACTGGAAGCGGCCTTCCCAGACGCCGCGGCTCGATAGCTGCGACCACGCGCGATTTACATGCGCGACCTGCGCGTCGAATGTCTCGGCGAGCACGCGTTTGTCGCCATATGCATCCCAGATGGCGCGCGGAACCCATACCACGGCATCGGACCAGATCGCCGTCGTATCGACCATCCTGAACAGGGGGCGGTCATCGAAATATTTGAGAATGTCCGGGACGACCCACGGCACGAGGCCATCGCGATGCGCCTGTTCGACCCCGACGTCGCGGAGCCATTCGCGCAGAAAGTCCCCGACATCGAAAAGAAAGGCTGCGGTCGGCGCGAAAACCGCGATGTCGCCGGTCCAGCCGAGCCGCTCGTCGCGTTGCGGGCAGTCGGTGGGCACACTGACGAAATTGCCCCGGGTACTCCATACGACGTTGTCATGAAGCCGGTTGAGATCATCGTTCGAACAGCGGAACCAGCCCGTCCGTTTCATGTCCGAGCCGATGACAACGGCGTCGACGCCGCCATCGCGTGCCAGCGCTTCGATTCCGCCCGGCCAGCCGTCGATTTCGGCATAACGGAAACCGTGAAAGACGAGTGTCGGTTCGAACAGATCCTCTTCGCCACCGAGCGTATAGATGTCGGTCGCTCTCGCCGAGCGGAGCGGTCGCACGCCAAGCTCCTCATTTTCGAGAACCTCGGCATGGCGGATCGTCAGCGTGTCGCCTGCGGCGCCCCTCACCCTGACGCTGAGCCAGCCGACAAGATTCTGACCGAAGTCGACCAGAAGTTTTCCGGAGGGCGATGTCCACAGGCGCACGGGCGCAAGCCGCTCGATACGCTGTACCGAAGGGCCGAACTGCCGGTCGAATTTGCCGGTGTCGAACGCGACCACTTCGGGGGATAGCCATCCCTCCGCCGTGAAACCCGGTTGGAGCCAGTCGGCGCCCGAAAGCCGCGCATCGATCGACTGGCCGTCGTAAATATTCGATCGGGCGATCGGACTCGCGCCGACGGACCAGTCGCCGTTCGTCGCCACGATCTGGCTGTGTCCGTCGGAAAACCGGATATGAAGCTCGGCAAAGCCGGCTGGCCGCTCGCCATATCTCGCGTGCGGCGGGACGAAGAGCGGTGTCGCATACCAGCCGTCGCCGAGCTGAAGGGCGATCGCATTCGCCCCCTCCGACATCAGACCGGTCACGTCGTTCACCGTGTAGCGCACGCGCCATTCGTAGGAGGTCCACCCCGGCGCGAGAAGGTCGTCATTGACCGCCGCGCCGTTCAGCCATGCCTCGACAACCCCCAAGGCAGACAGCAGCAATATTGCCTCCACGACCTTGCCATGCCCCCGATCCAGTTCGAATTCGGTTCTCAGTCGCGGCGCCGTCCCGATCGCGACGGGCGCGGCGAGCATCTTTCCGGTACAGGGTAGCGGGGCGTCGATGTCGAAGCGTCCGCTCATTCGGATCCGCCCAATATTCTGGCGATGCTCGGCAGCGCATCGCGCGCCTCGGGAAGGAAGGTGAGAACGGGCCAGCCGTGCACGAGCCCCGGCGCAATGATGAATGTCATCGACAGCCCCTCCTCGCGGCTCCGCTGCTCGAGACGGGCGGTGTCGGGGTAAAGAATGTCGCGCGTGCCCGCGAAGATGGTGACCGGGGGCAATCCGCCCATGCCGGCGAACAGCGGGCTGACCCGTGCGTCCACCGGATCGAGATCTCCTGCCCATTGCAGGCCGCACCAGCGCAGCGACTCAACCGTCATCAATGGGTCATCGATCGACAGGGACCGGGGATCGGACAGCGTGGCATCGAGCCAGGGAGCGACCAGGAGCAGATGCGCCGGTTGCGCGCCGCCACGGCGGACGAGTTCCTGCGTCGCGGCGAGCGCCAGCCCGCCGCCCGCCGAGTCGCCGATGACCGAAACGGGATCGCCCGGCGCCGACGCCTGCGCGACAAGGTCGGCGGCCCGCGGAATGACGGTCGCCGCCGTCCCGCGTGGTGCAAGGGGGTAGAGGGGGACAAGCACACGGCAGCCAAGCTCGCGCGTCAGCGCCGCAATCCAGGTCCACTGAAAGCTCGCCATCTGGGCCACGTAAGCGCCGCCGTGAAAATAGACGAGCGTCTGCGCGCGCGTCGTTCCGCCCTCGGGCTCGAGACGCCAGACCGGCCATTCGCCGAAATGGTCGAGCGACGCCGTTACGCCGGCCAGACTGGCGGGTGGCGGCGCGGGAGCCGGGAGGGGCGCGCCCGCCGAAGCTGCCGTTGCCTCTGCAAGCCGGACAAGCTTGCCCGCGGACCTGTGCCCGATCCGCGCCAGTCGCGCCACCACGACGACCAGCCTGTGTCGCCAGCTCGTCCGGCCCTGCGCCCGATCCGGCGGCGGCGTCATGGGTGAAAATGCGCCTCTTCGAACTCGCTGTGCTGGTCGTGCGAACGAAAGACGATCCATGCCGTGGCGACGCCGACGAACGTCGTCACGGCAAGAAAGCCGTAAAGCGCGCGGACGCCGATCTCCTGAAGGAGCAGCGGTGTCACCGACGCAGTCGCCGCAGCGACGAGGCGCGAGATCGCGATGATGGTCCCCTGCGCGGTCGTGCGTACGAGCGTCGGAAAGGACTGCTGCGACCAGACGCGATACATCCCCTCGAAGGCGAAGGACGCGCCGATCGCGTTCAGGATGAACGCAAAGACCAGCGTCGTCGCGGAAAAGCCGAAACATGCGATCACGAGCGGCATCAGCACGTAACACACCGCCCCGAACTGGAAATAGCGAAAGCGCACGGGCCGGTCGGCGATCCGCATGAACCACAGGAAACCGACAAGCACGAGAGGAAGCGCCAGAAACGAGAATTTCGCGGCCGACGACACCGTAAAACCGGCTTCCTTCACCATCATATAGCTCAGATATTGGCCGTTGGTGTTCCCGACGATGCCCGTACCGGCATAGAAGACCGCGAGACCGAGAAAAGGGACGAGATAGGGCGCGCGAAACAGGATCGATATCTTTACCGGCTCTTCCTTTCGCGCGTCGTTGCCCGCCAGCCGCGCGGCGCGGGCATCGAGCCAAAGCTGCGATTCCGGGATCGTCAGTCGTGCGAGAAGCACGATCACCGAAACAAGAACGACATGTCCGAAGATGAAGGTGATCGCATCGCGGCCGAGATCGCCGAAAAGCGCCACGCAAATTCCGTTTGCGGCGATACCGACAAGCCAGAGGAGGTTTGAAAAGCCGAGCAGTCGCCCCCGATTCCCATCGTCCGCTGCCTCGGAAATTGTCGCGAGTGATACGGGAAGATCGGCGCCGATCGCGAAACCCATGATGCCGACGCCGAGAAAGATTGCGGTAAAGTCCTGTGCCGTCATGAGCGTCAGCGCGCCGCCGATAATGAAAATCATCGTGATCACGAACACGGGTCGGCGACCGAACCGGTCGCCGAGGCGGCCGCCCACGGCGGCGCCGAGCGCCATCGCCAGCGTCAGGGTGCTCGCCGCGATGCCGACCTCGCCAGCCGAAAGACCGAGCAGCCTTTCGAAGATGACGAGGCTGGCGCTGAAGGCCGTGATCGCGGCCGCATCGATGTAGGACGCCATGCCTGCGACGGTCCCTGCCCACCAGGGATTGGTCGCCGGCCGTGGTCGGACGGGCAATATCGATCCGGCGGCTACGGTCTCCAGTGTCATTCGCCCTCCCTCGCGTCGCGTGCCGGCTTTCACATTTTGCGGCGAGTCTCGCTGAAGGATATTTCGCTCACTTATTGATCAATAGCAATCAATATAGATCAACACGAGTCATTTCGTGCTGCACGAACTCGTGCAGCCAACCGCGGGGCGCGGGGTGCGCGTCAGGCCCACCGGCCCCTTGACCGGCCCCTTGAATCGCCGTCGATCGATGAGCTGAGGCTGACGCCCGCGTCGGCCTTTCGGGCCCGCTGCTCAGGCAAAATGCAGCCGCCGATACTTGCCGCGGAAATAGAGCAACGGGTCGCGATGTGGTTCGAACTGCGCCCGCACCACCCGGCCGATGAGAATGAAATGGTCGCCGGCCTCGTGTAGCGATTCGCGCTGGCATTCGAACGAGACGAGCGATCCCCCCAGCAAGGGTACGCCGGTCTGCCCCGGCGCCCAAGGCTGGTTCGCGAAACGATCCGCGCCCTTCGCGGCGAAGCGGTTCGACGTCGGCTGCTGGCCGATCTGAAGGACATTGACGCCGAAATGCTTCGCCTCGCGGAGGGTCGGCGCGGTTCCTGCCGTATTTGCTATGCAGACGAGCAGCAGCGGCGGATCGAGCGACACCGAGGTGAAGCTGTTCGCGGTCAGACCGGTCGGCATCCCTTCGGCGTCGAGCGCGGTGACGATCGTGATGCCGGTCGCGAAGCAGCCCATTGCGTCGCGCAGCGTGCGCGGATCGGACCCGGCCTTGAATTCCATCGCCTCGCGCGGCTGGCGCCGTTCGAGAAATTCGAGAAGCTGGCCGAGCAGCGCTTCCCTGCGATCCGACGCAAGCTCAAGATCGCATTCGTTGATATCGGCGCTCTCGCCGATCGGCAGCGCGGCGTTGAAGGCGTCGCTAACGGCGCTGCATTGTGCGGGTGCGAAGCCGCCGCGCACGACGAGCGTGGGAAGCGTCAGGCGCGCCGCGACTCCGCCGGCAATCGCATCGTCGTCGACGGGCATGTCGACGAGAACAAGTCCGGCGGCGAGATGCGCCCCGTCGAGTGCCAGCGCGCGCGTTGCGATCCAGCTCCCACGCCCGGCGGCGACGACCACGGGGCGTGATCCCATTTGCGCCAGCACGGCGCGCAGATCTTCGCCATGCGGTGTCAGCTCGCCGCCGCTGCGCAGGTCGAGGTTCACGACGCGGCGGCCCGAAAGCACGAGCGCCTCGGCCACCTCGCGCCATGCCGTCCGGTCCTGTCCGATATCGGGGACGAGGAGTACCGCCGGGTCGTTTTCGTCGCCCAGCATGTCGGCAGCCAGAAGGACGCCGCCGAAACCCTTATATTCGATGAAGCTCAAACATCCCCCTTGCCGCGCCGGCGGGCGTTGACGCCGGCGGGCTTCGATACGGTCAGATTGCGAAGAATCGGATCATATCGAATGCCGGCGCACGGCGCCAGCGGTGAGGCGTATCAGGCGCGCATCGACGCGAGCCGCTGGTCGACGATCGCGTCGGCCTCGGCGATGATCCGGTCGATCAGTTCCTTGCAGGTGGGAATGTCGTGGATCAGCCCCTGCACCATGCCGGCCCAGAAGACGCCCTTCGAAAGGTCGCCGGTTTCGAGCAGTTCGCGGCCCGCCTTGCCGTTCACCAGCTCGGCGACGTCGGCGAAGGTCGCGTCGGGAACCGCAAGGCGGCGCACCACTTCCTCGCTCACTGCGCTCTTGCCGACGCGCGCTGTGTTCTTGAGGCTGCGGAAGATCAGGAAGCTGCCGCGTTCGTCATTGTCGACATAGGCCTGCTTCACATTGTCGTGGATCGGTGCCTCGACCGTCGCACAGAAGCGCGTGCCCATGTTGATGCCCTCGGCGCCGAGCGACAGCGCCGCGACGAGCCCGCGACCGTCGCCGAAACCGCCCGACGCGAGCATCGGGATCTTCACCTTGTCGGCCGCGGCGGGGATCAGGATCAGGCCCGGAATATCGTCCTCGCCCGGGTGGCCCGCACATTCGAAGCCGTCGATCGAGATGATGTCGCAGCCCGCGCGCTCGGCCGAAAGTGCATGGCGGACCGCGGTACATTTGTGGAGGACGGTGACGCCGTGCGGCTTCAGCATCTCCCATATCTCGCGCACCGCTTGCGTTCCCGCGGTCTCGACGATCTTGACCCCGCCGTCGATGATCGCCTGCGCGTAGGCCTTGTAGTCGGGGGCGTTGATCGTCGGGAAAACCGTCATGTTCACGCCGAAGGGCTTGTCGGTCAGCGACCGGCACTTTTCGATTTCCTCGCGCAGCGCTTCAGGGCTCGGCTGCGTCAGTGCAGTGATGATACCAAGGCCGCCGGCGTTCGACACCGCGCTTGCGAGTTCGGCATAGCCGACGCTCTGCATCCCGCCCTGGACGATCGGATGTTCGATGCCCAGCATTTCGGTGATGCGTGTCCTGAAAGCCATTTCCGTCTCTCCTGCGCGATACTGCCCTTACGGCATCTTCGCGATCATCCATGAAATAACTTGACGCTTACGTCAACGTCGGGTTGACTGGAAAGAAACTTAGATAGCGAAGGGAATCGGAATGACGGCAAGTGAAGGCATATCGGATCGTGCGCTTTCCATTGCCGAAAAGGTCGAGGCGTTTGTTCGCGAAACGATCATCCCTTACGAGAGCGACCCGCGCCGCGATCATCATGGCGCGCCGACCGACGAGCTGGTGATGGAGATGCGTGAGCATGCGCGCGCCGCGGGTGTGCTGACCCCGCACATCCTCGACGACGGCAGCCATCTGAACCAGCGCGAGACCGCGGTGGTGCTGATCAGGAGCGGTCTGTCGCCGCTGGGTCCGCTCGCGTGCAACACGATGGCGCCCGACGAGGGCAATATGTACCTGCTCGGCAAGGANGGGAGCGCAGAACTCAAGGCGCGCTTTCTGAAACCGATGGTCGAAGGCCGCGTCCGCTCGGCCTTCTTCATGACCGAGCCCGCCGATGAGGGCGGTGCCGGGTCGGACCCGTCGATGATGAAGACGGTCTGCCATCCCGACGGCAATCACTGGGTGGTGAACGGCCGCAAGACCTTCATCACCGGTGCGCAGGGGGCGCGCGTCGGCATCGTGATGGCAAAGGCGGAGGAAGGCGCGTGCATGTTCCTGATCGACCTGCCCGACCCCGCGATCCGCATCGACGAGGTGCCGAACACGATCGACAGCTCGATGCCCGGCGGCCATGCGACGCTGACGATCGACAATCTGCGCGTGCCTGCCGACCAGATGCTTGGGCAGGCCGGCGAAGGCTTTCGCTATGCGCAGGTGCGCCTCTCGCCGGCGCGCCTGTCGCACTGCATGCGCTGGCTGGGCTGCTGCATCCGCGCGCACGAGATCGCGACCGATTATGCGAACCGGCGCGAGGCGTTCGGCAAGCCGCTGATCGAGCACGAGGGCGTCGGCTTCATGCTCGCCGAGAATATGATCGACCTGAAACAGGCCGAACTGATGATCGACTGGTGCGCGGGTGTGCTCGACACCGGATCGCTCGGCACGGTCGAAAGCTCGATGGCGAAGGTCGCGGTGTCCGAGGCGCTGATGCGCATCGCCGATCGCTGCGTGCAGGTGATGGGCGGCACCGGGGTCACCGACAGGACGATCGTCGAACAGGTGTTCCGCGAGGTGCGCGCCTTCCGCATCTATGACGGTCCCACCGAGGTCCACAAATGGAGCCTCGCAAAGAAAATCAGGCGCGAATGGAAGGCCGGGCTCGCGGCTTGATGCCGCGGCGCCGCAGCGGTCGATAGGTCGCTGGCAGTTGCCGGTCGATCTATCGCTGACTCCCCTTGTCAATATATGCGTTTCGCATACAATGACGATCATGGAGTCGAAGCTCGAAGAAGCCATTAACGAATGGCACGCAGGTGTGAACGCTGGTGATCTGCGACGGTCGGCCGCCGCGGTAGGTAATCCGATTGTCGTCCTCGGACCCAAAGGGGCCGGCCCGATTACGCCTGACCAGTTCGCCGGCTGGGTAGAGCGTTCGGGGATCCGTCTGGTGGCGCGTTCTTGGCATCCGGTCAGCGAACGGCTCATGGTAGTCGAGCAGGACGCCACCTGGCCCGACAGCCGGAAGCCTGCGCGCGTGGCGACGCTATTCCGCGTCGCCGGGACCAAGGTGACGGCCGCTTTGCGGCTGCCGGACCTGAAATCGGCCCTCGATCTGGCCTATATCTGCCGCGAGATGGCGGCATCCGAATAGACATGTCGGGCCCTGGGCAATTATTGTTCGGCTTCGTGCGGCATTGGTCGCGCCGCGCGGCCACGGGGGATGCCTCGATCGCGGAGCAGGGACGACTTGTGCTGGTGACCGAGGCTGTCCATTCGCTGATCGTACGCGGCGAGCCCGCGACGGTGAACGCGGTGGCCCGCGAGCTTGGTATCGACCAGAGCGGAGCGTCCCGTCTGATCAAGAGCGCCACCGATACAGGGCTGCTGACGATGACGAAAGGCACGACCGACGGGCGCCGGCGCGAACTGTCCGTCACCGCCGCCGGACACGCCGCGCTGCGGCAGGCCCATCTATGGCAGGAAGAGATTTTTGCCGAGCTGACCACGGGCTGGAGCCGGCAAAGATGTGACAATTTTCAAGAAGCAATGGCCGATCTCATCGCCAGATCCTACGCGATTGGCATCTGAGCCGCGCGAGCGCGCCGCTGCACCGGCGGACGGGCCAGTGATCGAGCGGACGCGGCACGAACGCAATTACAGCTAGCCGCGAAGGAGACAATCCGGGGAGGGCTGGTTCCTGATGGCGGTCATGAACTGCTCGGCGCCCGATAACGGGACCATCTCGCCGGTTCGCTCGCAAATCGCATCCCAGTGGGCGGCGACGGCCTCGACCGTCCGCTCGCCTTCGGGCAGCATGACGCCCTGGGTCATCGTGATGTTCACGGCATGGAACAGCCCCGCACCCGCGCCCACGATGGCATTCGTCGGGGCTTCCCCGGACACGAGGAACAGCGCGGCGGGGACCACATTGGCGGGATGGAACAATTCGAGCGTTTCGGGCGGCAGGATGTCGCCGGTCATCCGCGTGCTGGCGATGGGCGCCAGCGTGTTGACGCGTATATCATATTTGGCGCCTTCGAGATGGAGCGATTTCGTGAGGCCGGCGAGCCCCAGTTTCGCCGCGCCATAATTTGTCTGGCCGAAATTGCCATAGAGGCCGGACGAGGAGGCCGTCATCAGGATTCGTCCGTAATTCTGCGCGCGCATCTGGTCCCAGACGGCTTTGGTCGCGTTCGCGGAGCCCAGGAGATGGACGCGGACGACCTCCTCGAAATCGGCCACCTCCATTTTTGCGAAACTCTTGTCGCGCAGGATACCTGCATTGTTGATCAATATATGCACGCCACCCCACGCGTGGGTCGCCTTTTCGACGAGTTCGACCATTTGTGCGTAATCGGCGACGTTGCCGCTGTCGGACAGCGCTTCGCCGCCCGCGAGCCGGATTTCTTCCGCGACCATGTCCGCGCTTCCGGACTGGCCGAGGCCGTCGCGCGCCCCGCCGAGATCGTTGACCACGACCCTCGCGCCGCGACGGGCCAGTTCGAGGGCATATTCCCGGCCGAGGCCGCCGCCGGCTCCCGTAACGATTGCCACCTTGCCTGCAAAACTGATGGTCATTGATAACTCCATTCTGTCCCCGGTCGGATGATCTGCGGACCGGCCATGATCGATTATGCTATTTTTGCGAATCACCATTTACTTTATATCTTTTGATTGGCAAGCCGCGGGAAAGGAAAGACACAAGCCCGGCGATAAACGCAGAGCCGCAGGCCTGAGCCGACAGGAGATGGATCGATGCCCGCCCCGACAGCAAAGACGGCGACGCCGTTCCATCCGTTCGCGGGGCGGGATGTCCCGTGGCTCGTCGATGCCCAGGCATCGGCGCGGCGCGACGCGACATTCCTCGTCTGGGAGCCCTTTTCGGGCGAGGGACGGCGCTGGACCTTTGCCGAATTCGCCGAGGAGACGCGCGCCTATGCCGCCGGAATGGCGGCACGGGGGATCGAAAAGGGCGATTTCGTCAACATCCACATGGAAAATTGCCCCGAGTTCCTTTTCGCCTGGTTCGCCTGCTCGCGCATCGGTGCGGTGGCCGTGACGACCAACACGCGCTCGACGCAGGACGAGCTTGCATATTTTCTGGCGCATAGCGGGTCGAAATACGCGATTACCCAGCCCAAATTCGCCGCGCTCGTCCGCGCGGCTGGCCCCGGTCTGCGATGGATTTCCTGCATCGCTGCGGGCGGCGACGGCGACAATGGCGTGCATCGCCCCGACGACCTGATCGCGTTCGAGGCACTGCGCGGCGATCCGCGCGCGGCCCCGGCGCGGGCGGCCGAGCCGATGTCGCCGAACAGCGTGCAATATACATCGGGTACCACATCGCGGCCGAAAGGCGTGGTCTGGACGCACGCGAATGCATTGTGGAGCGCGCGGGTGAACGCGGCGCATGCCGAGCTCGGCGAGAGCGACGTCCATCTCTTCTATTTCCCGCTCTTTCACACCAACGCGCTGGCTTATTCGGTGCTCGCCACGCTCTGGTCCGGGGGCACGGCGGTGATGCTTCCGCGTTTCTCTTCGAGCCGCTTCTGGGATATCGCCCGGCGTTACGGCGCGACCTGGGCCAGCATGGTCATGTACACGCTGAGGGCGGTGGAAAATCTGCCCGATCCCGAAGATCACAAGTTCCGGTTCTGGGCCATCGTCGGCGACGTCAACTTCATTCGCGAGCGATGGGGAATCAAGACGATAGGCTGGTACGGCATGACCGAAACGGTCAGCCACTGCATTTACAGCGAGCTCGGCCGCATGGGCCCCGAGGGCGCGATGGGACGTCCCGCGCCCGAATATGAGATTTCGGTGCGGCGCGATGACGGGACCGAAGCCGGTTTCAACGAGACGGGCCGCCTGTTCATTCGCGGCATTCCGGGCCTCACCATCTTTTACGAATATCTGAACGATCCCGAGAATACCGCCCAGAGTTTCGACGCCGACGGCTGGTTTGATACCGGCGACGAGGTGATGGCGCTCGAAGACGGGCACATGTATTTCATCGGCCGCGCCAAGGACATGCTGCGGGTCGGCGCGGAGAATGTCGCGGCGGTCGAGATCGAGGCCGTGATCGTCGGCGTGGCCGGGGTGATCGAGGCCGCGGTCGTCGGCAAGCCCGATCCGATGCTCGACGAGGTTCCGGTGGCCTTCGTTGTGGCGTCGGACGCCGGACCCGCGCTGGAAGCGGATATCCGCGCGGCCTGCGCCGGCGCGCTGGCCAGCTTCAAGCAGCCCCGCGAAATCCGTTTCATCGACGCATTGCCCAAGGGCCTTCTCGACAAGGTGCTGAAGAAGGAATTGCGCGCCCTGCTGGAAGATCAGGCGCCGGATCCGGCGCGGGCAAGCGCCTGAAACCCTGTTGTCCCCTAGATGAAAAGAGACGCCGCATGACGAGCAAGGATGTCTTTCCCTTCTTTTCAGACGGGTGGATCGAAGCTGTCGAGGAGGAGTTGCAGGCGCTTGTGGATGTCGCCGGCGACGACGGCGCCAGCGTCCGATTCACGCTCGCCGAAACCTATCGCGACGCCCCTGCGGGCGTTCCCGGAGAAAGCGGTGGTTGCGTGGGGCTTGTGATGGCGATCGCCGACGGTCGCGCCCGGATCCGGCGCGGGCATGACGCCGCATTCGATGTGGGCATCGAAGCCTATTGGCCCGACGCGATCGAGGCGGTGCGCCTCGTCGGGGCGGATTATGAGGCGTCGCGCGCGCAGCGCTACGGCAACGGCCGCCTTCGGTTTTCCGGTGACCTGACGAAGGTCCCGGCGTTTCTCGGACCGCTTCACGATCGTATCGCGGCCCGCACGGCATAGCGGCGCGAAGGCTCGCGTCAGACGAAAATTCAGACCTCCCGGGAGCAGCTTCAAATGGCGACTTTCATCCTCATTCACGGCTCGATGCATGGCGGATGGTGCTGGGAAGAGGTGGCGATGCAGCTCGCGGCGGCGGGGCACCGCGTCCTCGCTCCCGACTTGCCCGGACGGCCGGGCAACCCCGCACCGCGGGCCGACTGCACCCTGACCGCCAGCAGCGACCTCGTTGCGGCGTTGGTCGACGGCTGCGACGAACCTGCCATTCTCGTCGGACACAGCGCCGGCGGCGTGGTCGTGAGTGCCGTTGCCGAGCGCGTGCCGGCGCAGGTCGCGCGCCTCGTTTACGTCGCAGCGCTCCTTCTCCCCGAAGGCGAGGCCTTCGCGCAATATGTGGCACCGATGCCCATGATCGCGACCGACGACGGGATGGCCGTCGCTGTCCGCGACGATGCGACGGCGGCTCAGTGGATGTATAATCGCAGCGATCCCGCCGCAGCGGCCGTGGCGGCTTCGCGTCTGGTGCCCGAATCGGTCTTTGCCTTTTCGCCGCCGCTGCGGATCACCCCCGAGCGCTTTGGCCGCGTTCCTCGCACCTATGTCGGGTGCCTTCACGATCTGGCGGTCCCGATCGACGGCCAGCGGCGGATGAACGCCGAACTGCCGTGCGAGCAATTTGTCGAACTCGACGCCGATCATTCGCCCTGGCTCAGCCGTCCGGCCGAGCTGGCCGCGATTCTCGACCGCTTGTCGCGCGGCGGCGCGATCGGCGGTTGACAGCTCGGCTAATATAAGTAAATTGTGAATAACTTAAACCATCCGGGTTGTCCGGATGGCAAGGATGGCGATCGGGCGATGCGGAAACAGAAAGCGGAAAGCGGGCCCGATACGGCGCAATTGCCGCGCTGGCTCGACTTTCACCGGTCGATGCACATCATCCGGCAGGTCGAAAGCAGGCTGGCGACATTGTTCGCCGATGGCGAAATTCCCGGATTCATCCACTTGTCGATCGGGCAGGAAGCCTCCGCCGTCGGCGTCTGCGCGGCGCTGGAGCTCGCCGATACGATCGCATCGACCCATCGCGGACATGGCCATGCGGTTGCAAAGGGCATGGCGCTCGACCGGTTCTTTCTCGAGATACTCGGGAAGGACGAGGGGGCGTGCCGCGGGCGGAGCGGGTCGATGCATATCGCCGACATGGGTGTCGGTATGCTCGGCGCGAACGGCATCGTCGGCGGCGGACTGCCGCTCGCCATCGGAAGCGCGCTGGCGCACAAGCTGAAGGGAAACGGGGCGGTTGCGGTCGCCTGTTTCGGCGACGGTGCGATGGCCGAGGGCATATTGCACGAAGCGCTCAATATCGCTTCGCTGTGGAAGCTGCCGGTCCTCTTCGTCTGCGACAATAATGGCTGGTCGGAGTTTTCCGCGACAAAGGACGTGATCAGCCTCGATCTGCCGCAGCTTGCCCGGGCCTTCGGTATCGCCTCGCGTCATCTGCGCGGCGACGATGTCGTGGCCGTCGCCGAAGCCGCGGGGCAATTGGTCGATGCGATACGGGGCGACGGTGCCCCTCGGCTGATCGAGCTCCATACACGGCGTATCCGGGGGCATTTCGAGGGCGATGCGCAGCGATACCGGCACGACGACGCGGCCGATCGGGAGGATCCGTTGGTGAACCACGAATCCCGGCTTCTGCGCGCAGGTGTAACCCCGGAGCGGCTGGCGGAAATCGCCGAAGCCGCCCGGGGCGAGGTCGAGGCGGCGCTGCAGATCGCTCGCGCGGGCCGGGCGGCCTGCGCCGTGGGCGCGCTCGATGCGGTCTACGCGCAGCGGGGAGCCGCGCGCTATGGCTGAGCCCAGGGTGCGGGATGCGCTGAACCGCGCGCTGGCCGATGCGATGGCGGCCGACGAGCGTGTGGTTCTGCTCGGCGAGGATATTGCCGGCTTCGGCGGGTCCTTCGGTGTGACGAAGGGACTGCTCGATCGCTTCGGCCCCGAAAGGGTTCGCGATACGCCCATCTCCGAAGCCATTATCGCCGGCGCCGCGGTCGGCGCCGCGATGAGCGGGCTCCGTCCGGTCGTCGAGATCATGTTCATGGATTTCGTCACCCTTGCGATGGATGCCATCGTCAATCAGGCGGCCAAGGCGCATTTCATGTTCGGCGGGCAATGTTCGGTGCCGATGGTCGTGCGGCTCCCGCACGGCGGCGGCATTTCGGCGGGGCCGCAACATTCGCAATGCCTCGAAGCCTGGTTCGCGCACATTCCCGGGCTGAAGGTGGTTTGCCCCGCCACCGTCGGCGACAGCTATTCGCTGATGCGCGCCGCCATCGACGACCCCGATCCCGTCATTTTTATCGAGAACAAGGCGCTCTACGCGCTGAAGGGGGACATGCCCGACCCTCCCGCCGCGGTGGCGATCGGCGAAGCGGCGGTGGCGCGGGGTGGGCGCGATGTGACCATCGTCACCTATGGCGCCTGCCTCGGCCATGCGCTCGATGCGGCCAAGGCGCTTGCGTCCGCGGGGATCGAACTCGAGGTGATCGATCTGCGCTCGATTCTGCCCTGGGATGAGGCCGCCGTCCTGCGCTCGCTGCAGCGCACTCATCGACTGATCGTCTATCATGAGGCGGTCGAGGCTTTCGGACCCGGCGCCGAAATCGCGGCGCGGATGGCGGACATCGGATTCGACGAGCTCGACGCCCCGATCCTGCGCGTCGGGTCCCCCTTCGCGCCGGCGGCTTTTTCAAAAGAGATTGATTCGGCTTTTTTTCCGTCTTCGGCGCGGCTGATCGAAGCAGTGCGCAGGATCCTCGCCTGATGGCCGGAGCGGCCGGTATGCTCCTCATGCCCAAGCTCGGGCTGACGATGACCGAAGGCGAAGTGTCGCAGTGGCTTTGCGCGGCCGGCGCCCGCTTCGCCAAGGGGGACACGCTGGTCGTCATCGAGACCGACAAGATCGCGCACGAGGTCGAGGCGCCCGCGAGCGGGGTGATCGACGAAATATTGGCACCCGAGGGCCAGACCGTCGCCGTGTCGCTTCCGCTCGCGCGCTGGACGCTCGACGGCGTTTCGCCATCCGGGAACGCCGGGGAGGACGGGGAAGCGCCCGCGCCTGCGGCGCCGCAATCGCCTGCGCCGGCTTTTCTCCCGCCGCCGGAGCCGCGCGTGGTTGCGACCCCCCTGGCGCGGCGAACCGCCGCCGCCGCCGGGATCGATCTGGCGCGGGTAACCGGAAGCGGGCCGAAAGGCCGCATCAAGGCGGCCGACGTCGAGCGGTTCGCGTCGGATTCGCCCGCCACCGTCTCTCCCGCCCCGGCGCCGCAAGCTCCTGCATCGGAGCCGGTACGGGGCGTGCCTGACCCGGCTCTGCCGGGTCAGGCACCAACCGGGCACCTCGCCGCAATCCCGCAGCTCCATGCGATCGCCGAAGTCGAGATATCGAAGCTGCTGGAAATGCAGGCGCGCATGCAATCGGTCCGGGGCCTCGAGGCGCTTGAGCTGGTTTCGCTGCTCGTGCTCGCCGTGGTCCGTTCGATCGAGGCGCATCCGGCAAGCAACCGGATCTGGACCCCCGAAGGGGCGGTGGCGATCCCGCGGATCGATATCGGCCTCTTGTCCGGAGCCGGTCACGGAGACGCGATATTGCGCGACCTGGGAGGACGAGGACTCGGCGCCGTATCCGCGGCGATCGCGGCGCTGCCCGATCGGGAGTCGTGGGGCCCGTCCGGGCAGGCGGACCCGTCCGCGATCACGCTGCAACACGCACTCGGCAGCGCCGCCGACATCCTCCATATGCCCGTGGTTGCCGGCCAGGCGGCGATATTGAGCTTTGGCGGCGAGCACTCGCTCTTCCGCCCCGACGATGAAGGACTTCCGGCGCTGCGCCACGAGCTGCGCGTGGGGCTGTCGGCCGACGCGCGCCTGTTCGATGTCGCGCTGGCGGATCTCTTCCTCGCGAGCATCACGCGGTTCCTCGAGGACCCGCTCGTCCTGCTCGCGACATAATCCGATCTGAACAAGGACAGGGCCAATGTACAAGGCGTTCGACCTCGCGGGGAAAGTCGCACTCGTGACGGGAGGCAGCGGAGGGCTCGGCTTCGGCATGGCTGAAGCGCTGGCCCAGGCCGGCGCCGACATCATGCTCTGGGATCGTTCGGAGGAGGTCAAGGATAGCGCCCGGCGCCTGCGCGATTACGGGATCGCGTGCGGCTGGGCGCGGTTCGATATCACCCGCGAGGAGGACGTTGCGGCCGCCATGGCGGCCGCGGTCGACGAGATGGGGCGCGTCGATGTCGCCATCGCGGCCGCCGGGGTCGCCGGCAATGGTGCGGCCTTTCGCGAAACGACCGTCGAGGAATGGCGCCGTATCCAGTCGATCAATCTCGACGGTGCCTTCCTGACGTTTCGCGAGGCGGCGCGGCACATGGTCTCGCGGGCGCAAAATGGCGATCCTGGCGGATCGCTGGTCGGCATCGCGAGCATGGCTGCGCTGGACGGAGCGAGCCACAATCAGGCCTATAGCGCGAGCAAGGCTGGGATCATCGGCCTGATGCGTTCGCTCGCGGTCGAGCATGCCCGTTTCGGAATCCGTTCGAACACGATCGCGCCGGGCTGGATCGCCACGAACATGACGCAGGGCATGCAGCAGAATCCGGCCGTCGAGCAGAAGGTGATCCCGCGCGTTCCGATGCGCCGCTGGGGTGATCCTTCGGATTTCGGCGGCATTGCCGTCTATCTCGCCAGCGACGCCTCGGCCTATCACACGGGCGACATGTTCGTGATCGACGGCGGTTATCTCGCCTTCTGAAACAGGCGCCCCCGTCGTTCGCTCCCGGTCAGTCGACCTTGGTGTAGATTGCCTGCCTGACGAGGGCGACCGTGAGTGCGATCGCACGCTCGGATGAAAGCCCCGTCGACGAGGTGGTGATGCCGAATATGAGCTGTTTGACGCCGAAGACGATGGCGCGCACTTCCGCCTCGTCGAAATCGGGGCGAACGAGCGATATCAGATGCGCCCATTCCTCGCGGTTCATCCGGTTGCGGCGCTCGTTCCGGAGCTGGATGTCGCGCGGCAGGTTGCGCAATTCGCGAAGCGCGATGGCGATCAGGGGTGCTTGGTCGACCGATTGCTCGATCTGGCGCTGGACGAGCGCCGCGAGCATCTCCTGCGGCGAGCCGCCCTGTTCGTGGATCGCGCGAATGTCGGCCTCCGACCGATCGGCGCTCTCCTCGATCAGCGCCAGCAGCAGTTCGTCCTTGCTGTTGAAATGCCGGTATATCGCCGCGCCGGTAACGCCCGATGCCTCGCCGATGTCGATCATCGACGTCGCGACATATCCCTTGTCGAAGAATAATTTGGCGGCGGCGCGCATGATCACGCCGCGCCGGTTTCCCGGCGGGCGGCCGCGGGGTCGCTTCACGACGGGCTGGTCATTCCCTTCCTCGATCCTGTCGGACTTCGTCGGGTCGGAGGCAAGGCTGTTCGTCATCATAACTCCCTATTTCGCCGGACGGGGCTGTCCGATGGCCCGGCTTCGGCGATTGTCCATCCGTCGCGACTGAGGCCAATCGCACAAGCCGTTCAACCTGTATTGACCCGTCCCACCATATACGATAACCACGATTAACATATATGGATGGTATGAGCAATTTTTGCCGGAAAGCCGATTCTCGACGACCTGTTTCCCGATAACCGCAATCTACCTGCGGCAGATGGATGGACCAGTTATTCCCCGATCTCAAGCGCGCTGCGTTGCCGTGACCGGAGAATGGCAGGGGCACCGGACGCGCCGGGCGCTTATGAAGAGTAGAAAATGACGCAGTCGATGCAATATGAACCCTATACGGTTTTCGGACCCGACGAGCTGCTGACCGAAGCGGCCGACGTGCTGGGCCTTGCTGAACATCTCATGGAACTGGAAGTCAACGGCTACACCGTGATCCCGCCCGAGAAGGTCGGAAGCAGCCAATTTCGCGACGAACTCGAGGCGGCGGTGCGCGGTGTGCATACGCGGCTCGTCGATGCCGATCCGGAACGGATGAAACTGATCGCGACGGGCGGCGCCGGCGAAATCAGTTCCTATGCGCTTTTCGACGATCCCGTGTTCGAGCGCGCGCTCATGAATCCGGTCGTGCAGACGCTCGCGCGGGCGATGACGGGCCACGCCTGCCGGATCAGCCTGGTCGGGGCGGCGGTGAAGCCCGCGGGAAATGCGTCGCTCGGACTTCATTGTGACAGCGCGATGACCGAGCCCTATCCGCCCGTGCAGCAATTCTGCAACGTGACATACGCGATTACCGACTATTCTGAAGAAAATGGCTCGACGATCTTCGTGCCCGGGAGCCACAAATTGTTGCGCCAGCCGGTCGGGCTCGAGGTCGACGGTCAGTTTGCGCCGACGCGCAGCGTTGCCGGCATGTATGCGGCGTCCATTGCCAAGCCGCGGTCCGTGGTGGCGAAGGCCGGTTCGATCATCGCGTGGACGGGAACGACCTGGCATGGCGCGGGCCCGCGCAGTGCGCCCGGAGAGCGCGTCAGCCTGCTTCTGTATTTCTGTCGCTGGTATCTCAAGACCCAGGCCAATTTCAGGGACCGCGTTCCCGCTGAATCGCTCGCGCGATGGCATGACAGGCCCCGATTTGCCCAGCTGCTCGACATGAATCCCGTCTGGGGCTTCACCGACGACGCAATGGACGGACCGAAGGGCGTGATCGGACGCGAGGTCTTTCCCATTCTCGATGTGCCCAAGCCCTAGGGCCATGGCGGCTGCAGCTCCGATCGAGCCGCCGTCCATCGGCGCACTGGCCGACGTCCTGAGGCAAGGGGCGCACGAGCGCCCGCTGGTGACCGCGATCGAATGCGCAAACGAGCGCGCGACCTGGCGCGATCTTCACGGGCAGAGCCGGCGCGTTGCGCAGGGGCTGGTTGCGGAAGGGCTGCTGCCTTCCGACAGGGTTGCTTTCCTGGGACGCAGCAGCATCGCGTTTTTCGAACTGCTATTCGGGGCGGCGATGGCGGGCGTCGTCACCATCCCCCTGAACTGGCGCCTCACGGGGGCGGAACTTGCCGTCATCATCGCCGACAGTGGCGCGAAGCTGTTGTTCGTGTCGGCGGAGTTCGAGCCTCTCGTCCGCGATATGGCTGCGGCGGAAAAGGTCATCGTCATCGGCGAGGCAGGCGGCCGGGCGTCCGCCTATGATCAATGGGTCGCGGCGAGGCCGGCGGAGGACCCGGACCTTGCCGGCGATCCCCGGGCCGCCGTCCTGCAGCTCTATACGAGCGGGACGACCGGGATCCCCAAGGGCGTGATGCTGACCGGCGCCAATATCGCGGGCTATTGGGAGCAGGGGAAATTGTTCGGGTTCGACGCGGCGTCGATCAACCTTGTGACCTTGCCGCTCTTTCACATCGCGGGGATCTGGTGGGCGCTCGTTGGAATGGCGCAGGGCGCGCGCACCGTCCTGACCCCTGACTTCAGTCCCGAACTCGTCCTCGACATAGTCCCGCGCCTTCGCATTACCCACGTCGTGCTGGTCCCGGCGATCCTGCTCGCACTCACCCGGCACCGCGATATCGACGCCACCGATTTTTCGAGCCTTCGCACGATCATGTACGGCGCGTCGCCCATCGGCCTTCCGCTTCTCGATCGGTGCCTCGCAATCTTCGACTGTAATTTTTTCCAGACCTATGGGTTGAGCGAGACGAGCGGAGCGGTAACGCTGCTCGCGCCCGAGGACCATGAGGCGAGGCACGAGGAACGGCTGCGTTCGGTCGGCAGACCCTTGGCCGGGGTCGAGATCCGGATCGTCGATCCGGCGACGCGTATCGATGCTGCTGACGGCGTTCCCGGCGAAATCTGGATCCGCTCGGACCAGGTCATGCAGGGCTATTGGCAGCGCGAGGCGGAAACGGCTGCAACGATCGTGGAGAATGGCTGGCTGCGGACCGGCGATATCGCCTGCGTCCGGGACGGCTATCTCTTTCTTTGCGACCGGCTCAAGGACATGATCGTGACGGGGGGCGAGAATGTCTATCCGACCGAAGTCGAGAATGTCCTGATGGCGCATCCCGGCGTCGCGGACGTCGCGGTGATCGGCGTGCCGAGCAGCCGTTGGGGCGAAGAGGTGAAAGCGATCGTCGTCCCCGCCGGGCATGATCCCGATGCCGCCGCGATCCTCGCCTTCGCGCGCGAGCGGCTCGCGGGTTACAAATGCCCGAAAAGCGTGGAATTCCTGCCCGGTCTCCCCCGGACATCGAGCGGGAAAATCCTGAAGCGCGAGCTTCGCGAGCCTTACTGGAAGGGGCATGCGCGCCGGATCGCCTGACCGCGCGATCGGGCATATGACGTCGAAACCGGGACCGGCTTACGCCGGCCCTGCCGGAAATGAGGAAAGACGATGAACAAGAGGCTGCAGGATCGGGTTGCCATGGTCATGGGCGGAGGCGCTCGCGGCCTTGCGGTGGGCAATGGCGAGGCGTGCGCGATCGCCTATGCGCGCGAAGGCGCACGGGTCGCGGTCGTCGACTATAATCCGGAATTCGCCGAGGCGACGTGTGCGCTCATCGCGAAGGAAGGCGGCGAGGCGATCGCCATTCGCGCCGATTGCACGAAATCGGCGGAGGTGCTGGCGGCGGTCGAACGGGTCATGGAACAATATGGACGGATCGACATCCTGCTCAACAATATCGGTGGCGGCAGTCTGGCGGGCGACGTGGTCGAAATCAGCGAGGAAGACTGGGACCGCGAGTTCGATCTCAATTTGCGGACGGCCTTCCTCGGAATGAAGCATGTCATCCCGATCATGGAGGCACAGGGAAGCGGCACTATCACCAACATCACGTCGGTCATGTCGTCGCGCCTGCTCCAGCGTGCGCAACGCGGCGAGGGTTATGTGAACATGGCCTATGTATCGGCGAAAGCGGCGCTCGACGCCCTGACGCGCGCCGTTGCCCTCTACGAGGCAGGCAAGGGAATCCGGGTGAACGGCATCCGGCTCGGCTATCTGAAAACGCCGCCCATCGTCCACATTGTCGAGAATGCAGGGGTCGATGAGGAGATCAAGGCGCAATATTACGCCGGCCGCGCCAAGTCGGTGCCGATGGGGGCCCAGGGCGATGCGTGGAACACCGCCGGGGCGGCGGTCTTCCTCGCGTCCGACGAGGCGAGTTATATCACCGGCGTCATCCTTGCCGTTGACGGCGGACTGGAGATCGCCGCACCGGCCTGACCGCGCGGCGGTTGGCGCCAGGGCGGCGGAAACGAGGCTCTAGCGGGTTTCGTCGGCTGCGGGGGTGTCGCCGCGGATCCCGTTCAGCAGCAGGTCGACCTGGAGTTCGGCCATGTCCTGCGCCGACAGCCGCGCGCCGGCCCGGAACCAGAAGCTGATCCAGTTTAATGACCCGAACAGCGTATAGAAGGCGACGGTGCGGTCCTCATATCGCAGGCTGCCGTCCTCGATCCCTTCGTCGAGCAAGGCATAGATGAGCTTGTTGCCCGCCTCGGTGCCGACGTCGACCTCGGCTTGGCTGTCGATATTCTTCCAGTTCACGATCAACATGCAGGCGCCATAATCGGAGCTCATCAGCATCGCATAGCTGATCATGATCGCCCGCAGCTTTTCGCGGGCGGTCCCCGGGGCGCCGACGATCGCGCGCATGTCCTTGAGGATGTCCTTCTGCGCGCGCAGCTTGATCTGGATCAGAAGATCGTCCTTGCTCTGGACGTAATGATAGACGGTCGGCTTGGAAATGTTCAGCCGCTCGGCGACCTCGTTGAGCGAGACACCGTCATATCCGCGCTCGCGAAACATGGCCGCTGCGGCATCGAGCAGCGCGTCGAGCTTCTTCGAAAATTGCGTCACCCGCTTGCGCCGGGCGGTGCCCCACGGAGATTTCGCTTGCCGAACATTCATATATGCCCCCGGATGATCAGGAAATTCGCTTTTCGGGTCTCTATCATGCCCGACCGCCGAGTCGAACGAAAAATGTGAACTCTCGCTGTGCATTTTCCTGCGTCAGGCCACGAGTGCCCGTCAGGCCAGCGTTGCCGGATCGTTCAATCAAGATATTGATAAAAATGATTAAATATACCTAGACATTGGCGCGCGCCGCCTGATTTCAAGGGGCGTCGGGGCATGATCGAGCCTCCGAATGCAGAGTTATTGACTACCGACCGGTCGATCGTATAAGTGGTCGCCATCCATCCCTCGATGTGCATCGGAGACCAATTATGAGCGCGAAGCCTCTTGTCGCCGGAGTGGGCATGATCCCCTTCGCAAAGCCCGGACAAAGCGATTCATGGGACGAGATGGGCGCACGCGCCGCGAAGCTCGCGCTCGAGGATGCCGGCCTCGGCTATGCCGATGTGCAGCAGGCCTATGTTGGCTACGTCTACGGGGATTCGACCTCGGGCCAGTCGGCGCTCTACGAGGTCGGCATCACCGGCATTCCGATCTTCAACGTCAATAACAATTGCTCGACGGGATCCACCGCGCTGTTCCTCGCGCGGCAGGCGGTGGAAGCGGGTATCGTCGACGTGGCCCTTGCGCTCGGGTTCGAGCAAATGACCCCGGGCGCGCTCCAGGCGGTGTTCACCGACCGCAAGCCGGCGATGTTCAAGTTCATGGAGCCGATGGCCGAATGCCAGCAGCCCGATCCGAACGCGCCGGGCGCAGCGCAATTCTTCGGCGGGGCGGGCCGCGAATATCAGGAAAAATTCGGGGCGAGCAACGAGACGTTCGCGCGGATTTCGGTGAAGGCGCGCCAGCATGCGGTACGCAATCCGCTGGCGATCTTCCGCAACGAGCTGACGCTCGAGGAAGTAATGGCCGCGCCGCACATCTATGGGCCGCTCACGCGCTTCCAATGCTGTCCGCCGACCTGCGGCGCCGCGGCGGCGATCATCGTATCGCCCGCCTATGCCCGGAAGAAGGGGCTGACGGGGCTGGTCGAAATCGCCGGCCAGTCGCTGACGACCGACACGGGAAGCACCTTCGCCCCGCCGAGCATGATGAATGTGGTCGGCTTTGACATGGCGCGGCATGCTGCGGCGAGCGTGTATGAACAGGCGGGCGCAGGGCCCGAGGACGTGCAGGTCGTTGAACTGCACGATTGCTTCACCGCCAACGAGCTCATCACCTATGAGTCGCTCGGGCTGTGCGGCGAAGGGCAGGCCGAGCGCTTCATCCTCGACGGCGACAACAGCTATGGGGGACGCATCGTCACCAATCCGTCGGGGGGGCTGCTCTCCAAGGGACATCCCCTCGGGGCGACCGGCCTCGCCCAGTGTTTCGAGCTCGTGAACCAGATTCGCGGCAACGCCGGCCAGCGCCAGGTCGAGAATGTCTCGCACGCATTGCAGCATAATCTCGGCCTCGGCGGTGCGTGCGTCGTCACGATGTACAAGCGCGCCTAGCGCGCCGGACGATGCTGGCGGAGATGAAGCATGGCGCCGGCGGCAAGGACCCGCTCCGCCCGGACGGACTGGCCGATGTCTATGAGCGGTTCGACGGCCCGGTCTATCTGAACGGAATGCAGGCGATCGTGCGGGCGCTGCTGTTGCAGGCGCTTCGCGATCGTCTGGCCGGCATCGACAGCGGCGGGCTGGTCACCGGCTATCGCGGGTCGCCCCTTGGCGGTCTCGATCTCGCGATTGACCGCGCGGGCGCCCATCTTCGCGCGCATGACATCCTCTTCCAGCCCGGGCTTAACGAGGATCTTGCGGCGACGGCGATCTGGGGCGCGCAGCAAGCGGGGCTTTTCGAGCCGGCGCGGCACGACGGCGTATTCGGGGTCTGGTATGGCAAGGGGCCGGGGGTGGATCGGAGCGGCGACGCGCTGAAACATGCCAATCTGGCGGGAACGAGCCGTCGCGGCGGTGTCCTCGCCCTCGCGGGCGACGATCATCTCAGCAAGTCGTCAACGACCGCGCATCAATCCGAACCCGCGCTCATCGCCGCGGGCATCCCGATACTCAACCCCTCGTCGATCGAGGAGGTCATCGCCTATTCGCTTCACGGCATCGCGATGTCGCGTTTTTCGGGCGCGTGGGTCGCCCTTAAATGCCTCACCCAGACGATGGACAGCTCGGCCTCGGTCGACCTCGACGGTCTGCGTCTCGCTCTCGCCGAGCCCGCGGATTTTGTGTTGCCGCCCGGCGGGCTGAATATTCGCCGCAGCGACACGCCGCTCGAACAGGAACGGCGGCTTGTCGACTGGAAACTGCCCGCCGCGACGGCGTTCGCCGCCGCCAACGGGCTCGACCGTGCGATAACGCCTGGACGGAAACGGATCGGGCTCGTCACGACCGGCAAATCCTGGCTCGATCTGTTGTCCGCATTCCGGATGCTCGGCCTCGACGAGGCGGCGCGCGACCGCTTCGGGATCGGCCTGTACAAGATCGCGCTTGTCTGGCCGCTCGACAGCGCCGGGCTCGCGCGGTTCGCCGAGGGCTTTGAAGAGCTTGTCTTCATCGAGGAGAAGCGACCGATCGTCGAGGATCAGGCGCGCGCCGCGCTTTATGGTCTGGCGGCCGATCGGCGACCCCCCATTTCCGGAAAGCGCGATCCCGAGGGGCGAACCCTCTTTCCGTCCCATGGCGATCTCGATGCCGCAGCGATTGCCCGGGCGCTCTCGCGGCGGTTCGCCGCGCACGGCATCGCGCTGCCCGAGTCCGCGCTGCTCCCGGCGGAAGCGACCGGCGTTGCCGACATCGTGACGCGGGCGGCGTGGTTCTGCGCGGGTTGTCCACACAGCAGCTCGACCCGCGTTCCGGAGGGCAGCCGCGCGGGTGGCGGGATCGGTTGCCACGGTCTTGCCGCGCTCAATTCGCCCGAAACGACCTTGCCCTATACGCAGATGGGCGGCGAGGGTGCCAACTGGATCGGGCGCGCGCCCTTTGTCGAGAGCGGGCACCTGTTCCAGAATCTGGGCGACGGCACCTATAATCATTCGGGGCTGCTCGCCGTCCGCGCCGCCGTCGCGGCAGGCACCAATATCACCTACAAGATCCTGTTCAACGACGCGGTCGCGATGACGGGCGGCCAGCCGCACGAGGGTGTCCTCGATGTCGATGCGATCGCCGCGCAGCTCGTCGCCATCGGTGTCGGGCGCGTCGAGGTCGTTTCCGAAAATCCGGGTCGCCTGCAGACCATGGCCTTCCCGAAAGGCGTATCGATCCATGGCCGCGATGATCTGGACGATGTCCAGCGCGCGCTGATCGGCGTCGCCGGCACGACCGCGATCATCTACGACCAGACCTGTGCCACCGAAAAGCGCCGGCGGCGCAAGCGCGAGCTCGAGAAGCAGCCCGACGTCGCGGTCTTCATCAACGAGCTTGTTTGCGAAGGCTGCGGCGACTGTGGTCTCGCCTCCGATTGCGTAGCGATCCAGCCGGTCGAAACGGCGTTCGGCCGCAAGCGCGAGGTCGACCGCGGCGCGTGCAACGTCGATCTTTCCTGTCTCAAGGGCTTTTGCCCGAGCTTCGTGACGGTCCACGGGGCGTCATCGCCGGATCGCGCGGCGCGCGCGATGACGGCGCCGCCATCGGTGCCCGAGCCCGTTTTGCCGGCGCTTGGCGCGGAGCCCTATAATATCCTGCTCACGGGGGTAGGGGGAACCGGGATCGTCACGATCGCCGCGATTCTCGGGATGGCCGCGCATCTCGACGGGGCGAGCTGCCGCGTCATGGATCAGACGGGCATGGCGCAGAAGAATGGCGCGGTGACGAGCCATGTCATGCTGTCGGCGGGCGGCGCGCCGATTCCCGCGGCGAGCGTCGCTGCCGGGGATACCGATCTGCTGCTCGGATATGACGCCGTCGGCGCCGCGTCGCGGGCGGCCTTGCAGTTGCTGCGGCCCGGCCGCAGCCACGCGCTCGTCAACGACCAGGTGCTGCCGGTCGGGCGCTTCGCGCGCGACCGTGATCTCGACCTGCCGCACGATGCGCTTCTCGCGCGCTTGTCCGGGTGCATCGGAGCGGATGCCGTCGAGCGTGTCGATGCATCGAAGCTTGCAATGGAGATCCTCGGCGACGGCCTCGGCGCCAACATGCTGATGCTCGGATATGCCTGGCAGCGCGGGCTCGTGCCCGTTTCCATGGGGGCGATCCGCCGCGCAATCGAGCTGAACGGGGTGGCGGTCGCGCTCAACCTCGCGGCCCTCGACTGGGGTAGGGCGGTGGCGCACGATCCCGCGCTGGTGCCCGGCGGACATGGCGAGGGGCCGGGCCAAGTGGCCTCGATCGCCGGGCGCATCGCGGACCTGCGCCGCTTTCTCGTCGGCTATCAGGACGAGGGCTACGCCCGCGATTTCGACGCGCTGGTCGACAAGGGCCGGCGTGCCGAGCGCGATCTGTCGGGCGAGGAGGGACCGCTCACCGCCGCGCTGGCGGACGGTCTCTTCAAGCTGATGGCCTATAAGGACGAATATGAAGTCGCGAGGCTTTTGTCGGACCCCGCCATGCTCGCGCGCCTGCCGACCGGTGCGGGGAAGAGGCTCCGCTTCCATCTCGCGCCGCCGTTGCTGGCGCGCCGGGACCGCCGGACGGGCCATCCGGCCAAAATGGCCTTCGGTCCCTGGCTGCTCCCGGTGCTGCGGCTGCTGGCGCGCCTGCGCTTCCTTCGGAGGACGCCGTTCGATCCGTTCGGCTATACGCATGAGCGCCGCGCCGAGCGTGCGGCAATCAACGAATATTGCCGAACGATGGAGACTTGTCTCGGCATGCTCGAAGAGGCGACCTTCGACTGCATCCTTGCGCTCGCGAGACTGCCGCAGGACATTCGCGGTTTCGGGCATGTGAAGCATGCCGCACGCGAAGCGGCGAACGCCGAACGGCAGCGCCTCCTCGCCGAGCTGACGCTGCTCTCGCTGGGGAAGCGGGACGTACGACCACAGCAGGAGCCGGCCGATGTCCACCCGTGAAAGGCGCAAGCCGGCGGATCTGCGTTCGCGGCACTGGTTCGACAATCCCGCCAATCCCGGGATGACCGCAATCTATCTCGAACGCTACCTCAACTACGGCCTGACGCGGGAGGAGCTGCAGTCGGGAAAACCGGTCATCGGCATCGCCCAGACCGGATCGGACCTCAGCCCCTGCAATCGCCACCACCTCGAACTCGCGAAGCGCATTCGCGACGGAATCATTGCGGCAGGCGGGGTCCCGCTGGAGTTTCCCGTCCACCCGATCCAGGAGACCGCGCGCCGTCCGACGGCGGCGCTCGACAGGAATCTTGCCTATCTCGGTATCGTCGAGGTGCTGCACGGATATCCGATCGACGGCGTGGTCCTGCTGACCGGGTGCGACAAGACGGTCCCCGCCTGCCTGATGGCGGCGGCGACGTTCAACCTGCCGGCGATCTCGATGAATGTGGGCCCGATGCTCAACGGCTGGCACGAGGGCAAGCTCAGCGGCTCGGGCGCCGTCGTCTTCGCGTCGCGCGAACGGCATGCCGCCGGCGAGATCGACTATGACGCGTTCATGGACATCGTCGCGTCGGGTACGCCTTCGGTCGGTCATTGCAACACGATGGGAACCGCCTCGACGATGAATGCGCTTGCCGAGGCGCTCGGCATGTCGCTGCCCGGCTCGTCGGCAATCCCCGCGACGTATCGCGAGCGCGGCCAGATGGCGTATGCGACCGGCAGGCGGATCGTCGAACTCGTGTGGGAGGATGTGCGGCCGTCCGACATATTGACGCGCGAAGCCTTCGAAAATGCGATCGTCGTCGCCTCCGCGATCGGGGGATCGACGAACGCCCCCATCCATGTCAACGCACTCGCGAGGCATGTCGGCGTGCCGCTCGACAACGACGACTGGGACCGCATCGGCTATCCGGTTCCGCTGCTCGTCGACATGCAGCCGGCCGGCCGCTTCCTCGGCGAGGATTATTTCCGCGCCGGCGGCCTTCCGGCTGTGGCGGCCGCGCTGATCGAGGCGGGCCTCCTCCACGAAGCGGTCCCGACGGTCTCGGGCCAATCGATCGGCGAAAATTGCCGCGGCAAATTCATTCCGGGGCAGGAGGTGATCCGGCGCCTCGACGACCCGATGGGCCCCCACGGCGGCTTTGTCCATTTCAAGGGCAATCTGTTCGATTCCGCGATCATGAAGGTGAGTGCGATCTCGGACGAGTTTCGCGGGCGTTACCTGTCGAACCCCACCGACCCCGGCGCCTTCGAGGGACGCGCGGTCGTGTTCGACGGGCCCGAAGACTATAATGCCACGATCGACGATCCCGCGCTCGGGATCGACGAGCGATCGATCCTCGTCGTCCGCGGCGCCGGCCCGCTCGGCTATCCGGGCGCGGCCGAGGTCGTCAACATGCGCCCGCCCGCCTATCTGCTGCGGCGCGGCGTCCATGCGCTTCCCTGCATCGGCGACGGACGGCAATCGGGAACGTCGGGCGCTCCCTCGATCCTCAATGCCTCGCCGGAAGCCGCGGCGGGCGGCGGTCTGGCGCTGCTTTGCAATGGCGACCCTGTCCGCGTCGACCTCGGCCGGCGGCGCGTGGACGTCCTGATCCCGGACGAAGAGCTGGACGCGCGCCGCGCCGCGCTCGATGCGGCGGGCGGCTATGCGATTCCGGCAAGCCAGACGCCTTGGCAGGCAATCCAGCGCGATCTGGTCGGCCAGCTTTCCGATGGCATGATCCTGAAACCGGCGGCGGAGTTCCGGCATATCGCGCAAATATCCGGGGTTCCGCGCGACAATCATTGAAAAAGACCGGCGGCGTCCGGGCGGCAGGGAGGACATATGGATCGCGATGCAAGGGGAGGGCGTGGCCGTCCCGAACGGGCTGCCGCGACGGCGATGACCGACCGGATCACGCCCGAAGTCGTGCGGAAATTCGAGACCGACGGCGCGGTCTGGCTGCCCGGCCTCCTGACGCGACCGTGGCTCGACCTGATCGAGGCCGGGATGCGGCGCAACATCAACAGTCCGGGGCCGAACAGCCGGCGGCATTATCCGGGCGAGCCCGGCACATTCTATGACGATCACTGCAACTATGCGGCAATCCCCGAATTCCAGCGTCTGCTCGAGGATTCGCCGCTCGCCGACGTGATGGCGAAAATCCTGCAAACCGCGAATCTGTGGCTCTTCTTCGAACAGATATTTGTCAAGGAAGGCGGTCATAGCCGGCGAACGCCTTGGCATCAGGATACGCCCTATTTCATGGCCGACGGCAGGCAGATCGGCTCGATGTGGATTTCGCTCGACCCGCTGGCCAGCGAGGAAACGCTCGAAGTCGTCGCGGGGTCGCATCTGGGGCCCTTGTACAACGGGACCGCCTTCGATCCCGACGACGACACGGCGCCGGTGTTCGATCCGCGGAAATTCCCGCGCCTTCCCGACATCGAACGCGAGCGCGAAAAATGGAACATCGTCTCCCGGGCGAGCGAGCCCGGAGATGTCCTCGTCATGCATCCCAGCATCCTTCATGGCGGCGCGGAAATAAGGGAGGGGCATCGACGGCGAACGCTCTCCATCCGGATGTTCGGCGACGATGTCGTCTATGTCGAACGTCCCGGAGCCGGACATTCGCCGGCATTTCCCGGGGTGTCCGAAGCTTTGAATCCGGGCGATCCGCTGCGCCACCCCTGGTTTCCGCGGCTTCTTCCCCGCACTTGAGGCGGGCCGTTCCGGCGGTGCCGCCGCCTGCCTCGCGAAGCGCCAGTGCGTGCCGCGGTTTCGGCCCGGACGCGGAAACGTCTCCATTTTCGTCGCCCGGTTAAAGTTGGTGACAAATAACTATAATTCATTATACCGACCGTTCGTTCGAAATAATTCTGGAGTGAATATGGACGGCATCAGTTTCGATGGCCGGGTCGTGATCGTCACCGGAGCGGGCAACGGCCTTGGCCGCAGCCATGCGCTCGAATTCGCGCGGCGCGGCGCGCGGGTGGTCGTCAATGATCTGGGCGGAAACATAAATGGCGGGGACGAGGGAACGGCCTCGGTCGCGCAGGCCGTGGTCGACGAAATCTCGGCTTTCGGAGGGCAGGCGGTCGCGAACGGCGACTCGGTGGCTGAGGGCGAGCGCATCGTCGAGTGCGCGCTCGACATGTTCGGGCAAGTCGATGTGCTGGTGAACAATGCGGGCATCATCCGCAACGCGCTCTTCCATCAGATGACCCTCGCGGACTGGGAGATCGCGCTGAAGGTCCATCTCGACGGGGCCTTCAGGACAACCCACGCGGCATGGCCGCATATGCGAACGCGCCAATATGGGCGTGTCATTATGACCTCCTCGATGTCGGGGCTCTACGGGATGCCGACGCAGGCCAATTATTGCGCCGCGAAACTCGGGGTGCACGGGCTGACGCAAAGCCTCGCGATCGAGGGCCGCGAACGGAACATCATGGTCAACACGATCGCGCCCGTATCGGCCTCGCGGCTGACCGAGGCCTTCTGGACGCCAGAAATGATGCAGACGATCGTGCCCGGGATGGTGACGCCGCTCGTCGTCATGCTCGGCCACGAAGCCTGTCCGGCGACCGGGGCGCTGTACGAAGTCGGAGGCGGCTTGATCAACCGGATGCGCTGGGAGCGTTCGCGCGGTGCGCGCTGGGATGTCGGCAAGGACTTTACTGCCGAGGATGTCCTGTCGGCCTGGTCGTCGATCGAGGATTTTTCTGAATCGGACCATCCCGACAGTGCGGCCTCGAGCGCGGCGATCCTGGTGGCCCACATCGAGCGGCGCAAGGGAGTGCCGCTTGATTAATATGTAAATATCAAATAACATAAATGCAGTGATTCGGACCTTCGCTGGAAAGGTCCGATCGGCAATCCGGGAGGTTCGGCATGAAATGTGGTGTATCCGTGGTGGCGATGAATTCCACCGACTGGGATCGGGTCAATGCGGGCGACTGGTCGCGGCCACCGGCGATTCCCGACCACGAGATTCTCGACGAAAGCCTTGCGCTGGGCGACCTCGTCGAACCGCTCGGTTTCGATTCGCTCTGGAGTTCCGAGCATTTCGCGACGCCCTATGGCATGATCCCCAATTCGCTGCAGTTCCTCGCCTATTGGGCCGGGCGCACCGAGAAGATCGACCTCGGCTCCATCGTCACGGTCCTGCCGTGGTGGCACCCGGTGAAAGTCGCGCACGAAATCGCGATGCTCGATATCCTTCTGCGCGGCCGCAATTTCACCCTCGGCGTGGGGCGCGGACTGTCGGCAAAGGAGTTCGGTCCCCTCGGCGTCTCGCAAGGCGAGGCGCGCCAGCGATTCCAGGAAATCATCGACATCATCAAGCTCGGCTTCTCGAAAGAGCGCTTCTCCTATGACGGAGAGATATTCAAGATTCCCGAAATGAGCATTCGTCCGCAGCCGCGCCACCGCGACCTCACCGATCGCGCGGTGGGGGCTTTCATGACCGGCGGATCGCTCGAAGCCGTCGCGAAGTCGGGGCTCGGTCATATCGTCGTCACCGCCTCGTCGTTCGAACAGGTCGGGCAGAACACCGCGCAGTTCAACAAGTTCCGGGCGGAGGCTGGCTACTCGCCCGACAACCAGCCGATCATCTATCTCTTCTGCTATTGCTCGGAAGACCGCGCCGATCTCGAAAAGGCGAAGAAGTTCATCGACTCCCCCGATGGCAATTATCATTATGGTTTCAACGATCCGGCGACCTTCGCCGGGATCAAGGGCTATGAAGCCTATGAGAAGATGATGGCGGCGCGGGTCGATCCGACCGCGCAAAAACAGGCGGCCGCCTATCAATGGCTGATGGGAACGCCCGATGAACTCATCGCGAAAGTGACCGATATCCAGAACAAGACGAGCGCGAAGGAAATCGTGCTTGCCTTCAACTATGGCGGCATGTCGCGCGCGCAGGCCGAAAAGAGCATGCGCCTCTTCGCGCGCGAGGTGCTTCCCGCGGTGCAGGCGATCCCCGCGACGCTGCACGAACATAATATCGCCGTCGCCTGAAGCCGTCCCATGCCCCGCGCTCCGAACCTTCCTGCCAGGTCCGCTTCTCCCTCTCATCACGGAAAGGCGTCCGCCGCCCTTGCCGAACGCGGCGCTTCGGACCTGGCAGGCTTTGAACTGGCGAGCCCCGGGTGGATGGAGGCGATGCTCGAAACGGTCGGTGCCGCGATGGCGGGGGTCGATCTCGGTGGCGGCGGCTTCATCATGGCCGAAAGCTTTACCGATCTCCCCTCCGGGGTCGCCGCCAACGACGGCGAAGCCTTCAGCTGGCATTTGCAGATCGACGGCCGCGACGTGAACGTCCGTCCCGGGGCGCCGCCGGCACGGCCCGACCTGCACTTCATTCTCGCCTATCCGGTGGGCGTCGAACTGGCCCGCATGGTTTATGGCGACGATCCCGCCGTCCATGTGGCGCGCGACCGGATCGTCGGGGCGGCCTTACTCGATGGCCGGATCAGGATCGAGGGCGCCGCCGCGGCAATGCCCGAGCCGGTCCGGACCCGAATGTCCACGGTCCACGACCATATGGCCGTCCGTACCCTCTAGCCATCGGGAATCGCTTGGTGGCCACATCCAGATTCCCCGGACCGGCGCGGCGAGATCGCCGATGCCGCTAGCTACTGCCCGGACCCCCTGCGACGCGGCGGACCATTTCCTGCCGGAGGCCGAAGTCAGCGGCTTCGATCGCGAGGGCGTATCGCGTCACCTCGCCGGGGCGGGGCTCGATTTCGATCCGCGCCAGCCGTTTCGCCAGTTCTCGGGAGGGCTCGCCAACCGGAATTATCTCGTCGAGATCGACGGCCGGCCGGCGGTCCTGCGCCGTCCGCCGGCAGGCCCCTTGCCGCCTGGCGCCCACGACATGGCCCGCGAGCACCGCGTTCTCACGGGGCTTTCCGCATGCCTGCCGTTCGTTCCGCAAAGCCTGCACTATTGCCCCGATCGCTCGGTCATCGGCGTTCCGTTCCAGATCGTCGAATATCGGTCGGGACTCGTCGTCCGCGATGCGCTGCCGCCGGGGCGCGATGCGGTGGATGTTTCGGCGCGGCTGTCGCAGGTGCTCGTCGATACGATCGCGCAGATTCATGCCGTCGACTCCGAAAGCTGCGGCCTGTCCGGTCTGGGACGGCCGCAGGGGTTTGTCGATCGCGCGGTGGCGGGATGGACAAAGCGGGGACTGCTGGTCGCGGACGAAGGGGCTTCGGCGATCGTGGAAGCCCTCGGGCGATGGTTGTCGCGGCGGCCGTTTCGCGACGAGCCGCATGGTCTGATCCACCTCGACTTCAAGCTCGACAACATGATCCTCGACCCGGGCACTCTCGAGGTGCGCGCGGTGATCGACTGGGACATGGGAACGGTCGGCAATACGCTCTTCGACTTCTCGGCGATGCTGTCCTACTGGGGAGAGACCGGCGATCCGCCGGCGCTGACCGGGCCGGTGATGATGCCCACCGCGCAGCCCGGTTTCTGGACCCGCACCGAGGCGAGCGCGCGCTATTGCGAGCTGACCGGGCGGGATCCCGCGAACCTTGCCGACTTCAGGATTCTGGCGCTCTTCCGTCTGGCCGTCGTCTATCTCCAGCTTCACCGGCAATGGGCCGACGGGAGGGTGAAGGGGGCCAGATACGAAGGCTTTCGGGATCGCGGCGAACAGTTGCTGGCGCACGTCTGGGACATGGCGCGCGAGCGCCCGGATTGAGATCGGGCGCGGCCATTCCACCGGGCATCACCATCGGGAGCGTTGCATGAGCGGGCCATTCGGCGATGATTGGGAAGCGGCGGCTATTCCGTTCCGGTTCAATTTCGGACGCGACGTCATCGATCGCCAGGCGCGCGAGGATGACCGCGACGCGCTGATCGCGGTCGATGCCGCCGGCGCGCTCCGGCGCCTGCGCTACTCGGATATCAGCGAGGCGAGCGATCGTTTCGGATCCTTGTTGCGCGCGCAGAATATCGCCAAGGGCGACCGCGTCCTGATCATGCTGCCGCGCATAGCCGAATGGATCATCGCGATGGTCGGCGCGCTGAAGATCGGCGCGGTTCCCGTACCGTGCATCGAGATGCTGACCGCGCGCGACATCTGGTATCGGCTGGAGGATTCGGGAGCGCGGGCGGTCGTGTGCCGCGGAGACCAGGTGGAAAAATTCGATCCGGGGGCAATGGGCGGCATCGTTCGTATCGCCCTCGGGGGCGCTGAGGGCTGGCTCGATTTTGCGCGCGCGCTGGAGGTCGCGGACCGCCGGCTGACGCCCGCCATGATGTTGGCCGACGATCCGGCGATCATCTATTATACTTCGGGGTCGAGCGGGTCGCCGAAGGGCGTTCTCCATGCGTCGCGCGCGCTCTACGCCTGGCGCAACTCCGCGCGTGGCTGGCTCGACCTGACGCCCGACGACCGGATCTGGTGCACGGCCGATACCGGATGGAGCAAGGCGGGCACGAGCATCCTCTTCGGGCCGCTGAGCTGCGGCGCCTGCTCCTTTCTCTACGATGGACCCTTCGACGCCGGCGAGCGCCTGCGGTTGCTCGCGGAGCATCATATCACCGTCTATTGCGCGCCCGGCACCGAATTGTACCGCGTGGCCGGCGCGCGCAGCGCCGAACATGACCTCTCCTTCCTGCGCCGCACGGTCTCGGCCGGGGAGGCCGTCAGCCCGGCGATCGCCGAGCGGTGGGAAGCGGCGACGGGTGTGCGGATCGACGAGGCCTATGGCCAGACCGAAACCCTGATGATCGTCCACAATCGTCCGGACAGGGCGGTCCGCTACGGTTCGATGGGCCTGCCCGCGCCCGGGTGCGAGATTGCGGTGATCGACGCCGATGGCGCACCGGTTGCGGCGGGCGAGGAGGGCGATCTGGCGCTCTGCGCCCCCAGCCCGCAGCTCATGATCGGCTATTGGCGCGACGAGGCGCGCTCGCGCGCCTGCTATCGGCAAGGCGCGGATGCGCTCTGGTATGTGACCGGCGACCGCGCGATGCAGGATAGCGACGGCTATATCTGGTACTGCGGCCGCCAAGACGATCTGATCAATTCGGCCGGCTACCGGATCGGGCCGCTGGAGATCGAGAATGTCCTGATGGAACATCCCGCCGTCGCGGCGTGCGCGGTGGTGGGGAGCCCCGATGCCGAGCGGGGCGAGATCGTCAAGGCATTCATTGTGGCCGCGCCCGATGCGGATCCTGGCGAGCCACTGGCGGTGACGCTTCAGGAGCATGTAAAGGCGGCGACGGCCCCCTATAAATATCCGCGCGCCATATCGTTCGTGACCGACCTGCCCACGACCCCGACCGGCAAGATCAGCCGCCGCGCGCTGCGCGATCAGGAGTATGCCTGACCATGACTTTCGAGAAGCCTGCCGGTCCCCTGAAGGGGATCAGGATCATCGAATTTACCGGAATCGGCCCCGGGCCGTTCGCGACGATGCTGCTTTCCGACCTTGGCGCCGAAGTGCTGCGCATCGATCGCGTCGACCACCCGGGCGCGTCACCGAAGGAGGTCACCGCCCGCGGGCGGGCCTCGCTGGCGCTCGATCTGAAGCGGGCGGACGCGGTCGCGGCCTGCCTGTCGCTCGCCGAACGGGCGGATGTGCTGATCGAGGGTTTCCGGCCCGGCGTGATGGAACGTCTGGGACTGGGGCCCGAGGTGCTTCTCGAGCGCAATCCGCGCCTTGTCTATGGACGGATGACGGGTTGGGGGCAGAGCGGCCCGCTGTCGCACGCCGCCGGGCACGACATCAATTATCTGGCGATTACCGGCGCGCTCGGCGCGCTTGGGCCCGCCGATCGCCCGCCGCCGCCGCCGCTCAACCTCGTCGGCGATTTCGGCGGCGGCTCGCTCTATCTGGCGCTCGGTATCCTGGCGTCGCTTGTCGAGCGTCAGGCATCGGGTAAGGGGCAGGTCGTCGACGCCGCGATAACCGACGGCGCGGCGTCGCTGATGGCGATGGCCTGCTGGACCCGCGCCGAGGGCTGGAACGAGGGGCGCGAAAGCAATTTCCTCGACGGTTCGGCCTATTATTATCGCTGCTATGAATGCGCCGACGGCTGCCATGTCTCGCTGGGATCGATCGAGCCCCAATTCTATGACGAACTGAGACGGAGGCTGGGCATCGCCGAGCCGGACTGGCCGGTCAAGGCCGACGGGGTCGACGCCGGCGGCCATGCGTATCTGGAGAAGCTTTTCCGGACGAAGACGCGCGCGCAATGGTGCGCGCTGCTCGAAGGCAGCGACGCCTGCTTTGCGCCCGTTCTCGACCTTGAGGAGGCGTGGAGCCACCCGCACAATGTCGCGCGCGGGACCTTCGTCGAACGTTTCGGCGTCCAGCAGCCCGCGCCGGCGCCCCGGCTTTCGCGCACGCCGGGGGCGATCCAGGGACCGCCGCCCGCGGCGGGCGAAGGCGGCCGCGCTCTTGCACGACATTGGGGCGTGGAGATTCCATAGGCGGGAAGCTGGCGGGCGGGGTTGGTCCGCTAACGGCGAAAGGACCTCGTTCCGGCGCGTTGCCGGAACGAGGTCAGTCCTTCCCTGTGCCGTGCCCCCTGGCAAAGGGAGAAATATGGCCGCTACCTCAGATAGAGGCCGCGGAGGCGTTCGATGGCCGCCGGTGTCAGGCCCAATTCGTCTTCGAGATAGCCTGCAGCGCCGCCGCGATGTGCGTCCATCTGTGCGAAGACGACTTCGATATAGGCGCGTTCGACGCCGAGCAGCTTGCGAAGGACGGCCGGGTCGATCCTTTCCAGATAGGCCCTTGATGTCTCGTCCATCCGCTCGGCTGGCGGAAGTTCGGCGTGCTGGTTGGAAAGCAGATAATCCTCGACGATCGTCTCGCGGGGGACGCCGAGTGCGGTCAGGAGCAATGCTGCGGCAATGCCGGTGCGGTCCTTTCCGGCCGAGCAGTAGAAGCCCAGCGGCGCATGTCCGGCCAGCAGCTCGCCGAACATGCGGCGATACTGGCCGTTCAGCTGGCGAAGGAGTTCCGGATAGAGCGCGGTCATCGCGGCCTCCGCCTTGTCGGCGGTGAAGTCCGGCGCGGAAAGCATCGCCGCCATCGCCTTCGGGTCGGGATCATAATCTTGCGAGAAGATCGGCGGCGCGCCTTCGCGCCAGTCGACCGGACCGCGCGCCCGTTCGTTCCGGTCGCGAAAATCGAACAGTGCCCGAAGGCCGAGCTTCGCCAATGTGTCGCGGTCGCCCGGCGTCAGCGCGTGGATCGAGCCCGATCGGTAGAGCAGCCCGCGCTTGACGACATGTCCGTCGGCGGTGCGATGGCCGCCAAGGTCGCGAAAATTGCGAATGCCTTCGAATTCCGAACGCCGGCCCTGCGCCGGCGCGTCGGGCTGTTTCGCGATCGCTGCGTCGGGGAGAGGCGCCGCGGCGATCAGGGCGATCGCCGCGAGCACTGGCGCAAAGCGGATGGCCATCGACCCGGCCTAGCCGAAGTCGCGGCGCTGGAAGAAGAAGGCGCCGGCCGCGGCGAGCGCCGCGGCCACGCCGAACAGGCCCGCGATGGGGACGAGGGAGAATGCGTCTCCCCCGACGATATGCGGGACATAATGGAAGGGCGAGATGCGGTTCGCCGTCCAATAGTCGAGTCCGGCCATCGGCCCGATGACCTCGCCGAACATCGCGACCATCAGCCACACCACCGCCGATGCGGCGAGAAGCAGGCGTGGGGCCAGGCCGAAGACCAGCAGGATAGCGGCGGCAATCACCCAGATCGGGACGGCGCGCGCCAGTGCCCCCAGAAGCAGGTCCGCCGGCTGGACGCCGTCGCCGGGATTGAGCGCGAGGGCGCCGGCTACCCCGACCGCCGCGCACAGCAGCAGCGGGCCCAGCGCCGCGAAAAGGAAGTGGCTGAACATCCAGCGCAAGCGGCTCACCGAGGTCGAGAGCATCAGTTCGCCGGCCCCGCCGGTTTCTTCGACGCGCATCCGGAGAATGACGATGATCGGATAGATGGCCGAACTGAGCCCGACCGCGAGCAGGATGGCTTCGAAAAAGGCCGCTTCCATATTGGCGCCCGAACCGCCGTACCGGCGAAGGAATTCGGCCACGGCCGGGCTGTTGGTCGCGACCGCGGGCAGCGTTCGCGCGATGCTGGTGAAGAAGATCGCGGTGATCGCCGATGCCGCCGCCCAGATCAGCAGCAGCAGGCGATGCTGCCGCCACGCGAGCGCGACGGGACCGGCGATACGGCCCGACGCCGGCCCGGCGCGTGCGGCGAGGAGACCGCCGCCAAGATCGCGGCGCGCCTGCAACAGATAGGCGATCGCGACGAGGGTGCCGGTCGTCGCGCCCATCAGGCCGAAAATCCACCATTGCTCGTTCGCAAAGGGCTGCACCTGCTGGCCCCAGCTGATGAAGGACAGCCAGCTGAGCCAGGCGATCGACGGGTTTTCGCTGCCGTCGCCGATGAAGCGTAGCGTGGCGGCGACCGCGAGCACGCCGAGCGCCATAGCGATCGCCGTGCGGGCGCTGGAAGTAAGCTGGGCCGCCACCGCGGCGACGCCACCGAACAGGCATCCGACGCCGGCAATGGCGAGGCCGAAGGCGATCGACCCGTTCGTGTCGAGGCCGATCCCGGCAAGCCCGGCGGTGCTGAGCAGGCCGATCGCCAGGGCTGCGGCGAAGGCGGCGGCGAGGCTTGCGGTCAAAGGCGCGAAGCGCCCGACTATGCCTGCGCGCACCAGCTCCTGGCGTCCCGCCTCCTCGTCGCCGCGCGTGTTGCGGGCCACCGTCAGCACGGCCATGACCGCGATGAGGAGATAGATGAACTCCCCCGTCCGCCACGCCATGATGCCCTCGATACTCGGCGCGAAGAGCGGGCCGATGAACGCCTTGAAGGCATAGCTGCCGTTGATCGTGGTCGCTAGCTCGTCGCGCATCGCCTGGGTCGGGTACATTTTCGCGAGGCTCGAGGTTCCGCCGACGACGGTCATGACGAGAAAGAAGGCATAGGCCGCAAGGCCGATGCGGCCGCGGCGGATCGCCAGACGCGCGAGAAGCCCGGTCCCTTTCAGTTCGCTCATTTTCCCGCTCCCGACCTGGATCCCGCGTCGGCCTGATAATGCTGCATGAACAGATCCTCGAGCGTTGGCGGCTGGCAAACGAGATTTTGCAGCCCCGCGGTCGCGAGGGCGCGCATCACCCCGTCCAGCGCGCCGGCCTCGACCGAGGCCCGTACCTCGTTCCCCGAGACTTCGAGGTCATGCACGCCCTCGATCTTCGCGAGACCGGCCGCCGGGCCATGGAGATGGGCGACGATCTGCGTTCGCGTCAGGTGCCGCAGCTCGGCGAGCGTACCGGTTTCGACGCGGCGACCCGCGCGGATGATACTCACCCTGTCGCACAGCGCCTCGACTTCGGACAGGATATGGCTCGAAAGGAGCACGGTGCGGCCCTTTGCCTTTTCCTCGGCGATGCATTGCCGGAAAATGGCTTCCATCAGCGGGTCGAGCCCCGAGGTGGGTTCGTCGAGAATGAGCAGCTCGACGTCGGAAGCCAGCGCCGAGATCAGAGCCACCTTCTGGCGATTACCCTTCGAATAGGTGGCGCATTTCTTTCGCGGATCGAGTTCGAAGCGTTCGATCAGGCTTGCCCGGCGCTGCTGGTCGATGCCGCCGCGGATGCGGCCGAGCAGGTCGATGACCTCGCCGCCGGTCAGGTTCGGCCAGAGCGCCACGTCGCCAGGCACATAGGCGAGCCGCCGGTGCAGCTCGGTTCCCTTGCTCCAGGGATCGCTGCCGAAAAGAAGGGCTTCGCCTCCATCGTGCCGCAAAAGCCCGAGCAATATCCGGATGGTTGTCGATTTGCCGGCACCGTTGGGGCCGAGAAACGCGTGAACTTCGCCTGCTTTCACCTGCAAGTCGAGCCCGTCGAGGGCCATGAACTTGCCAAATCGCTTCTTGAGGTCTGATACCAGGATGACGTCGGACACGAAATGCACTCCTGAAGGCCTGCCGGAGGCGGAATTGTCTCCGCAGGATGGCCGCCGATGTCGTGGGACACCGGCGGCGCTTTGGGTCGTCGTTACTTGAATTGATAGCTGAGCGTGATCCCGTAGGTTGCCGGTGGATTCCAGGCGACGTTCGCGAGCGATCCGGCGGGCAGGAACAGCGGATTTCCGGGAGTGTTGCTTCCGCTGAAGAGGATGCTGACGTCCGACGCCGCGACAAGATATTCCTTGTCGAGCACGTTGCGTCCCCAAAGCTGCACGCGCAGTTTTTCGTCCTCTGACGTCCATGCGGCCTGGAGGTTCACGATGCCCGGCGCATTGGTCCGATCGACGATATGCTGCGGATCGGGTGTCGCCACGAGGGCAAAGGTGATCTTGCTGCGCCAGGTGACGTCGCCGCCGAGCGAGATTTTCCCGAACCCGTCGATCGGCCACTGCAGCAATGCGTTCAGATTGACCGCATGTTTGGGCGTCGCCGGGAGCCGGATCTTTGTGATCGCGCCGGCGGGGTCGACGAAATCGGCCTCGCTGTCCTGATAGGTCCACGAACCGCCGAGCGTCAGCCAGTCGGTAGGGCGCACGCTGAGGTCGCTTTCGAAGCCCTGGACGCGGCCTTTCGGCAAGGGGAAGACCCGCGTACAGAGGCAGTCGAGCGCGGTGGCCTGACGCTGGAGGTTCTTATAATCCTGCCGGAACACGCTGATGTTCGCGCTGACTCTCCGGTCGAACAGCGCCGCCTTCAGACCGGCTTCATAATTCCATGCGGTTTCCGCCGGATAGGGGGCGGTGAAGCAATTCTGGTTCGTCGCATCGCATGTGGCCAGCGTTGCCTCGAACCCGCCAGCTTTGAAGCCCTTGGTGATCGTGCCGTAAAGGGTGATGTCTTCCGACGGCTTGTACGAAAGGCTGAATTTTGGCGTGAAGGCCGAGAAACTGCCGCGGAAAGGCGAGGTCAGGAGCGGAGAGAAGGGCGGCGGGAAAAGGATAGCCCTCGTGAATTTGTTGATCCCGTTGCGGTTCTCGCGTGTATAGCGGCCACCGACGTTGACGGTCAGGCCCTTGGCGAGATCATATTCGAGGTCGCCAAAAATCCCGTAGGAATTGAGATTGGAGACGTTCGAGCGCGCGGCGACGCCGAGTTGGGTCTCGTAGGTCTGATACTGCTCCCGGTCCTGCGACAGATAGAAGAGACCGCCGACAAAGCGCAGCGGGCGGTCGGGCCGCGACGCGAAGCGCAGTTCCTGGCTGAATTGACGATTCTTTTCCTCGGCGTTTAAAAGAAGGAGTCCCAGTCCCGGAACCGGGGTCGAGACACCAAGGCCCGAATAGTCGATATCGCGCGGATTCGTTTCCCGATAGCCGGTGATCGAGGTCAGGCTCCCGGCGTCGAAATCGATGTCGACCTCGACCGTTCCGAAATAATTGTTCTGCCGGCTTTTGCCGATAACCGAAGTGGTCACTTCGTTGGCGCCGTAAGGGAAGGCCGGATAACCCGGTATGGTCGGCTGGGCGATCCCGAAGTGCCCGACGAGGAACGGATCGCCGCGATTGAGGAAGACCCCGCCGCCGGCGAGAATCTTCACATTGTCCGCGGGCGTATAGAGAAGCTGTGCGCGGGCCGAGAAAATCCGGTCCTCGCCATAGCGATCGCCCGTCGTCAGATTGCGCTGATACCCATCGCGGCGGTGGTAGTTGAGTACGAGTTTCGCAGCGAGATTGTCGGTTATCGGACCGGTGAGATACGCCTGCGCGCGCACGTCGTCATAATTGCCGTAGCCCAGCAGGAATTTCGCCTCGGGCTTGAAGCTCGGCTCGCGCGTATGGACGGCGATGAGTCCGCCGGTGACATTGCGTCCGAAGAGCGTGCCCTGCGGCCCGCGCAGGATTTCGATACGGTCGAGATCGAAAAACTCCTCGCGAAGCTCGCCGCGCGAAATCGTCGGAACATCGTCGATATAGACGGCGACGCCGGGGTCGACCGAGGTCGAGTCACTTGCGGTGGTCACGCCGCGGATCGAAATGCCCGACGCATTGCGAAGCGTGGGCAGGAAGGTGATCCCGGGGGCGATGGTCGCGAGGTTGGAAAAATCATCGACCTTGCGCTCCTCGAGCTGGGGGCCGCCGAACGCCGCGATCGACAGGGGAACATCCTGCACCGTCGCCGATCGCCTGGTCGCGGTCACGATGATGTCTTCGGGGTTCGGCGTGTCGCGCCGACTGTCGGCGCCCGGACGCTCGCGCGTCTCCTGCGCCAGCGCGGTCGGCGCGGCGGCGGCGGCGGCAAGGCCGAAAGCCAGCGAGGCCGGCACGGAGTAAATCTTACGTATACGCATGTTATCCCCTCCCATTTTATATTGTTGATCGTCGCAAATGAAATTCCCGTTTCGGTCAGGCGGCCACCTCGCTCGCCAGTTTGGCGCGGCGTACCTTCCCGGCATCGTCGCGCAGCATCTCGAAGGTGAATTCGAAGCTTCTCGGAATCTTGTAGCGAACCAGCCGCGCGGCGAGGAATTCGCCGAGTTCCTGTTCGGAGACCGGCGAGATTGCCTTTGTTGACGGCTTTACGATCGCATGGACGCGCGAGCCGAGATCGTCGTCGGGCAGGCCGACGACGACGGCATCCTCGACGCCGTCATGCGCGAGAAGCGCCGCCTCGATCTCGGCGGGATAGATGTTGGAGCCGCCCGAGATGATGAGGTCGGTGCGGCGGTCGGCGATATAGAGATAGCCATCCGCATCGAGCCAGCCGAAATCGCCGATCGTTTCGAACCCGCCGACCGCTTTCGGATCGGCCCCGAGATAATGATAGGTCGATCCCGTGCCGGTTTCGGGCTTCATGAACACTTCGCCGATCTCGCCCGCGGGCAGCGCTTCGCCGCGCTCGTCCAGAATCCGGATCTCGCATCCGAGCGGCCGGCCGACGGAGCCGCGGTGCGCGAGCCATTCGTTGCCGTCGAGGACGGCATAGCCCTGGCCTTCGGTTCCGCCATACATCTCCCAGATTTTCTCCGGGCCGATCCAGTCGATCCACGCTTCCTTGAGCCAGGCCGGCATCGGTGCCGCCGAATGCCAGATTGTCCGGAGCGAGGCGATGTCGTAGCTGTCGCGCACCTCTTCCGGGAGCCGCCAGATGCGGTTCATCATCGTCGGCACCATGAATATCCAGGAAACGCGGTGCGCGTCGATCAGGCGCAAGGTTTCCTCGGGATCGAACTTCTCCATGCCGATCACGGCATTGCCGCGCGCGAGCGCGTTGTGCGAAACCGAAAAGGGCGCATTGTGATAGCAGGGACCGGGATTGATCACGGTCTCGTCCTGCGGAAAGGCCAGCACGCCCGCCTGACTGATATCAAGAAGCGCCGGCTGGTGATCGACGATGACCTTCGGTCGTCCGGTCGAGCCGCCCGACGTCATGGCCTTCCAATGGTCGGACACCTGCGTCTCGATCGGCGCATCGGACCCTCCGTCGAGCCCGAAGTCGCGCGGCATCGCGCCGGTGGACGCGATGATATCGGGGTCCGAGGCGATGACCAGCTTCGGACCGGCGACATCGATAATGGCCTTGAGTTCGTGGACCGGCAGCCGCCACGAGACCGATGAGGGCGTCGCGCCGATTTTCCAGATCGCGAATGTCAGTTCGTAAAAGGCGTTGCTGTTCGGAAGGCTCAGCGTGACGATATCATTCTTGCCGACGCCTGCGGCGCGCAGTGCATGGGCGCGGCGCGTTGAACGCCGCTCCAGTTCGCCCCAGCTCAGCTCGTCTTCGCCATGCCGCAGGCACATACGGTCGGGGCCCAGGCGGGCCGCATGATGGCCAGGCAAATCTCCTAGGGGAATGGGACCCACTGCAACTTCTCCCGAACGATGACGCGCCGATTTACGAATCGACCGACCGGACGGACGATAGCAACGAGAGAAGCGATTCGCAATGATTCTCTGGATTCACATAAATACATCTATATAATTGAAAATAAGTGATAATTTAAAATATATGGCAAAAGTTGACATCCGACCGGACGGTCGGCAAACTATGCTCATATTGTCATCAGGAGATTCGAAATGACGGAACAGCAGGATGGGGCCTATCAGCAGCTGATTTATGAGCGCCCCGCAGACAAGGTGGTGCGTATCGTCATGAATCGCCCTGAAAAGCGGAACGCCCAGGGCGTCATCATGACCTATGAACTGGACGATGCCTTCAAGCGCGCGTGCCACGACGACGAGGTCAGCGTCATCATTCTCGCCGCCGCAGGCGACCATTTCAATGCCGGCCACGATCTCAGCATGACCGAGCGTCCGATGCCGACGCCCGAGGAGAGCCGGTCGCTCTGGGGGCAATATGGCGGGCCGGGCTGGGAAGGCGGCTATTCGCGCGAGAAGGAAGTATATCTCGACATCACCGAGCGCTGGCGCAATGCGCCCAAGCCGGTGATCGCCGAGGTCCAGGGCTCGGTGATCGCCGGCGGCAACATGCTGGCGTGGGCCTGCGATCTGATCGTCTGCGCAGAGGATGCGCGCTTTCGCGACAATACGGGCGCCGACATGGGGGTTCCGGGCGTCGAATTCTTCGTTCACCCCTTCGAGCTCGGCGTTCGCAAGGCGAAGGAATGGCTCTTCACGGGCGGCTGGCTGACGGCTCGCGAAGCCGAGAAATATGGCATGGTCAATCACGTCGTGAAGCGCGAGGAACTGTCCTCCTTCACGCTCGATCTTGCGAAGAAGATCGCGGAAGCCGACCGGTTCGCGCTCAAGCTGATGAAGGAATCGATGAACAAGGCGCAGGACGCGATGGGCCGCAAGCAGGCGATCGACTTCGCCTTTGCGCTGCACCAGGTCGGTCACCTGCAGAATATGCTTCTCTATAATTTCCCCGTCGACATCACCCGTCTCAATCCGAGCGTCCGCGCCCGCATCGAGGCGGCGCAGGCGGAAGCCGCCGCGGCGGAATGACCGGACAGCGGCGCGCGTCGGGCGCGTCGCCCCCCGGATGGCGCAAGAAGACAGGCCCGGAATGACGCCGGGATATGGAAACGGGATAGATTAGGTCATGAACTTCGATTTCAGCGACGATCAGAAATTGTTTCGCGATCAGGCCCGCAAGGCGCTTGGCGACGCCTGCCCGCGCAAGGAAGTGCGCCGGATACTCGAAACCGGCGCGTCCCACTCCGAGGCCGCGACGTCGGCGCTTGCGGCTCTTGGCGTGACGGGGGCGGCCATCCCCGAGGAATATGGCGGGCTCGGGCTTGGTTATTACGAGCTTTGTATCGCGGCCGAGGAGGCGGGGCGCGTGCTCGCCCCGACGCCGCTCGGATCGTCGATCTTTCTCGCGGCCGAGATTCTCCTGTCGGCGGGCTCGGACCGCCAGAAGGCGGACTGGCTGCCGAAGCTCGCGTCGGGCGAAGCGAGCGCGGCCTATTGCGATGCGGCGGCAAACGGAGCGCTGCCGCGGTTCGTCGACGGGCGGCTTCACGGCAAATGCGGACCCGCGAGCGATGTGGCGGGTGCGGCGTTCGCGATCATCCTCGGGGCCGAGCCGGACGGCGGACGCTCGCTTTTCCTCGTCCCCTTCGGCGGGGACGGCATTGAGGTACGGACGATGGAATCGGTCGACCCCACCCGCCCGGTATCGGAGCTTGCTTTCGACGGCGCCAGGGCGGAGCGGTGCGGTGCGGCCGGAGCGGGTCCCGACATCATCTCGGTCGTCAAGCGGCGGGCGGCGATCCTTGTCGCCTTCGAGCAGATCGGCGGGGCGGATGCCGCCCTCGAAATGGCCCGCGATTATGCGCTCGAGCGCAAGGCGTTCGGCAGGCCGATCGGCGGTTTCCAAGCGATCAAGCACAAGCTCGCCAACGTGTATATCAAGAATGAGGTGGCGCGCGCGCATGCCTATTACGGTGCGTGGGCCCTCTCGAACGACGCGCCCGATCTTCCGCTCGCCGCGGCGTCGGCGCGCATTTCGGCCACGGCCGCCTTTTCGCTCGCGGCCCAGGAGAATATCCAGGTCCATGGGGGGATCGGCTATACCTGGGAAGCCGATTGTCAGCTTTTCTACCGGCGTGCGCGCTTTCTGGCGCTTCAGCTCGGCAATGTTTTCGAATGGCAGGAGCGCGCCATGAACGCGCTCGAGCAATCCAACGCAGCATAACAGGGGCGAACAGTCATGGATTTCAACGACACGGCCGAAGAAGCAGCGTTTCGCGAAGAGGCGCGGGGCTGGCTGGCGCAAAATGCCGCGCCTTTCTCGATCGAGCCCAGCGGTCTGGCCGAAGACGAGTATAACGCCCTCTGCAAGAAGTGGCAGGCGGTCAAATATGACGGCGGCTATGCGGCCATCACTTGGCCGGTCGAGCTGGGCGGGCGGGGCGGATCGCCGATCCAGCAGGTGATCTACAATCAGGAAGAGAGCCGGTATCAGGTGCCGAGTTCGATTTTTGCGATCGGCCTCGGGATCTGCATCCAGGTCGTGAACAAGTTCGGTTCCGACGACCATCGCGAGCGCTATGTCCAGAAGGCGCTGCGCGGCGAGGAGATCTGGTGTCAGCTTTTTTCGGAACCCGCGGCGGGATCGGATGTCGCCGGCATCCGGACGAGCGCGGTGCGCGAAGGCGACGGATGGCGGGTGAAAGGCCAGAAAGTGTGGACGAGCGGGGCGCATTTCTGCGACTTCGGCATCCTCCTCGTCCGGACCGATCCCGACGTGCCGAAGCACAAGGGGCTGACGATGTTCATCGTCGACATGAAAGCGCCGGGGGTGACGATCCGTCCGCTGAAGCAGATCAACGGCCGGTCCGATTTCAACGAAGTCTTCTTCGACGACGTCTTCATTCCGGATACCGACCGGCTCGGCGCGGTCGGCGAAGGCTGGCACGTGTGCGTGTCGGCGCTGATGTTCGAACGCCATGCCGTCGGCAACACGCTCGGCTTTCTCGAATATAACAACATCATGGATATCGCGCGAGACACGGAGCTGGCTGGCGCGCCGGCGATATCCGACGGCCGGATTCGCGAGCGCATCGTCGACATGTACATCAATTCGCGCGCCGTGGATCTCCTGACCTATCGGGCGCAGACCGCTCTTTCGCGGGGCACCTTGCCCGGCCCCGAACAGTCGATCGTCAAGGCGATCGGCGCCTATCAGGGGCAGCAGGCGAGCTATCTCGCCATGGATCTTCGCGATCAGTTCGGGATGCTGGCGCCGGGCGAGCTCGGCGAGGCTTGGGGCATCGTCGAATATTCGTGGACCTGGGGCGCCGCGATGCGGATCGCGGGCGGTTCCGACGAGATACTGCGCAACATCATCGCCGAGCGGGTGCTCGGCCTCCCCGGCGATATCAGGGTCGACAAGGACGTCCCCTATCGCGAGCTTGCCGCTTGACCGCCGCGGCCGGCCGCATCGGCACGTCGCAAGGCGAGGCCAGCCCGGGCTACCGCAAATATGTCCTTGCGACGCTGTTTGCCGCCTATGCGCTGAACTATCTCGACCGGATGCTGATCGGGGTTCTGAACGAACCCATCCGCAAGAGCTTCGGACTCGGCGATTTCCATATGGGGCTGCTCGGCGGCCCGGCCTTCGCCTTCCTCTTTGCGCTGCTCGGGCTCCCCATCGCACGATTGTCCGAAAGCTATGACCGGCGCGCGATCATCGCGCTCTCGATCGGCATCTGGAGCGTGATGACGGCCCTGTGCGGGCTGGCGGGGCAGATGGATCCCGTCCTTCATGTCACCCTGTTCGCGCTGGTCCTGTGTCCGCTCGCGGCGATGTTCTGGCGGGCCGGAATGTGGGCAAGCCTCGTGCTCGTCCTGGTCGCGGCCGGCGCGAGCATCGCGCTGCTGCCATGGCTCAACAGCTACGGGCTTCTCGCATTCGGGCTTTTGCTGATGACGCGGGTCGGCGTGGGCATCGGAGAGGCGGGCTGCGCGCCGCCGGCGACGTCGATCATCGCCGACTATTATCCCGCAAGCCGCCGTGCAACGGCGATGTCGGTCTTTTCGCTGGGCATTCCCGTCGGCGGACTGCTCGCTGCGATCCTCGGCGGACTGCTCGCGCAACATTACGGCTGGCGCACCGCCTTTCTCGCGCTCGGCCTGCCGGGCATATTGTTGGGCCTGACGATCTTTTTCACGGTACGCGAGCCGGCGCGCTCGGTGCAGGAAACCGCCCCGTCGTTGCTCGACGTCGTCGCGCTGCTGTTCAGGAGCCGGACCTTTCGGCATGCCGTGGCCGCAAGCGCGCTGGCGGCCTTCGCGAGCTATGGCTCGGCGCAGTTCGGCTTTGCCTTTCTGAGCCGCGTCCATGGCCTGTCGCTTTCCGAGGGCGCGGTGCTTTTCGTCCTGACCGGGGCTGTGATGGGCGCCGTGGGAATTTTCCTCGGCGGATTTCTGTCCGACCGCCTGTCGGGGCGCTTTCCCGGTGCGGCGCTGTTCGTTCCGGGTATCGGTCTCGTCGCCGCGACGCCGCTGCTGGTCGGCGCCTATCTCGCGCCGACGCAATTGATGCTCGTCGTCATGCTGGCGTCGGCGTCGGTCGCGCAGAATATGTATATCGGACCCGTGATGTCGACCGTCCAGGGGCTGGTGAAGCCGCGGATGCGCGCAACGGCCATCGCCATCTTTGCGCTGATCAACATTCTGGTGGGGGCCGGCCTCGGCCCGCCGCTCGTCGGATTCCTGAGCGACTTGCTGTCGCAGAGAGCCTTTGGACCCGATTATGCCGCGACCTGTGTGGCCGCAAAGACCGCGAGCAGCGCCTGTGAAGCCGCCATGGGAACGGGGCTGCGCACCGCACTTTGCATCGTTTCGGGCTGCTTCGCGTGGGCCGGATTTCATCTCTTCGTCGCGAGCCGTTCCATGGCCCGGGAAAGCCGCGAGCAGCCGGCGAAAATCGTCCCGGCTACGTAGCTATCGCTGGGCATTTTTGCTATTATGAATTTACTTTATTATGGTATTGCCGGCAGGTTGGCGATAGAATGCCGGCACATAAAACTGGCGACCCGAGTCCGCCCCCGGCGCGGGCTCGAAGACATGCCAGGATCGGCTTGGAGAGACTATTGTGAGCACGATGACCGGAGTACGCCTTCCGCAGCCCACGCGCGATCTGGAACAGGGCAAGCGCGATCTTACCGAATTCGGTTATTGCATCCATCTCGATGTGATCGACGCCGACGAGGTCCGCGCGCTGCGTGAGCGGCTCGACGAGCAGGCAAGGCTTGAGCGCGAGCAAGGCGTCGCCTGGCTTGGCAATGGCGGGCGCGGCGGCAACACCTGGGTCGGCAGTCCGCGCGACGGGGAAGTCGCGCCGTGGCAAGGCGTGCGGACGCTGCTGAACAAGGGGCGCGTTTTCGTCGATCTCGCGATGAATCCCGTCATTCAGGAATATCAGCGGCACGTCTTCAATTCTCCGGATTTCTATCTCTCGGGCTCGAACGGCCTGATCGTGCGGAAGGGCGCCGTTCCGATGGTGATCCATACCGACCAGATCCATGTCCCCTTCGATACCCCGATTCCCTTGGTATCGAACGTCATGATCACGCTGTCGGATTTTCGCGAAGACATGGGCGCAACGCGTTTTCTTCCAGGCAGTCACCGGATGACGGCGCCCCAGCTTGCGATCGATTGGGAGAAGCTCGACGCCTATAATCCCGATCCCGTCGAGGGCATGGTCACCGCCGAATGCCCGCCGGGGGCCGCCATCGTCTTCGAAGGCCGGCTCTGGCACAGTTCGGGCTGCAGCGTCTCGGACGAGGTCCGCTATTCGATCTCGACCTATTTCGCGCTGCCGTTCATGCGCGCGCAGGATGCCTATGCCGCGAGCCTGCATGACGACGTCTATGCCGGCATGACCGACGCCGAAAAGGCCATGGCGGGATTCAAGGTGAGCACGGTCGGACGTATCGATCCCCGCAGTCCCGGTGACCGGAGCAACGTCGGCGCCCCCAATCCCTATATTCCCGAGCTTCGGGCGGGATCGCCCGCGCGGGCGATCCCGGCGGAGCAGGAAGCCGCGCCTTTCGCAGGTACGGTGCGCCCGGAAAGCCAGGCACGCTCCTGAACGTTCAGGCCGTCGCCGCGCGCCGCCTTGCGGCTCGCTGCCCGGCCAGGCGGATATTGTTTTCGCCCGGTTACCGACCCGGCCCACTGTTGTTGCCGCCGCGAAGGCGGCGTGCGCCCGCCGTTTGCGCGCCGGCCGTCGGCGCCATGCGCGCGTCTTCCCTTCAGGTCACACCCCGCCAGAAAACTATTTACGTTATTTAAGATTTACATTAAAGAATCGGCGTGCCGAAAAATGAGGAGGAACGGATGCGCCAGTTCGATGACATATTCCAGACCGCGGGGGGGCAAGCTGCCAAGGCGCATCGGTCCGCGCGGCCGTTCGATCCCGAGCGCGGCGCGATCGCTCCGATCGAGGAGATTATCGAGGACGCCGCCAGCGGAAAGCCTTTCATCCTCGTCGATGCGGAAGATCGCGAGAATGAAGGCGACCTCATCGTGCCGGCCGACGCCGCGACATCGGCGCGCATCAATTTCATGGCCCGTTTCGGCCGCGGGCTGGTGTGTCTGGCGATCACGCGGGCCCGGGCCGACGAGCTCGGGCTCGAACCGATGGCATCGACGAACCGCTGCGAGTTCGGCACCGCCTTCACCGTCTCGATCGACGCGAGGGAAGGCGTCACGACAGGCATTTCGGCCTTCGATCGCGCCCGGACGGTCGCGACGGCGATCGATCCGCTGTGCGGCACCGCCGATCTCATCACCCCGGGGCATATGTTTCCGCTCGTCGCGCGCGACGGCGGCGTCCTCGAACGTGCGGGGCACACCGAAGCGGCGGTCGATATCGCCCGGCTGGCAGGCCGGAATCCGTCGGGCGTGATCTGCGAGATCATGAATGACGATGGCACGATGGCGCGGCTTCCCGATCTGATCGTCTTCGCGCGCCGCCATGGTCTGAAGATCGGTACGATCGAGGATCTGGTCGCATATCGGCGGCGGAACGACCCGGCGCCGCCGGTCGCGCCGAGGCTGTCCCTCGTGACGCGTCGCGACAGCATATCGCCGGTGCCGGCTTTTCCCGATGTGCGCGAGGCAGTGCGATGACACGCAATCGCTACGATCTTTCAGGCCGGGTGGCCCTCGTAACGGGCGCCTCGTCGGGCATCGGCCGGCAATTGGCGCTCGACCTTGCGGCAGCCGGCGCACGGGTAGCCGTCGCGGCGCGGCGCGGCGACCGGCTGGCGGCTCTCGTCGACGAAATCGCCGTAAACGGGGGGCAGGCCGTCGCCATCGACATGGACGTCGAAGCCGAGGCGTCGGTGGTTGCCGGCTTTGCGCGAGCGGCGGAAACGTTCGGCCCGGTGGACACTGTCTATGCGAATGCCGGCATGAATGCTGACGGCCGCGCGCTCGACCTGCCCGTCGACGCGTTCGACCAGCTGATGCGCGTCAATGTTCGCGGGGTATTCCTGACCGCGCGCGAAGGTGCCCGCGCCATGGTAAAGGCGGGATCCGCCGATCGCGGTTCGGGACGGATCATCCTGGTCGGGTCGATCGGCGGTCACAAGGTGCTGCCGGGTCTCGCCGCCTATTGCGCATCGAAGGCGGCCGTCGCGATGATGGGGCAGAGCCTCGCGCGCGAATGGGCTCACCTCGGGATCAACGTCAACACCGTCTGCCCGGGCTATGTGCGGACCGAAATCAACGACGACTGGTTCGAATCCGACGGCGGACGCAAGCAAATGGAGCGCTTTCCTCGCCGGCGGCTCATGCCCGAAGACGATCTTCTCGGAATGCTGCTGCTCCTCGGTTCCGATTCATCGCGGACGATCACCGGCGGTATCTTCACGATCGACGACGGCCAGTCGCTGTAGCCATGCCTTGCAGCCCGAAAGGTCCGAGATGAACCATAAACCCTTGATCGTGGGCTTGGGGGGCTCGGGAAGCGCGACGGCCTCGACCGAGCGCATTCTGGGCCTGGCGCTCGGTGCGGCCGAGCGCGCGGGCGCAGCGACCCGCCGTTTCGACGCCTGCGAACTTGATATGCCGCTCTATCGCTACGGCGGCGAGCGCACCGGCAAGGCCGTGGCGCTGATCGAGGCGCTCCGCAGCGCCGACGGGGTGATCATCGCGTCGCCCGGATATCACGGCACCGTGTCCGGGCTCGTCAAGAATGCGATCGACTATGTCGAGGATATGGCGGGCGACGAGCGGACCTATCTGCAGGATCGCGCCGTCGGGCTCATCGCTGTCGCCGCGGGGTGGCAGGCGACCGGATCGACATTGGCCACCTTGCGCTCGATCGCCCATGCGCTGCGCGGATGGCCGACGCCGATGGCGGTTACCGTCAACTCGGCGCTGCCGGTTTTCGACGATCGCGGCGGTCTGGCCGACGCGGGCGTCGCGACGCAGCTCGACATCATGGCCCGCCAGCTGGTCGATTTCGCGCGATTGCGGTCGGGCAAAGACAATTCGGCAGCCGGCGCGGCACTCGATCGGCCGGGTTCATATGAGGAGAAAAATCATGGTTGATGACCGGCAGCGCGCCGTGGTGACGCAGCGGCACGGCCACATCCTCATCGTCACGATCAACCGCGAGGGCGCGCGCAACGCGGTGAATGCCGCGGTCCATTCGGGCATCGGCAACGCGCTGGAGGAAGCCGAGGCCGACCCCGAAGTTCGCGCCGTCATCATCACCGGGGCGGGCGACAGGAGTTTCTGCGCCGGCGCGGACCTCGTCGCGATATCGCGCGGCGAAGCGATCGAACCGCCCGACGAGGTTCAGCGAAAATGGGGATTTGGCGGTTTCGCCTCGCACCCGATCTCGAAGCCGGTCATCGCGGCCGTCAACGGCTGTGCTTTCGGCGGCGGCTGCGAGCTGGCCCTCGCGGCGGATATCGTCGTCGCGGCGGAGCACGCCAGCTTTGCACTGCCCGAGGTGAAGGTCGGTCTCTTCGCGGCGGCGGCCGGAACCTTCCGGATCGTCCGGCAACTGCCGCACAAGATCGCGATGGAGCATCTGCTGACCGGCGAGCCCTTCGATGCGGCGACGGCGTATCGCTACGGCTTTGCCAATCGCGTCGTCCCGCTGCCGGAGCTGATGCCGACGGCGCTTGCGCTGGCGGAGAAAATTGCGGCCAACGCGCCGCTTTCGGTGCAGGGATCGAAACGCATGGCGCTCGGCATTCGCGATGGCGCCGTGCGGTCCGACGCATCGGCGTGGGAGCAGAATGCGCTCGAACTGGGGCTGCTCGTCCGCAGCGAGGACGCCCGCGAAGGCCCGCGCGCCTTCGCCGAGAAGCGCCAGCCGATATGGAAAGCACGTTGACGGGGTCGGCGGACAGGAAAGGACCATTCATGCCCGGGAAAAGCGACATCTGGAACAGTGCGGCGGATGCGCCGGTCCGCCTACGCCGCGACGGAGCGGTCGCGACGATCACCCTGAACCGCCCGCAAAGCCTGAACGCAATCGATATCGGAATGGCGGAACGGCTCGCGGCATCGGCAGAAGCAGTGAAGCGCGATCCCGGGATCCGGGTGCTGCTGGTCAAGGGCGCCGGCGCGGCCTTTTGCGCCGGCGGCGACGTGCAGCTGTTCGCCGCCAACATCGGCAACATCGCGCCGATCGTCGGAAATCTGCTGACCGAGCTCGATCGCTTCATTCATGCGATCCGTTCGATGGACGCGATCGTCATCATGTGCGTGCACCGCGTGGCAGCCGGCGCGGGATGCTCGCTTGCCTTCATGGGCGATTTTTGTGTTGCCGCCGACGATGCCCGGTTCAAGCCCGCCTATGCCGCGATCGGCCTCAGCCCGGATGCCGGAGGGACGATCGGTATCGCGAAGCAGCTCGGCCCGCGCCGCGCCATGCAGTTGTTCCTTGCCGACGACCATCTCGGCGCGCGCGAGGCGCATGATCTCGGGCTGGTCAGCCATCTGGTGAGCGCCGCGAGTCTGGAGGAGGAGACCGACAGGCTCGTCGCAAGGCTGCTTGGCCAGAACGCCGTTGCGGTGGCGATGACGAAACGCCTTCTCTACGGGATAGGGGACGAGATCCGGGCGCAACTCGACCGCGAACGCGAAGGCTTGATGCAGTGCCTGGCGACCGAGGCGTTCCGGGAGAGCGTCAGTTCCTCCGGAAGCGCCGCGGCGCGGACCGGCTGACGGCGCGCATCGATACGCGCGACGACCGCGGAATGACCCACGCCGCCGATATCGCGCCGGCGATCGACAGAGTGGGAACCGGCGATGCCTTCGCAGCCGGCGTGCTCGACGGATTGCGGGCGGGGAAGGGTCTCGCCGGCGCCGCCGGGCATGGTCTTGCACCGGCTGCGCTCAGGCATGGCCCTCGCGGTGACTTCGCGCCTTTTTCGCGGGCGGCGGTCGACGGAGCCTCACATGGCGCCCGGGATATTACGCGCTAACAGGCAGCGGCGCTTTTTACCGGGTTCAGGCCGTGACTTCGCGGCCGCGCATCTTGGTGGGCGCCATGCCGAAGCGGCGCGCGAAGGCGCGCGTGAAGCTGGCGTTGCTCATATAGCCGCAATGATAGCCGATACTCGATATGGGCAGGTCGCTCTGTGCGAGCAGCTGGCGCGCGCGCTGCAGGCGCCGTTCGCTCACCGCTTCGGCAACGCTGCATTGATAGAGTTCGCGAAAGCCGCGCGTCAGCTTGGCCTTGCTGAGCCCGCAGCGCCGCGCAACGCTGCCGACCGTCAGCTTTTCCTGCCAGCGCTCGTTGACCAGCTGGTGCGCCGCCGCGACGCGCGTGATATCGCGTTCGGTGAGCGAGGTCGTGCCTGCCACCTCGACCATAAGTTCGGCCGCGAGCGCCGCGAAAGTCTGGCAGAGCAGTTCCTGGCTGCGCGCGGCGCGCAGCATGTTGTCGGCTTCGCCATCGCCTTCGACCGCGACCACGGCGCGGCCGATACCGCGAAGGTCGGCGGGCAGATACCAACGCCCGCCCGCCTTGGGCTGGTGCGCGAAGAGGCGATCGCATGCGGCGCGGCTGATCGCGAGCACGACCAGATGATCGTCGGCAGGGCCATCGAGATCGGCCGGAAGCATCATCGAAACAGCCGGCTCCCCGATATCGCCGAAGCCGAAAATCAGGGGGGCAGCCGGCAGGAACGCGGGGTCGCAGGGGCCACGGCCGACGAAGCTCGTGAACTCCGGAGAAATGCGAATGGATAGCTTGCCCGTCATCCTGTCATCCCAGCGATTCGCGGTAGCAGTGGCGGCAGACTCCTGCTTCCGCAAGATTCTTTACAGCACCGCGCGCGCCATTTGCTTTGCCGATTGCTGCGCCCCGCGCGGTTTGCGTCGCGCGGGCGGCGTGTCCGGCCCGGCGCCGAGCCTGTTCCCGGGGACAGGGATATGATAGGCCTGTCCCGAGAATCCGGAATTTCTGTGCCGACGCGTCACGAGAGTCGCGCGGTATCGACTGCCTGAGCTGACTCGTGGGCGCGCCCATGGTCAAAAGAAACAGAAACGGACGAATGCGATGCAGACTCCCGAAGAATATGAGCTGTCCCGGCGCGGCGTGCTGGTTGGCGGCGCGGCCTCGGTTGCGACGGTGGCGCTGGTTCCGGCCGTCGCCGCCGGTGCGGCGACGGCCCCCGCCGCGACGCCGACGACCAAGGTGAGCTTCAAGGTCAACGGCGCGGATCGCGAACTCGATCTCGACACGCGCGTGTCGCTGCTCGATGCGCTGCGCGAACATCTCCACCTGACCGGTACGAAGAAGGGCTGCGACCATGGCCAGTGCGGCGCGTGCACGGTCATCGTCGACGGGCGGCGGATCAACAGCTGCCTGACCCTCGCGGTGATGCACGATGGCGAGAACATCACGACGATCGAGGGCCTCGGCACCCCCGACAGGATGCACGCAATGCAGGACGCATTCGTCGAACACGATGGTTATCAATGCGGCTATTGCACGCCGGGACAGATCTGTTCGGCGGTCGCGGTGCTCGACGAGATCAGGGCCGGCGTGCCGAGTCATGTCACCGCCGACCTGACCGCGGCGCCGACGGTGACCGCGGCCGAGCTGCGCGAACGGATGAGCGGCAATATCTGCCGCTGCGGTGCCTATTCCAACATCATCGACGCAATCACCGGCGTGGCGGGAGCGAAGGCATGAAAAGCTTCACCTACGAGCGCGTCGATACCCCGGCGGCAGCGACGGCCGCCTTCGCCCGGACGCCCGGCGCGCGCTTCATCGCGGGCGGCACCAATCTGCTCGACCTGATGAAGCTCGAGATCGAGACGCCGCCGCACCTGATCGACGTCAGCCACATCGCGCTCGACAAGATCGAGGCGACGCCCGAAGGCGGGCTGCGCATCGGCGCGATGGTGCGCAACACCGATCTGGCGAGCGACGCGCGGGTGCGGCGCGACTATGGGCTTCTGACCCGCGCGCTCGTCGCGGGCGCGTCGGGGCAATTGCGCAACAAGGCGACGACCGCGGGCAATTTGCTCCAGCGGACGCGCTGCCCCTATTTTTACGACACCAACCAGCCGTGCAACAAGCGCAAGCCCGGTAGCGGCTGCGCGGCGATCGGCGGCTTCAACCGGCTGCACGCGGTGGTCGGTGCCAGCGAGGCATGCATCGCCACGCACCCGAGCGACATGGCGGTCGCGATGCGCGCGCTCGATGCGACGGTCGAAACGGTCGATGCGGGCGGCAAGGCGCGCGCAATCCCGATCGCCGATTTTTACCGCGCGCCGGCGAAAACACCGCATCTCGAGACGGTGCTGGCACCGGGCGAGCTGATTACGGCGGTGACGCTGCCGCGCCCGGTGGGGGGCACGCACATCTATCACAAGGTCCGTGATCGCGCCTCCTACGCCTTCGCGCTGATTTCGGTGGGTGTAATCGTGCAACGCGACGGGACCGGCCGCGTCGCGCTCGGCGGTGTCGGCTACAAGCCGTGGCGCGTCGAGGGAGCCGAAGCGGCGTTGCCGCGCGGTGCCAGACCCGTTGTCGACGGGCTGCTCGCGGGTGCGAAAACGACGCATGAAAATGCCTATAAACTGCCCCTCGTCGAGCGCACGCTCGCCGGGGTGCTCGCACAAGCGAAGGGTTGAGTCATGAAGTTCGACACCCCCGCAACGACCAACCCGATCGACCAGATGAAAGTGGTCGGCAAACCCACCAATCGCATCGAGGGCCCGCTCAAGACGACCGGCACGGCCACCTACGCCTATGAACATCACGACGTCGCCGCAAATCAGGCCTATGGTTATGTCGTCGGCGCGGCGATCGCCAAGGGGCGTATTGCGTCGATGAACCTCGCCGATGCACAGGCGGCGCCCGGCGTCATCGCGATCGTCACCGCCGACAATGCGGGCAAGCTCGACAAGGGCAATTTCAACACCGCGAAATTGCTCGGCGGCCCGGCGATCGACCATTATCACCAGGCGATCGCACTGGTCGTCGCCGAAAGTTTCGAGCAGGCACGCGCCGCGGCGTCGCTGGTCCGCGTCGAATATAGCCGCAGCAAGGGCAGCTACGACCTCGCCGCCGCGCTCGACACCGCGATCACGCCGCCGACGGTGTTCGGCACCGCCGCCGATACCAGTGTTGGCGATTTTGCCACGGCCTTCGCCGCTACACCGGTGCAACTCGACGCGCGCTATACGACGCCCGACCATACGCACGCGATGATGGAGCCGCATGCGTCGATTGCGGCGTGGGATGGCGACAGGCTGACTCTCTGGACGTCAAACCAGATGATCGCCTGGTCGGTCGGCGACATGGCGAAGACGCTGGGCATTGCGAAAGAGAATATCCGCCTTGTCTCGCCCTATATCGGCGGCGGTTTCGGCGGGAAATTGTTCGTTCGCACCGATGCGGTGCTCGCCGCACTCGGCGCGCGCGCGGCCGGGCGCCCGGTCAAGGTCGCGCTTCCGCGGCCGCTGATGATCAACAACACGACGCACCGCCCGGCGACGATCCAGCGTATCCGGATCGGCGCAGCCGCCGACGGAAAGATCACGGCGATCGGTCATGAAAGCTGGTCGGGCGATCTGCCCGGAGGCGGCCCCGAAACGGCAGTCGCGCAGACGCGTTTGCTCTATGCGGGCGCGAACCGGATGACTGCGATGCGGCTCGCCGTACTCGATCTGCCCGAAGGCAATGCGATGCGTGCGCCCGGCGAGGCGCCGGGTCTGATGGCGCTCGAGATTGCGATGGACGAAATGGCCGAAAAGCTTGGCATGGATCCGGTCGCGTTCCGGGTGCTCAACGATACGCAGGTCGACCCCGAAAAGCCGGAGCGGCCCTTTTCGCAACGCCGGCTCAACGAATGCCTGCAGACCGGCGCCGAAAAATTCGGCTGGAGCAAGCGTGGCAAGCCCGGTGCGACGCGCGACGGGCGCTGGCTCGTCGGCATGGGGGTTGCCGCGGCGTTCCGCAACAACCTCAACGCGAAATCTGCGGCGCGCGTGCGGCTCGACAAGTCCGGAACGGTCACGGTCGAGACCGACATGACCGACATCGGCACCGGCAGCTACACGATCATTGCCCAGACCGCCGCCGAAATGATGGGCGTGCCGCTCGACAAGGTCGTGGTGAGGCTCGGCGATTCGAGCTTCCCGGTGTCGGCGGGATCGGGGGGGCAGTGGGGTGCCAACAGTTCGACTGCGGGCGTTTATGCCGCGTGCGCAAAGCTGCGCGATGCGGTGGTGCAAAGGCTCGGGCTCGCATCCGATGCGGTATTTGCCGACGGCAAGGTCAAGGCGGGGAAGCGCAGTTTCGCGCTGGGCGAGGCGGCGGCGGGCGGCGAACTCGTCGCCGAGGACATGATGGAATATGGCGACCTCGCCGAAAAATTCCAGCAATCGACCTTTGGCGCGCATTTCGTCGAGGTTGGCGTCGACGCAATGACGGGCGAGATTCGCGTCCGCCGGATGCTCGCCGTGTGCGCGGCGGGGCGCATCCTCAACCCCAAGGCGGCGCGCAGCCAGGTGATCGGCGCGATGACGATGGGGGCGGGCTCGGCGCTGATGGAGGAGCTGGCGGTCGACAAGCGTTTCGGCTTCTTCGTCAATCACGACCTTGCCGGCTATGAGGTACCGGTCCACGCTGATATCCCGCATCAGGACGTGATCTTCCTCGAGGAAAGCGATCCGACGACGTCGCCGATGAAGGCGAAGGGGGTTGGCGAGCTCGGCATCTGCGGCGTCGCTGCGGCGGTCGCCAATGCGGTCCATAACGCGACCGGCGTGCGTGTCCGGAACTATCCGGTCACGCTTGACAAGCTGCTGGACAAGCTGCCGGACAGCGTGTGACCGCGGGCGTGGGCGCGAAAGATCATCGGGGAAGATCGTCCGGCCGGTCGATATCCGCGAGTTCGCCGGCCGCGGCGGCGACCAGCGCGGCACCCGCCAGCAGCGCCTTGCCTCCGCGATCGCCTTCGACGGCGCGGAGCCGGTCGAACAATGTGCGGTCGAACAGCGCGGGAGGCGTGGCCGCTTCGCCATTGCTCGACGCGACGACGGGCGCGGTCACGGGATCGAAGCGCGCGAGCAGGTTCTGCAGGTGGCCGGTGCTGACGAAGGGCATATCGGCGAGGCAGACCAGCGCGGCAGCCGCCGGCCCGCGCGCGGCGTTCGCGATGCCGCACGCCAGCGATTGCGAAAGGCCGCGCTCGGGATGCGGATTGGCGACGATCTCGAAACCTTCGGACGCCAGCATTCGCGCGAGCAGGCCGCCCTCGTCGGAGCAGACGGCAATCCGCCGACCCGGCGCGAGCCCCGAAATGCGCCGCGCCGCGTGCAGCGCCAGGGGCGCGCCCGCGAGCGGCGCGATCAGCTTGTCCCCGGTGCCGAACCGGCGCGAAGTGCCCGCGGCGAGCATGATGGCAGCGATGTTGCGGGCGTCGATCATCGCGGCGAACCTCAGGGCAAAATACGCATGATTGCAACCACGCCGGCCGACATTTTGCGCTTCGTGCTGGCCCGGTACGAGGAGGGGCTGGAAACGGTGCTGGTCACGCTGACCGCGATCGAGGGATCGTCGCCGCGCGCGATCGGCGCCCAGATGGCGGTGGCGCAGGACGGGCGGTACGCCGGGTCCTTTTCGGGCGGCTGTATCGAGGCGGCGGTGGTCACCGAGGCAATCGGAACGCTGTCGGGCGGCCGGGCGAAGCTCGTGCGCTTCGGCGCCGGCTCGCCCTATCTCGACATCCGCCTGCCTTGCGGCGGCGGCATCGACCTGCTGTTCAGCCCACGCCCCGATCCGCATGCGATCGCACATGCCTTGTCCCGGCATGGCCGCCGCGAGATGGCGGTGCTCCGGTTGGCCGACGACGGCGTGCATTCGGCCGCCGCGGGAGAGGGGCTCCCGACCGGCTGGCACGCGGGCGGCTTTCACCTTTGCCTTGCGCCGGGGCTCCGCATCGTCGCGATGGGGCAGGGCGAAGAGCTTCGCGCACTGGCGCGGCTCGGCGCGGCATTCGGCGCCGACGTCAGCATCATGTCTCCCGACGAGCGGGCTTTGGCCGATCTCGATGCCGCCGGCTTCCACACGATCCGGTTGGCCACGCGGACGATCCTGCCGCCGGTCGTTACCGATCGGTGGACGGCGATCCTTTCGCTCTTCCACGATCGCGACTGGGAGGAGGAACTGCTGCCGCGCGCGCTGCACCTCCCGGCTTTTTACGTTGGCGCGATCGGAAGCCGGCGAACGCAATCGCTCCGGCGCGATGCTTTGCGCGACGCCGGCGTATCCGAAGCGCTGCGCCGCAAACTGCGCACGTCGGTCGGCCTGATCCCCGCAACCCGCGACCCGGCGACGCTCGCGCTTTCGGCGCTGTCGGAGATTGTGCAGGAATATCACCGGATCGGCGAGGCGGTGGCCGACGGGGCCTGCGAACGCGGACGGACGGCAGCGTGTGCAGGCCCGATGCAAGGCGAAGAGCTGACCGGTCCCGGCTAGTCGCCGCCGGGCTGCCGCGCTGCCCGATATCGGAAGGCGGGCCGGCAATCTCCCCCATTTCGGAAGCGCGTTACTGTTCGGCGAGGCGAGTGGGAGGCTCTTTCCGGAACGGATCACCGGCCGGGCGACCGAAATAAAAACCTTGCGCCTGCGGGCAGCCCTCGTCGAGCAGCATCTGTCGCTGTTCTTCCGTTTCAACCCCCTCGGCGACGATCGGCATGTTGAAGCTCCGGCCGAGGCCGACGATCGCGCGGACGATCGACCGGGCGGCTTCGTCATCGGGAATCGAGGCGACGAAGCTCTTGTCGATCTTGATCTTGTCGAAAGGAAAGGCCTTGAGGTTGCTCAGCGAGGAATATCCGGTCCCGAAATCGTCCATCGCGATCCGCACGCCGAGCGCGCGTATCTCGTGCAGCGCCTTGAGCGCGCTGTGCCGATTGCGCAGGAAAGCGGTTTCGGTGATTTCGAGTTCCAGCCGATGCGCCTCGAGCCCCGATTGCGAAAGCGCGTCGCGCACGACAGCGGGAAGATTGGGTACCTGGAACTGGATCGTCGACACGTTGACGGCGACCGAGACATTCTTCGGCCAGTCCGCGGCCGCCTTGCACGCCTCGCGCAGCACCCACTCACCGATCGGTACGATAGCACCGATTTCCTCGGCGACCGGGATGAAATAGTCGGGCGCCACCTCTCCGCGTTCGGGGTGATCCCAGCGAAGCAGCGCCTCATAGCCGACGATCGAGGCAAAGGCCGTCGCGACCAGCGGCTGGTAGACGATCCGGAGCTGGTTGCGGGCGATCGCGTGCCGAAGATCATGCTCGAGCGCGCGGCGCTCCTGCGCCAGTTCGTCCATCTCCTGGTCGAAGTAGGCGGCATGGCCCCTACCATTGTTCTTGGCGCGATAAAGGGCGGTGTCGGCGTTGCGCTGCAGCGTCTCGGCATCGGCACCGTCCTGGGGGAACAGCGCGACGCCGATGCTGACGCCGACCGCCATCGGATCGCGCGCCACGTCCATTTCGATCGCCAGCGTTTCGAGGATGCGCGCGGCAAGCCGCCGGGCATCGTCCGGCTCCGAAATTGCGGTCTGGATGATAAGAAACTCGTCGCCGCCGATCCGGGCGACGATATCGTCGGCGCGCGCCGCAGCCCGCAGTATGTCGGCGATGCGGCACAATATCTCGTCGCCGGCGCCATGGCCGAAGACGTCGTTGACCGCCTTGAACCGGTCGAGGTCGAGTGCCAGCAGCGCGAAGGGCTTTTTCGCGTCGATCGCCGCGTCGAGCGCGCGTGCGAAATGGGTACGGTTCGACAGGTCGGTCAGCGCGTCGTGCGACGCCAGATGCTCGATCGCCCGTTGCGCGCGCTTGCGGTCGGACAGGTCGCGGATCGCGAGGACCTGACAGCTGCGGCCGCGATATTCGATCGTCTGGGTCGCAATTTCCAGAATATGATCCTCGTCGCCGCTGCCACGGATGCGCGCCTCGGTCGAATGACCTTCGGGCGTTGCAAAGGCGCTGCCATCGGCGGCGACGAACCAGTCCGAAGGCATGCTGCCGACGATGGCGCCATTGCTGACGCCAAGCAGCGAGCAAAGCCGCGCGTTCACCTCGACGATGCGGCCGTCGTGCGTGATCGCGAGCGCCTCGAGCGTCGCGTCGGCGAGGCCGTTCGCATCGGTGAGCCAGCGATCGACAAGCGAACCGGTGAGCGCGAGCGTTACCAGTGCGAGATTGGCAAAGACGATCGCGGGCACCAGCCAGCCGCGACCGGCCGCTTCGGTGAGCGCGCCGCCGCGCGTCGGATCGGGGACGAGCGTGGTGGCCGACATGGCCGTGAAGTGCAGGATGACGATCGCCAGCACGGCGAAGGTCGCGGGTATGGCGATTCGCGTCCAGCCGGACATCCTCGCAAAGAACAGGAAGGCGGCAAAGAAGCACAATCCCGCAAGCCCCAATGAGGCGACGATCGGCGCCAAATCATAGGTGACACGCGCCGGCGCGATGATCGATGCCATGCCGGTGAAGTGCATCGCCGCAACGCCGGTCGCCGCAATTGCGGCGGCGGCAGCGCAGCGCCGCGAATCGGGTGTCTTGCCGAGCAGGCGGAAACTGCACCAGAAAAAGCCGATCGCGATGGCGACCGACAACAGCGTCAGGCCCATGTCGAACTGAATCGGCATCGCCCCGCGATAGGCCAGCATCGCAACGAAATGGGTCGCCCATACACCGATGCCCTCGGCAGTCGCGGCTACAACGAGCCAATGACGCCTTCTCACCTCAATACAATGGGTTGACCGATTGAGAACCGCGAAAAGACAGATATTGCCGAGGATGCAGACGAGCGCAGCAAGGAGCACAATTCGCAGGTCATGCTGATAGACCACGCATTCGAGGACGCTGAACATAATGCTCTCCCCCTGGTCCCCGCTGTTCTTTTACAGCGTAATCCTAAATATTACCTTAGCTGATACTGGCTGAAGTGCCAATCTTCACTTGCGGCGCCGACCGGTCTTGCCCTGGTCGATCGGGTGCGTTATACTTAGTATACTAAGTAAGATATGGGAGGTGATGGCGATGAAAATACGGGACGCAAGCAGAAATCCCGTACCCGATCGGGCCGGCAAGCGGGCGCGGCGGGCCACATGACCGACATTCCCGTTCTGCTTTCGGCGGTGATGGAGCGCGTTCAGGGTTGCGGTGTGCTTTCGGGTTTGTCCCGGCTTTCGGGCGGGGCGAACATGGAGAGCTGGTCGTTTGACTGGACGAGCGGGGATGTTTGCGGGGGCTATGTTCTGCGCCGTGCGCCGTCGGTCTTGTATATGGCGGATCGTCCGTTCGGTCATGCGGACGAGGCGGCGCTGGTGATGGCGGTGTTTGACGCGGGGGTCCGGGCGCCCGAGGTTGTCGGCGTGCTGGAGCCGGGTGACGGGCTGGGGACGGGCTATGTGATGCGGCGGGTGGCGGGCGAGGCCACGCCGGTGCGGATATTGGCCGACCCGCCGGCGTCGTTGCTGGCGGAGCTCGGCCGCGAGCTGGCGCGCATCCATGCGATCCCGCTGGACAGGGTGCCCGAAGCGATCCCGGCGATGGACACGGCGGCGGCGCTCGCGGAGCTCAGATTGCGCTTCCTGTCGTACGGCGGCGACCGTCCGGTGATCGCGCTGGCAATCCGCTGGTGCGAGGAGCATCAGCCCGAGGCGGCGGCGCCGGTGCTCGTTCACGGCGATTACCGGATGGGCAATGTGATGGTGGACGGGGACGGGCTTGCCGCGGTGCTCGACTGGGAGCTCGCGCATCGCGGCGACGCGCATGAGGATCTGGCGTTCGGCTGCATGGCAGTGTGGCGCTTCGGGTGGCTCGACCGGCCGGCGTTCGGGCTTGGCAGCCTCGACGATTATTTTGCGGCCTATGAGGCGGCGGGCGGAGCGAAGGTCGACGCTCCCCGCTTCCGCTTCTGGCTCGTCTACCGGACGCTCTGGTGGGCGCTCGGCTGCCTGCAGATGGGGCAGGCGTGGCGGAACGGGGCGGACAGGACGGTCGAGCGCGTCGTCGTCGGGCGGCGCACCGCCGAACAGGAACTCGACCTTGTGCGGCTGCTCGGCGAGGAGGCACCGGAGGACGAGCGGGCGAGGGCGCTGCCGCCGTCGCCCGATACCGCACCGGTGCCGACGGGCGAGCCGACAAAGGCCGAGATGGTACAGGCGGTGCGCGACTGGATCGAAGGATCGATCAAGCCGCAGGCGGAGGGGCATGCGAAGTTCGAGGCGGTGGTTGCGATGAACGCGCTCGGCATCGTGCTGCGCGATCTGGAGGCGGGTGTGCGGGCGGAGGATGCGCTGCTGGCCGAGGCTCTGCTGTCGGGCGAGCGGACGCTTGCCGAGCCCGGGCTGCTTGCACGGCTGCGGCGCGACGTGCTGGACAAGTGCGCGGTCGACAGCCCCAGATATGCGGCGCTCGCCGCAGCGCGCGCCGACTGGCGCGGATAAGACAGGACACAGGAGAGAGACATGGACTTTGCGATGCCCGCCAATCTTGCTGCGTATCTGGACGAGCTCGACGCGTTTATCGGCGCCGAGATCAAACCGCTTGAGCTGGAGGGCGACAATATCCGCTTCTTCGACCATCGCCGCGAACATGCCCGCACCGACTGGGACAATCAGGGCCTGCCGCGGCACGAGTGGGAGGAGCTGCTCCGTGCCGCGACGCGGAAAGCCGATGCGGCGGGGCACTGGCGCTTCTCGGCGCCGAAAAAGTACGGCGGCAAGGACGGGTCGAACCTTGCCATGGCGGTGATCCGCGAACATCTCGCGGCGAAGGGGCTGGGGCTCCACAACGATCTCCAGAACGAGCACAGCATCGTCGGCAACTTCCCCTTCGTCGAGATGTTCGAGCAGTTCGCGACGAGCGAGGAGCAGAAGCAGGAATTTATCCTCGGCGGCTTCGAGGGGCGCCGCCGCACTGCGTTCGGGCTTACCGAGCCCGACCATGGCAGTGACGCGACGCATATGGAAACGCGCGGGGTCAGGGAGGCCCGCGACGGCGTCGACGGCTGGCTCATAAACGGGCGCAAGATGTGGATTACCGGCATGCATGTCGCGACGCACTGCGCGACCTTCTGCCGCACCGCCGGAAACGACGGCGATGCCAGGGGTATCACCTGCCTGCTCGTGCCGACGGGGACGCCGGGCATGACCGTCGATGAATATATGTGGACGTTCAACATGCCGACCGATCATCCGCGCATGACATTCGACAATGTGTGGGTGCCCGACAGCGCGCGGCTCGGCCCCGAAGGCGGCGGGCTCGCGATCGCGCAGAGTTTCGTCCACCAGAATCGCATAAGGCAGGCGGCCTCATCGCTCGGCGCCGCAGTCTACTGCATCGAGGAAAGCGTGCGCTATGCGCGCACCCGCAAGCCGTTCGGCGAGGCGCTGGCGAAGAACCAGGCGATCCAGTTCCCGCTCGTCGAACTTGCGACGCAGGCCGAGATGCTGCGCCTCCTCATCCGCAAGACCGCGTGGGACATGGACAACACCCCGCACAGGGAGGTCGAACGCACCCTCTCCGACAAGGTGAGCATGTGCAACTACTGGGCCAACCGCCTCGTCTGCGAAGCCGCCGACCGCGCCATGCAGGTCCATGGCGGCATCGGTTACTCGCGCCACAAACCCTTCGAACATATCTACCGACACCACCGCAGATACCGCATCACCGAAGGCGCCGAGGAAATACAGATGCGCAAGGTCGCAGCTTACCTCTTCGGGTTTATGGGGCCGAGAAAAGAAACGCTGGGGAAGCTGTGACCGGGCCGCGCACGCTCTACGACAAGATTTGGGATGCCCACACCGTCGCCGAGGATGATGGCGAGACCCTGCTCTATATCGACCTGCACCTGCTGCACGAGGTGACGTCGCCGCAGGCCTTCGCGGGGCTCGCGGCGGCGGGGCGGAGCGTTCGGCGCCCGGCGCGCGCGCTGGCGCTGTCCGACCATAATGTGCCGACGGCGGGGCAGGCTAGCGGGCCGGCGGGAGTCGCCGACACCGAGGCGCGCGCGCAACTCGAGGCGCTGGTCGCCAATACACGCCGCTTCGGGATCGAGAATTTCCCGATGGGCGATCCGCGCGGCGGCATCGTCCATGTCGTCGGGCCCGAACAGGGGCGCTCGCAGCCGGGAATGACGATCGTGTGCGGCGACAGCCACACCTCGACCCATGGTGCGTTCGGCGCGCTTGCCTTCGGGATCGGGACGTCGGAGGTCGAGCATGTGCTCGCGACGCAAGTCATTCGCCAGCGCCGGTCGCGCAACATGCGCGCGACGGTCGATGGCGTCCTCGCGCCGCATGTCCATGCCAAGGACCTCGCGCTCCACCTGCTCGGCACGATCGGGGTCGACGGGGCCAGCGGGCATGTGATCGAATATGCGGGCACGGCGATCCGTGCGCTGTCGATGGAGGGGCGGATGACGCTCTGCAATCTCAGCATCGAAATGGGCGCGCGAGCGGGGCTGATCGCACCCGATGCAGTGACCTTTGCCTATCTGGATGGCCGCCCGGCGACACCGCACGGCGACGCGTGGGATGCGGCGACGGCGCGCTGGACTGCGCTGGCGAGCGATGCGGGGGCAAAATTCGACCGCGAACTGCGCATCGACGCGCGCGCCGTCCGCCCGATGGTCAGCTGGGGCACCAATCCCTCGCAGGTGGTCGCGGTCGACGGCAGCATCCCCGATCCGGCATCGATGGGCGACGCCGACGCGCGGGGTGCTGCCGAACGCGCGCTCGCCTATATGGACCTTGCCCCGCGCGCGCCGATCGCTGGACAGCGGCTCGACCGGGTTTTCATCGGCAGTTGCACCAACAGCCGGATCGAGGATTTGCGCGTCGTTGCGGATATCGTGCGCGGTCGCAATGTCGCGCCGCATGTCCGCGCGATGGTCGTGCCGGGATCGGGGCTGGTCAAAAGGCAGGCCGAGGAAGAGGGGATTGCGGCCACGCTCCGCGATGCGGGGTTCGACTGGCGCGAGCCGGGCTGTTCGATGTGCGTCGGCATGAACGCCGACCGGCTGCAACCCGGCGAGCGCTGCGCCGCGACGTCGAACCGCAATTTCGAGAACCGGCAGGGGCGCGGCGGGCGCACGCATCTGATGAGCCCGGCGCTGGCCGCGGCGAGTGCGATCGCCGGCCGCATCGCCTCGCCCGATATGCTCGGCTAGATCGCCGCCTCGAACCGCGCGATTGCGTCGGCATGGCGCAGCGTGCGGGCGATGTCGTCGAGCCCCTCCATCAGGATGCGGCGGTCGCCGGGATCGATGGCAAATCCGATCATTTTGCCCGATGCGAGGTCGATTTGCTGTGTTTCGAGATCGATCCCGATCGGGGCATGTTGCGCGAGCATGATGTCGTCGCGCAGCCGCGTGCAGATTGCATCGGGCAACCGGATCAGCAGCAGCCCGTTCTTGCGTGCATTGCCCGCGAAGATATCGCCGAAGCTCGGCGCGATGACACAGCGGATGCCGAAATCGGCGAGCGCCCACACGGCATGTTCGCGCGACGAGCCACAGCCGAAATTGCGGTCGGCGATCAGGATTTGCGCATGGCGAAACGCCGGCTGATTGAGCACGAAATCGCCAAGTTCGCCGCCATCTGCAGCAAATCGAAGCTCGCGGAACAGGTGCCCGCCGAGCCCGGACCGTGTCAGCCCTTTCATGTATCGGGCCGGAATGATCATGTCGGTATCGACATTCGCAAGCGGCAAGGGGGCTGCCACAGCGCTTAACCGGACGAATTTCTCCACATAGCCTCCATTAACTTAGTATGCTAAGTAAATGGAGGTGGCGATCTTGTCCAACGTTATCGCGGGGTTGCCGGGGCGATGCATCGCGAACTGGCGACGAAGGCTGTTGCCGCGCGAAGCTTCACGTCCTAAGATTCAGGATTGCGCGAACGGACGGGCGACGCCGGGGATCGCGACAGGGGAGCAGGATTTTGGCCAAGAAAACACAGGATTACAGGTATCCGGCCGAATATTATACCGATCCTGAAAATAGCATCGGCTATCTGGCGCGCGTCGTCTTTCGCTCTTTTTCGCGGCTGCTCGAGCGCCGCACGCTGACGCACGACGTGTCGGCGGGGCAGTGGCGCTTCCTGCGCCAGCTGTGGCGCGAGGACGGGATCACCCAGCGCGAACTGAGCGAGCGCGTCGGCATGCGCGAGCCGACCACCGTTGTCGCGCTCAAGGGGTTGGAAAAAGCGGGGCTGATCACGCGCAAGAAGACGACGGACGACCGGCGCAAGACCTTCATCTATCTGACCCCGCACGCCAGGAAGCTCGAGCTGATCCTTGCGCCGATGAATGCCGAAATCCACGAGATCGCGACAAAGGGAATGAGCGACGAGGAGGTCGAGGTGCTGCAGGGGCTGATGCGCCGCGTGATCGACAATCTTGCCGACGAAACGCGCAAGCTGGCGGTGCTATCCGACATCAAGGCCTGACCGCTTGCAATTTGCCCGCCATCCGGACAATAGATTAGTATTCTAATTATTTTGTCCGGGAGGGAATATGACCAGCATCGCCGTCATCGTCGGCAGCACCCGCGAGGGGTCCTATAACCGCGCATTGGGCGAGCTCGCCGCCTCTAGCCTCGAAGCGCAGGGTGCGGGCGTGACGCGTGTCGACCTCGCGGCCTTTGATCTTCCGCTCTATTCGTCGGCTCTCGAGGCGGACGCTTTTCCGCCCGATGCGCAGCAGCTGAAAATGTTGCTCGCGGCGCAAGACGGGCTGCTTTTCGTGTCGCCCGAATATAATGGTTCGCTCCCGCCGCTGCTCAAGAATGCGATCGACTGGGCCTCGCGGCCGACCGGTGACGAGGGACTGGTCGCGCTCTCCGCCTATCGCGGCAAGGCGGCGGCGATCATGTCGGCGTCGATCAGTCCCTTCGGCGGACTGCGCGGGCTGATGCATCTGCGCCAGATATTGTCGACGATCCAGATGATCGTGATCCCGGAACAGGTCGTGGTGCCGAACGCGCATGTGGCCTTCGCCGGGGATGGCAGCCTGAAGGAGCCGTTGCCCGCGTCGTTGGTCGAGATGACCGCCGGACGGCTGGTTGCGGTCGCGAGGGCGCTTTCGGCATAGAGTCCTGACCCTAGGCGCCACGACTCCGCCGGGCGGCCGCGGCGGGCTCGATATTCTCGCCCCAGTCGGCTTCGAGCGCGGCGAGCAGCGCGTCGAACTTGTCCTGACCAAGTCTGGCGGCGATCTGTGCGGTCAGCGCGTCCATCGAACGCTGCGCATCCTTGCGCATCCGCGCGCCGAGATCGGTCAGCGACACGATCATGTGGCGGCGATCGCCGGGATCGACATCGAGCTGCACGATGCCGAGCTTCACCATCTGGTTGATCGTACTGTGGATCGCCTGCCGCGATACCCCCAGGTTCCGCGCGATGTCCGACGGGCGTACGACGCCGCTGACGATATTGGTCATCACCATCGATTGCGGGCGATTGACGTCGGGCCAGCCATGGTCGTGGAGCCGCGCCTGAAGCCCCTCGTCGAGCCAGCAGAAGCGTTGGAACAGCGCGATGATAAGCTGGTTTGTTCGCATAAGATGCCGGATTGTGCCCCTGATGCCGGCGGAGTGCCGAGCCGCCAAGCTAGAAGAGCGCGGCAAGCGAAGCAAGGCAGCGCGACGTTGCAAAGACAAAATACTTAGTATACTACCTATTGTAGCGAGAGGGAGAGAGGACCCATGGACGGGTTGATGCAGAATGTGCCGCTGACGGTCGACCGGATCATCGACCATGCGGCGAACTGGCATGGCGCACGCGAAATCGTGTCGCGCGATGCAGGGGGACGCGTCACCCGCTCGACTTGGGCCGATGTTCACACTGACGCGAAGCGCGTGTCGAATGCACTCGCCGCCGAAGGGATACGCGCGGGTGACCGCGTCGCGACGATGGCGTGGAACGGCACACGGCACCTCGCTGCATGGTATGGCGCGGCGGGGATGGGCGCGGTGCTCCATACGCTCAATCCGCGGCTTTTCCCCGAGCAGATCGCCTATATTGCGAACCATGCCGGTGACCGGCTGCTGATCGCCGACCCCGCGACGGCCGATCTTGTCGAGGAGCTGCTGCCGCAGGTGCCGACGATCGAGAAAGTGATCTTTTTTTGCGACGCGGCTTCGATGCCGGCGACCAGCTTTGCCGCCACCGCCTTCGATGACTGGATCGCGGGGCGTCCCGCCGAATATATCTGGGGCGGGTTCGACGAAAACGCCGCATGCGGGCTCTGCTACACCAGCGGGACGACGGGCAACCCGAAGGGGGTGCTCTATTCGCACCGGTCGAACTATATCCATGCGCTGATGACGCTGCAGCGTGATGCGCTGGCTCTGTCGGCGCGCGACACGGTGCTGCTCGTTGTGCCGATGTACCATGCCAATGCGTGGGGCGTCGTCTATTCGGCGCCCGCGGTCGGGGCAAAGCTTGTGTTGCCGGGCCAGCGGATGGACGGCGAGTCGATCTATAATCTGATCGAGCAGGAGGGCGTGACCTATTCGGCCGCGGTGCCCACCGTGTGGCAGATGTTGCTCACCTATATGCAGGAAAACGGAAAGCGCTTCTCGACGCTCGAGCGCGTGACGATCGGCGGCTCGGCGTGCCCCGAATCGATTATCCGCACCTTTCGCGACGATTATGGCGTCGACGTCATCCAGGGCTGGGGGATGACCGAGACTTCACCGCTCGGGACCGTGTCGGTGCCGAGCGCGTCGGTCGCGGCGAAGGGCGACGCCGAGCAGATGGCGTACAAGCTGAAGCAAGGGCGGCTGCTCTGCGGGCTCGAGATGAAACTGGTCGACGATGCCGGGCGCCGCTTGCCACACGACGGCAAGACGCCGGGCCGGTTGATGGTCAAGGGACCGACGATCGCGGGCGCCTATTATGGCGGCGAGGGCGGCGATGTGCTCGATGCCGAGGGCTTTTTCGACACCGGCGACGTGAGCACCATCGACGCCGAAGGCTATATGCAGATCACCGACCGCGCCAAGGATGTCGTGAAGTCGGGCGGCGAATGGATCAGCTCGATCGAGATCGAGAATATCGCGATGGGGCATGAAGCGGTCGCCAACGCCGCGGTCGTCGGGGTCGCGCATCCGAAGTGGGACGAACGGCCGATCCTGCTGTGCCAGCTCAGGGCCGGGTGCGATGCCTGCGCCGACGATCTCAGATCCTTTCTCGACGGCAAGATCGCGCGCTGGTGGATGCCCGACGACATATTGTTCGTCGACGAAATCCCGCTCGGGCCGACGGGCAAGATCGACAAGAAGGCGATCCGCGCGGGTCTGGAGGGGTATCAATTGCCCTTTGAAGTCACCCGCTGAAGAATAATCGACAATCAGGAGAGAGAATGATGAACCCGAACGGGATCGAGGGACTGGACGCGCAATTTGTGGGGCTGGCGTCGCCGACCGCGCCGCGTATTCAGGCGGGCGGGCATCCATGCCAAGGCATCTACTGGACCGAGGCGGGCAAGCGCCCGAAGGTCGCGATCATCGCTACCCACTATAATGTCGATTTTGCCGAACATTATATTGCCCCATATTTTGCGCGGCAGGGCTTCGGCTTCCTTGGCTGGAACACGCGCTACCGGGGGTTCGAGGACCAGTTTCTGCTCGAACATGCGATCCTCGATATCGGCGTCGGCATGAAATGGCTGAAGGAAGAGGCCGGCGTCGAGCAGATCGTCATTCTCGGCAATTCGGGCGGCGGCTCGCTGATGGGCGCCTATCAGGCCGAAGCGATCGCGCCGACGCTGACCGACCGGCTTCCGGCCGTGGGGCAGGATGCGCTCGCACAACTGGTCAAGGGCGACCTTTATATCAGCTTCAATGCGCATCAGGGGCGGCCCGAAGTGCTCACCGACTGGATGGACGCGTCGGTGATCGACGAGAATGATCCGACGTTGACCGATCCCGAACTCGATCCCTTCAACCCCGACAACGGACCGCCCTATTCGGACGAATTCATCGCGAAATATCGCGCCGGACAGCGCGCGCGTAACCAGCGCATCACCGACTGGGCGAAGGCCGAACTCGCGCGGCTCAACGCGGCGGGCATCCCCGACCGCATCTTCCCGATGTTCCGCTGCTGGGGTGACATCCGCTGCGTCGATCCGGCGATCGATCCGTCGGATCGCAAGCCTAACTGGTGCTATCGCGGCGATCCCGCCACGGCCAACCGCACGCCGAGTATCGGCCGCGCCAACACGATTCGGACCTGGCTCAACATGTGGAGCCTCGAAACCTCGCCGTGTCAGGGGCAGCCGCATCTCGCCAAGCACGATACGCCCGCGCTCGTCGTGCAGGGCACAGCCGACACCGGCGTCTTCCCGAGCGATGCGCGCAAGATTTTCGATTTCCTCGGCTCTGCCGACAAGAAGCTCGAATTGATTTCCGGGGCGCATTATTTCGAGGATTCGATCGAAGAGCGCCAGAACGCCGCCGACCTCGTCGGTGCATGGATACGGGAGAAGCTGTGACGTGACGGCCGAAGCCGACATCGTCGAAGGACTGCGTGCCGCCGGGTTGGTGGGCGAGGGCAATGTCGTCCTCGAACCGCTGACCGGCGGCGTGTCATGCGACGTGTGGAAGGTGGAGACGCCGTCGGGCCCGATCGTCGTCAAGCGTCCGTTGCCGCAATTGCGCGTGGCGGCCGAATGGCTCGCTCCGGTCGAACGCGGGACCAGCGAGGTGCGCTGGCTCAAAAGGGCGCGCGGCGTTGATCTGCGAATCGTGCCCGAGGTGCTTGCCGAACTGCCCGGTCACGCCTTCGCGATGCGCTTCCTGCCCGGCTGTCCGGTCTGGAAGGACGAGCTGATGGCGGGCCGTGTCGATCACGGTTTTGCCGCGCAAGTAGGGCAGGGGATCGCGGCCGTCCACGCCGCAACCGCGCACAACGAAAGCGACCGCGCCGATTTTCCCAATGACGAGATGTTCCGTGCGCTGCGCGTCGATCCCTTCCTGCTCCATGTTGCACGGCAGGATAGCGAGTTGGCGCCCGCACTGACCGCGCTCGCCGACGACCTGTCGTCGTGCAGGATCGCGCTCGTCCATGGCGACGTCAGCCCGAAGAATATCCTCGTCAGCGCCGGCGGCCCGGTGTTCCTCGACGCCGAATGTGCCGTTTATGGCGACCCCGCATTCGACCTTGCTTTCTGCACCACGCACCTGTTGCTCAAGGCGGTCTGGTCGGACGATAGGCGGCTGGACGAATCCGCCGCGGCGCTCGTTGCCGCCTATTGCGGCGGCATCGACTGGGAGGATGCGAACGACCTCCTGCTGCGCGCGGGCAAGCTCACTGCGGCGCTACTCCTCGCCCGCGTCGAGGGCAAGTCGCCCGCACCCTATCTTACCGACCCCGAACATCGGCGCATCGTGCGCGATCAGGCGCGGGGGCTGATTATCGCGCCGTCGCCGGTCGACGCGCTCGTCGCCAACTGGAAAAGGAAGTTTGCATGACCTCGCGTATCGCCTCCGTCACGGGCCGTCAGCTCTGGGATTCGCGCGGGCGGCCCACCGTCGAGGCCGAGGTGGTGCTGGAATCGGGCGCGATCGGGCGCGCGATTGCCCCCGCCGGTGCCTCGCGCGGCGCGCATGAGGCGATCGACCTGCGCGACGGCGGCGAGGCGTTCGGCGGCTTCGGCGTCAATCGCGCGGTCGCCGGAATCGGGTCGGAGATTGCGAATGCGATCGCCGGCATGGACGCGCGCGAACAGGCGGCGGTCGATGCCGCGCTTTGCGCGCTTGACGGCACGCCGAACAAGGCGCGCCTCGGTGCGAATGCGGTCGTCGCGGTGTCGATGGCGGTGCTCCACGCCGCCGCCGCCGATGCGCGCGCGCCGCTGTGGCGCTATCTGGCGGGTGACACGAAAGTCCGCATCCCGCTTCCCGAAATCCAGATTTTTGGCGGTGGCGCCCACGCCGGGCGGCGCACCGACGTGCAGGATTTCATGGTGATGTGCCCGAAGGCGGGCAGCTTTCGCCGCGCGCTCGAAATCACCGACGACGTCTATCGCGCCGCGGGCAAGCTGATGGAAGCGAAGGGGCCGCTTTCGGGCGTCGCCGACGAGGGCGGCTGGTGGCCCAATTTCGCGTCGAACGAGGATGCGCTCGATACGCTGACAAAGGCGATCGAGGCGAGCGGGCACCGCGCGGGTGAGGAGGTGTTCATCTCGCTCGACATCGCCGCGAACGAGCTCGGCGATGCCGACGGTTATGATCTTGCGCTCGACGACGGGCGCCTTTCGGGTGAACAGATGGGCGCGCGCATCGTCGAATGGGCAAAGCGCTATCCGATCCTGTCGATCGAGGATCCGGCGGGGCAGGACGACTGGACGACGATGGCCGCGGTCACCGCCGCGATCGGCGATCGGGTGCAGATCATCGGGGACGATGTGCTCGTCACCAATGCCGAGCGCGTCGCGCGCGCGGGCGAGGCTGCGGTGTGCAACGCCGCGCTGATCAAGGTCAATCAGGTCGGCACCGTCACCGAAGCCAAGGCCGCGCTCGACGCCGCGGTCGCCCGCGGCTGGGGTGCGATCGTCTCGGCGCGATCGGGCGAGAGCGAGGATGTCACCATCGCGCATCTCGCGACCGGCTGGGACGCCGGACAATTGAAGGTCGGCAGTTTCACGCGGTCGGAACGTATGGCCAAATGGAACGAGATGCTGCGGATCGAAGAAGCGATGGGTTCTGACGCGGTGTTCGCGGGCTTTTCCGCCTTTGCGGGATCGATCGGCCGGGTCGCGGCATGATCGTCCTCCACGCCCGTCCGAGCCCCGGATTCCGTGAGGCGGTCGACGCGATCTTCGGCCCCGGCGTCGTGGTGCATGTCGACGAGGCGGCACCGCTCGATGCGGTTGCGCCGGACATCACTGCGCTGCTTCATGTGCTGACCCCGGTGACGGGCGATTTCATCGCATCGGCGCCAAAATTGAAGCTGATCCAGAAGCTGGGCGTCGGGGTGAACACGATCGCGCTCGACGCCGCCCGCGAACATCGGGTCGCGGTGTGCAACATGCCCGGCACCAATAGTCAGGCGGTTGCCGAAATGGCGCTGTCGCTGATGATGGCGGTGTTGCGGCGCACCTGCTTCTTCGATGCGCGCACGCGTGCGGGCGAAGGATGGACCGCCGACCCGTCGGAACTCGATAGTGTGGGCGAGATCGGTGGACGCACCGTGGGCCTTGTCGGCTTCGGCCATTCGGCCGGACTGCTCGCGCCCGTACTCGCCGCGCTTGGAGCGAAGGTCATCTATACGGCGCGCAGCGCGCGCGACGTGCCCTATGCCTATGTATCGCTCGACCGGCTGCTTGCCGAAAGCGACATCGTCTCGCTGCATATGCCGCTGACCGACGAGACGCGGGCAAGCATCGATCCGTTCGCGATGAAGAAGGGCGCTGTGCTCGTGAATACGGCGCGCGGCGAGCTCGTCGATGAAGGCAAACTGGTCGAGGCGCTGACCAGCGGCCATCTGCGCGGCGCCGGGCTCGATGTCTTCGCCGAAGAGCCGCTGCCGCGCGGCAATCCGCTGCTCGGCCTGCCGAACGCGGTGCTTGCGCCGCATATCGCGTGGCTCACCCCCGAAACACTCGTGCGCAGCCTCTCGGTCGCGCATGAAAATTGCCGTCGTCTCGTCGCCGGCGAACCCCTTCTTCATCAGGTGGTCTAATGTCGCTTCCCATCGTTCTCATCACCGGCCAGCTTCTGACCGATGCCGTGTGGCAAAGCTTGCTCGACGCCTGGGGCGACCGCGAGGTGATCGTCGCCGACAACCGGAGCGACGACACGATCGAGGGCTTCGCGCGGCGCCTGCTCGACAATGCGCCGCAGAAATTTGCGCTCGTCGCGCACGCGATGGGCGGCTTCATCGCGTTCGAGGTCATGCGCCGCGCGCCCGGACGGGTCGCGAAGCTCGCGCTGATCTCGACACTCGCCTCGGCCGATGGACCGGCACAGACGGCGCGGCGGCAGGGATATATCGATCTCGTCGATAGCGGCAATTTCGATCAGGTCGTCGAGGAACGCATCCCGATCCTCTTTTCCGAGGAGAAGCGCAGCGACGAGCGCCTGCTCGGTATCGCGCGGCAGATGGCGGCGGACACCGGCGCCGAGACCTTCCTTGCGCAGCAGCGCGCGATCATGGCGCGCATCGACAGCCGGCCGCGACTCGGCGAGATTGCGGTGCCGACGCTGCTGATCTGGGGTGAAAAGGACGGCATCACCAGCCGCGCGCATCATGACGAGATTGCCGATGCGATCCCCGGCGCGCGCCTCGAAGTGATCACGGGCGCGGGGCATCTGCCGACGGTCGAGGCACCCGAAGCGGTGTTGCCGTTGCTGACCGATTTTATCGACGCCTGAGCTTGTGATCCCCGGCGAAAGCCGGGGTCCATCTGGGCGTCGACTGGGCCCCGGCTTTCGCCGGGGATCACCATCGTCGGTTACTTCAACTCCGCACGTACCAGCGCGGTCCCGTCGACCATCGCTTTCAGCTTCGCCTGGCTATGTTCGCGGCTGTGATATTTCATCCCGCAATCGGGCGCGATCCAAAGGCGTTCGGCGTCGACATGGCGCAGCGCCTCGCGGATGCGGCCTGCGACCACCTCGGGGGTCTCGACCTCGGGAATCGACAGGTCGAGCACGCCGTACATGATCGTCTTGGTCGGCAGCTCGGCGAGGATCGCGGGGTCGAGCCCCGGCTGCGCCGCCTCGATCGAGATGACGTCGATCGCCGACGCCTCGAGTTCGGCGAGGAAGTCATAGGCTTTGGGCTTGGGACCCGTCGCGCCCGCGCCGTGATGCACCATCGCATAGCCGAAGCAGATGTGGAGCGCGGTCGTGCCGCCGACGCCGTCGAGCGCGCGGTTGATCGCCTCGATCGCATAGCTGTTCGCCTCGGCGGCGCGTGCCTGCAGATAGGGTTCGTCGAGCTGGACGACGTCGACGCCCGCCGCGAACAGATCCTTCACCTCGGCATTGACCGCATCGGCATAATCCATCGCGAGCGATCGCAGGTCGGGATACCAGCCATTCTCGGCCTGCTGGGTCATCGTGAAAGGGCCGGGCAGGGTCAGCTTTACCGGCCGCGCCGAATGACGGCGGAGGAAGGCGGCGTCCTGTGCTTCGATCGGCGCGATGCGGCGGATCGGGCCCGAGACAAGCGGCACCGGATTGGCGTTGCCGGTGCGGTCGATCGCGGTGCCGTGCTTCTCGGTGTCGATCCCCGACAGCGCGGTCGCGAGCCGGTTCGAATAGCTTTCACGCCGCATCTCGCCGTCGCCGACGATGTCGATGCCGATCTCTTCCTGATCGCGGATCGCCATCAGCGTTGCGGCTTCCTGCGCGTCGGCGAGCCAGAGTTCTGGGACGCGCCACAGCGTTTCGGCGCGGACGCGCGGGGGCAGGCTGGCCTTCAGCCGCTCGCGGTCGATCAGCCAGTCGGGCTGGGGGTAGCTTCCGACGATCGTGGTCGGCAATATGGGGTGGTCGAACAAGGCCATTCCTCTCGAATTTTTGGGCTGGCCAAGCATTTGCTTAGTATTCTATCTAATTCAAGTCGAAACGACGGTTGGGAGAGCAAAATGATCGATCTGGAAGCGATCCGGACGCTGGCGGACATTCCAGCGGCGCAGGCGCGGGTGCGGGGGCAGGCGACGGCGGTGAAGTTCGGGGAGCGCGAGACGAGCTTTGCCGAACTCGACGCGCGCTCGAACCGCGTTGCGCATGCGCTGATCGCCTCGGGCGTGGTGCCGGGCGACCGGGTTTCGGCGCTGACCAAGAACCATGACGGCTGGTACCCGCTCTTCTTCGGTACCGCGCGGGCGCGCGCCTGCTTCGCGCCGATCAACTGCCGCCTCGCCCCCGCCGAGATCGGCTTCATCCTGGGTGACGCGGGGCCGAAGCTGCTGTTCGTCGGCGAGGATTTCTTCGACTGCGCGCTCGCCGCAGTGGCGGAGCTCGCCGCGCCGCCGCGCCTGATCGCGCTCTATGGCGCGCATCCGGCGTTCGAGCCGTTCGAAATCTGGCTCGGCGCTGCATCCGATGCGCCGCTGTCCGACCCGCCGCAACTCGATGACGATGTGCTTCAGCTCTATACGAGCGGCACGACCGGCCGGCCGAAGGGTGTCGTGCTCGCCAACAGCAATTACCGCACCTTCCTCGAAGCCGCGACCGAGGTCGACGGTTTCGCCTATGGCGAGGACGAGACGGTGATGATCGTCATGCCGCTCTTCCACGTCGCTGGCACAAATGTCAGCTTCTCGGGGCTCGCGCAGGGTGGGCGGCTCGTGCTCGTCAAGGACTTCACCGCGGCCGACGCGGTGCGCATGATGCGCGAGGAGCATGTCGCGCACGCCTTCCTTGCGCCCGCGATGATCCAGATGATGCTGCTCCAGCCCGATGCGAATGCGGGCGCCTATCCCGAGCTCAGATCGATCGCCTATGGCGCGTCGCCGATCGCCGAGGATGTGCTGCGCCGTGCACGCGCCACCTTCGGCTGCGACTTCGTGCAATTCTACGGCATGACCGAATCGTCGGGCGGCGGTTCCTACCTGTCGCCCGGCGCGCACGACCTGCCGGGCAAGCTCACCTCGTGCGGAAAACCCTGGCCCGGCGCCGCGATGGCAATTCTTGACGGCGAGGGCCGCGAACTCGGCGAGGGCGAGATCGGCGAGATCGCAATCCGTGGCGGCATCGTGATGAAGGAATATTGGAATCGTGCCGCGGCGACCGAAGAGGCGCTCGCGGGCGGCTGGCTGCATACCGGCGACGTCGGTTACCGCGACGCCGACGGCTTTTATTACGTTCACGACCGGATCAAGGACATGATCGTGTCGGGGGGCGAGAACGTCTATCCGGCCGAGGTCGAAAGCGCGATCATGGGGTGCCCGGGCGTTGCCGACGTCGCCGTCATCGGCGTGCCCGACGACAAATGGGGCGAGGGCGTCAAGGCGCTGGTCGTGCTCGCGGCGGGTGCAGTAGTCGATCCCGCCGACATCGTCGCATGGGCGCGCGATCGGATCGCAGCGTACAAGGTTCCGAAGAGCATTGAATTCATCGACGCATTGCCGCGCAACCCATCGGGCAAGGTGCTGCGCCGCGAATTGCGTGCACCCTATTGGGAAGGGCGTGACCGCGCGGTGGGGTAGGAGACAAGGCCCCGCTCCGGGATCGCAGGAGTGCGTGAGGTCAAGCCGCACCATCGGCCCAGAGCCACAAAGACTCCGCGTGCGTGCACCGAAATTGTGTCTTTTGTGTCTTTAAGGAGACAAAGGATACGCACGTGCGCATCGAAAATGTCTCCTTTGTCGCTTTGGAAGCGTTTGCGGAAGTCGACGATTTCAAAGAGCCGGCGAAGGCTGACACGGCGCGATAAAGTAGGACAGGGATTTTTTCGCCGATTGGCCAAAGGCGGTTTCGGGGTGGTGAGCTGCCGTTCGGTTACCCACTCCCGTCATCCCGGGCTTGACCCGGGATCCCGCTTTTTGACGCGCTGATGACCTTCGATCTCAAGCGGGACCCCGGATCAAGTCCGGGGTGACGATAAAAGAGACGGCAGCTTCCGCAGTCGGGGTCACATTCGTTCAAGAAATGCCGCCACCGGTTGGGCTAGCCGGGTCGCATGACAAGTCTCTCTCCCGCCTCGCCGCGCCCTCGGGTGGCGCTTTCCGGTTTTCGCTTTCGCTTGTGGCCGATCCTGCTCGCCGCGGTGCTGATGCAGGCCATCCTCGAACTCGGCCGCGTTCCCGCGCGCGAAATCTATCGAGCGGGGTTGCCGTTCTGGGATGGCTATGTGTCGGTCTTCCTGCTCCTTGCGATCGCCTTTCAGGCGCTGCTCGGATTGATCGCGATCCTTGTGATGCGACGGCTGCTTCCCGCCGCCGATGCGCACCTGCGCTGGCCGCCCGGCGCGAGTTATGCCGGCATTGCCGCGGTGATCGGTATCGGCATGGGCCTCGTGATGCTGGTCGCGGACTACTGGCCCGCGCTCGCCGCGCAGACGCCGCCCGATATCAGCTATTCGAAAGCGCCGCTCGATTCCGCTGGCTATCTGCTCGGGATGATCACGACGGGGCTGGCGGAGGAGACGATCTTTCGCGGTCTGCTCGTCGGAATGCTCGTCGTGCTCGTGCCGGGCCGGCTCCGGATCGGGTCGCTCGATCTGCCCGTGGCGGCCTATCTGGTCGCGCTGATGTTCGGGCTGGCGCACTGGCAGTCGTTCACCGTCGATCCCTTTTTCCAAGCGATGGCGCAGCAAATCTATGCCTTTGCATGGGGCCTTGTCTATGTCTGGCTGATGGAGCGGTCGCGCAGCCTGCTCGCGCCGATCGTCACGCACGGGCTGGGCAATTTCACCGAGGTTGCGATTGTGATTGCGCTCAATGCGCTATGGACCTGACGCGACAAGGGCGGCCGTAAGGCCGCCCTTGCAATGCGGTGCGGCAGATCAGGCCGCGATCGGACGACGGCTGGCCCTGACCGCGAAATATCCGAAGAGGATCGCGGCGAGGAGGAGCGCACCCTGCGCGGCGGCGAACGGGGGTTCGGTGCCGTTCGGGGCGAGCGCGTTGAGCGCGGGGACCTTGAGGAAGGACTGCACGACGAGCACGAAGAGGTTGAGGTAGAGCGCGGCGGTCGCGCTGACCGCATAGACGGTGGCGGCGCGGCCGGTGAGCTTGCGGCCATAATAAGCCGAGAAAGCGGCGACGAGGATCAGCGTCGAGACGATGCCGGTGCCGAGCGCAGGGGTGAAAGCGACGATCGGGAAGAGGAAGCCCGTGAGGCTGGTGAGCAATGTCGCCCAGAGGAAGATGTCGGTAGTGCGGCGGAGAAGGCGCCCGCGCACGAAGGCGGGAAGCGCGACGAGGCCCGCACCGATGCCGATCAGGCTGATCGCGACATGGAGTGCGGTGAACTGCGGGGTGGTCAAACCGAGGATCATGACACGTCTCCTTGAAAAGCGAGGAGGCGCGGTCGGGGGCCCGCGCCTCTTCCTTATCAGTTATTGATGAAGTCGAGAAGATCGGCGTTGAACCGGTCCTGCTCGGTGACGGTGAGGCCGTGGCTGCCGCCTTCATAGACCTTGAGCACCGCCTGCTTGACGATCTTGACGGTCGAGAGCGCCGCGGCGCCGATCGGCACGATCTGGTCGTCGTCGCCGTGGAGGACGAGCGTCGGCTTGTCGAACTTCGTGAGGTCCTCGTTGAAGTCGCTTTCCGAAAAGGCGCGGATGCTGTCGAGCAGGCCCTTGAGGCCGCCGTTCATGCCCTGCCGCACGAATTCGTCGCGCACCGCCTCGCTGACCACCGCGCCGTCGCGGTTATAGCCGTAGAAGGGGAGGGTCAGATCCTTGAAGAATTGCGGGCGGTTGTCGAAGGTGCCCTTGCGGATGCCGTCGAAGACGTCGATCGGCAGGCCGCCGGGGTTGGCTTCGGTCTTGAGCATCAGCGGGGGGACCGCGCCGATCAGTGCGACCTTGGCGACGCGGGCGGTGCCGTGGCGGCCGATATAGCGGGCGACTTCGCCGCCGCCGGTCGAGTGGCCGACGAGGATGACGTCCTTGAGATCAAGCTGTTCGATCAGTTCGGCGAGGTCGTCGGCATACTGATCCATGTTGTTGTTGTCCCAGACCTGATCCGAGCGGCCGTGGCTGCGGCGGTCGTGGGCGATGGTGCGGAAGCCCTGGTTGGCGAAGAAGACCATCTGGGCGTCCCAAGCATCGGCGCTGAGTGGCCAGCCGTGCGAGAAGACGATGGGCTGTGCGTCCTTCGGACCCCAGTCCTTGAAGAAGATGTTCGTGCCGTCTCTGGTGGTGATGGTGGTCATGATATGGTTCCTTTCGACTTGAAGGGAGGGGTGTCCGTCCCGGTGAAACAACAGATACGGCGATGCGCGCTTGATCGGGATTGGCGGATCCGACATTATGCGGTTCGATTCCGACAAAGGAGCCGCCATGCCCAGGTTGAAGGTACCGGATGCCGCTGAGGTGCCGCTGATCGAGGTCGGGATGATGACCTATCCCGACTGCCAGATGGGCATGGTCCACGGGATCACCGATCTGTTTGACGTCGCGGGGCGCTTTGCGGTGGATCACGGCCGGTCGCCGCTCCGCGTCAGCCACTGGCGGCTGCAGGAGAGCGGCGGCTTCGCGCGCCGGTACGATAGTCATCCCGATGAGCCGGCGGGCAATTCGCCGGCGGTGCTGATCGCGCCGGGGAGCCTGCACAAGCTGCTCGAGCCGGGCGAGGTCGAGCCCTATGCGCGCTGGCTGCTCGACCGGCACGCGCAGGGCGCGGTGCTCGCATCGAACTGCGGCGGGGCGTTTGCGCTGGCGGCCACCGGATTGCTTGCGGGGCGCCCGGCGACGACGCACTGGTTCTTCGCCGAAGAATTTCGCAGCCGTTTTCCCGACGTGCGGATGGAGGCCGACCGGATGGTCGTCGACGACGGCGACATCGTCACCGCCGGCGGGCTGATGGCGTGGACCGACCTCGGGCTCCGGATCGTCGAGCGGTTGCTCGGTCCGACGGTGATGATGGAGACCGCGCGCTTCCTGCTGATCGACCCTTCGGGGCGCGAACAGAAACATTATGCGAGCTTCGCGCCGAAGCTGACGCACGGCGACGAGGCGATCCTGAAGGTGCAGCACTGGTTGCAGGCGCGCGGCGCGGGGCCGGTTGCGGTTGCCGATATGGCCGGCGAGGCGGGAATGGAGGAGCGGACCTTCCAGCGCCGATTCAAGGCGGCGACGGGAATGACCCCGGTCGAATATGTCCAGCACCTGCGCGTCGGCAAGGCGCGCGAACTGCTCGAGTTCACGAAGCGCACGGTCGACCAGATCGCGTGGAGCGTGGGCTATGAGGATGCGGCGGCGTTCCGCAAATTGTTCCACCGCCTGATCGGTCTGTCGCCGAACGATTATAGGCAGCGTTTCTCGACGCCGCAGTCGCTGGCGGAAGTCGCCTGAAATTTTTTTCGCGTTCGTGTCGATTTGGCGGCGGCCCGTTCGTCGTGTTGGCACGAGCCGCTGTTGGCCCGACAAAGGAGATGGAAAATGCGTGTGATGGTTTTTGTGAAAGCGACCGAGGACAGCGAAAAGGGCCTGCCGCCGGCCGAGGACATGACCGAGATGTTCGAGGCGATGGGCAAGTTCAACGAAGAACTGGTCAATGCCGGCGTGATGGTCGACGGCGACGGGCTCAAGCCCTCTTCGGCGGGCAAGCGGATCGCCTTCGACGGTGCGAGCCGGACGGTGATCGACGGCCCCTTCGCCGAGACGCGCGAGCTCGTCGCGGGTTACTGGGTCTGGGAGGTCAAGGACATGGACGAGGCGGTCGCCTGGGCGAAGCGCTGCCCCAATCCGATGCCGGGACCGAGCGAGCTCGAAATCCGGCCCTTCTATGAAATGGAGGATTTCGGCGACGCGGTGACCCCCGAGATCGCCGAGCGCGAACAGCGGCTGCGCGAAAAGCTCGGCGGCGAATAGGCGTGTCTCCCGCCATGCTTGCCTCTCCGGCTCCCTTGCCCGAGAAGGCAGGCATGGCGAAGGACGAGACCCGCGACCCGACCAACAGGGCGATCGAGGCGGTATTCCGGATCGAACGCGCGCGGCTGATCGCCACGCTCGCACGGCTGACGCGCGACGTCGACCGGGCCGAGGAGCTGGCGCAGGAGGCACTGCTGATCGCGCTGACCGAATGGCCGGAAAGCGGCGTGCCCGACAGGCCGGGCGCATGGCTGACCGCCGCGGCGAAGCGGCGTCTGATTGACGGTGCCCGGCATGAGGCGATGCGAACGCGAAAGCAGGCCGAAATTGCCCGCGAACTCGACGAGGAACAGGATATGCACGGGGAAGCCGTCGAGGCGGCGATCGACGATCCGCTGGGCGACGAGTTGCTCGGGCTGATTTTCGTCGCCTGCCATCCCGTGATTTCGCCCGACGCGCGCGCGGCGCTGACGCTGCGCCTGGTCGGCGGGCTGACCGTCGAGGAAATCGCGCGCGCCTTCCTGTCGAACGAGGCTGCGATCGCCGCGCGGATCACGCGGGCGAAGAAGGCGATCGCCAGGGCGGGGGTGCAATTCGAGGTTCCGCGCGGGGCCGGTCTGCAGGCGCGGCTCGGATCGGTGCTCGAGGTCGTCTATCTGATCTTCAATGAAGGCTATGCCGCGACCGCGGGGCCGTCGCTTGTCCGTCCGCCGCTCTGTGCCGAGGCGCAGCGGCTGGCGCGCATCCTTGCCGGGCTGATGCCCGAGCAGCCCGAGGTGCTGGGATTGCTCGCGTTGGTCGAGATCCAGGCATCGCGGCTCGCGGCACGCGCCGGCCCCGACGGACGCTTCGTCCCGCTGACCGGGCAGAACCGCGCGCGCTGGGACCAACTCCTGATCCGCCGCGGGCTGAACGCGCTCGAGCGGGCCGAAGCTCTGGGCGGTGCCGACGGGCCCTATGTGTTGCAGGCGGCGCTCGCCGCGTGCCATGCGAGGGCGCGTTCGGCCGAGGCGACCGACTGGAGGCGCATTGCAGCGCTGTACGATCGGCTGGGACAGGTGATGCCGTCGCCGGTGGTCGAACTCAACCGTGCCGTCGCATACAGCATGGCCTTCGGTCCCGAGGCAGGGCTGCGGCTGGTCGACGCGATCGCCGATGCTGCGGCGTTGCGCAACTATGCCCCGTTGCCCGCCGCGCGTGGCGACTTCCTGCTTCGCGCCGGGCGAAAGGACGAGGCCCGGGTGCAGTTCGAAGCGGCGGCGGCGCTGTCGAACAACGAGCGCGAGCGTGACTTCCTGCTCGCGCGCGCCGTGGAATGCAGCGGATGATGCGGCGTTTCGGCGCCGTCCGGTGCGCTGGTCAGCAGAGCGGCTTGCCCATGCGGATCAGCGGCACTGCGGCGCCGTTCGGCGCCGGCGCCTCGATGCGTTCGATGATCGCATAGCCGCAGGCGCGGTAGAGCGGCTCGCCCGACAGCGTCGCCATCATCTCGGCGCGGCGGAAGCCGGCGGTACGCGCCGCATCCTCGCAGAGTGCCATCACCAGCCGCCCGACGCCGCGGCGCGCGAAATCCGGATGGGTATACATTGCCCGGATTCGCGCGGCATCGATCGCGGGGTCGAGCGGCGCGGGATCGCGCAGATCCTTGCTGTGGTCGCCGCCATAGAGCGTCGCGCGATGCGACCAGCCGCCGCAGCCCGCGATGCGGCCAGCCTCCTCGACGATGAAATAGGTGCCGTCGGCGATCAGCTGGGTATCGAGGCCCATCACCGCGTTGCTCGCGGCGATCTGGTCGGGGCTGAGGAAGCCCTTTTGCAGCTCGGTGATGGCGAGCGCCATCACGGCGCGCAGCGCTTCGAGGTCGGCGGGCGTGGCGATGCGGTGCGTGAACATCGGGTCGCCATAGGATGCGCGAAGGGCGAGCGGCAAGTCCCGCCGCTCGCCCTCCGTATGCGTCAGAAGCGTTCGCCAACCATCTCCTCGCTCTTCGCCCATAGCGCTTTCGCGTTTTCGGGATCGATCGCATAGGCGCGCACGCCCGCGCGCAGCCCTTCGTCGTCGGCGAGCTCGGCGACGCGGCAATCCTCGAGATAACGCCCGCCGACCGTGGCCGGATCGGCGACCGCGGCGGCCCAGACCGAGGTTGCGGCGCCCTGCGGGATCGACTTGAATTCGAAGGTCTCGCCGCCCGCTGCCTTTGCCGATTCATTGATTTGCGCGACGAGCGCCTCGATCGCGCCCTCATCGAGATGACGGCCGAGTTCGGTGTGGATGCCGCCCGGGTGGAGCGCGATGCCGCGTACGCCGCGGTCCTTGTGGCGGCGGTCGAATTCGACCGCGAAGAGGATGTTCGCGGTCTTCGAACGGCCATAGGCGGCCCACGGATCATAATCGCCGCGATCGAAGTTCGGGTCTTCGAGGTTCACGTCGGAGAAGCGGTGCCCCGACGAGGCGAGGCTGACGAAGCGGCCGCCGCCCTTGATCAGCGAGGCGATGCGGTTGACGAAGGTGAAATGACCGAGGTGATTGGTGCCGAACTGCGTCTCGAAGCCGTCTTCGGTCTTGCCAAAGGGCGCAGCCATTACGCCGGCGTTGGCGATGACGACGTCGAACGTGCGGCCGTCGGCGACGAGGGTGTCGGTGGCGGCGCGGACGCTGGCGAGCGAGGCGAGGTCGAGCTGGATCAGCTCGAAGCTGCCGCCGCCCTGTGCCGCGGCCTCCCGCACCTCGGCCGTTGCGCCCCCGGCCTTCGCGAGATCGCGCGCCGCGCCGACGACATCGGCGCCGTGCGCGACGAGCGCGCGGGCGGTTTCGACGCCGAGGCCGGCCGAGACGCCGGTGATGAGGAAGCGTTTGCCCGAAAGGTCGACGCCGGCAAGAACGTCATCGGTGGTCGATTTCGCATTGAACTGAGTCATGGAACACTCCTTGGATGGGGCAGGGCGGAGGGGAAGGTCCTGCTGCCATCAAGATAGGCGGGCCGTCCCCGGGCTCGCTGCCCGATCATGGCATCTTCTTGCCTATTCCTGTCAATGGAGCGGTCGCCTTAGCCGTATCCCTTGCGCGCGGACTGGCGAAGACCGATGTGAGGGACATGCAGGACAGACTCGATGCGATGTGCGCGCAGGTGCTGCGGCATGCGGTTTCTCCCTATTATGAGACGCCCGTCCCGCGGCTGGTCGTCGCGACGCAGTGCGCGCCGACCAGCGGGGTTGCGACCGTCTATGAACCCGTGACCTGCCTGATCCTGCAGGGAGCGAAGCAGGTCGTGATCGGCGACCGGGCGCTGCGATACGATGCGTCGAGCTATTTCGTCGCCTCGCTTGACCTGCCCGCGGTCGGCCGGGTGGTCGAGGCGACCCCCGACAGGCCCTATGTGGCCGCGGCGCTGCGCATCGACCGCGCGGTGCTTGCCGACCTGATCGCCGGCATGGACGCCGACGCGATCGGTCATGCGCCGCCGGGCGACCTTGCGGGCTTCGCCGTCGCCTCGGTGACCGAGGAGCTGGTCGAGGCGTGGGCGGGGCTGCTCTCGCTGCTCGACCGCCCGGGCGATGTCGCGATGCTCGCGCCGATGCGCGAGCGCGAGATTCTCTATCGCCTGCTGCAGGGGCCACTCGGTGCGCAGCTCTGCGCGATTGCGCAGGAGGGCAGCCGGTTGTCGCGAGTGCGGCGCGCGATCCAGTGGATGCACGAGCATTTCGACACGATGCTGCCGACCGCGACGCTGGCCGGGATCGCGGGGATGAGCACGGCCTCCTTCCATCGGCATTTCAAGGCGGCGACCGCGATGAGCCCGCTGCAGTTCCAGAAGGCCCTGCGGCTGCACGCCGCGCGCCGCCTGCTCGCGGGCGGTGCGGGGGCGAGCCGCGCAGCCTATTCGGTCGGCTATGAAAGCGCGTCGCAGTTCAGCCGCGAATACGCCCGCGCCTTCGGTCTGCCGCCGTCGCGCGATGCCGAACGGCTGCGCGGCATGGCGATGACGATCGCCGCCGTCTGAGCTTCCCCGTTGCACGGGGCCGGCCCGCTCCAGCCCGCTATTCTCTTCACGGCAAAATCGTGTCGTCGGCGAGCGGTCGGGCGACGAGGCTGCGGAGAAGCATGAGAAATTCTCATGGCTTTGTCGAGAAATGATGCTTTGTCGCCGGGCTGACGGATTGGCATTTCCGCCGGGAAGGGAGACGAAGATGATTGCCATGATGACCATCGCCGCCTGGCTGGCGGGTGTGAACAATATGCTGCTGCCGATCGTCGGAGAGACGAATGCGGAGGTCGTTGCAAGCGAGGCTGCGCCGGACAGCGATGATCCGCTGACGCGGCCGATTGCGGCTTCGCGTGCCGCCGAATGGCTCGCGCCAGCCGACCCCGAGAAGATTTTCGGGACGAGCTACCTCGTCGGCTTTGGCGGGATGAGCGTGGCGCTGATCGATACGGGTGCCGGGCTGGTGCTGGTCGACGGTGCGCTGCCGCAGGGAGCGCCGGCGATCCTTGCCAATGTCCGCAAGCTCGGATTCGATCCCCGAGACATCAAATTTATTCTGAGCACCGAGCCGCATTTCGACCATGCCGGCGGGCTGGCGGCGCTGGCGCGCGACACCGGCGCGACGGTGGTGGCAAGCCGGCGCGGGGCCGAGGGCTTGCGCGCGGGGCGGCACGCCGCGGACGATCCGCAGCTTGCCTATGGCGGAAGCTGGCCCGCGGTCACCCGCCTGCGCGTCGTGCGCGACGGTGAAGTGCTAAGGTTCGGCAAGACGGCGATTACCGCGATCGCGACGCCCGGGCACACAATGGGCAGCATGAGCTGGCGCTGGCAGGCGTGCGAGGGCGAGGCGTGCAAGACGATCGTTTTCGCGGCGAGCCTGAACCCGGTGTCGGCCGAGGGCTATCGTTTCACGTCGAAGGCCGGCGCGCCGTTCGTCAAAGGCTTTGATGAAAGCTATCGCAAGATGGACGCGATGCCCTGCGACGTGCTGATCTCGGCGCACCCCGACAATGCGGGGCCGGGACGGTATAGCGACAGGCCGGGGGCGTGCCGTGCCTATGCCGAACGCTCGCGCAAATTGCTCGCAAAGCGGCTCGCCGACGAGAAGGCTGGGGTGAAGTAGCTTTCAAATCGTTGCTTTTCAATCTTGTAAGCCCCCGCAATCGCGCTAGTCTGACCTTGATATTGCGGGGGCTCGATCATGTTGAACGCGGCATTGCTCTTTTTCGTCCTGCCTGTTTTGACCGTGCCGCCGCCGCCGGTGGTTTCCGTCTCCGGAGATGAACGACCATCGCCGCAACAGATGGTGGCGTGGAATCCCGGAGAGGTACGTTGCGACGGGGTGGCAATCGCGGAAGCGGCGCTCCGTCCGGCGGTCGATATCGCATTCGTCGATCCGCAACGGGTCAGGGCCATGTCCTATCGTTTCGCGATCGACGCGGCGGGTCGGACGCATTCGATTGCACGCGATGCGCGCGAGTTTTCGGCGGTTGGCCAGGATATCGGTCCATCGCTGGCGGCGAGCCGCTTCGCCGCCGGCGCAAAGCGCGAAAATTGCCTGATCGAATATGCGCCGCAATTCGACCGGCTGTCGGACGCCCCGCTCATCGATGTGATCGCCTATTCGATCAACCCGACCGGGCCGAAACTGGCGAAGGAAGGATGGGACCGTATCGGCACCGTCGGCAATTGCCGCGACAAGCCGAGGCCGACGGCGCTGCTGAGCGGGCATCCCGAATTCCTGAAGCTGAAGGCGACGCCCGGCGCGCGCGATTGGTCGCTCGTCGGCTATGACACCGACGCCACGGGGCGTCCGGTCAATGTGCGGATCGCCGAGGGTACGGGGAATGACGAACTCGACGCGGCTGCGATCGAGGCGATCCGTGCTTCGCGCTTTACCGGCGGAGCGCGGACGGGCTGTCTATATCCCTATTGGCGGTCGGCGGGGAAGCTCGCCGCGCCCGGGAAACCTGCCGAAGAGCAGATGCGCCCGGCGAATGCGGTCTGCCCTGCCAGGGTTGAATGGGCGACGCGCCCCGCCACCTATTATCCGCCCGCTTACCGCAAACGCGCGATCGAGGGATGGGCGATTGTCGCTTTCGATACCGCACCATGGGGTGAAGTCGGCAATGTGAGGGTGCTCGAAGCGCAGCCATCGACCGATTTCGGCGATCAGGCGATGATCATCGTCCGCCGTGGTCGCGTTGCACCCTCGGCGCAGGGTGCGTCGGGGTGCGTCGAAACGGTGAAGTTCATGATGCCCGTCGACGATCCGGCGGCCGAAGAGGACGAGCCGCCGGCCACCGATTGAGCGCGCCCGCCTATTTGTCGACCACCAGACAGGATTGACCGCCCTTGCGTACGGCGGTGCAAAAGCTTTCGGCCTCGCCCCGGTTCGCGAAGCCGCCGGCCTGGAGGCGGGTGAGTTTGCCGCTCTTGACCAGATAGGGCTGGCGATCGGCGAAGGCCGGATTCTTCTTTTCGAGCGCCGTCCAGAGATTGCGCGCGTTGGTCTCGACCCCGAAGGCGCCGAGCTGCGCGCGCCACGGGCTGGCAGCGCCGCCGCTATGGACGCGAACCGGCGCGGGAGTTGCGGCGGGTTTTGCGGGTGCGGCCTTCGCGGGTTCGGGCTTCGGTGGCAGTTTGCCGCTGGCCGGCGGAGGCGCGTAAGTGGTGCCGGGCTGGCCGGTTGCGGCGACGGCTTCGGCGGTGGCTTCGGTGGCTGCTGCTACGGCTGCACTGGCCGCGGGCGACGGCGGCACGGCGATGCTGCGGATCGGTGCGGACGCGGGCTTGGCGGCGGGTGCGCCGATCACGGGCGGCGGGGTGTAGCTGGTGCCCGGTGCCGAGGCGGGGAGGCTGGCGACTTTCACGGGCGAAGCGGGCGCGGGCTTGGGCGCCGGCGGCGCGGCGGCGTTCACGGCGGCGAGGCGCGCCTGTTGTTCGCCACGCTCGATCTCGGGCAACATGGCGAGGCCGCGCTGGCGCTGGTCGAGCGGGATCAGACTGTCGAGCTGGGCGAGGCGCGCCGAGGCGATGCCGAGCCCGGCGTCGCTCGCGCGTTTGGTAAGGGCATAGGCGCGCGGCCAGTCCTGTTTGGCAAGATCGCCGTTGAAGTGCGCGGTGCCGAGCACATATTGCGCGCGCGGTTCGCCGCGCGCCGCCGAGGCGAGGATGAAGGGCATGGCCTCTTCGCGACGGTTCGCGGTGAAGAGCACGAGGCCGAGATTGTCCTCCGCCTGCAGATGCCCCTGCTTCGCCGCGCGGCGATACCAGGCTTCGGCCTGCGCGAGATCGGCGGGGACGCCGCGGCCGAGCTTGTACGCCTGGCCCAGGTTGAACTGCGCATCGGCGTCGCCGGCGATGGCGAGCGGGCGCCATTCGGCGACCGCCGCCTGGTAATTGCCCGCCTGCCATGCGTCGACGCCATCCTTGACGTCGGCACGGGCGGGCGCCGCCAGCGTCGATGCCAGGACGAACGGCAAGGCCAGCAGGGTGGCGGTGCGGAATGAGCGCATCTTGTTCTCCAATGACTTGCGCCGGCCCGGGTCCGTAAACCCCGCGACTGCAGTCCCCGCGAAACCTATAGCGCCAATTGGCTAACACGGCGTTAGCGACAAAAGCGGACGTTCGAAACCTGATCCGTTTCGGGACAGGTCGGTCTTGAGCCCTTGTTTACCATAAGTGCGAGGAAGTCGTTCACCCTCATTTTACCATCGTTAACCCAATTTTAGCGCCCCGCATGGCATCCCTTCGCCGAATTATTGGATTTCCGAGGGGGTAACGCAGTGCGCGTATTGGCATTGGCTTCACAGAAAGGCGGGTCGGGCAAGACGACGCTGTCCGGGCACCTCGCGGTGCAGGCGCAGCTGGCAGGTGCAGGCCCGGTCGTCCTCATCGACATCGATCCGCAGGGCTCGCTCGCCGACTGGTGGAACGAGCGCGAAACCGACCTTCCGGCATTCGCGCAGACGACGGTCGCCCGGCTGGCTTCCGACCTTGAAATCCTGCGCCAGCAGGGCTTCAAGCTCGCAGTCATCGACACGCCGCCCGCGATTACCATGGCGATCCAGAGCGTGATTTCGGTCTCCGAACTGATCGTCGTTCCGACGCGTCCCAGCCCCCATGATTTGCGCGCGGTCGGCGCCACCGTCGACCTTTGCGAACGCGCGGGCAAGCCGCTGGTGTTCGTCGTCAACGCCGCGACCCCGAAGGCGAAGATCACCAGCGAGGCCGCGGTCGCGCTGTCGCAGCACGGCACGGTCGCCCCGGTCACGCTGCACCACCGCACCGACTATGCCGCATCGATGATCGACGGCCGCACGGTGATGGAAGTTGACCCCAACGGACGCTCGGCCGACGAGATCCGCCAGCTGTGGACCTATATGAACGACCGCCTCGAAAAGAATTTCCGCCGGACCGTATTTGCCGCGCCGCTTCCGACACAGGGCAATTATGGCGCGGTTCGCCCGATGGGTGGTGGCTTCGGCCGCCGCATCGCTGGCCAGTGACGGGAGGGACGGGAACCATGGGCGAACCGAAACCCCTCGCATCGCTGAGCGCCGGACTTCTGGCCCGCAAGGGCGGGGCACGCCCTGCAATGCGGCGCCAGCCGCTCGGCAGCGGCCCCGCGCCGCTGAACAGCATGGGCTATGACGACCTTGGCTGGAACGACATGGGCTATGATGTCGATCCCGACCAGACGGCCGAGCCCGCGCGGATGCTCGACCTCAAGCCGCTGCTCACCGGATCGGTGCTGGCGCATAATGTCGAGGCCGAACATGCGGTCGACGATAGCGCGCATCTCGAACCGGCGCAGGAATTTTCGGGCGAATATGCCGGCGAATTTGCCGCATCGGCAGACGATTATGGTGTCGAGCCGTTCGAGGCCGAAGTTCCCGAGGTCGTGCGCCAGCAGGAATCGCTGATCGAGCGCGTCGCCGCGGTGGCGCGCAAGGTCGAGGCGCGTCCGGCGCCCGCTCCGAAGAAAGAAAGGGCGCCGCGGACGCTGCGCGCCCGCGAAAAGGCGGCCTTCACGCTGCGCCTCGACGCCGAGCGCCATCTGCGCCTGCGTCTCGCGAGCGCGGTGACGAACCGCTCGTCGCAGGTGATCCTGACCGACCTGCTCGACGAATATCTGTCTTCGCTGCCCGAAATCGACGCGATGGCGAGCCGCTTGCCCGCCGCGCGTCCGGTGCGCGGACAGCGCTGACGACATAGGGGGGACCTGTCATGAACCGCAAGATGCTGAAAAATCTCGCCGTTTCGGGTTTTGTTCTGGGCGTGGCCACGGGGTGCAGCGGCATGGGCAAGATGGCCGAAGCGCCGTCGCGCGCCGCCGGCGTGCCCGTCGTGGCCGCCAAGTCGGCCGATCAGGCGCGCGTCGCGCTCGATGCCGGGAAGCCGGGCAGGGCGGTCAGCCTTGCCGAAGCGGCGGTGGCGGGCAGCCCGCGCGACGCGGGCTATCGTGCGCTGTTGGGGCAGGCCTATCTCAATAGCGGGCGTTTCGCCTCGGCGGCATCGGCGCTCGGCGAAGCGATGGAGCTTGGCGTGGCCGACAATCATACGATTCTGTCGCTCGCGCTTGCCGAGATCGCGCAGGGCAAGAACCGCGAGGCGATCGCGCTGCTGTCCGAGCATCGCGATACCGTGCCGGCGTCCGATCTCGGACTGGCGCTCGCGCTGGCGGGCGATGCCGAAGGCTCGATCTACGTGCTGAACGAAGCCGCGCGCGCCAAGGACGCCGACGCGCGGACGCGGCAGAATTTTGCGCTCGCGCTCGCGCTGTCGGATCGTTGGGCGCAGGCGCGGATGATCGCATCGCAGGATCTGTCGCCCGCCAAGCTCGAAGCGCGGATGGCCGAATGGTCGCAGCTCGCCGAACAGCCGAACGCGCAGGTGCGCGTCGCAAGCCTGATCGGCACGGCCGTGCAGCAGGACGCCGGCATGCCGGTCCGGCTCGCGCTCGGCAATTTCAGCGACACGCAAATGGCCGCGGGCGAGCCCGCAGCGCAGCTGGCAAGCGTCGATCCCGCGCCGGTCGCCGACTATGCGCCGCCGCCGGTCCTCGCTGACGCGGGCAGTGCGATCCGCAGCGTCGAACTGCCGATGCCGGTTCGCGACGCCGACGGCGTCGTACCGGTAACCGAATTGCCGCAACCGAAGCCCGCGGGCGAGGTGATCCTGGCCGATGCCGCACCCTATCGCGCCGCCCCGCGCATGGAGGGCGAGGGACGAGTCCGTCCCGCGCAGAACCATGCGCTCGAACTCGCGACCGTGCTGATCCCGAAGGCGATGGGTTTCGATGCGAAGAAGCCGGCGGGCTGGGCGGTCCAGCTCGGCGCCTATAACAGCCTCGGCATTGCCAAGGAAAAATGGAGCGCGCTCCAGAAGCGCAACGGCCTTCTCGCCAGCTTCCCCGCGTCGAGCCATGCCGCGACGGTGAATGGCCGTACTTTCTATCGCCTGACGGTCAACGGCCTCGCGTCGCGCGCCGACGCGACGAGCCTCTGCAGCCAGCTGAAGGCGCAGGGTCAGACCTGTTTCGTCCGCACGATGGGCGGCGAGACGATCCAGTGGGCGTCGAAGGCGGACCCGGTGCGGCTCGCCGCGCGCTAAACCGGATTTTCTGGAACAAGGGGGGAGGGGCGTGGCCGCGAGGCCGCGCCTCTCTGTTTTCGGGGCGATGGGGAATTCGGTCCGGTGTTGCCACCAGACCATTCCATGTTAGCGCCGAGGCGCAGGGATCGCAGACGAGAACATTCTCGTTGGCCGGCCTAGCTTTCGTTTGCGGGGGCCGGAAGGCGCGCGAGCAGCGCGACGAGCTGCGCCTGGCTCGATGCGCCTGTCTTGCGGAAAATGCCTTTGAGCAGGAAGCGCACGGCGTTGAGGCTGACGGCGCGGAGCGCGGCATAATCCTGCAGCGTGTCGCCGCGCGCGAGCGCGACCGCGAGGCGCGCCTCGGCCGGCGTCAGGCCGAACCATTGCGCGACGCGGTCGATTTCGACGACCGGCGTTTCCCCCGGCGCGCTGCCGAGCGTGACGATCAGCGAGGCGCCGAGGCGGACGCCGCCGAGTTGCTGCGCCGACTGGCGTGTAACGCGTGCGACGAGTACGGGGCATTCCTTGCCCGAAGTGCCGACCGTCTGGAAGGCGAGGCCCGCCGGATCGGGGCTTTTGACAAGGTCGAGCAGCCGCTTCTGGCTCGCGGGATGGGCGAAGGCGAAGCGGTCCTGCGTGGTGCGGATAAAGCCCGCACGCGCGTAGCGCGCGGCGCGCGCGTTGGCGGCGAGGATGTTCAGCTGGTCGTCAAGGCTGAAGATCGCGAAGGGAGCCGCATCGGCGGCGGCGCGCGCGGCGCCTGCGGCAAGGTCGAGCGTCGCGATGCGGTCGCTGATCCGCATCGCGCGCTGGATATGCGGGGCGAGCACGCGCAGCCCGCGCTTCAGCCGCTCGACGTTGCGGTCGCCGGGGCCGGGGAGCATCAGCCCGAGCCGGTCGCCGTCGCGGCGGTCGAGCAGCACGCCGACGAGCCGGTCGATGCCATAGGGTTTCAGGAAATTGCGGAAGAATTCGGTCTCGTAGAATTCCTCGCGCGTCATGATGTCGAAGCTGTCGACGACGGTGCCGTTGCCATAGCGCTGGAACTTGCGCGACCAGGCGTGGTGGCCTGCGTAGACCGCCGTGTAGATTTCCTGGATGCCTGCGGCGAGGCCGGTTGCGGCAACGAAGCGCGCGCTCGGCGGATTGCTGCTTTCCCAGAGGATGAAGGCGGCTTCCCAGCTCAGCGGGCAGAGCGCCCCGGTGATGCGCGCGAGGGTTTCGTTCCAGCTTTCGGGATGGAGTACCGAATCATAGATTTCGCCGATCAGCGCGTTGAGCACTTCCCATTCGGCCGGCGCGTTATGGTCGGTCGGAAAGGTCGGTCGCGGGTCGTTCTGCATGCACTTCCCCCAAAGAAGATCCGCAGCAAGGGCATTGGAGAGGAGGGGAAGCGGGATGGCAAGCGCAATGCGACAAAATGAAAATATTCTGTCTCCTACTCACGTGGGTAGCGAAACAATCTGCCGAATCGGCCATTGAACGGGTGCGACCCGAGGAAGATGGAACCAAGGCCATCTTGCTCTCTTGAAGCCCGCCGGCTTGCCGGCGGGCTTCATTTTTGTACGCGGAAGGAGCTGGTGGTGCCGTTATTGCGCCAGGAGAGGCACAGGCGGCTATCCGGTCCTGAGATAGACTTCGTGCCAGAGCGTCACGAGCCCGTCGGCATCGAAGGCGAGCAGAAGCATGGCCTCGAAACGTTCGATGCTGCCGTCAATCCGGCGGATGGTTGCGGTCATCGCAAGCACGGTCGATGCCTCTTCGGTGACGGTCCGGTGAACGGCATAGTCGATCGCGGCGATGGTCGCGCGAAAACCGTTGAGGAAGTCGAGATAATTGGCGTGCGTCGCGGGGTGGACGCGCCCGTTGGCGCAGACGGTGAAGGCGGGAGCGAATTTCTCGCCGATCACGGCTTCGCTGAGCACGGCATCGTGCAGCAGGTGACGCCTGTTCCAGTCGAGAAGGTCGTGCGCGAGCCGGTCGCTCTTCATTTCGGGCAAGGTCGGTTTCTTTCGTTCGGGAAGTTGGAGACGGGGCGGCATGCGCGTCAGCGGATGCGCTGGCCGCCCTTCCACATCATCGTCGCGCGACCTTGGACAGGCATGCCGTCGAACGGCGTGTTGCCCGCCCATGCGGCCATCTTTTTCGCGTCGACCTGCCACGGCGTGGCGTCGTTGACGAGGATGAGATCGGCTTCCTTGCCCACGGCGAGTTTTCCCGCGTCGACGCCGAGCAAGCAGGCGGGAGTGCCCGCGAGCAGCTCGAAAAGCCGGCCGGGCGAGACATGGCCGTCGCGCACAAGGCCAAGGCCGAGCGCGAGCAGGGTTTCGGCGCCCGCCATGCCGGGCAGCGCCTCGGCGAAGGGCAGGCGCTTGTCCTCGGGCCCGCGCGGGTCGTGCCCCGAGGCGAGGATATCGATCGTGCCGTCGGCGATCGCGGCGAGGCACGCGTGGCGGTCGTCCTCGCTGCGGAGCGGCGGCGACAGGCGCGCGAAGGTACGGAAATCGCCGATCGCGGTATCGGAGAGCATGAGATGCGCCGGGGTGATGCCGCAGAGGACGGGGAGCCCCTTCGCCTTCGCGGCGCGGATCAGATCGAGCCCGCGCGCGGTCGTGACCTGCCGGAAATGGACGGGCGCGCCGGTTTCCTCGACGAGCGCGAGGTCGCGCGCAATCGCAATCGTCTCGGCGATGGCGGGGGCGGAGGCGAGGCCGAGGCGCGTCGCCATCTCGCCGTCGGTCGCGACCGCGCCGGTCGTCAGCCCTTCGTCCTCGGCGTGGATGATCGTGACGAGACCGAGCGATGCGGCATAGGCGAGAACGCGGCGCATCACGCCGCTGTCGGCGATGCGGCCGCGGCCGGTCGCGATCGCGCGCGCGCCTGCCTGTTTCATCAGGCCGATTTCGGCGAGCTCCTTGCCTGCGAGACCTTTGGTGGCGGCGGCGAGGGGATGGACCCAGAGGTCGGGCTTGCCGCCTTTGGCGGCGCGCTCGACCAGCCCGGCGCCGTCGAGCGGGCCATTGTCGGGCATCAGCGCGGCGCGCGTGATGCCGCCGAAGTGGAAGGCGGGCTTGTCGGTTGCGAAGACGCCGAGGTCGATGATGCCGGGGGCGAGCCACTGGCCCTTTGCGTCGACGGTCTCGGTGCCTTCGGGAAGCTCGGCGGGGTCGATCGCGGCGATGCGGCCGCCGGCGACGAGCAGGCTGCCCGGGCGCGGCGTATCGCCGTCGATCAACTGCGCGTTCGTGATGTGGAGCGGCTTCAGTTCCATCCGACGACTCCCCGCTTGCGGCGCGTCAGGATGTCGAGGCATGCCATGCGCACCGCGACCCCCATTTCGACCTGTTCGGTGATCGTCGAGCGGAGGGGGTCGTCGGCGACGCTGCTGTCGATCTCGACCCCGCGGTTCATCGGACCCGGGTGCATGACGATGGCATCGGGTTTGGCTTTTTCGAGGCGCTTCGGCGTGAGGCCGTAGAGTGCGTGATATTCGCGCGCGCTGGGCAGGTAGGCGCCGTCCATGCGCTCGTTCTGGAGGCGGAGCATCATCACGACGTCGGCGTCGTGCAAGCCTTCGTCCATGTCGGTGAAGACGCGCACATGCATCCGCTCGATCGCTGGCGGGGTCAGCGTCGGCGGCGCGACGACGCGCACCTCGTTGCCGAGCAGCGTGAGCGCGAGGATGTTCGAGCGCGCGACGCGGCTGTGGAGGACGTCCCCGCATATGGCAATGGTGAGGCCCTCGACGCGGCCCTTGCGGCGGCGGATGGTGAGCGCGTCGAGCAGCGCCTGCGTCGGATGTTCGTGGCGGCCGTCGCCTGCGTTGAGTACGGGGCAGTCGACCTTGTCGGCGATGAGCTGCACCGCGCCCGAGCTGCCGTGGCGGATCACCATCGCGTCGGCGCGCATCGCGTTCAATGTCATCGCGGTGTCGATCAGCGTTTCGCCCTTCTTCACGCTCGACTGCGCGGCGTGCATGTTGACGACGTCGGCGCCGAGGCGTTTCCCGGCGATTTCGAACGAGAGCAAGGTGCGGGTCGAATTTTCGAAAAAGGCGTTGATGATCGTGAGCCCGGCGAGCCGGTCGTCATGCTTGGCGGCGCCGCTGCGGTTCATGTCGACCCACTCTTCGGCGGCGTCGAGGACGTAGGAAATCTCCCACGGAGTGAGCTGGGCGATACCGATCAGGTGGCGATGGCGAAAGGCATCGCCGCCGGGCGGATAGTCGCTGGCGGGTCGGGTTTTTGCGCTTGTCATTAAAGCCGAGCGTTTAGGTTGCGGCGCGCAAATAGGCAAGCGCGGAGGCGAGCCACGGCTCCAATATTCCGAGCCACCAGAGGACGAGCAGGACGATATCGAGCCAGAGCCAGATCAGCATCCATGTCGCGAAGGGTTGCTTGCGCGTCTTGTGCCGGACGAGGCGCGCGGCAAGGACGGTGCCGCAGGCGCCGCCGAGAAAGGTCCAGAGGAGAACGGTCGATTCGGGGATGCGGCGTATCCCCGCTTCGGCGCGGCGCTTGTCGGCGACCATCAGGCCGAAAGCGATGCCGTTCGCGGCGGCGAGCCAATAGGCGACATATTCGGTCAAGCACGCGTCGCTACTGGCGGATCAGGGCGTCGATCGCGCCCTGGAGGATGAAGGCCGCCGCCGCACTGTCGACGCGTTCGGCGCGTTTGGCGCGGCTGACATCGGCTGCGATCATCGCGCGCTCGACCGCGGCGGTCGACCAGCGTTCGTCCCAGAGGAGGAGCGGGAGGCCGAGCGGTGCGAGGTTGCGCGCGAAGGCGCGCGTGCTTTGCGTGCGCGGGCTGTCGCTGCCGTCCATGTTGAGCGGCAGGCCGACGACGAGGCCGACAATGCTGTGCTGCGCGATCAGGACCTTCAGCACTTCGAGATCGACGGAGAATTTCTTGCGGACGATCGTCTTGTCGGGGGTCGCGAAGCTCCAGTCGGTATCGCAGAAGGCGACGCCGATCGTCTTCGTGCCGACGTCGAGCCCCGCGAGACGGCCACCGTTCGGGAAGCTGGCGGCGAATTCGGGGGCGGCGGTGGTGATCATGCGACCATCCCTAGCCGTTTGTGTCGAGCGAAGTCGAGACACCGTGAGGGCGCGCGAAAACGATGGGCATCTCGACTTCGCTCGATGCGAACGGAGTTAGGATTTGGGCGCGGGCGGTGCCGGAATTGTTATCGGCGTGGTTGGCATCGCCGGCGGCGGCACCGGCGACGGCTTGCCTTCATAGGTCGCGAGGCGGCGGAGCGCATCGGCGCGGACGTTCGCCCAGAAGAGGGTGATGTCGTAGACATGATAATTGTTGCCGGGGAGCACATAGCCCGCGACGACGTAATTTTTCGCGATCTCGGCGTCGCCGATCATCAGGAAGCCGCGCGTGTCGTCACATTTCGCGCCGATCTTGCCCGCGATCAGCGAGCCCGACCTGAATCCTTCGGTGGGTTTGAGCGTGCCGATATTGGCCGCCGCCGGGGCTTCGGTGTCGGGAATGCCGGTGAGCGGATTGGTACAGAGCATCCGCGTGCCCGCGCGCGGGCGGCCGTCGAAACCGATCGTTCCGTCATAGGCGGCGGTGACCATCGCCGGATCGGCGGGGTCGGCGAAGCTCGCCCAGCCGAGGATGCACCCCTTCTCCTCGGGCGTCCGGCAGGCGGGGAGGCCGAGACCGGCGATGTCGGTGTCGAGGCTGACCGGCCAGCCGACGACATAGGCCGCGACGATGCGCTTCGCGAGCGGGGTGCCCGCGATCTTCGTGCGGAGCAGGGTGGTGAGGTGGAGTGCGCCTTGGCTGTGGCCCGCGAGGATGATGGGCTTGTTCTTCGGCTGCGCGGCGAGAAAGGCGTCGAACGCCTGTTCGACGTCGCGATAGGCGGAATCGATCGCCTTGCCCGCGGTGACGCGGTCTTCGGCGAGGAAGGCGCCGAGCGTCGCCTGACGATAGCGCGGCGCCCAGATCTCGCCGGCGTCGGCGAAGGCGCTCGCCATGCCCTGCACGAACAGATTGGCGCGATGGTCGGAATCGCGGTCTTCGAGCGGAGCGTTCCAGCTCGACCGGCTGTAATAGCTCGTGGGATGGACAAAGAAGACCGCGGCGTCGCCCTTTTCGAAGGGGGTTTCGGTTGCCGCCTCGGCGGCCTTCGCGGGCGGGATCAGCGGCGCGGCGGCTTTTTCGCCCGGAAGCTCGGTTCCCGGGGTTTCGCTGCCGTCGGCGGCGGGGCGCCATGCCGAGGGGTCCTTCTCCATCCCCGGCCGCGCGAACCACATTTTGGGGTCGTCATAGGCATTGGGCGCAACCGCGGCCTGCGGCTTGAATTCGGTGCTGGGGACGAAGGCGGTGCGCGCAATCCAGCCGGGGAAGAGCTGGTAGACGACCCCGGCGGCAAGGATGAGGAGGATGATCGCGGCAATGAAGTAGAGGAATTTGCGGGCCAATGCGGGCTCCATGGGGGAGGGGAGACGGGTATCACGCCCCCTCTAGCCGCTCCTGCGGCGCCCGACAAATAACTCGTTCAGCATGGCGCGGTTACGCGATAGGCTTTCGGTCATGACCGACAGCACCGAACCCGCCGCCGATTCGCCGCGTGCTTCCGCGCGCCTCGACGGCAATGATCCGCCGTGGCCGCTTCGCCCGTGGATCATGGCCGCGATCTGCGCGCTCGCGGGCCTTGCCATCCATATGTTCGTCGACCGGCGATATGTCGCCGAGCCCGCGCCGCTGCTCGACGCGCTCGCGGCATTCGTCGCGATCGGAACCACCGTCTTCGTGCTGGGGGTCGAACTGCGTCGCTGGCACTGGGCGCTGGGGTTCGCGCTGCTGTGGGGCGCGGTGATGGGGCTGATCACCTGGCATTCGGCGGGGTATAATTTCGGCGGATCGCCGATCGAATGGCCCTTCTGGTCGGGAATCCTCGCGGTACTCGTCGCGACGCCGCTGTTCCAGACGCGGCGCGATGTCGCGCCCGACTGGCGGTTCCGGAAGCTGTGGCAGATGCCCTATGCGCGATTGCACAGCCATGCGTGGACTGACGCGGTGATCGGCGCGGCGAGCCTCGCGTTCGTCGGCATCACCTTTCTGCTCACCGTGCTGATCGGGCAGATGTTCAAGCTGATCGGGATCAACCTGATCTTCGACCTGCTCAATGACGAATGGTTCGGATGGATGCTCGCGGGTGCGGCGTTCGGCGGCGTGGTCGGGCTGCTGCGCGAGCGCGACCGGCTGGTGTCGACCTTGCAGCGGCTGGTGATGATCGTCCTCGCGGTGCTCGCGCCGGTGCTCGCGGTGGCGCTGGTGCTCTTCCTGCTCTCGCTCGCCGGGACGGGGCTACAGAAGCTGTGGGATTCGGGCTTTTCGACCGCAGCGGTGATGATGGGCGCGGCGGCGTTCGCGGTGCTGCTCGCCAATGCGGTGATCGGCAACGGCAGCGACGACCGCGCGACGAACCCGACGCTGCGCTGGGCGGCACCGGTGCTCGCGGTCGCGGTGCTGCCGCTCGCCGGAATCGCTTTCTATTCGATGCATTTGCGCGTGATCCAGTACGGCTGGACCCCCGAGCGCATCTGGGGCGTGATCGCGGCGATGATCGCGCTCGCTTATGGGATCGCGGGTCTGTGGGCGGTCGTGAAGGGGCGGCGCGATTTCGACGATATGCTGCGCCCCCTGCAGCAGAAACTTGCGATCGGGCTCGCGCTGCTCGCGCTCTTTCTCGCGCTGCCGATCCTCGATTTCGGGGCGATTTCGGCGCGCGACCAGCTCGCGCGGCTGAAATCGGGCGCGACGCCGGTCGAGAAGTTCGATTGGGCGGCGCTGGCGTTCGATTTCGGACCCGAAGGGCGCGCGGCGCTGGCGGACATGGCGAAGTCGGTCGACAAGACGAAAGCGGGCCTCGCGAGCTGGGCGCTGAAGGCGCAGGACCGCTGGACGCTCGATCGCGACAGCGAGGAAATGACGCCGCGCGACGCGGCCTTTGGCGCGCGCAGGATCGAGGAGAAAGTGCGTGTCTTCCCCGCGGCGCGGACGCTTCCCCCCGAGCTTTATGCTTTGCTCGACCAGCGGAGCCTTTGCCGGACGGCGCCCTGTATCGCGCAATGGGTCGGCGACGGCCGCGTCGCTGTCGTTTCGAATGGCGGTATGCTGTTCCACTTCGCCATCGATCCCGCGACGAAGAAATGGAACGACTATTACGGGGGAAGCGACCCCGCCGAACAGAAGCGCCGCGAACTGAGCGCCGACGACGTCGAAAAGGGCGCAGTCGAGGTGCGGACGGTGACGCGCCGCCAGATTTTCGTGAACGGCAAGCCGGTGGGCGGCGATTTCGAATAGCCGCACCTTGAAGCACGCGGGGCAGGATGCTAGCGGCGCGGCTTCGTTAAAGTTAGGGCGATCATGTCAATCGATCAGGCAACAGTAAGGAAAATCGCGTCGCTGGCGCGCATCGCGATCAGCGACGCCGAAGCCGCCGCGATGGAAGGCGAACTCAACGGCATCCTCGGTTGGGTCGAGCAACTCGGCGAGGTCGACGTGACCGGGGTTGAGCCGATGACCGCGGTGATCCCGAACCATCTGCGGTTGCGCGACGATGTCGTCGACGCCGACCCGCTGACCGGCGGCAACCGCCGCGACGATATTCTCGCCAATGCGCCGGCGCCGCAGCACGGCTTTTTCGGCGTTCCCAAGGTAATCGAATAATGACCGATCTGACTAACCTGACCGTCGCCGGTATCCGCGACGGGCACCGTGCGGGCGATTTTTCCGCCGTCGAGGTTGCCGAGGCGTTCAACGCCAATGTCGCGGGCGCGAAGGCGCTCAACGCGTTCATCGTCGAGACGCCCGAGCATGCGATTGCGGCGGCTAAGACGGCCGATGCCGACCGCGCGGCGGGGACGCTGAAGCCGCTGTCGGGCGTGCCGATCGGGATGAAGGATCTGTTCGCGACGAACGGCGTCCAGACGACCGCCGCGAGCCATATGCTCGAAGGTTTCGTGCCGCGCTACGAGTCCACCGTGTCGCAGAAATTGTGGGACGCGGGTTGCGGCATGCTCGGCAAGCTCAACCTCGACCAGTTCGCGATGGGGTCATCGAACGAGACGAGCTATTTCGGCAATGTGATCAGCCCGTGGAAGCGCAACGATGGCGGCAACGCCGCGCTCGCGCCGGGTGGGTCGTCGGGCGGGTCTTCGTCGGCGATTGCGGCGCGGCTCTGCCCCGCGGCGACGGGGACCGACACCGGCGGCTCAATCCGTCAGCCCGCAGCCTTTGTAGGCATTTCGGGGATCAAGCCGACCTATGGCCGTTGCTCGCGTTGGGGCATTGTGGCGTTCGCAAGCTCGCTCGATCAGGCGGGGCCGATGGCGCGCGACGTCAGGGACTGCGCGATCATGCTCGAGAATATGGCGGGCTTCGACCCGAAGGACGCGACGAGCCTGAACATGGCGGTTCCCAATTGGGAAGCGGCTTTGTCGAGCGATCTCAAAGGCAAGAAAGTCGGGATTCCCAAGGAATATCGCCTCGAAGGCATCGATCCCGAGATCGACGCGATGTGGGATGCCGGCATCGCGATGCTGAAGGATGCGGGGGCCGAGGTCGTCGAGATCAGCCTGCCGCACACCAAATATGCGCTGCCGACCTATTATATCATTGCGCCGGCCGAGGCGTCGTCGAACCTCGCGCGTTATGACGGCGTGCGCTACGGGCTGCGCGACCTGCCCGAAAAGGCGGGTCTGCAGGACATGTATGCCGCGACGCGCGCCGACGGCTTCGGGCCCGAGGTCAAGCGCCGCATCATGATCGGCACCTATGTGCTGTCGGCCGGCTTCTACGATGCCTATTATACGCAGGCGCAGAAGGTGCGGACCTTGATCGCGCGCGATTTCGAGCAGGCGTTCGGGATGTGTGACGTGATCCTCGCGCCGACCGCGCCGTCGGCGGCGTTCGGGCTCGGTGAAAAGACCGCCGATCCGCTGTCGATGTATCTGAACGACGTGTTCGCGGTGCCCGCGAGCCTCGCGGGGCTGCCGGCGATGTCGGTCCCCGCGGCGCTGAACCGTGAAGGGCTGCCGCTGGGTTTGCAGATCATCGGCAAGGCGTTCGACGAGCAGGGCGTTCTGAACGCGGGGCTGGCGATCGAGGAACGCGCGGGCTTCAATGCCCGCGCCGAGAAGTGGTGGTAAGATGCGGTCATTTACGGAGGACGTAGCCCTTCGTCTTGACCGGTTGTGCGGTCGCGAGCCGATCCATTGGATTGGCTTGGGCAGGCATGATTTTCAGTTTGCTTTTGAAGGCGTCAAGCGCGTCGCTTGTTTCTTCAAGGCTTCGTTCTTCATCAATGGGAAGAACTATGACTGGATTGAAGAGCCTCCGAATGCACCGGTTTGGCTACTCGTCGGTCAAACGCCGAAGAGCGCCATATTGTTGGATGAACTAAGGCTTAGAATCTCATTTTCGTCAGGCGATCACATCGACATTTTTTCCGATCATGCGCCATATGAAGCGGCGATAATCGAGTTCGAGAGTGATCACGACAAAGTTGAACTGGAAGTGTTTTGATGAGCGACTATCGCATCAAGGGCGAAACCGGCGAGTGGGAGGTCGTGATCGGCCTCGAGGTCCATGCGCAGGTCACCTCCAACGCCAAGCTGTTCTCGGGCGCCGCGACGGCGTTCGGGGCCGAGCCGAACACGCAGGTGTCGCTCGTCGACGCCGCGATGCCGGGCATGCTGCCGGTGCCGAACCGCGAGTGCATCCGTCAGGCGGTGCGCACCGGCATGGCGATCGAGGCCGAGATCAACAAATGGTCGCGCTTCGACCGCAAGAATTATTTCTACGCCGACCTGCCGCAGGGCTACCAGATTTCGCAGCTTTATCATCCGCTTGTCGGCGAAGGCTCGCTGACGATCGAGGAGGATGAGAAGGCCGGGATTCCCGAGGCCAAGCGCATCGGCATCGAGCGTATCCATGTCGAGCAGGACGCCGGCAAGCTGATGCACGACCAGCATCCGACGATGTCGTACGTCGACCTCAACCGCTCGGGCGTCGCGCTGATGGAGATCGTCTCGCGCCCCGACATGCGTTCGCCCGCGGAAGCCGGCGCCTATGTGCGCAAGCTGCGCTCGATCCTGCGCTATGTCGGGTCGTGCGACGGCAATATGGAAGAGGGCTCGATGCGCGCCGACGTCAACGTGTCGGTCCGCAAGCCCGGCGACGAGTTCGGCACGCGCACCGAGACGAAGAATGTCAATTCGGTGCGCTTCGTGATGGCGGTGATCGAGGGCGAGGCAAAGCGCCAGGTTGCACTGCTCGAAAGCGGCGGCACGGTGGTGCAGGAAACGCGGCTTTACGACCCCGACCGTAACGAGACGCGCTCGATGCGCTCGAAGGAAGATGCGCATGATTATCGCTACTTCCCCGATCCCGACCTGTTGCCGCTCGAACTCGACGACGCGTTTCTGGCCGAGTGCCGTGAAAGTCTGCCCGAACTGCCCGACGCCAAGCGCGCGCGCTATCTGGCGGCAGGGATTTCGGCCTATAACGCCGACGTGCTGACCGCCGAGGTCGAGAGTGCGCTGTGGTTCGATACGCTGCTGGAAACCGGCGCGAAGCCGGTCGCTGCGGCGAACTGGGTGACGAGCGAGCTGTTCGGCGCGCTCAACCGTCTCGGCAAGAGCTTCGGGGATTGCCCGGTCACGCCGGCACAGGCGGGTGAACTGCTCGGCCTCGTCGCCGACGGCACGATTTCGGGCACGATCGCCAAGCAGGTGTTCGAAAAGATGCTCGAAAGCGGCGACGCGGCGGGCGTGATCGTCGAGCGCGACGGGCTGAAGCAGACGAGCGACACCGGCGCGATCGAGGCCGAGATCGCCAAGATTTTGACCGCCAATGCCGACAAGGTCGAGCAGTATAAGGGCGGCAAGGAAGCGCTGTTCGGCTTTTTCGTCGGCCAGACGATGAAGGCGATGCAGGGCAAGGCGAACCCGCAGGTGGTCAACGAACTGCTGAAAAAGGCGCTCGGCTGACCGCCGGGTGATCCGGTTCACAGGCATTCAGCGACTTCGCTGTCATGAGCGTTGAAATCAGGGCATAATGACAGCGAAGGATGGATGATGATGAAGCGGCTTCTGGTTCCGGTTTGCGGCATATTGGCACTGGCGACGGGCGCGGCGGCGAGTGCCGCGGGCGCCCCCGCGGTGAACGATGGCTATGACTGGGCGATGCGCGTCAACGACGAGGCGCCGGTCCACGACGCGATCCTCGCCTATGAGGTGGACGGCACCGACGATCAGCCGCTGAACTTCACCTGCGAGGAAGGCGGCGACCGCGTCTTTGCGGGAATTTCGGGCGGTGCGCCCGATCTGACGGCGATCGAGCTCGAATCGGGTGACCAGCGCGTGCGGCTGACGGGGACGACCGATGCCGACGAGCTGCCGACTTTCACGGCGCAGGAGATGCCCGCAACGTCGCCGCTGTTCAGGGCCTTTGCTGCGAACGGCTGGCTGCGGATGACCGCCGACGGCGACGCGACCGACATGGCGGCGACGCCGGCGGGCAGGCAGGCGATCGCACGCTTTGCCGCCTTCTGCGCCGGCTGACGCGATGCGGCGGACGCTTCGCGCGCTGCTGACGTTGTGGCTGATGCTGGCCTGCGCGATGCTCGCGCGTGCCGAGACGGTCGTCTTCGAGAATGTCAACGTCGTGCCGATGGACAGCGAGCGCGTGATCCCGCGCACCACGGTGATCGTGACCGACGGGCGGATCGCGAGCATCGGGATCAGGGCGAAGCTGCCCGCCGGAACGCCGGTGATCGACGGCAAGGGCGCCTGGTTGATGCCGGGGCTCGCCGACATGCACAATCATGTGACGTCGCGCGACGATCTGTCGCTGCTGCTCGCGAACGGCGTGACGACGATGCTCAACATGGGCGAGGCGACCAACGCCTTCGTCGGACGCACCCGGGCGGGCGTCGTGAAGGGCGATATCGCGGGGCCGCAGATTTTTGTCGCGTTCGTCGTCGATGGCGATCCGCAATATGGTCATCTCGTCGTGCGCACGCCCGACGAGGCGCGTGCAATCGTGCGGCTGGCGAAGGCGAACGGCTACAGCTTCATCAAGGTCTATACGAACCTGTCGGCCGAAGCCTTCGCCGCGCTGGCGGCCGAAGCGAAGGCGCAGGGGATCGCGATCGTCGGGCATAATGTAAAGGCGGTCGGCCTCGCGAAGCAGCTCGCAGCGGGGCAAGCGATGGTCGCGCACGTCGAGGAATTCTTTTACGGCTTCTTTCCGGAGCCGCCCGCTGATGACCAGCAGGCGCCGCCCGCCGACGCACGGATCGCCGACGCGATCGCGTTGGTGAAGGCGCATGGCGCCTTCGTCACGTCGGACCTGTTCAACTATCGCACGATCGCGGCGCAGTTCGGCAAGCCCGACGTGGTGAAGGCATATCTGGCGGCGCCCGAGGCGCGTTACCTGTCGCCCGGCGACCGCATCGACTGGGCGCGGTCGGGCTATCAGAAAAAGGCGGTCGACCTGTCGCGGCGCGTGGCGTTCGAGGCGCGCTTCGTGAAGGCGATGGCGGACGCTGGCGTGCCGCTGATCGCCGGCGGCGATGCGCCGACGATCCCCGGACAGGTACCGGGCTTTGCGTTGCACGGCGAAATCGACGCGATGCTGTCGGCGGGGCTGACGCCGTGGCAGGCGCTGTCGGCGGCGACGCGCACGCCGGGCGAATTCATCGCGAAAACCGTGCCGGGAGCGGAGAAGTTCGGGGTCGTCGCGCCGGGCTATCGCGCCGACCTGCTGCTGGTGGCGGACAATCCGCTCGAAAGGCCTGCGGCGCTGCGGTCGCCGATGGGGGTGATGGTGGCCGGGCGCTGGCACGATGCCGCGGCATTGACGGCGATGCTCGACGGCGTCGTCGAACGGCGCGTTGTGCCCTAACTGCCGGGCAATGTCCGGATGTGGATAAGCCCGTCCTTTGCCCACAGGAGCAGGTTCGCGTGGTCGGCGTCGTCGCGCCGGATGAGCGGGCCGTAGAAACCCGCGCCGAAACCCTTTTCGCGGTCCTTCGCGGTGAAGGCCTTGATATCGGCGGGGGTAAGGGCGAGCGCATAGGGGATCAGGCGTTCCACTTCGCCGAAACCGGCGGCGAGCGCAGCCTTGGCGAGCTTGCCGTCGTCGGCGTTCCACCGCGCGACATTTTCATGATGGTCGTAGCTGCGCTTGCCGAGCTGGACGATGCTCGACACCGTCTGGCGGTAGAGTGGGGGCGAGACAATATTGCGCCGTTTGGCCGGAGGCTTCGCCTCCAGCGCGATTTCGGCGATCACGCGGATCTGGGTGAAATCCGGCGACAATGTATAGCGGTACGTAACGAAGACGACCTGCGGCGTCGTCGCGGCAAAGGCGAAGGCGCTGCGGCTGGCGGGCGAGACGTCCTTGGTCGCCGCGAATGTTTCCGGCCGGAACCAGTCGGGCTGTGCGAGCGCGGCGCGCGTCGTCGACAGCGCGAGCGCGTCAACGTCGAAACCGCGCAGCGTGTCGCGGAGCGGCGCTGCCGCCGCATTGGCGCGTTCGGTCGCCGAATCGGCAAGCCGCTCGCGCTTGTCGTCCATTCCCGACACGATCAGCGCGCCAATCAGGTCGCCGCCGGTCGAGGCGGCGACCCGCCCGATCTCGATGCTCGTTTCGATCTGCGTCTGGGCAAGGCCGATCTGCACCGCACGGCCGCCATCGACGCGGCGATAGGGCTCGGCAAGCGTGGCGGGCGCGTCGGGCGCTTTCGGCGCGGCGATCGCCGGGAGCGGCGCAAGGATTGCGGCGAGGAGGAGGCTGGTGAGGGCGCGCACGACGGGCTCCGCTGAAAGGAAGAAGGGTGCGACGGGACAGCGGAAACCGCCCCGCCGCGCGGCGCCTATTTCACGCCCTTGGCGAATTCGAGGAAGTTCCTGACGAAAACTTCGCGCAGCTCGGTTTCGGCCGCTTCGGTCTCGTCGGTCGTCTTCGGCGGGAAATGCTCGAGGCCATTGCCGCCGCGTCCCTTAACGAGCGCGGCCTTGTCCTTGCCCGTGCGGAAATCCTTGACGATGAAGCGGTTGTTCAGCGAGCGGCCATAGATTGCCTTCTTGGTGTAAAAATTCTGCGTGATCACCAGTTCGACATAGCAGGACGCCTTCGACGCGCTGAGGCGCGTTGCGGCCTTCGTCGTGATCTTGCGATCGGCGATCGGCGTTTCGAAGATGACCTGCGACGGCGGCAGCTTGAGCGCCTCGACGACATTGATCGAGTTGAGCGCGTCGATCTGCATCTGCGGACCGAGCGCGTCCTTGAGATAGTCGGCGTCGCTGATGTTGCGGTTCTTGTTCGACGCCGCATCGGCGACCGCGCCGACGATGCCGAAGCCCGACAGCCAGCCGGTGGTCATTGCCTGGCCTTCGAGGGTCGGGAAGATATGGAGCTCGCAGGTCGGCGCAGGCGCCGCGACAGTTGCAGCCGAGGCGATTGCCTCTTCGGCTGCGGTTGCCGCGTCGGCAGTTCCTTCGGCACCGGCGGTTGCCTCGACGGCGGGTTTGGACGCCTCGCTGTCCTGCGCGATCGCCGGTACGACGGCGATGCACGATGCGGCGACCGTCGCGAGCATCGCCCTTGCGGATGTAAATTTCATTCCTGTCCTCCTGTTTTGCCCTGTTCCGGATTGTCGGTCGGGATTTCGATTGTTGCGGGCGCTGATGCGGTGGCCTCCGGGGTTGCCCGGTCCGGCGGCGCGACAAGGATTGCCGTGCTGGCGACCGGCGGTGGCGGCGTGGCGGAGATGCCGATCGTGAAGGCGATGGGTTCGCCCGTTCGCGCCTTGAGCTCGCGCCCGCGCGGGATCACGCCGGGCTTGCCCTTGATGAAGGCCGAGAAGACACCGACGGTGAACATCGCCGCGGCGGTGACGCCATTGTTGTTTGCGCCCTCCTCGCGATAGCGCCCGCTGAGCGCGAACTGGCGGCCGCCGATCTGCAACTGGCGGAGCGTGATGCCGATGATACCGGGCTTGCCGAACGCGCCCTTGTTGGTCGTGAAGGTGACCTCGCCATGGCCGGTTGCGCCCTTGGGAATGACGATCGTCTCGCGCTCGACGACATCGTTGAGCACGACGACGGGAAAGCGGTCGCCGAGTTTCGCGGTCATCGTCGAGAGATCGGCGTCGAGCATGACGAAGACCGGTGTGCCGGCGGCAAGCGTCGCGGCGATTGCGGGTGCTTCGGACGCGATGACGGCGGCGGGCGGCGGCGGGCTCTCGACAGCGGCAAGGACCGGCGCGTCAACGACGCCCGGCTCGGCTGCTGCGCTCGCCCCGAACGCCGCACTCCAGCAAGCGGCCACCGGGATACCGGTGGCCCATCCCCCTAAACGCATTTCTGCGAACCCCCATATCCGGCCCGAAGGATCGGATGGGTCGGTTTGCTAATCGGCGCCTAAATCTTTGCAAGCGCTTTTTGTTTCGATGCGGAACAATATCGGCCCCATGGGCGCCGGTCGGGAGCGCGAGCAGCACTCAGCGCCCGCAGTGCTGCACAGGCGCCAAGCCGTTCGTCAGCGCCACTGACGGGAACTGGCAGTCAAATCTCCTGCGGCGGGACTTCACTCGGCCCGCGGCCGGGTTCGTCGATATCGCCGCCACCGGGGCTGCCGGGGATTTCGTTTGGCTGGCCGGCGGGGTCTTCGAACGGGGTCGGTTGTATCGGCTTTTCGGGCGGCGCCTGCGGTTCGATCGTATCGGGCTTCGGCTTGGGAAGCGGGTCGGGGCTGCTTGTCATTGTCGCTCTCCTCGGGTTAACCAACGAACGGGCTCCGCGCATGTTCCGGCGGCGGGCATCGAACACGTTCCGCCCGCGGAACAGGGGGCTTTGTGCCCTTGCCCTCGGCGATGCGTCTGCTATAGCCCCGCGCGGCCCGCACGGGCGTGCGCGGCAGCGCGCGATTTCGTGCACCCGGCCGAAAACACCTGCGGGCGTGGCGGAATTGGTAGACGCGCTGGTTTTAGGTACCAGTATCGCAAGATGTGGGGGTTCGAGTCCCTTCGCCCGCACCAATCTGCAATGCAGGCCGGGATCATGGGGAACTCCGCCGCTCCGGCGGGGTTCGATACGAGATTTTGAGCAAGGATAAGACCAAGGCAATGAAGACCGTCGAAACGCTGAACGAAGGCCTGAAGCGCGAATATCGCGTCACCATCACCGCCAAGGATATCGACGCGCGCGTCGACGACGAGGTGAAGAGCATCGCCCCGACCGTCCGCATGCCCGGCTTCCGCCCCGGCAAGGTTCCGCCGAACCTGATCCGCAAGATGCACGGCCCGGCGCTGTCGGCCGACGCGCTGAACAAGGCGATCGATCAGGGCGTGCGCGACCTGATGACGAAGGAAAAGCTTCGCCCCGCGCTGCAGCCCGCCGTGGCGCTCGACGACGGTTATGAAACCGGCAAGGACGCCGAGCTGACCGTCAGCCTCGAAGTGCTGCCCGACATCGCAACCCCGTCGATCGACGGGCTGAAGCTCGAGCGTCTGACCGTTCCCGCCGACGACAAGGCCGTGATGGCCAAGATCGAGGAATTCGCTGCGCAGATGAAGCGCTTCGAGGAAGCGCCGAAGACGAAGAAGGCCGCCACTGGCGACCAGGTGATCATCGACTTCGCCGGCAGCGTCGACGGCGTCGCCTTCGACGGCGGCACGGGCGAGGACATGGCGGTCGAAATCGGTTCGGGCCAGCTGATCCCGGGCTTCGAAGACCAGCTCGTCGGCACCAAGGTCGGCGACGAAAAGGTGCTGAAGGTCACTTTCCCGGACGAATATCCGGTCGAGAACCTCAAGGGCAAGCCCGCCGAATTCGCCGTCACGGTGAAGGAAGTGAAGGTTCCCGCGGCGTCGAAGATCGACGACGAGTTCGCGAAGTCGCTCGGCCTCGAAAGCCTCGACAAGCTCAAGGAGCTGATGAAGGATCAGGTCGAGCAGGAGCTGAACGGCCTGACGCGCACCTATATGAAGCGCAAGCTGCTCGACCAGCTCGCCGCGTCGCACGATTTCGAAGTGCCGCCGACGATGGTCGAGGCCGAATTCAGCCAGATCTGGCAACAGCTGGAGCATGAAGCGAGCCACGAGGAAGATCCCGAAGCGGCGAAGGCCGAGCTCGAGAACGACCGCGACGACTATCGCAACATCGCGGTGCGCCGCGTCCGTCTCGGCCTGCTCCTCTCGGAAATCGGCCAGGCGCATGGCGTGCAGGTGTCGCAGCAGGAAATGCAGCGCCTCGTGATGCAGGCGGCGCAGCAGTATCGCCCCGAAGACCGCCAGCGCTTCGTCGAATATGTCCAGCAGGACGCGCTCGCCGCGGCGCAGCTCCGCGCCCCGCTGTATGAAGACAAGGTCGTCGACTTCCTGTTCGAAAAGGCCGAGATCAGCGACCGCGAAGTGACGCGCGAAGAGATCGAGGCCGCGATCGAGGCCGACGACGATGGCCACGTCCATGGCCCCGGCTGCGGCCACGACCATGACCACGACCACAAGCCCGCCAAAAAGGCGGCCGCGAAGAAGCCGGCCGCCAAGAAGGACGCGGTGAAGGAAGAGGCCACGGCTGAGGAAGCGCCTGCCAAGAAGGCGCCGGCAAAGAAGGCGGCCGCTCCGAAGGCGGAGGCCGAGGAAAAGCCGGCTGCTGCCAAGAAGGCTCCGGCCAAAAAGGCTGCTGCCAAGGAATAAGCCTTTCCCGAGGCGAAGCAAAAGGCCGGGTGGAGCGATCCACCCGGCCTTTTTGTTGCGCCGATCCAGCGGACCCGGAGCATGACGGGCGGAATGCACGGGGCCGCGCATGGCGCCCTGCGCTACCGTCAATTTTGGGCCGTCAGGCCGGGGACATAGAGAGCAGCAATCTTGTCGACGAACTTCTGGGGCGAAGCGCCCATCAGGTTCGTCAAAACGATCACCGTAAGGTCGTCCTGGGGATAGATGAAGATGGCCGCGCGATCGCCGCCCGTGGGCGCGATCGCCGGATGATCCGGACGGCGTATGACGGGCCAGCCCAGCCCATAGCCATTGATGGTCTTGTTGAAACCGCGATAACTTCCGTCGGGCAGTTGCTGCGGCGTCCAGAGCTGTTCGAGGCCCTTTTCGCTGACCAGCTTGTGCTTCTGCAGCGCGATAACCCATGCGGCCAGATCTCCGGCCGTCGCCTGAACCCCGCCGGTGGGATGCATATAATCCGGCCACGCCTCATGGCGCGCAATCGGAGTCTCGCTGCGTTCGACGCCGACGGTCCGCATATCCTTAATCTGCAGCGTCAGATAGGTATGGAGCGGAGCCAGCTCGGGTACGGTATCGGCGGCATGGCCAAAGCGTGCATGCTTCATGCGCGCCGTCCTGAACTGCCCGACGCGCACGAAATCAACAAAGCGCTTGCCGGAGAGCTTCTCGATGATTTTGCCCATCAGGGCATAGCCGGTCTGATTATAGGCATATTGCGTCCCGGGCACATATTTCAGAGGCAATTCCTGCACCTTCGCCCAAGCGGCTTCGGGCTCGGCACCGTCGATCAACCGCGTATTGTCGTCAATGATCTCGGGCAGGCCGGATGTGTGCGTCAGGATCTGGCGGACGGTAATCTCTTTCCACGATGGCGGAAGGCCATCGAGATATTTCGTCACCGATGCATCGAGATCGAGCTTTCCGGCCTCGACAAGCTGCATCGCCGCGACGCCGGTAAAGGCCTTGCTGATCGAATTGATGCCAAAGACGGTGCGTTCGGTCACCGGCTTCGCGGTCTTGACGTCGGATTGGCCATAAGCGC
>JAGHZY010000001.1:13365-65545 GCA_017745175.1 Sphingopyxis sp. | reverse complement strand
GGTGAAGATGATCTTGCCATGCTGCACGATCGCCAGCTGGAGCCCCGGAATACGGCGAGCGGTCATCTCGCTTTGGATCAGCTGTTCGATCGCGACTCTCTTGTGGTCCGCTTCCGTGATCGGCGTTGTGCGGGCGGCTGCGCTGTCGGCAAGGCCGCCCATGATCGCAATCAGGCCGATTGCGGCGGAAATTTTGTTCAGCATTATCAGGTGATCCAAGGCTTGAGGGGGGGCGATTGCGTATGGCTCTATCAGGTCCTGCCCTCGGTTGATCCGTTCACGGCCCGCTCGTCTACCCCGGCCCGGTCAATTATGCGCCCTGATCGGTGAATGGCAGTGCATCTCGGCGAACTGCTGCCTAGAGGGGAGGCATGTGGCGAATCCTGCTCCTCACCCTTCTCGTGACGATATTCATGTCCCCGGCCCAGGCCCGCGATATCTCGTGGCAAGCCTGTCGCGGCGTGACCGGGCTGGCTGGCCCGAAGCTCAGCGACTGTCGCCCGACTCCGGATTTCATCGATCCGCAAGGCCGGGAAATCTGGATCCGATCCATCGTCCAGCCTCCGACGGATGCTCGCCCGCGGGTTCTTTATATTGCCGGGATCGCCTCGTCGGAGGTCTGGTTTAACGGCCGGCGTCTCGGCGCGAACGGCCGCCCCGGCTCCACGAAGCAGGATGAGACGCCGGGGCGCTATCAGGCGATCTTCCCCATCCGTGAAACTGCCTGGCGGCCCGGTGAGAATCTGCTGGTGCTGCGCCTGTCATCCTTTCACGGCGGCCTGCATTTCGCACGCCCGATGAGTGCCATTGCCGTCTTGCCTTATCCGTACCCGCCGCGCATCGCGCCTCTCGCTGTCACCTTCCTCGCAGCGGGCGCGTTGCTGGCTGCGGCATTCGGCTTCGGGGTTATCCACGCCATGCGTCGGACCGGGACCAGCCTCACCCTGACTGCAATGGCAGGCGTTGCGGCCGTACAGGCTATCGTCGAAAGCTTGCGGACGCTGATCGACTATTCCTACCCGCTCCATGCTTGGCGGCTTGGTGCGATATGGGTGCTGGCGGCGATCTTCGCGATCCTGCTGGTGCGCTACGTCTCCACCCGGTTTTGGCCCAAGGCGAGCCGCGCGATGATCGGCCTCTCGCTTGGTCCGGTAACCGCGACGGCCTTATTGCCGGGCTTCGATGCGAAGACGATATGGGTGCTCATCGCGGGGGTCGCACTTGCCGCCTTACCGGCCGCGGTCGGGGTGCGCCGGCGACTTCCCGGCGCGCGGCCGACCCTTGCCTATCTGCTACTGTTCCTCGCTCTGGCCCTCGGCCTTCCCGAGGGATTCATCGATCTCTCTTACTTCCTGCTCGTGGCGGGCCTGATCCTGCCGCTGCTGATGGTCGAGGTCGTGCGCCTGAGCCGGGACGACCGCAATCGCGAGGCCGCGCTGACACGCGCAGCCAGCCGACCTGATCGCCTGACGGTGGCTTCGGCGCGCGGCGTCGAACTCGTACCGATCGCCGAGATTCTCGCCGTGGTAGGGGCTGACGACTATGTCGAGTTGCGACTGACCGGCGGCCGCAGCCTTCTGCATGCCGCGCGCCTCGACGGGCTTGCGGACCAGTTGCCGGCGAGCTTCCAGCGCATTCACCGGTCGGTGATCGCCAACTTGTCCCGGGTGCAACGGCTGGAGCGCGACGGCGATCGCTGGCGGCTGCGCCTGAACGAAGGGACGCCCCTGCCGGTCAGTCGCTCTCGGCTGGCCGCGCTGCGCGACGCCCTGGACACGCCTGCCGCCATGGCAGCAGTCGCGGCGTAATTCAGGCAATCCTCGTCCGGTAAAGATTTCTGCCACCGATGGCCCCGTCTTCGCGGGAAGGGCGAAGCAGAGGGCGCACGCGGTCCCTAGATCACATCCATATTGTAGCAGTGCCAGCTGAAGATCGCCGCGGCGCCGCGGTGGGGGCGCCAGGGTTCGGCGAGTTCGCGCGCCTCTTTTTCGCTCGGCCGCGCGCCCAGTTGCATGATGCGGCCGACGGCTTCCTGCACCGCAAGGTCGCCCGCGGGCCAGATATCGGGGCGGCCCTCGGCAAAGAGCAGATAGATTTCGGCCGACCAGCGCCCGATGCCCTTCACCCGCGTGAGCAGGGCGATCGCTTCCTCGTCGTCGGCGGGGAGGGCGTCGAAGGTCAGCTCGCCATCGAGGATCAATTGCGCGAGGCTCTTGGCATAGCCCTGCTTCTGTCCCGAGAGGCCGCAGGCGCGCAGCGTATCGAAATCGGCGGCCGCCATGACTTCCGCAGGACAGCCCTCGCCGAACTGCGCTTCGAGCTTGTTCCAGATCGAATTGGCGGCGGCGACACTGACCTGCTGGCCGACGATCGTGCGGAGGAGGGTGGTGTAGCCGGGCTCGCGGATGCGCGGTTCAGGATAGCCGACATTGCCGAGTGCGCGCGCGAAATTGGCGTCGCTCGCAGCCAGCGCGTCGATTCCCGCGTTCAGCTGCTGCTGGCTGAGACCCATCGCATATTCTCCTTTTGTTCCATTGGTAGCTGATAGCAACGCTTGATTTGGCGCGCAACGCGCGACATAGCGCCAGCGACAAGAAACCTATGGGGATGAGCATGGCGAAGCTGATTGTCGTTACGCGCGACGGTACCGAGCACGAGATCGAGGGCGATACCAGCCTGACGGTGATGGAAAATATCCGGGACGCGGGCTTCGACGAACTGCTTGCGCTGTGCGGCGGCTGCTGCTCGTGCGCGACCTGCCATGTCCACGTCGAGGCGGGCGCGACCGACCAGCTTCCCGCGATGAGCGAGGACGAGAACGACCTGCTCGATTCGACGACCGATCGCGACGAGGGCTCGCGTCTGTCGTGCCAGATCCCGTTCAGCGACGCGCTCGACGGCCTCCGCGTGCGGATCGCCGCCGAGGACTAAGCCTTACTGGCCCGCCGTCGCGACCGCGTAGAGCGCGATCGCCGCGGCGTTCGAGATATTGAGGCTCTCCATCCGCGGCGAGATCGGCAGTTTGGCCAGCACGTCGCAATGCTCCATGACATTGTGGCGCATGCCATCGCCTTCGGAACCGAGCACCAGCGCGACCTTGCCGCCGTCGAGTGTCGAGGCGAGCGTCGTTTCGGTGTCGCCCATCAGCCCGATGCGCCAATATTGCGCCTCGGCGATTTCCTCGAGCGCGCGCGACAGGTTGACGACGCGTACCCATGGCACGGTTTCGAGCGCGCCCGAGGCCGAGCGTGCGATTACGCCGCTTTCAGGCGGGCTGTGGCGGTCCTGCGTGACGATCGCGGCGGCGTCGAACGCCGCAGCGGAGCGCAGCACGGCGCCGATATTATGCGGGTCGGTGACCTGATCGAGGATGACGATCGGGCGCCGGCTGTCGGCGTCGGCCTCTTCCTGCAGCAGGTCGCCGAGATAGATGCCCTCGAGCGGGTCGACTTCGATCACCAGCCCCTGGTGCGGCGCGTCGCGCGCCACGAGCCGCGCGAGGTCGGTGACGTCGGCATAGGAAATGGGAATCACCGGCGGCAGGTCGAGCTGGCCGAGCGCCTCGCGCGTACCCCAGATGCGCTTGACGGTGCGTTCGGGGTTGGCGAGCGCGGCCAATACTGCGTGGCGACCCCAGAAACGGATGGCTTGTCCGCGCTGGTTTTGGCCGGCGGGACGACGATGGCGAGAAAATTGACGCATGATGGCGCGCCTTTCCCATGACTGGCATTGACAGGCAAGTCTCGTTTCGCCATTGGGCCTCTTCCCAAAGCGGGCCCCAATGGACAGGTGGCCGAGTGGTTAAAGGCAGCAGACTGTAAATCTGCCCGGGTTTCCGTACGCTGGTTCGAATCCAGCCCTGTCCACCACCCTCTGATCCGAGGGTATCCCCCAAAATCCCTATAAATGGCAGGAAGCCTAGCGTATCATCGCTTGGTTCGGTCCTCTGCGTCCCATTCCATATCACTGCAGCTCGGCAAAAACTGGGAGGATGTGGGGGTAACTTTTTTCACCCTCAAGAATCGGACTTCCGAGTGTGAGGGTAAAAAAGTAGGTTAACCCTATGAAAAGCTCACGGCTTTGGCGATAAAGGCAGCATTGGCGAATCCCGGCACCTGTCAGGACGGGGATGGGCTCTTCCTGAAGGTGGACAAGCGGGGCGGGGCTCATTGGCTCCTGCGCCTGCAACGCGACAGCAAGCGGCAGGACATAGGCTTGAGCAGCGCCGGATTGCTGCCGCTCGTGAAGGCTCGCCAGAAAGCGAACGAGCTCCGCAAGGCGGGTCAAGATCGACGGTCGCGATGTGCTGGCGGAGAGGAAGAGCAAAGCTGCCGCCAAGGTGACGTTCCGCGAAGCGGCGCGCCAATATCATGCGAGAATGCGGCAGGCTGGAAAAGCGCCATCTATGCCGGTCAAATCGCAGCCGCCTGATGCCCGCTTCGCGCCCGATATCGGTCGTTCGCCGCGGCGACAGTTAATCCCGAAAGCGGTTAAGCAAGCCTCACGGCAGCGGTCTTCGTCCGACTTGGCACGCGGTAGCGCTCAAGCGATGCGCCAGCTGTCAGCCGCGACGATGGTTGGTTTCCCAACGTCGCATGGCTGCAGATATTGCGGCGCCCTTGGACAGGATTTCTATCGTGCCGAATCCGGACGGCAATATAGCGCCGTTATAGGGAGGGGAGGCGCTCGCGCTTAGCCGGACGTATCGGGCATGCACTGCGTTCTGCGGAAAATATGCAAGGAAATTCACGGGGGCGGCCGAATGCTCCGCGCGCCAGTTCGTGATGGGTCGTATTTCTCCAAAACCCTGGTCATCCGAACAGTCGATGCAGAAATGGATCGAGGACCAGTATCCTGTCGAACAGCTGGTCTCCGGCGGGCGCAACCGGATCGCATCGATTGGCCGGGTGGCGCCCAGATCGATCTGGACCCAACTGAAATCTTCCCCTTGCACCCCATCCTCGGGTGAAAGCCGGTAGTAGCGCGCGATCGAAGCGATGATCTGTCGTTCGGCCGCGGGCAGGGGCGACGCTCCCGCGCGAGCCGATTCTGCAGGCAGAAGCGGTGCGGCGACCAGGCCGAACCCGCCGATTGCCGATCGCGCGATAAATTGTCGCCGGTTCGTCTGCATTTCTCGATCCCTTAAACCCCCGATCGCGCCATGTTCAAAGATAATAGGGCGTATTGGTGATCTGCTCGCAGCCGTCCCTGGTGACCAGTACATGGTCTTCGAGGCCGCTCATGCCGACGCCCGGATGTTTGATGAAGGCTTCGACCGCGATCAGCATGCCGGGCTCATAGGGCTCGTCGATCTTTTCATATTCCTTGAACATGATTTCGTTCGCCGATGTGCCTTGCTTTTCCTTGACGTCCTCCAGTGCGCCGGGATCGCCTGCCGGAATGATGTGCGGTCCGTAGAAGGTGCCCATCTGATGGCCGAAAATCCCCAGATTCAGGTCGATTCCATCCCCGGCGTAACGCTGGGCCGCTTTCTCGCCGATCACGCCGAGCTGCCGCGGCGTGACGCCGGGGCGGATCGCCTTGATGATCGCCTTGCACACCTCGGTGGCGCCCTCCAATATATGCCGCTGCTCCCTCGTGGGCCGACCCCCGCAAACCGCGGTACGACCGGGATCGAGCCAATAGCCTTGGAAGATCGGCCCCTGAATCCATCCGCGCACCATATCGCCCTTTTTCGGCGCGCTGGTATCATAGCCGTACAGCATGTCGCCGAGGAGGAAGCGTTCGGCATGCGCGCCGTGATGCATGTCGATGCGCGAAAAGCCGCCGCCGCGCCGCATGATTTCCATCGCCGTTCGCGCCGCGGCCTCCGCCGAGGTCTCGCCGGCGATCAGCGCATCCATGCCCGCGGCCAGCGCATGGGTGGTGATGTCGCCGGCGGTCCGGAACGCCTCCTGCTCGCGCGCCGACTTCACGCGCTGGGGTTCGAGCAGGAACCATTCGTCGGTGACCCATTCGATCTGCGGGGTCAGGCTGCGCAGGCGCCGGTCGTACAGCCCGGGGAGTACGTCGTCGCCGACCACCGCGACGCGCCCTTCGATGCCATGCTTGCGGAAATATTCGGGAAGTCCGGTTATCAGGCTCGGCTCGTGGACGATCAGCTCGCCGCAGACGGTCCTGGCATATTCGGTTTCCTGCGGTGGCTGCGCGCTGTGCAGTTCGGGCGCGCGGCCGTCCCTGAACAGCACTGCCGAAAAGGTCCATGCGCCCATCTGGACGTCGTCCGCCCAATCCTGTCCCGTGCCGTTGTTAGCGAAGTTCGTGAGCCAGAGACCGTTGCCGAGCCGGTCATAGGATCCGGCACCGCGCGACCACACGAGAAGATGGTCATAGCCCTTGGCGCGCATCGCGTCCCACACGCGTTTCCAGCGCGCCTCATATTCCTCGCGCGGGAAATAATTGCTGCCGCTCACGCTTCGTCTCCCCGCAAATCGGCCGGTCAGCCTTTGATCCGCACGCTGAGGCCGATGGTGCGCGGCGCCGCGTAGGTGACATTCTCATACGCCCCCACAATGGTGCTCACTGCTCCCGACCCGATCGCGAGAATGCCCCGCTTGTTGAACGCGTTGCGGACGAACAGGCTGACATCGACCTTACCGCTCTCGCCGCCGAAGTCGAAGTTCGCCATATCATAGGCCGGCCGGAACCGCCCCGAGCTGACGACGCCATCGATGGCAAACGGCGTCCTGCCGACATGCTGCCAGCTTCCGCGCGCATAAAGCTCCCATGCATCGCTCACCGGATAACGCAGTTCGGACGACAGCGCGAATTTCCAGCGCGGCGTTTCCGGCGTGCGATCGCCCTCGGTATAGCCGGCGGCCGCGCCGAACAGGTCGGGGACATCGGTAAAGCGCGCGTCGGCATAGCTGAGCTGCCCGCTGACCGTGACATGGCGGGCCGGGCGCAGGCTGACTTCCAGCTCGGCGCCGTCGATGCGCGCGTCGCCGGCGTTGGCGAAGAAGGTCGACCCGCAGGGGTCGGGGATGGCGAGCTGGACACCCTTTTGTTCGATGCGATAGGCGGCGCCGTTGACGGTCAGCACCCGATCTGGCGTTTCGACCTTTGCCCCGACCTCATAATTCCACACCGAATCGGGGCTGAAGATCGCGCCGACCGATTCTGCGAGCGAGCAGCCGAGGGCCGGGGGCACCGTCGCATTGGCACCCCCTGCACGGAAACCGCGTGAGACGGTCGCATAGAGGGTGGTGCCCTCATCGGGGCGGAAATTGACCGTGAAGCGCGGGCTGGCGCTCGTCTTCTTCGCGGTGACCTGCGGCGTATCGGCGCCGCACAGGATGCCGGGGACGACTTCGGTACAGCTGGCCTCGAGCGTATTCTTGAGCTTGTAGACACGCAGCCCGGCAATCAGCTCGACGGTTTCGCTGACGTCGAAATTGACTTCGGCGAAGCCGGCGAACTGCTGGTCCGATGTCTTCTGGATATAGTCATAGGAAACGGGACCCACCGGTCCCGGTGCAGGGCCAAAGGTCGCATCGAGCAGGTCGGTAAAGGCCTGGCCGAGAAAAATCTGCCCCAGTTGCTGGTCGGTATGGCTGAAATAGACACCCGCGATCCAGTTGAACGGGCCGTCGTTCGACGAGGTCAGACGGAGCTCCTGGACATAGGTGTCGGCCTTGGCCGGGGTCAGGCTGGCGAAGGGCGCGAACGCGCCAAGAATATTATAGCCAAGCGCCGTATAGTCGAGCGTCGCATCGGATTCCTTATGGAGATAGGAGCTCGACGAAACCAGTTCGACACTGCCGAAGCTCTTTTCGAGCGTCAGGTTCGCGACGAGCAGGTCGGTGCGCGATGGTTCGGGACCGATCGCACTCGCCCGGCCGAATCCCGGCAGATTGCTCTGCGTCGCGATCGGGTTGTCGGCATCGATGCGCTGGAAGAACAGGCTCGGCGTGATGGTGAAATCATCGCCCGCTTCGAGCCGGAGTGCGCCGCGCAGGCTGAAGATCGTCGCGTCATTGGCGTTTTTCTCCGCAATATCGTCGTCCGACTGCGGCGAGGTCAGCCCGGCGAGCGTGGCATCATAACGCTCGATATAGCCTGCGATCTTTTCATAGGTGCCGGTCAGCCGCAGCGCCGCCTTGGTGGACAGCGGGAAATTGACCGCAGCCTTGGCGCCATAGCCTTCGCCGCCGCCCTTGACGCTGTTGACGAAGGCTTCGCCATGCGCGTCGAACCCCGAACTATCGGGCTGGTTGGTGATGTAGCGGATGGTGCCTCCCGTCGAACTCGACCCGAACAGCGTGCCCTGCGGCCCGCGCAGTACCTCGACGCGCTGCATGTCGAACAGATCGATGTTGGGCGTGCCGCTATAGGCGTCGGTCCGGAAATCGAACGGGGTGTCGTTGATATAGACCGCGACCGCCGGTGCGAGCCCGAGGTCGGTTGTCAATCCACGAAGCCCGACGTTGGACTCGCCCGGACCGACGGGCGTGAAGGTCAGGCTGGGCGTGTTGCGGACGAGACTTTCGGTATCGCGGATCGCCAGACGTTCCAACGCCTCGCCGCCAAAGGCGGTCACCGCCTGCGGTACGTCCTGAAGCCGGCTTTCGCGCCGCTGCGCTGTGACGACGATATCGCCGCCCGATGCGTCCGCGGCGGCAGGGTCGCCCTGCGCGTAAGCCGACGGGGCAAAGGCGCATCCCGACAGCAAGGAAATCATCATGGTCCGCTTCAACATATCAATCCCTCTCGAATTTTTTGTTCTGGTGTCGATCCGCCGCTTTTACGGCGCCGTGAGTATTTCGGTGCGGCCGAGCCCGTTCTGCTTGACCGTGTCCGCGTAGATAAAGCCGGGTTCGCGATGGTAGCTGAGCAGCGCGATGATCCGTTGCGTGCCCCCGGCAACCTCGGTCACGCGGTGCAGCGCCCGGCGTCCGCGGAAGAGGAGCAGGGTGCCGGCCCCGACCTTCTGGAGGCGGGTTCGGGGCGACGCGCCGTCGAGAATGGCGTGGATATCCTCGGGCGGTGCATCGTCGACGCCGGGCGCATATTCGAACGCGCCGCCGGTCTCGGCCTCCTGGAGCAGCAGCGAGACAACGAAGTCATTGTCGTCGAAATGCCAACCCTGCTGATCGCCCACGCCCATATAGGTGAGGTTGATGTTGATGAGCGGATCGGCGATCGTGTGCAGGCTGTCGATGCCCAAGGCGTCGCGCACGAGCGACATCAATTCTTCCGCTTCATAGAAGCGGCGCAGCGCGCCGGCGGAATCGAGAAGGTCGGAGCCCAATATCCACATCGAATAGGGCGAGGTGCGGCTGCGGAGCTCCTCGTCGGCGATGGCCGCGATCGGACCCTGCGGGTTGAAGCCGAGCCGCTGATCGCGGCGATAAGCGAGGGGGAATTTCGCCGCGGCCTCGGCCACCATTTCGGCAAGCGCGCCGGGCGCGATGAAATCGGGAAAAGCGGCCGCGCCATCCTCCCCGAGCTGGCTGGCCGCCCTTTCGACGATTGCGGTGCGACGATCGGGATCGGACAAGGGATATAGCGTGGTGTTGACGATAGACATGCAGGCTCCTGGCAAAGACGGTCGGAAAGAAATCCGCTCCATGAGATAATCGCATGCATGGTGCTGCCTGCCAGCAGAGTATTTCTGTGTTAGCATCTCGAAATGTGATGGAAGCGCGTGCCTCAATCCACCGAACGCGGGCGCAGGCTGAGCGTCCCTGCAACGGCGACGACCACGCACAACAGGCAAAAGGCGCTGACGGCGCCGAGCGACAGGTTCTGGAGCAGTAGGCCGCCGATCGCCGGCCCGAGCGCGAGGCCGCCGCCGGTTACCGCCGGAGTCAGCGCGATCAGCCGCCCGCCGCGGTCAACCGATGCCAGCTGCCCGAATTGAAAGGCGTATTGAAACGGCCAGGCAAAGGCGAACAGGCTCACCGAAATGATGAAGGGCGTCGTACCGGGCAGGAAGGCGAGGCCCCCCACGCCGGCGACGAGAAGGCAGAGCCCGGATAGCAGGCCGATGGTCCGCGGCAGGCGACCCGCTACCACGCTCGCGACAAGCGAACCCGCGAGGCCCCCGAAAGCCGAAACGGATAGTGCGAAGGCGACCGTCCCGGGTGAGAGCCCCTTGCCGATGCCGATGCGTTCGAGAAACGGCCACAGCGAGGCCATGCCGATAAAATAGAGGAGGATGCACGCCAGCGCGCCGATGACGAGCGGGTTGATGGATAGGCGGCCCTGACGCGGGCCCGCCGGCGCGGGCTGCGCCCTGCCGATGACGGAGGCAAGCCAGAAGCCGGGAAGGGTGATCGCGGACAGGATGAGGAAAATCCAGGGCCACCCCAGACTGGCCGCGATCCAGCCGAAGCTGCCCATGCCGACCATGCCGACGATCGACTGGCCCGCGAAATAGATGCTGATGCTGCGTTCGGGACGCGCCGACCGGCCCATCGCCGCATAGCAGATTCCGCCAACCACGCCTTCGCCTAGCCCGGAGAGAAAGCGCGTCGCTGCGACATAGCCATAGTGGCCATCGAGCATGGTCAGCAGATTGCCGGCGATCATCACTGCGAGCGCGGCACGAACGACCCCGCCCCAGCCGAAACGCGCGGTGATCAGCGGGCATAGCAGGCTGCCGATGAGGATTCCGCCCATGTTCAGGGCGGCAATCGTGCCCGCGCCCGCCACGCCATAGCCAAAGCGATCCGCGAACACGCCGACCATGACGGGCAGGACCGCCGGCAGCGTTGCCGCCGCGACGCCCAGATAGATCGCGGCCCATGTCGAGGCGGGTGGCGTCGAAACGAAAGGCGTCGGCGAAGCGGCGGGCGCTATATGAGCCGTCATGCCGACCCGGGTTCGCGCTTGTGGAACTGTCCCGCTTTCATGATTGCGCGGAGGCGCCGGCCGTCTTCGGCGAGCAGCGCAATATCCTCAAGCGGGTCGCCATCGACGACAAGCAAGTCCGCCGTGGCGCCCGGAACGATACGGCCGAGGTCCGGCCGCTCCAATATGTCGGCGCCGGTGAGGGTCGCCGATCGCAAGATCGCGGCGGCGGGCTGGACCTCGCGGCGGTAAAGGAATTCGCGCGCCTGCATGTCGAACACATCGCCGGGCAAATCGGTGCCGAAACCCAGCTGGACGCCTGCGCGCCATGCGGTCTCGAAACCCTGCATCGCGAGATGGGCAATCTCCTTCGCCTTCGCCGCCGCAGCAGCAGGCAGGCCGAGGGCCTCGCCGCGTTCGGTCAGCGCCATCACGACCGACAGTGTGGGCACGGCAAAGCCACCCGCATCGCGCAGCGCGTCGGCGGCTTCCGATGAAATCAGCGTCGCATGCTCGACCGTCCGCACGCCCAGTTGTGCGGCGCGCATCACTGCCTCGGCCGTGTGGGCGTGCGCGGCGACATAGCGCCGCCACCGCGCCGCCTCCTCGACCGCGGCCTGCACTTCGTCATCGGTGAACTGCTGCATCCAGATGGGATCGGTGGGCGAAAGCACACCACCCGACAACATGATCTTGATACAGTGCGCGCCCATGCGCAATTCCTCGCGCGCGGCGCGGCGCACTTCGTCGGCGCCGTCGACCACATGCGCGATCATGTTCATCCGACTGCATCCGCACGGCTCGACATCCTCGTGGGCAGGGCGCATGTCGCCATGTCCTCCGGTCATGGAAAGCGTACGGCCGGCATAGAAGAAGCGCGGCCCCGGGATCAGGCCATCTTCGATCGCCTGCGCGAGGCCATGGTCGCCGCCGCCGACATCGCGCAGGCTGGTAAATCCGCAATCGAGCGCGTGCCGCAGCATCCGTGCGGCATGCGCCGTGGAATAGGTGGACGGATGATCGAGCAGTTGGGCCGCGTTGGCGCTCGAAAGTCGGGCATGGATATGAACGTCGATCAGACCGGGGAGCAGGGCACCGCCGTGCACGTCGACGATGTCGGCATTCGCGACCCGCGCCGGACCGGTATCGACCGCCGCGATCCGGCCGTTTTCGACGACCACATGGCAATCTTCGCGATACCCGTCCGCCGTCTCGTTCAGCACGCGGGCGTTTTCAAATATGATTATCGTCAACTGATCTGTCCCCATCGGCCTTGACTGAAGGTGGACAGCCTAGGCGCGGCCGGGCTGTCCCGTAACAAGAGAAATGTGGACACTCGATGCCTTTTCGATATGAAAGGGCGATGAGAAGCCTGCGCCAGTCCCTGCCACCGCTCAACGCGCTCGCGGTATTCGAAGCGGCGGCGCGGCATCGCAGCTTCACGCGCGCGGCCGCCGAACTCAATATCGCGCAGTCGGCGGTCAGCCGCCACGTCTCGAACCTCGAAGCGGACCTGGGCGTCACGCTCTTCATGCGAAGCGGCAACCGGCTCGCGCTCACGGGCGCGGGAGAAACGCTCGCGGACGCGATCCTGTCCGGGCTTGGCCGCATTCGCGACAGCGTCGAGGCCATCCGGCGCCGGCGCGGCGAAGCCGACAGCTTCACCATCGCCTGCACCTATGCGATGGCGCACGACTGGCTGATGCCGCGGTTCGGGATGCTGCGCGCGGTGCTGCCCAAGGCGCAGCTTCGCCTGATCACGTCCGACACCTATCAGAGCTTCGATGCCGACGAGGTGGATTTGTCGATCCGCTATGGCGAACCATCCGACTGGCCCGGCCTCAGGCACCGCAAACTTCTCGAGGAAGAAGTTTTCCCCGTTTGCGCGCCGGCCATGCTGGCGCAGTTTCCGGGGCTTGCCGAAGATAGCCCGCAGGCGTGGCAACAGGCGCCGTTGCTGCATTTTGCGCCCGATGCCCAGGGGCGCGTCGACTGGCTCGACTGGTTTGGCGATCTTGGCATCGCGCCATCGCAGGACGGCCCGATGTTTAGCGCTTATACGCCGATGCTGCAGGAAGCACTGGCGGGGCGGGGCGTCGTGCTCGGCTGGCGTGGCATCGTCGATCCTTATCTCGACACCGGCCAACTTGTGCGCCTGGCGAACCGGTCGATGACCTCGGGGCACGCCTTCTACGTCGTCCACCGCGCCGACGCCTGCGAAGCGGTGATCGAGGCGGTTGTCGAGGTGCTGGCGAATCCCCAACCGCCAGCTAGCCCGGCTATTTCCTGATGCTATTCGCCAGGAAGCGCTCGACTTCGAGCGCGAATTTATCGGGCTCCTCGACCTGGGGCGAATGTCCGCTCCGCTCGAAATAGACCAGCCGTGCGCCGGGAATGGTCTGGCTGATCTTGTACGCGACCGTCGGTGAAACATTCGCATCGAAGCGGCCGTTGATGACGAGTGTCGGAACATTGAGCTTGGCGAGGGCGGGATAGAGATCGAGCTTCATCGCGTCGAGCATGACCTCGGTGCAGACTTTCTGCGAGAAGGTGCCGGCCTCCCCGCCGCCCGCTGCCAGATTGCGCTGGTCGTAATAGGACATCCGGTCATAGGCGTCGATCGCAATGCAGCCCATCTGCCCTGCCGGCGTCGTGTCGGGGGGAATGGCCGCCACAATCTCCGGATACAGCTTGTCGAAGAGAAATTCATGTTCGGCGGGTTTCGGCGCGCCCGATCCAACGAGCACGAGATGTGCGACATGCTGGGGATAGCGGACGGCGTAAGCCATCGAGAGAATGCCGCCCCAGCTATGCCCGAGAAGGTCGATGCGTTCGACCTTCAGTTGCCGCCGGAGCGCTTCCAGATCGCGGACCATTCCGTCGACGGTCAGGTCTTCGGGCCCGCGCGTCGCGGGTGATTTGCCGGTGCCACGCTGGTCGTAGAAGATGATCTGACGTCGGGCGGACATCTCCTTCCAGACAGGCGCATTGACGAGATAGCTGTGATCGAATCCGGGCCCGCCGTTGACGGCGACTAGCGGGACCTCGCCCGGCGCGCCTATCGCAACATGATAAAGCGTCTCGCTCCGCGGATCCGGCGATGCCGGTTCTTGCGCAGAAGCAAGGCCGGGCGCGGCGAGGCCAAGGCAAAGCGCGAAGACGACGTGGCGTGGCTTGCGGAAGGTCATGGTTCTCTCCGGAAAATCGTTCGTTCCGCGATTAGGAAGGAAGTCGATTAATGGCGACCGCAAAGATCAGATGCATGCATGATGATAGGCTATGCAGACGATGATGGATTTGGGTATCCAGCTTGGCTCTGCGCTATGCGGACAGCGGTGTAAGGATAGTCAAGCTCGACACATCTGCTTGATATGATTTTCGGACAAAAGCGCACAGTCTCGAAACGGCCATCAGCGGAGATAGCGGCGAACCTTTTCCGACAGCTCGGCGATATAGAAGCCGCTGCGGCAGACAAACCATATGTGCCCGGTTTCGGGCACGAAGCTGTTGATCGACATGCAACTGTCGGTCTTTCCTGCAAGCGGGCCGGGAGGCGAGGGCGCGTCGATTGCGCCGGGGTGATAATAGGCCACCTCGCGCGGATGGGTCGGGTCTCGAAGGTCAACGATACGGACGCCCGAACCCATGAAACTGAACATGCCGATCGCGACATCGCCCCAAGCATCGTCAACGACGGCATTATAGTGGAGGCCATACGAGCCCGCCGCGTTCGCCTTCGCCCATATCGGGTCTTCAAGGCAGCGGTCGTTCGCCTCGAGCCGGAACTCGCCGACCATGCGCGGCGCCTTCTCGTCGGTCATCTCGAAGATGCGCGGAAAGGCCGTACAGCGTAGCTCGTTCGCGGCGACAAGATATGAGCGCCCTCGCACCCGCAGCAGCGGCGCGTGATGATCGCCTTGGCCGCGAACTTCGCTGGTCCCCACGAACCCGATCGTCGGCCACTGCGGATTGGGTTTGCCGATCTGACTGATGTCCCAGATGCTGGGCGCGGAATCGCCCTTGCGGGCTTCGATCATCGGCACGCTGCCTGCACATATCAGCCGCGTCTGCTCGTTGTTAATCCACATGTCATGGCAGCGCTGCGCCTTGCCGCCCGGCAGGACGAGCGGGAACTCGCCCATGTAAACGGGCTTGGAAGGGTTGCTGATATCGAGAACCATGAGCCCGTCAGTGCCATATTCCCGGCTCGCATAGACGCGCATGCCGTCCGGAGAAATTTTGGGAACGTGGATGTTAGCGGGCCAGTAAAATGTCGTGAGCAACTTGGGCTTGGTGCAGTCGCTGATATCGTAGATGTCGAGCGGAACAGGGCCGGGCGGCCTCAGCCCGCCGCTATAGTCGCCGACAACAAGCAGATGGCGATCGCCGACATCTATTACATCCATCGTCTCCGAGCCGCCGATGGCGCCCGGAGTGTCGAGCAGTCCGACCGCCTTTGGCGCCTTGGGATCGCTCGCGTCGATAACCGCGATCCCCTTACGCTCGCCCGAGCCGTGGACATAGGCGCATTGGCGCGAACGCTTGAGCATGAAATTGTCGCCGCGTCCCCACGGGTCGAGCTTGCCCACGATGTGCATGCCGCAGACATAAGGCTTGGCCGTCCGTCCCGCTTCGAGGTCGGCGAGGGGTGTTTCGCCCTGCATGCCAGGTTCGGGATTGTCGCCGGGACCGCAAAGCGCCGTGGCGCGGCTCGGCGCTGTCGCGAATGCCGGAAAGGAGAGGAAGGGGAGGGGGGCGGCGAGCAAGCCGAATGCGGCGGCTCCGGCCAGCAGCCGGGCAGCGCGGCTCATTTGCCGCCCTTGGCCGCGGCCGCTTCCTGCTTCTTCAGTTCCTCGACAAAGTCGAAGGCGCGGGCCGCGACGAGGCAGCGATAGCCTTTCGGATCGATGAAGGGATTGCTGCCGGGTTCGGCGAGCATCGCTTCATATTTGTCGACATTGTTGTGTTGCCAGGGGTGTCCGCCGAACCAGACGTCGGGCTTCAGCGAGAGGAGCTTTTCCCACCCTTCGATCTGATCCTTCACGATGCCGGGATAACCTTCGGGAACGAGTTTCTCGGCCGCCTGCTGGCTTCCCATCAGGAGCACGTCATATGTCTCGCCATTCTCGGTCGTCTTCCATTCGAATGACGAGGCACCTGGAGTATGGCCCGCGGTTTTCCAGACGAGCACCGTCACGTCGCCGAGGGTCACCTTGTCGCCGTCGCGAAGGACCTGGTCGACTTTCACCGGGGGCATGCCGCGGCCGATGCCGGCAACGCCGGGTGCGCCCTTTTCGACCGTCTCGGCATCGCCCTCCATGATCATCAGCTTGGCGCCCGGAACGCGCGTTTTCATCCAGGCGCTGCCGCCCTGATGGTCGAGATGGGCGTGGCTGCCGAGGATGATCTTGATGTCGTCGAGCTTGAAGCCGAGCTTCTCGATCGATTCCGCAACCCAGGGCGCGGTCTCGTCGAACGTGGTGTCGATCAGGATCAGCCCGTCGCTCGTCCTGATGAGGTAGGCGGTCACCGCCGAGATGCCGACCGAATAGGTGTTGCCCACCACCTTGAACGCCGGGAATTTCCGGTGATCCCACCCTGTCGTTGTGCGGGTCGCGTCCATCAACGCGATCGCCGGGCGGCCGCAGGCGACTTCAGCCGGATCGATATGCAGCAGCGGCGAGTCGGGCGCGATCGTCGCGGGGGCAGGCGATTGGGGTGCAGCTTCGGCCATGGGCACGACGGTCATTGCCAACAGCGCAACGGCGAGACGCGCGCGCCTGCTCAGGGTAGCGGACATATCTTTCTCCCAAAAATTCGTATAGCGAATTAATATTCGTTATTCGCGAAGATTGATATCCAGCCTCGGCGTGATGTCAAGATTGGCGGCGCACGCCCCCGACTCGCGCCGCAATCTCTTCGCATACCTCCCTCGCGACCCGCCGGCGACCGGTGGCCCCGCACGCGCGCGCCGCAGAAAAAGCACGCGATTTCCGGGGGACGGCGAAATTGCGTTCGGGGAGTTTACACGTTCGAAAAATTCCCTATGCTCAGAAATGCGAATACAAATTCGCTATCCGAACAAATGATTTTGGATCGGTTAGCAGGATGGCCCGGCAACCGGGCACGCTTTGGGAACCCGTATCGGGAGGGATGAATGAAAAAGCTTCTGTTCACTTCGAAAGTCCGGCTGGCGTGCAGCGCCGCCAGTCTGCTGCTCGTCATGGCGCCCGCCGCGGCGCAGGAGGCTCCGCCTCCCGCGGACGGTGCAACGGCTTCGGAAGATGCGGTGGCAGACGATGCGTCGATCATCGTGACCGGCACGCGCGTCAATCGTGAGGGGTATCTCGCGCCGACCCCGGTGACCGCGATCGGCCGCGACGCGATCGAGGCGCAGGCCGCGACGACCATCGCCGACGTTCTCTACGACATTCCCTCGGTGCGCCCGTCGCCCAATTTTCCGGCGACCTCGCAGGCAAGCGGCAACTATGTGAACCTCCGCGGCCTTGGTGCGACGCGGACGCTGACGCTCGTCGACGGGCGCCGTTTCGTCCCTTCGAACGGCGCGGAGAATACCGGCGGCAGCTCGGTCGACATCAACCTGATCCCCGAAGCACTTGTCGAACGTCTCGATGTGGTTAGCGGCGGCGCCTCGGCAGCCTGGGGTTCGGACGCGGTCGGCGGTGTCGTCAACATCGTCCTGAAACGCAAGCTCGAGGGCATCCAGGGCAAGGTGCAGTACGGCGTTTCGGACTATGGCGATGCGCAGGAAATCAGCGTTAGCCTCGCGGCCGGAACCTCGTTCGCCGATGGCCGCGGGCAGCTCATGCTCGCGGGCGAATACAGCAAGTCGTGGGATGTTCCGACGACGAACGACCGGCCCTATGGCAAGGACCAGTGCGGCTGGTTCCCCGGCACGGTGAACGGGACATTCTATCTCGGGCTTCAGACCTGCGGCCTCACGCACAACAGTTATACGCGGGGCGGGGTTCTCGTTGCCGCTGACGGCAACCCGCTTGCATCCACCGATCCCTTTTACGGACGCCAGTTCCTCAACTCGACCAGCTCGGCACCCTTCGACTATGGGCAGGTCGGCCCGATCAATCGCAGCGTTTCGATCGGTGGTGACGGCGAATGGCGCGGCGTCCGCAACCTGCAGGCTCCGCTCGAACGCAAGATCCTGTTCGGCCGTGCACTCTACGAATTCTCGCCGAACCTGACCGGGTTCATCGAGGCATCCTATGGCGAATCCGGTACCGAGACCGATCTGTTCGTGAACGCGATCCCGTCGTCGACCGACTATCCGATCGCGATCCGCAACGGCAATCCATATATTCCCGCCGACATTCAGGCGATCATGGACGCCAATGGCACCGACACCATCTATCTGTCGAAGATCGCGCCCGAGCTCGGTTCGGCGACGTCGGATTCGAACAACCGGGTCTTCCGCGTCGCGACCGGCCTCGAAGGGCAGATGGGCAAGGGCTGGTCGTGGAAGGCCTATGGCACCTTCGGGCGCGACTGGTACGACACGATCCTCGGCAACAATATCGTTGTCTCCAACCTTGCCGCCGCGACCGATGTCGTCATCAACCCGCTGACCGGACAGCCCGATTGCCGGATCAATGTCGAGGGGCCTGCGGCTCCGGGTGAAGCTGCCTATGGCGCCGCATCCTTCTGCGTTCCCGCCAATCCGTTCGGTCCGGGGTCGCTTGCATCGGCGAAGGATTACATCGTCGAGGATCTCTACCAGTCGTCGGTCTATACGCAGGTCGCCGCCGGTGCCTCGATCAACGGTGAGCCCTTCTCGACCTGGGCGGGCCCTGTGTCCTTCGCGGCGGGTGTCGACTATCGCTATGAGAAGGTCACGCAGGACGTCAGCTTCTATGCCGACTTCCTCAACCCGCCGCTCTTCGCTTCGGGCGGCTTCCAGCAATCGAACCCGAAGAGCTTCGCCGGCGATTATACGGTGATCGAAGGCTTCGGCGAAGTCGTGGTGCCTCTGCTTGCCGACGTCAAGGGAGCAGAATCGCTCGATCTCAACGGCGCGATCCGCGTGACCGATTACAGCACGAGCGGGACCGTGGTGACGTGGAAAGTCGGAACGACATACGAGCCGGTCCCGGGCTTCCGCTTCCGCGCAGCCTATTCGAAAGACATTCGCGCGCCTTCGCTCTTCGAATCCTATGGCGCGAACACCACCTATTCGTCGGTCATCACGCGCGGCCCGGGCGGTGTGGAGACGGGCTCGGCGAACGCCGTCTCGCCCGGACGCAACAATCTCGATCTCAGCCCCGAGCGCGCCTACAGCACCACCGTCGGCATCACGATGGAGGACTTGCTCACCCGCGGCCTCACCCTGTCGATCGACGGCTATCGCATCAAGCTCAAGGATGTGATCGGCAAACTCGGTGCGCAGGGCATCATCGACGGCTGCTTCGGCGGCGGTACGGCGGCGGGGCGCGAGCCGAACCAGGGACTTTGCGACCTGATCAATGCCGACCAGACGGTCATCATCGATCCGTTCCTCAACCTCGGTTCGATCGAGACGCAGGGTCTCGAGTTCGATCTCGGCTATCGGTTCGGCGCCGACGTCCTGTTCGGCGGGTCGACGGGGCAGTTCTCGGTCCGCCTCCTCGCCAACTATGTCGACAAATATAAAGAGAACAGCTCGGGCCTCAATCCGCGCGATCTCGCCGGCGATCTTTCGGGCGTGCCGCATTGGCGCTGGAATGCGACGCTCGCCTATAATGACGAAAAACTCGGGGTGAGCCTGCGCGGCAACTTTATCGACAGCATGTACCGGTACAAGTTCGCCGCCGCGAACACCTATCTCGACGAGAAGATCCCGGCCTATTTCTATCTCGACGCGAACATCCGGTACAATATCGTATCGGGCGACAAGGCGAAGGTGCAGCTCTTCGCCAACGTCGACAATATCCTCAACACCAAACCGCCCTTCTCGCCGGGGACCGGGGCGACCGGCTGGTTCGGGCTTCCGGGGAAGTTCGCCCAGTACAGCTCCTACACCAACGGAACCTACTACGACGTCCTCGGGCGCACGTACAAGGTCGGCGCGCGCTTCTCCTTCTGACGATGGCGCACGGTCTTTCATCCTGGCGGGCAGAAGGAGCCGGGCGATCGGCGGCCGGAACCCGTCTTCCCCGGCCTCGGTCTGCTGCGCCAACCGCGCGTGGCACCGGCCGCTGCCCGTCAGGATGGACCTTCGCTGCACCCGCTGTTTTTGAGCGGGCCGCACTGATAGGAACCCTCCGCATGAACAGATCGAGCGGGAGTATCCTGATGAGCGAAGAGAATAACGAGAAGAATACCGTCAAGTCGGTGGTCAAGGCCTTTGCCGTCCTGAAAGCCTTCGGTCCGGACAGCGAGGAACTCGTCATTGCCGAGGTGGCGCGTGCGGCGGGGACCGACAACGCAACCGCCTTTCGCATGCTCAATACACTCGTATCGCTGGGCTATGTCGAGCGTGTAGGGGAGAGCAAGCGCTTCCGGCTGACGCTGAAATGCCTCGATCTCGGCTTCAACGCGATCGCGCGCTCGGACATCCGCAGCCTTGGACGGCCGCTCCTCCGTTCGCTGGTCGACGACCATATCGAGGCGGCGTCGATCGGCGTCCTCGACGCCTATGAGGTCGTCTATATCGAACGCATCCAGGCCGGGTTGCAACGCCTTGCCGTCGACGTGCGGGTGGGCAACCGTGTTCCTGCTTTTTCCTCCGCGCTCGGCCGCGCGATCCTCGCGCACTTGCCGGTCGCGACCGAGCGTGAAATCCTCGAATCCAACCCGCCGAAGCAGCTCACCGAATATACGATGGTCGATATCGACCGGCTGCTCGACGAGATTGCGAAGGTACGCGAGGACGGCTTTGCCGTGTCCGATCAGGAAACCGTGACGGGCCTTCGCGTTCTGGCCGCCCCGATCACCGACATGGATGGCGTTCCGCTTGCCGCGCTCAGCGTCGCGGCGCCGGCCTTTGGTCATACTCTCGAAGATTTTGTCAGTCGGGCACGCGACATCACCTGTGAAGCCGCGCGCCAGCTCTCGTTCGCCGTCCGCGCCGCCGGCGGCACGGCGGCTCAATCCCTAGCACCATAGCAACAATTGGAGACTTTTACCGGTGACTTCCGCTATCGATTTCAAGGGGCTGATCCCCGCCATCGCCGTCCCGTTCAACGAGGACTTCAGCATTGACGAAGGCGGCCTGACACGGCTCGCGCGCTGGCTATCCGAACAGCGCCACATCAAGGCGATCATGACGAATGGTCACACCGGAGAAGTCTTTTCGCTAACCCCCCGCGAGCGCGCGCACGTGACGTCGATCGTCGCGAAAGCGGTCGACGGGCGGATTCCCGTCATTTCCTCGATTGTTTGCGAAGGCATATTGGATGCATGCGAACAGGCTGTGATTGCGCGCGAAGCCGGCGCCAGTGCGCTCGACATCATGCCGCCGCATCACTGGCTCCGCTTCGGCTTTCGTCCGTCGCACGTCACCGAATATTTCGAGGCTATCGGCAAGGCATCGGGTCTGCCGCTGATCGTTCATGTCTATCCCGCCTGGACCAAGGCGAGTTTCTCGTCCGAACTGCTGGCCGATCTCGCACGCCTGGACGCGGTGCAGGCCTTCAAGATCGGCACGCGCGAGATGAATAAATATGATCGCGACCTGAAAGCGATCCGCGCCGCTGCTCCTGACAAGGCGCTGCTGACCTGTCACGACGAATATCTGCTCGCCTCGATGGTGCAGGGCGTCGATGGCGCGCTCGTCGGTTTCGCGTCGGTCATCCCCGGCCTGATCGCCGACCTGCTCGACGCGGTGAAGGCTGGCGATCTTGTCGAAGCGCAGCGCGTCCAATCGCTGATCGATCCGCTCAAGCAGGCGGTCTATGGCGATGGCGAGCCGACCGGCGAGGCGCATGCCTGCATGAAGGCGGCGATGGCCGCGGCGGGATTGATCGCGCGCGGCACCGTTCGCCCGCCGACGGTACCCCCGAGCGCCGAAGAACTTCGCCGCATCGACGCCGCGGTTCGCGGCGCGGGCCTCGTCGAGCCGGCGCTCGCCTGACCGATGGCGGCCAAAGCGCCTCGAACCGCGGTCGTAACCGGTGCCGCTTCCGGAATCGGCGCGGCGATCGCGGCGCGGCTGGTCCGCGACGGCTGGTCGGTGGTCGAGCTCGACCGGACCGTCGCCGAGCCGGCAGCGAGCGTCCGGTTCGAGCTTGTCGATCTTGCTGACGCGGACGCGATACGCTCGATATGTGCAGCCATCGGCCCGGTCGATGCGATTGTTCATGCTGCGGGGTTCATGCGGACGGGGGGCATCGACGATCTCGATACCGCCGACGGCGACCTCATGTACGCCGTGCATGTCCGCGCGCTCACGCTCCTTGTCCAAAACCTGACACCGGGCATGGGCGAGGGCGCGCGGATCGTTGCGATCGGGAGCCGCACCAGCCGAGGTGCCAAGGGCAAGGCGCAATATGCCGCGACCAAGGCTGCGCTGACCGGACTCGTGCGATCCTTTGCGATCGAGCTCGCGCCGCGCGGCATTACCGCGAACATCGTCTCGCCGGCCGCGACCGCGACCCCGTTCCTGACGCGCGGCGACCGTGCGGGCGTGCCTCCGGTCCTGCCGCCGATCGGCCGCTATATCGACCCTGCCGAGGTGGCGGGCGCGGTGTCCTTCCTTCTGGGAGCGGACGCCGGTGCGATCACCGGCCAGGATATTCTCATCTGCGGCGGCGCGTCGCTCTGACGCGAGCCCGCCCAGCTTTCAAGGTAAGACAGTGACCCAGCCCCAGATCATCGACATCGTCGAGGTTACGAAGCCAATCTCGTCGCCCATCCGCAACGCCTATATCGACTTCAGCAAGATGACGGCGAGCCTCGTCGCGGTCGTCACCAACGTGGTCCGCGATGGCCGCCGCGTCGTCGGCTATGGCTTCAATTCCAATGGCCGGTACGGGCAGGGCGGTCTCATTCGCGAACGTTTCCGCGACCGGCTGATCGAGGCCGAGCCCGCGAGCCTGCTCGATGAGACGGGCGAGACTTTCGATCCGGACAAGATCTGGAAAACGCTGATGACCAATGAAAAGCCGGGCGGTCACGGCGAGCGCTCGGTCGCGGTCGGCACGATCGACATGGCGGTCTGGGATGCGGCCGCGAAGATCGCCGAAAAGCCGCTGTTCCGTCTGCTCGCCGAGATGAAGGGGCGCGAGGCGAACCCGCGTGTCTTCGTCTATGCCGCCGGCGGCTATTATTATCCTGGCAAGGATGACGACGCGCTGCGCGCCGAGATGCGCGGCTATATCGACCGCGGCTATAATGTGGTGAAGATGAAGATCGGCGGCGAAAGCCTGGCGGTCGACCGGCGCCGCATCGAATCCGTGCTGAAAGAGATCGAAGGAGATGCGCAACTCGCGGTCGACGCCAACGGCCGCTTCGACACGCTGACCGCTATCGAATATGCCAAGGCGCTGCGCGAATATCCGCTCTTCTGGTACGAGGAAGCGGGCGATCCGCTCGACTACAAGCTGCAGGCGGCGCTCGCCGAATTCTATCCGGGGCCGATGGCGACCGGGGAAAATCTGTTCAGTCACCAGGATGCGCGCAACCTGCTGCGCTACGGCGGGATGCGCCCTGATCGCGACTATCTCCAGATGGACTGCGCGCTGTCCTACGGTCTGGTCGAATATCTACGCACCCTCGACGCGCTCGCCGAGTGCGGCTGGTCGCCCTCGCGCTGTATCCCGCATGGCGGCCATCAGATGTCGCTCAATATCGCGGCCGGCTTGGGGCTTGGCGGCAATGAAAGCTATCCCGATCTGTTCCAGCCCTATGGCGGCTTCCCCGATACGGTGAAGGTCGAGAATGGTCACATCGTGATGCCCGACCTTCCGGGCATCGGGTTCGAGGGCAAGAGTGACCTCATCAAGGTGATGCGCGAACTCGCCGAATAACTGAAGTTACCGCTGCCGCACGAACGGCTGAAGGGCGGAACGGGAGAGAAAAATGGGTCATATGTCGCCGTCGGCAACGATCATCATCATGGGATCGGTCGTTCTCTATATCGCTTTTACCAGCTGGCTGACCTACCGGCTGCGCAGCAAGAGCAATGCCGACTATATGGTGGGCTCGCGTGCGCTCCCCGCCATCGTCGTCGGCGTTCTTCTGATGTCGGAGTTCATCGGGGCGAAGTCGACGGTCGGCACCGCGCAGGAGGCTTTCAATTCGGGAATGGCCGCGACCTGGTCGGTGCTCGGCGCGTCGATCGGCTTTCTGCTCTTCGGACTTTTCTTCGCCAGGAAGATCTACGGATCGGGCGAATATACGATCTCGGCGGCGATCGAGAAAAAATACGACCGCAAGACGATGACCGTCGTCTCGCTCATCATGATCTATGCGCTTCTGCTGGTGAACGTCGGCAACTACATCAGCGGCGCCGCGGCGATCCAGGAAGTGATGAAGATCGGGCTGCTTCCGGCCATGGCGATCATCGCTGTGGTCAGCACCTTCTATTATTTCTTCGGCGGTCTCAAAGGCATCGCCTATGTGACCCTGCTCCACAGCGGTATCAAGCTGATCGGCATCGCGATCCTCGCGGCCGTTGCCCTGATGGCGACCAAGGGCTTTGCGCCCATGCAGGCGGCGCTTCCGGCGCATTATTTTACCTGGGACGGTACGATCGGTTTCGCGACCATCGCGGCGTGGACGATATCGACCGTCGGCGCGATCTTCTCGACCCAATATATCATCCAGGCGATCTCCTCCACAAAGAGCCCGGCCGACGCGAGCAACGCAGCGCTGTGGGCCGCGCTCTTCTGCTTCCCCATCGGTTTCGCGCTGGCGGCGATCGGGGTGGCAGCGCGCTATCTCCGCCCCGAACTCGACAGCCTCTATGCGCTGCCGATGTTCCTCGAGGTGATGCCGACATGGGCGGCAGCCGTCGTCACGGTGTCGCTGGTTGCCTCGATCTTTGTCAGCGTCAGCACGGTTGCGCTCGCAATCGCATCGCTCGTGATCCGCGATTTCTATGTCCCCTATCGCAACCCCAGCGAGGATCAGCAGTTCCGCATGACGCGCATCGCGGCGATCGTCATTGCCTTCGTGCCGTTGATCTTCGCGCTGTTCGTGCCCGAAATTCTCAAGCTGAGCTTCTTTACCCGCGCCTTGCGCCTGTCGATCTCGATCGTCGCGGTTATCGGCTTTACCTTGCCCTTCTATGCCAGTTCGCGGGGGGCGACGCTTGCGCTCGCGGGGTCTGCGATCCTGACGACGATCTGGTACATGCTCGATAACCCCTATGGCATCGACAATATCTATGTCTCGCTGGTGGTGCCGCTGGTCGTGATCGTTGCGGAGCGGCTACTCCGCGGCCGGCGCCCCGCGACGCCCGAAGCGGTCGGGGTGGCGAGCGACGAGCGATCCCAGTGATGCGGCGCTTCGGCATCGCGGCGGCGCTCCTGCTTGCCGTCGTGTCACCGGTGGCGGCGCAGGATGTGACGGTCTCTCCCGACGGTGCCACGACTTTCCCGGCATTGACCGTCCCCAATAGCGATCTGATGAGCGCGGAGGGCAATCGTTCACGTGTCGAGCATATCCTGACCGAGCGCGGTTTGAAGGGGCGCTCGATCGAGGACCTCAACGCCGCTTTGTTCGGCCCGCGCCTGGGCCTTATGAAGGCCGCATATCCCGACGTCTCGATCCGCGAGGATCGCATCGCCGGGGTGCGCGTCTTCATTTATGAACCCAAGGGCGCGAAGCTGAAGCTTCGCAACCGACGCTTGCTGGTGAATCTTCACGGCGGTGGTTTCGTCGGCTGCTTCGCCGAATGCGGCGGGGTGGAATCGATCCCGATCGCGGCGCTGACCGGAGTTCCGGTCGTCAGCGTCGACTATCGGCTTGCCCCCGGCGCCCGCTTTCCCGCGGCGTCGGAGGATGTCGCTGCGGTGTATGGCGCGCTGCTCAAGGGCACGCCCGCGAAACGCATCGGCCTCTACGGCTGTTCGGCGGGCGGGCTGCTGACGGCCCAGTCGCTCGCCTGGTTCCAGTCGCACGGGCTGCCTGCGCCTGCCGCTGCCGGAATCTTCTGCGCGGGCGGCGATCCGTCGATGAGCGGTGACAGCCGCTACACCGGTCTCGTCCTGGGCGACGGCGAAGCGCCGCGTGTCGGTCCCGGTCCCGCGCCGCGGCTCGGCTATATGACCGGCACGTCGGACGACGATGCGAACGCCTTTCCCGCGAAGAGTCCCGCGGTTCTTGCGAAGTTTCCGCCGACGCTGGTCATCACCGGTACCCGCGATTTCGGGATGAGCAGCGCGGTCAATCTGCACAGCCGGCTCGTTGCGAGCGGTGTCGATGCACGGCTTCATGTGTGGGAGGGCGGGCGCCACGCCTTTTTCTATGACGTGCGCGTCCCGGAATCGCGCGAGGTTTACGCCGTCGTCGCGAAATTCTTCGAAGACCGGTTGAAGTAGCCGAGACATCGAGCAGCATCGAGATGGAGAGAAATCATGCGCTTTGCTATCCTGTTGCCTGCGCTGGCTGCCGCTCTGGCGGCAAGCAGTCCGGCGACCTCGCAGACGGTGCTCTCCAATCCCGAAGCGCGCAGTTCGGACGTCTCGGTGCGAATTGCCGCTTCGCTCGAGCGGCTGACCTATCGGCCTGACCTGCCCGGGGTTAGCGGTACGATCGTGCTGCTCGAAAGCGAGGCGAAGCTCGACGATGCCGGGAAGACGGGGTTGGCGGCTCTCAAGCAGCAGGTTGAGGCGTCCTATCGTGCCGGTCGGATCGGCGACGCCCAGCGTAGCGCCTATCAGGCGATCAGCCTCCTTCGCAGCGGAAATTGGGCAGCCGATGCCTTTCCTTCGTCACTGACTTTCGACCTCGAGCCCGTGGTCGACCCGGCCGACCCGTTCCTTGTGCGCATGCGCGGAACCTGGGCCGAGGCGGCTCCGGCGGGCGCGACAATCGCGCTTCGACTCTCGACGTTCGCCGATGGCCGAGAGGTTCGCGACCTTGGTCGACATGTGCTTTCGAACCGCGATCTTGTGGCGCGGCCGGAGCGCTTTGCCGTTGATCTTGCCGGCATTGCTCCCGGCGCATACCGACTTGACGGCACAATCGAGGCTGAGGGCCGGAGCATCGGCGAAATCAGGGCGCCGGTGTCGCTCGTCGCCAATCTTGCTCGCGAGCGTGCCGAAATCGAGACAGCGTTGGCAGGCATCTCCGGCCATGACGATGCGAAGGCAACGATCCGATATCCCTTCAGTCTCGCGCAGGAGCTGTTCGCAGCCACCCGTGAAGTCCGCTCTTATGACTTTACCGCGGGGATCGAGCGGTCGCGCCAACTTCTTGCTGAGCTTCAGGCGGGCAGGGACCCTGTCGTGCGCGCAAAGGGCAACATCCGCCGCGCATATTATATGGCCGAAGCCGGGACCATCGTGCCTTTCCGGCTCTATGTGCCGAAAGCGTGGGACGGAAGGGCGAAGCTGCCGCTCATGGTCTTCCTGCACGGCGCGAACCTCGACGACGACGACAGCATGGAGCGGGCGGGCGGGCTACTGCCGCGGCTCGCCGAAGAGAAAGGCGTTATCGTGCTAGCGCCGCTCGGTTACCGCATGAACTCAATGTATGGCGCCCCCGTTCCTGGACAATTTGTCGCGTCAAGCTCGCCGATCGCCGGTATTGATGCGCGGCGTGCAGCGCTAAGCGAGAAGGATGTCCTGAACCTCACCGATCTGATTTCCGCCGAATATGATGTCGACCGGCGCCGCATCTATCTTTCGGGGAACTCGATGGGCGGAATGGGGACGTGGCACCTCGCGCAGAAATATCCGGAACGCTGGGCCGCTATTGCACCGGCGGCGGCGGGCGCAACGGATCCCGATTATGATTTCAGCCGCCTTCGCGGTATTCCGATCATGCCCGTGGCCGGTGAACATGACTTTCTCCGGCCGATGGTCGAGGGAACCGTGGCCAAGGCCAGGGCGGCGGGGTTGAAACCACAATATATGATGGTCCCCGGCGGCGACCATGGCACCGGCGTTGAAATCGCCATGCCCGCGATCATGGACTTCTTTCTGGGAGCGCGACGGACCGCCAGCAAATAGCCCTACCAAAGCTCGCACGTCTGGTTTTGCCCCCTGCTGAAAGCTGACCGTCTGCAATCGGCCAAACCAAACGTAACAGGAACTCTCGAGATTCAGTCATCAACGATCTCGATGCGCACCGTGCCATCGATTTTCGCGAGATCTTCGACGCCGCCTTCGATACGCCCAAGTCGGGCGAGCCCACGTGAATAGCCGAAGTCGCGGTAGAAGATCGCGAGATTGCCCCAGGGCGCATAATAAGCGAGGTCGCCGGCGACGGGCTCGACGCCGTCCGGTGCGCCATCGGTTGCGAGGTGCCGGGGCAGATCGGCGATCTTCTCGGTGCGGTTATAATCGCTGAGCATGAGTTCGAGCGGCAGCAGGGCCGCGAAATCCCGCGCTGCGGCGCTGTTCTCCAGTTGCGCCGTCAGCGTATGCCCGGTGGCGATGATCCTGATCTTCATGACTTCCTCCACGCTTTTGCCGGAATGGCCCTGCGCCGCGGGGGCAGCGTCGGCGCTGCTCGTCGGTGGCGAGCACGCGCCGACCGGTGTGAAGACGGTCAGCAGCGCCAGGCCGATTCCACGTATCCGCACGAGGTCAGCGTTCACCGGCCGCTTGCGGCGGGCCGGGCAGATATTGTTCGTCGGAGACATGTTCCATCCATTCGACCATCTTGCCGTCCTTCGCTTCTTGGATCGCGATATGCGTCATCGCGGTCGTCGGCGTCGCACCGTGCCAGTGGCGATGGCCGGGCGGGCACCAGATGACGTCGCCGGCGCGGATTTCGACGATCGGCTCGCTCTCGCATTGCGTCCAGCCGGTGCCCGAGATCACGACCAGCGTCTGGCCGAGTGGATGCGTGTGCCAGGCGGTGCGGGCACCGGGTTCGAAGGTCACGCTGGCGGCGCCGTGGCGTGCGGGTTCGGGCGCGGTGTTGAGCGGATCGATGCGGACCGAGCCGGTGAACCATTCGGTGGGTCCTTGTTGCGATGGGCGGGTTCCGTTGCGGTAGAGTTCCATGCTTTCCTCCTTGGTCGTTTGTGCGGTCGCCGAAGCCGCCGGAGATATCAGGGCCGCGATCGTGAGGCCGATCGCTACGCGATGACGCGAGTAAGGGGTCACAATGCTCTCCTCAGACAAGATGCTGCTCGAAGAAGGTCTGCAGCTTGTCGAAAGGGATCACGTCGACGCGATCGTATAGGTCGACGTGATGCGCGCCCGGTATGATCATCAACTCCTTTGGTTCGGCTGCGGCTGCGTAGGCGGTCTCGCTGAAGTAGCGCGAATGTGCCTTCTCGCCGTGGATCAGCAGCAGGGGGCGCGGAGCGATCTCCTTGATGTAGGTGAGCAGCGGCATATTCATAAACGACAGCGGCGTGGTCTGCGTCCAGGCGTTGCCGGAGTTGACCGCGCGCGCATGATAGCCGCGCGGCGTCATGTAATAATCGTGATAGTCGACGAGGAACTGCGCTTCGCCGCCCTTCAGTTCATTATAGGGCGGTTGATAAGCGGGTGTTCCGTTTTCCGCGTCTGCCCAGCGCTGCCGGCTAAGCTGCTCGAGCGTCTGCGTGCGCTGATCGAGCGTCACGCTATCGTTGTAGCCCTGCGACATGACGCGGCTCATGTCGTACATCGTGCTGGCGACGACCGCCTTGACGCGCTTGTCGACCGCGGCGGCGTTCAGCGCCATGCCGCCCCAGCCGCAAATGCCGATTATCCCGATCCGTTCGCGATCGACCGCCGGATGCAGGCCGAGAAAGTCGACCGCCGCGCTGAAATCCTCGGTGTTGATGTCGGGGGATGCGACATTGCGCGGTTCGCCGCCGCTTTCGCCGGTGTAAGAGGCGTCGAAGGCGAGGGCAGCGAAGCCTCGTTCCGCCATCGTCTGCGCATAAAGGCCCGAGGATTGTTCCTTGACCGCGCCGAATGGGCCACCGATCGCAAGTGCGGCAAGGGGCTTATCCGCGCGGTTCTTCGGCAGATAAAGATCGCCGGCGAGGCTGACGCCGTAGCGGTTCCTGAACGTCACCTTTTGATGGTCGACATTCGGGCTTCTCGGAAAGACCTTGTCCCAATCATTGGTCATGGCATGTGTCTCCATCGTCTGAGCCTTGGCATCGGAAAGGGCGAACAGCGCGCCCGAGGCAAAGGCGGCGGCGCCGGCGCCGGACAGCTTCATCAATGTGCGGCGCCCGAGAGGGCGGGGCTGCAAGGCTCGCATTGTCGTATCGGTGTTCATCACCGCCTCCTTCCTTTGTCGTTCAAGAGGGTTTCAGCATCTTGCGGCCGTTCCCGATCAGCAGGAGCGCCGCTGCGGCGAGTACGATGCTGCCGATGAAGGTGGCTTCGATCGAAAGGCTGTCGAGCAGCATCCCCCCGACGACGGCGCCGAGCAGGATCGAGCTCTGGATTGCGGCGACTATCAGGCTCCCGGCGGCTTCGGGCACGTCGTCGGCGTTCTGCGACATCCATGTCATCCAGATGACCGAGAACATCGTGTTCATTGCCCCCCAGATCGCGAGAAACAGGCCCGTCGCAACAACCGAGAAGCCGAGCAGCAACAGGCCGGCCGTCGCGCTGCCCATCACGAGGGCGGGGAGCTTGAGAAACGGCGCGACATTGCCTTCGACGAAACGCCCCGCCGCCCAGGTGCCTACGAAACCCGCACAGCCGAGAACCAGCAACAGGATCGACAGCATCGTCACGTCGACGCCCGTCACCTGCTCGAGGAAGGGCCGGAGATAGGTGAACATGGTGAAGGCCGAGCCCCACGAGAGCATGCAGGCGATCAGCCCGCGCCGGAAATAGGGGCGAGCCAGCAGGCCGAGCATGCTGCGAAAGTCCTGCTTCTGCGCTGCGGGAAGCGACGGCAGCGCGACGACATGCCAGACGAGGTTGATCGCGACGATCGGCGTCAGCGCCCAGAAGACTTCGCGCCACCCCAACAGGCCGCCGAGATAGCTGCCGATCGGGGCCGCAAAGGCGGCGGCGATCGCCTGTCCGCCATACATCAGCGCGAGTGCCTTCGGCACGTCGCCCTGTGGGACCAGCCGCATGATGACTGCCGTGGCCAATGCCCAGAAACCGCCGATGCAAATGCCGAGCAGCGCGCGGCCGATGATCAGCACCGTGAAGTTTGGCGCCGCGGCGACAAGGATCAGCGACAGCAGCATGACGCCGGTCATCGCGACGAGCACCCACTTGCGGTTGAGCTTCCCCGCGGCCGTGGTGATGAGGAGGCTCGCCGCGACCGCGAACAAGCCGCTGACCGAGATTGCCTGCCCGGTCTGGCCTTCGCTCGCGCCGAGTCCTGTGGCCATCGGGGTCAACAGGCTGACCGGCATGAATTCGGAGGCGATCAGCATCGCGACGCACAGCGCCATCGACCACACCGCGCCCCATGCTGCGGTGGGGCCGGTACTCGCGTCAGGGGATGTGACGGCTGCGTCCACGGTGACTTGGCTCCTGCAAATTGCTGCAGGCCCCATCTAGATTGTTCGACTGGAAGTGATTACCTACCGAAATCCGCATGAACTAATCGATGTGGACGAATAATCTTTCGAGGATGCCGTGGCCCGAACCGACCTCAACCAGTTGACCTGGTTCCAGACCGTCGCCGAGGAGCGCAGTTTCACGAAGGCCGCTGCAAGGCTCGGCGTCGCGCAATCCACGCTCAGTCATGCGATCAAGCAGCTCGAAGCGCGCATGGGCATTCGCCTGCTGACGCGCACGACGCGCAATGTCGCGACGACCACGGCGGGCGAGCGGTTGCTCCAGACTCTGACGCCCCGCATCGCCGAGATCGAGGAGGAGATTGCGGCGCTGACCGCGCTGCGCGACAAGCCTTCCGGCACGGTTCGCCTCACCCTGTCGGACCATGCGCTCGAAAGCGTCGTCTGGCCGAAGCTCAAACCAATCCTGCGCGACTATCCGGATATTTCGGTCGAGCTTCTTATCGACAACAGTTTCCGCAACATCGTCGAGGAGGGCTATGACGCGGGCGTCCGCCTCGGCGAGAGCGTCGAGCAGGATATGATCGCGGTGCGGATCGGGCCCGACTGGCGGTTGGTGGCGCTGGCGTCGCCGGACTATTTTATCACTAGGGAGAAGCCGCAGCATCCGCGGGAGCTGGTTGGGCATATCTGCATCAACATGCGGCAGGAGACATCGGGCGGCCTCTACGCGTGGGAGTTCGAGAAGGACGGCAAGGAGTTACGCGTCCGGGTCGATGGCCAGCTCGTCTTTAACAACAGCTATGCGATGATCGATGCGGCGGTGAGCGGATATGGCATCGCCTATGTTCCCGAGAGTATCGTCGAACCGCAGATCGCGTCGGGCGAATTGGTGCAGGTTCTCGACGACTGGTCGCCCTTCTTCGACGGCTATTTTCTCTACTATCCGAGCCGCCGCCAGAATCTTCCGGCGTTCCAGGTCATTGTCGATGCCCTTAGGCACAAGAGGGTAGGCATTTAAACTATGTCCGCTTTTCCGGCTCTCTGAACCGGAAGCGGACCGTCTTCAAACGGCCAGAATTGTTCAGCGGGTAAAGGTGGCGAGTAGCGTGTCGACATAGTCCGCTGGCTTCGCCCACGGGTATTCACTGACGGTGATCTCCATATGCGCGACACCGGTGAGCGCACAGATCAGCGCTTCCGCATCGACCTTGCAGTTGACTTCCGGGGTTCCGCGCGCCGCCGCGATCATCAGTCCGAACCGCATAAGGATTCGGTGACATCGGTTCCGTCGACGAACCAATTGGGGTCATCGCCCTCGCGGCGATCCTCGACCATGAACACCATCCGGTAGCGGTCGGGTGGTCGACTAACTTTTGCTATGGCGCGGTCGGCCATCTGACCAATAATATGTCGAGTATTGAAGGGTCGGCCAGCGTCGATGTGTTGCCAAGATCGCCTGTTGCGCCTTCGGCTACTTTTCGAAGCAGCCGCCGCAGGATCTTGCCGCTCCGCGTCTTGGGCAAGCCGGGAACGATTTGCACGCTTTCAGGTGTTGCGATTGGCCCGATTTCGCGCCGGACCCATTTTGCGAGTTCGTTTTCAAGAGCGTCTGAACCTACTTCGGAGGCGTTCAAGACGGCATAGGCATGGACGGCTTGCCCTTTGGCACGGCCGACGACCGCAGCTTCTGCGACCTTTGCGTGGAGAACGAGCGCGGATTCGATTTCGGCGGTGCTGAGCCGGTGCCCGGAGACATTGATGACATCGTCGACCCGGCCTGTGATCCACCAATATCCATCCGCGTCGCGGCGCGCGCCGCCGCTGACAACGATGGAGAGTCCGATAGCCAAAAGGCGGTGGTAGCTTGTCATGGATAACCTCCTCGCTGTCCGGATCGCGGATCGATGTCAGGCTACGCGCGATGGCGCGAATGATCTGCCAAATCGATGCCATTACGCAGCACTATTGTTCTGCGTTTGCGTGCCGCGAAGCAGGATTGATGCGCAGGCTGCCCGGTCAGCCGAATCGACGCCGCGCGTGCGGCTGCAACGGCGGTCTTTCGGGGCGGGCTCCCCGTATCGATACCGATCCACGTGCCGGGTATGAGTGCAGCCTCGCCAGCCCCTCGGCCATGGGCAACAGACGCAGGCGTACAACAGGCGGTCGAATCCCATATGATCGGGGTCGATATAATCGGCGAACGAAAAACTTTGCTGGGCGTCGATTTGAGCTCCCTGGTGACGACCGCGGGCGCCGCAGGTCCCTGAACCGGATCATAGTCTCTCTTCCGAAACGGAGTGCCGCTGTGAAGACGGCACTCCGTTCTTCATTCAGGCGGCGTCGACAAGGACGATCTCGCTGTCTTCGATCGCTGTGACGCGCAGTACCTCCATATTGCTGATCGCAGCGCCGTCGCGCGCGTTGACGCGGACGTCGTCGATTTGCACCGCGCCCTTTGCCGGGACGAGATAGGCCCTGCGGTCCTTGCCCAGCGGATATTCCGCCGTCTCGCCCGCAAGCAGCGTTGCGCCGACGACGCGCGCGTCTGTCCGGATCGGAAGCGCGTCATTGTCGTTGTCGTATCCCGACGCGAGCGTCACGAACTTGCCCGAGCGTTCGCCCTTTGGGAAGGGCTTGGCGCCCCACTGCGGCGCTTCGCCGTCGCGGGTCGGGATGATCCAGATCTGAAAAATCTTGGTGGTCACGTCCTCCAGATTATATTCCGAATGACGGATGCCGGTGCCGGCGCTCATCACCTGCACGTCACCGGCTTCGGTGCGGCCCTTGTTGCCGAGGTTGTCCTGATGCGTGATCGCGCCTTCTCGGACATAGGTGATGATTTCCATGTCCCGGTGCGGGTGCGGTGGAAAGCCGGTCTGCGGCGCGATGGTGTCGTCGTTCCACACGCGCAGATTGCCCCAGCTGGTCCGCGCGGGGTCGTGATAGCCCGCGAACGAGAAGTGATGCTTGGCATCGAGCCAGCCGTGGTTGGCGGCGCCGAGGCTGTCGAAGGGACGAAGTTCAATCATGGCAATTCTCCGTGGCGCGCCGGAATCGGGCACCGTTGAGGAAGATTTAGGCGTTGCGGGCTATTTGGTTCAGTGAGATAAAACGCGTCAAAATGTTCGAGGAAATAGAAAAGTGCGCAATCCCGGTACCCCGACCTTCGACCAGCTCCGCATCTTCCTTGCGATCGTTGATACGGGTAGCTTCGCGGCGGCCGGGCGCAAGCTCGGCCGCGCGGTTTCGGTGATCAGCTACGGCATCGCCAATCTGGAAGCGCAGCTCGGCTTGACGCTGTTCGAACGCGAGGGAACGCGTAAGCCGCAGCTCACCGTCGCGGGCCGCGCGCTCTTGTCGGAGGCGCGGGCCATTTCGCTCGGTATTGACGGGTTGCGCGCCAAGGTGAAAGGGATGCTCGACGGGCTGGAGGCCGAGGTCGATCTTGCGGTCGACGTGATGCTGCCGTCCGAACGGCTGGGCAGGGTGCTGCGCGCCTTTGCCGCCGAGTTTCCGACTGTGCAACTGCGACTTCATGTCGAGGCACTGGGTGCGATCACCGCCATGGTGCTCGATCGCAGGGCGATCCTTGGCGTGTCGGGGCCGCTGGCGGCCGGGGTCGAGGGCGTCGAATGCGTCGCCGCGGGGTCGATCCCGATGGTCCCGGTTGCGGCACCCGACCACCCGCTCGGCCGGATGGAACGTATCCCGCCGGGGGCAGGGCGCGACTATACGCAGCTTGTCCTGACCGACCGTTCGCGCTTTACCGAGGGGCGCGACTATTCGGTGATGAGTCCGAAGACATGGCGGCTCGCCGACCTTGGCGCCAAGCATGCGCTGCTGCGCGAGGGGATCGGCTGGGGCAATATGCCGCTGCCGATGATCGAGGCCGATCTGGTCGCGGGAACGCTCGTCCAGCTTGCGATGCCCGACCATCCGGGCGGCACCTATCGTTTCGCCGGGGTGTGGCGCCGCGATACGCCGCCGGGGCCGGCGGCATCGTGGCTGCTCGAACAGTTCGTCGAATTCGGCCAGCATGATGCCGAACTCGCCGGGATGATCGATCTCTAGAGTTTCAGCATCGCTTCGGCGCCGATCATATGGATCGTGCGCTCGGAGCCGGTGTCACGAATGAAGGCGCCCGGGCGGAAGGCCGAGAGCGAGGCCGAGAAGGACAGCAGCGTGCTTGCCTGCCAACCCGCCGAAATCTCGACCTGATCGCCGATATGGCGCGCATCGCTGCCGCCCGCCGGACGGATAAGCCCGCCGGGGATATCGTAAATCCCGTCGCCGCGGCTTTCGCGCCAGAAACGCGCGGCTACCAATTCGACCGACACGCCTTGGCCCAGATCGAAATCGACGCTGGGATGAAGATTTGCGATGTTGCGCGGGCCGATCGGCGAGAGTTCACCGAAATATTTGCCCTTCGGGAAGAGGGCGTTGAAGGTGCCCAGCCTGTCGTCCGTGGCATCGCGGTCGCCGCTGGCTATGTTCGCGCGAAGGCGGAGGCGCGGTTTGAGCGGCACCTGCGGAAAGCTCCATGCGGTCTCGGTGGCAAGCGACCAGGCACGGATGCGATTACCGTCGAAACGGCCGCGCTGGAGCATGGCCTCCCAGTTCCAGCCGAGGGAGCTGCGCTTGCCGAAGAAACGCACGCCGAAAGTGTCGCGCGTTTCGCGGCCGATGCGCCCGGCAAAGCGAGCCTGTTCATTCTCATAGCCGAGCCAATAGGCATCGATGCCAGTATCGGTTGTGGGCGCGAGCGTCGCATAGAGGCCGTCGAGCCGCCGTGTCTTCGAGGTCCGGTCGTCGAAATTGCCGCCGCCGACTGCGACGGGCCGCAGATGAAAGGCATCGACGCGGATCGGGCCATGATCGACGACGGCGCGGAGGCCGTCGAAGGCCTGTGGAATGTTCGGGCCATAGCGGACACCGACGAGCCGTTCGGACCCCAGCGCGACGAACTCGCGTCCGACGCGTACGGTCAGGCTGTCGCGGTCGCCCAGCGGCACGCGTATATCGGCAAAGCCCTGCAGCAGATCGATCCTGGTTTCGTCCACCGGTCCCTTGCCCGCGCCGACGCCACGCGCATAACCCGCGATGCCCTGAATGAAGACGCGCGCGGGACCCGCGTGGAGATCGGCGTGCGGCATGACGCGCAGCCAGAGATAACCGTCGTCGGGCGCGGGCGGATCGCCCCAGAGGTTGTTGTCGAACCCTTCATACCGCACGCGCGCCTCGCCGCCGAGGGTCAGGTAGACGTCGCCCCGCGCATCGAGCGGAATATATTTGGCCTGCCGCCAGCCCGGCTGCTCCGTGCCGCGCAGCACCGACCAGTCCTCGTCATAGTGAAGATTGGTCTGCACGACCTCCTGCGCCTGCGCGGCGAAGGGGAGGAGCGCGGCGAGGAGCAGCGGGAGGCGCATCAGCGGCGCGTGACGAAATGGCGCACCACCGGCGGTATATCGCCCGCATGGAAGGCGGCGAGCGCTTCCTGATGGACGCGGTCGGCGTTGGTGACGCGGTCGTGCTGACGCAGATGTTCGAGCCAGCTTTCGACAGTGAAGGTCTCCACCACCGTGCCGGGCTGGGCGGTATCCTCATAGACGCCCCAGTGGATCGCGCCGTCGCGGCGACGGATACGGCGCATCTCCTGGATCGCGGCGAAGAAGGCGGGGACGTTCGCCGGATCGACGCGATATTCGATCGTGACAAGAACGGGGCCGCTGTCATGCTCGACATTGCCATCGATCAGCGGTGCGGGCCAGTGCGCCGAGGGCGCAAGGTCGAGCGCGCTGGCGCGATCGAGCGGGAAGCGCCAGGCGAGGATCAGGCTGGCAACGATCAGCAGGCCGGCGGCAACGAGCAGGGTCGAGGGCACGCCGATCCGCGAGGCGACCGAGCCCCACAGCGTCGATCCCGCCGCCATCGATCCCTGGAAGACCAACAGGTAGATGGCGAGCGCGCGTGCCTTGACCCACCCCGGCGAGGTCGCCTGCGCGCCGCCGTTGAGCGAGGCCATCATCGCGATCCAGGCGAAACCAGCGACGAACAGCGTGGCCGAGGCCGTTGCGAACTGGCCGGCCTGCGACAGCGCGGCCATCGACAGCGCGAGCAGGATCGATGCGGCGAGCGTGATCGCATTGGCGCCCATTTGGCCGCGCAGCTTCGGCATCACCATCGCCCCGGTGATCGCACCCAGCCCCATGAAGGTCAGCAGGCCGCCATAGCCGAGTGGGCCGAGTTCAAGGTCGCGCCGCGCTATGACCGGGAGCAAGGCCCAGAGGCCGCTAGCGAAGAGGAAGAAGCCGACCGAGCGGATCAGCACCACCTTGAGCTCGGGCGCGCGCAGGGCGTAGCGCAGTCCGGCGCGCATCGCGCCGACCATATGCTCGGCGGGCAGATGGCGCTCGGGCGCCGTGCGCCGCCAGCGGACCAGCACGAACAGCACGCCGAGTACCGACACCGCATTGACCGCGAAGACTGCGCCCGGCCCGGAAGCCGCGATGATCAGGCCACCGACCGCCGGGCCGATCGCCCGTGCGATGTTGACGCCCAGCGAATTGAGGGCGACCGCCTGTTGCAGCGCGGATTGCGGCACCAGTTCGGGCACGACCGCCTGGAAGGCCGGGGCGGAGAGCGCGGCGCCGATCGCGATGGCGGCGGTGAAGCCGAGCAGGATGACGGCATTGGCCAGCCCGGCAAGGGTCAGGGCTGCGAGCATCGCGGCGGCCACCAACCCGAAGAGCTGCGCACCGATCAGCAGATGCCGCCGGTCGACGATATCGGCGAGCGCACCCGCCGGGAGTGCGAGGACGAACATCGGGAAGGTCGTCGCCGCCTGCACCAGCGCGACCATCAGCGGGTCGGGCGAGAGAGAGGTCATCAGCCAGCCCGCGCCGACATCGTGCATCCAGGTGCCGATGTTGGAAACGACGGTGGCGATCCACAGTGCGCGGAACACCGGGCTGGCGAGCGGACCGGCGGAGGGCGTCGATGGGGTCATGGCTTGCGCTCCCGCAGGATGGCCGCGAGCATCAATCCGCCGATCAGGCCGACATGCTCGAGGAAGGTGTTGCGCTCATGGAAGCGCGTCATCGGATCGGCGACCTGCCAAAAGGGGTGGGCGATCAGCGTCGCGATGGCGGTGAACACGCCGAGCGCTCCGGCGCCGAGCCACGCGTGACGGCCGAGGATCACCAGCAGCGATCCGCCGATCTGGACGAGGATCGTCGCCACGACCGTGACGATCGCGGGTTCGAGCCCGAAGTGCCGTGCCTCGGCGAGCGCGCCGGGCAGGTCGACCAGCTTGGCGATGCCGCTGGTCCAGTAAGGGAGGGTGAGCAGCGTCGCAGCGGTTGCCGCGAAACGAGAGTCGCCGAGCAGACGGGCGATTGGGGCGGGGGCCATGGCTCAGACCGCCCAGCAGCCACAGCCCATGACACCCCAGAAGCCTTGGACGGCGGCGGCGGGAATATTGGCGCCGAGCGCGGCGGCATGGTCATGGCCATGGACCCCGCAGGCGGTGCTGCAGCCACAGGCGGCGGCGAGCTTTTTCGCGGTGCCTTCGCTGCGGCGATGATAGCCGCCGAATGTCGCGACCGGCGACCAGTCGGGCATCGGCCGGGGCAGCGCGGGCGCGATCAGGCCGTAATCGCCCTCGCCATGGACGACCTTGCCGCCGAGCAGCGTCAGCACCGAACGCAGATGGACGATCTCGCTTTCGGCGACGCTGAAATAATCGTCGGAGAGCAGCGCGAGGTCGGCGAGCTGGCCGGCCTTGATCTGCCCCTTCTTGCCGACTTCGTTCGAGAACCAGGTGTTCTTCTCGGCCCACAGACGCAGCGCGGTCTCGCGATCGAGGCGGTTGCGCACCGGATAGAGCGTCGTACCGCCCAGCGTCTTGCCGGTGACGAGCCAGGACAGCGAGACCCAGGGATTGTAGCTCGCGACGCGCGTCGCATCGGTGCCCGCGCCGACGGGGAGGCCGGCATCCATCATCCGCTTGATCGGCGGGGTCGCCTCGGCCGCCTTGGCGCCATAGCGCTCGATGAAATACTCGCCCTGGAACATCATGCGGTGCTGCACCGCGATGCCGCCGCCGAGCTCCGCGATGCGGTCGATATTGCGCTCGCTGATCGTCTCGGCATGGTCGAAGAACCAGTTGAGACCCTGCAGCGGAATGTCCTTGTTAACCTTCTCGAACACGTCGAGTGCACGCGTGATCGTCTGGTCATAGGTCGCGTGCATCCGCCACGGCCATTTGCGCTCGGCGAGCAGGCGCACGACCGGTTCGAGGTCGCTTTCCATGTTCGCCGGCATGTCAGGCCGTTCGACGCGGAAATCCTCGAAGTCCGCCGCCGAATAGACAAGCATCTCGCCCGCGCCATTGTGGCGATAGGTGTCGTCGCCGTCGCCGGGCTTTACCTGGGTCGACCAGGTCGCGAAGTCCTTGAGCTCCTCCTTCGGCTTCTGCGTGAAGAGGTTGTAGGCGATGCGGAGCGTCATCTCGCCGTCCTGGTGCAGCTTCTCGATGATCTGGTAATCGTCGGGATAATTCTGGAAGCCGCCGCCCGCGTCGATCACGCTGGTGACGCCGAGCGAGTTCAGCTCGCGCATGAACTGCTTCGTCGAATTGACCTGATATTCCTCGGGAAGCTTCGGCCCCTTGGCGAGGGTCGAATAGAGGATCGTCGCATTGGGTTGCGCCAGCAGCAGCCCGGTCGGGTTGCCCGCGGCGTCGCGGACGATCTCGCCGCCCGGCGGGTTCGGCGTGTCCTTCGTATAGCCCACGGCGCGCAGCGCGGCGGCGTTGAGCAGGGCGCGGTCATAGAGATGGAGGATGAACACCGGCGTGTCGGGCGAGACGGCGTTGATCTCCTCGATCGTCGGCAGGCGCTTCTCGGCGAACTGATGTTCGGTGAAGCCGCCGACGACGCGCACCCATTGCGGCGACGGGGTGTTCTGCGCCTGCTTCTTCAGCATCGCCATCGCGTCGGCCAGGCTTGGAACGCCGTCCCAGCGCAGTTCCATATTATAGTTGAGGCCGCCGCGGATGACGTGGATGTGGCTGTCGATCAGCCCCGGGATCAGGCGACGGCCTTTGGCATCGATCACGTCGGCATCGGGGCCGGCGGCGGCGCGCGCTGCGGCTTCGCTGCCGACGGCGAGGAACCGGCCGCCGCGGATCGCCACCGCCTGCGCCACCGGGTTGGCGCGGTCGAGCGTGGTCACCTTCGCATTGATGATGATCAGGTCCTTGGGCTTCATGGCAAAACTCTCCGTGGCGGTCAGCAGGGCGGTGGTGGCGGCGCCGGCGAACGCCTGGCGCCGGGTCAGCGGGGTCATGCGTCGCGCTCCTTGTTGGCGGGCAGTGTGCCGAGGACATGCTGCGAGCAATCCTCGCGGATGAAGCGGGTGAGTTCGGTGCGGTCGGCGAGGCGCTTGGCGATCGGCACGATCTGTTCGCCGAGCAGTATCCCGGCGAGCCCGACCAGCGCGATAATCGGCGGGGCGGGAGAACGAACCCCGAGCAGGCTGTAGATCATGCCGACCAGCAGCCCGGCGCCCAGCGAGATGAGATAGACCTTCATGATATCGTCCTCCCTCTTGTGCCTCAGGCCTTCACGAAGGCGAGCAGATCGGCGTTGAGCACATCGGCATTGACGGTGAGCATCCCGTGCGAGAAACCCGGGTAGATCTTCAGCGTCGCGTCCGGCAGGATTTCGGACTGCAGCACGGCAGCATTCCTGTAGGGCACGATCTGATCGTCGTCGCCATGCAGGACGAACGCCGGCACAGTGATCGCCTTCAGATCATCGGTCTGGTCGGTTTCCGAAAAGGCCTTGATGCCGTCATAATGCGCCTTGGCGCTGCCCATCATGCCCTGGCGCCACCAATTGTCGATCACTGCTTCGTCGACTTTCGCACCAGGGCGGTTGAAGCCGTAGAAGGGGCCGGCTGCGACCTCGCGGAAGAAGCTGGCACGATTGGCAGCAAGGCCGGCACGCAGCCCGTCGAAAACCTCGATGGGCAGGCCGCCGGGATAGCGCTCGGTCCCCAGCATGATCGGCGGCACCGCACTGACCAGCACAGCCTTGGCGACGCGGCCCTGCGGGATGCCGTGACGCGCGACATAGGCCGCGACTTCGCCGCCGCCGGTCGAATGGCCGATATGGATCGCATTGCGCAGGTCGAGATGTTCGGCGACAGCCGCGGCATCGGCGGCATAATGCGCCATGTCATGACCCTCGCTCACTTGTGCCGACCGGCCGTGGCCGCGGCGGTCGTGCGCGACGACGCGATAGCCATTGGAGAGGAAGAACAGCATCTGCGCGTCCCAGTCGTCCGACGACAGCGGCCAGCCGTGATGGAAGACGATCGGCCGGGCGTCCTTCGGACCCCAATCCTTGTAGAAGATGTCCGTGCCGTCCTTGGTGGTGACATAAGCCATGGGAAATTCCTTCGGGGAGCTGAAATTTGATGATGAGCGGGGTGGGGCCGGGCGACAGAAGACCCGGCCCCGGGAGATTAGTGGCCGCCTTCCGAGGCGCCGAACATCGTCTTGGCATAGGTGATGCCGAGGCCGTAGGCGCCGCCCCATTTGCGGGCGATACCGGTGGTGAGGCCATAGGTTGCGGCGCGCGCCCAGTCGCGCTGCAGTTCGAGCAGATATTGCAGCGAGGTGATCGGCTTCGCACCGGCCTGCACCATGCGTTCGACGGCGCGTTCATGGGCTTCTTCCGAAATGTCGCCGCTGGCATCGGTGATGACATAGGCCTCGAACCCCTGTTCGAGCGCCGAGAGCACGGGGCCGACGATACAAACCGAGGTCCAGAGGCCCGCGAACACGATGCGGTCCTTGCCGATGCGGTTGACCTCGTCGATCACCGCGGCGTCTTCCCACGTGTTCATGCTCGTGCGGTCGAGCAGCGTCTGGCCGGGGAAGGCGTCGGTAATCTCGTCGAACATCGGACCCGAGAAGCTTTTCTCGGCAACCGTGGTGAGGATCGTGGGGACGTTGAAGCCGGCGGCGCCGTTCGAGACGAGCGCAGCATTGTTGCGCAGCAGCTCGGCGGGGATCGATTTCGTCGCGAACGCCATCTGCGACTGAAAATCGATGAGGACCAGCGCATGATTGCTGGGGTCCAGCAGGCCTTTGGCGGGGTTCGGGGCGGCTTTGATCGACATGGCTGACACTCCTTATGAGAATTCCGGTCTCCCGATCATTCGGGGTAGGGCGGGTTTAGAAGGGAGTGTTTGTGCGAAACAGGCAGATAAAATTATCTTTTATGTTCTATAAAATAGAACAATCGATATTACCGGGTGACGAGGTGGGACCGAATGACGCCCGTCCAGAATCACGGCGAAGGCAGGAATTGAGCTTCGCATCCCCCAAAGCCGTCTGACCGCAACCGGCCATTGCCGGAGGATGGCCATACCGAGCAATGGAGCGACGGCAACGCGGTGCGCGCCTATCGGGCGGCCGTCTCGAAGGAGGTGGATAGCATCGTCGTGACGCGCAGCGTCGGCGACGTGCCGCTCTTCGCGCACACGCCGCTCGGCAAGGCTCTACTCCAGTTCAAGACCTACAACCTCGCCAGCCACCAGCGCGTGCTCCTGCGGGGCATGCAGGAGGGCAGGGCGCAGTTCACGAGCATGATGGTCGGAATGACGTCGGTCGGGCTCCTGTCGGCTTGGCTGCGCGCCTACGCGGTCGGCGGCGAGCGATACGAGCGGTTCAAGACCGCGGCCGAAAATCCGGGCTATCTGCTCGGCGAGGCGCTGGACGCTTCGGGCTTCTTCGCCTTGCCGATCGAGGCGGCCGCCACGGTCGAAACGATGACGGGCGTCAACCCGGTCAAAGACCCGCTCATGGCGGCGTTCCCCGACGCGCCGCAGAGCGGCCAGGGCGTGCGGCGCATCGGCGTCGATCCTGTCGGCAAGCTGCTAGGCCCTACGGCTGGCCTGATCGCCGACGTGTCGAAGGCGGCCGGCGCTCCGATCGGGGGGGGGCGGCCACCGGCGATGCGATTACCGATAGTCAGGCCGAAGCGGCGAAACGGCTCGTGCCGTTCCAGAGCTATATCGGGATGCGGCAGGCACTTGATCTGCTCACGGCGGACGAATAGAGGTCCTAGAATGCCCCGTGGCGGCCGCTGCGGCGTCTGTCAGAGGCGAGAGGGTAATGCTGCGACCTCCGATCAGCCCGGAAGAGCGCGATACTTGGGCACCATACGGAAATGCACCGGACGGTTTAGTCGGTTGCCATCCTGTAGCGCAACGTGCCGTCCGGTTCGATGATGAGGTGATCCCGGCCTAGCACTTCCAGAAAAGGTGCGTCTATCAATCGAAACTCATCGTCGGGGTAGTAGCGGGGCGGCCACGACGCAGAGACGGAATGCAAAAGCGCGTTCCAGAGAAGCGAAACCCACGTCGGGCCGGAATTGTCGTCACTGTGAATGCTCGAAGAAACCAAGCCGATCAGGTGCCCATCTTTATCGAAAGCCGGGCCGCCGCTCATGCCGCCAGAGACGTTGACGCCGACTTCAATGCAGGAGTGCGGCAACCTAGTCTGGTCGCGGCCCATCGGGTATATTTCTGTGACGACGCCTAAGCTCGTCATGCGCTTCGCGGACGATGCGATCGGAGACGTAGGGTCCGCAGCGATAGGAAAACTGTCTGCATCGGCGACGAAACCCGCCATCAAGATAGGTTCGCCGATTTGAGGCATTCTTGCGCTGATGCGGCAGACGTTGAAATCGAGATCGCCGTAGTCTTCGCGCCCCATGTGCATCGTCAGGAGCGCCACGTCATTTTCCGAGCCGCATTTGATCTCTCGGACATGCCAAATTTGAAGCTCTGCTGCGCAAGGGTTGAAGGCGTAAATCTGGCTATATCCACCTAGTGCCTCGCGCTGCTGCACCATCGCTTCAACAACATGCTTTGCGGCGAGGGCAATGCCTGGCGCGATGAGGACCGCTGACCCCCACATATAGCTCGCCGCTTCGGTGTGCAGTTGCAGAGCGAGCAGAGCGCCGTCGAGCAAGTCCGTCGAGCCATCGGCAATTGCCTGCGCTGCTTCGGGGACGGCAGCTTTCCTATGAAGCCGCATCGTGTGGCCTTTGGCGTTCGACCATGTATCGGGCAAAATGACGCCTGACACGCTCGTCGACTCAATCGGGTCGATAGCCACGGGTGAGACGGTCCTTTCATTTCGCTCGCGAAGCGCCGAAATGTCTCAATACGGGAGATCGCCTCGGCCAACAACCTGCGGAACACATGTGGAATACATAGGCCCGACCTGTATTCCAAAGCGATGCCGCCGTCTCGCTAAGTGGCTGTTTTATAAGGAGAAGGTGGTGGACGCACTAGGGCTCGAACCTAGGACCCGCTGATTAAGAGTCAGCTGCTCTACCAACTGAGCTATGCGTCCACTGCCGGTTTTCCGGCCTCCAGGAAACCGGGGAAAGCCCCCTGTCTCGTGAAGAGAGCGGCCCGCTATCATGGTGCCATGGGCTTGGCAATGGTCTTCATGAAATTTTTTATCAATGGAAGCGGCGCGTGCCGGTCTTGCTGTCATTTTCGATGGCGAGCATGATGCCGACACAGGTCATGATCGTGAGCATCGATGAGCCGCCATAGGAGAAGAGCGGCAGCGGGATGCCGACGACGGGTGCCATGCCCATCACCATCGACAGGTTGATCGCGATATAGAAGAAGATCGTCATCGTGAGACCCGCCGCGGTGAGCTGGCCGAAACGCGTCCGCGCCTTTAACGCGACGCGGGTCGACCAGCGCAGCAGCAGGAAGAAGCCGAAGAGCAGCGCGAGCCCGCCGATCAGCCCCCATTCCTCCGCCATCGTCGCGAAGATGAAGTCGGTGTGACCTTCGGGCAGATAGTCGAGGTGGCTTTGCGACCCGTTGAGGAAACCCTTGCCGCCGATGCCCCCCGACCCGATCGCGATCTTCGACTGGCTGATATGATAGCCCGCACCAAGAGGATCGCTTTCGGGATCGAGGAAGATCAGCACGCGCTTTTGCTGATAGTCGTGGAGGAAGGAGAAAAGCACGGGCAGCGCTGCCGCGCCCACCGCCGCCGCGCTTCCGAACCACCAGAAGGGCAGGCCGGAGACGAACATCACCACGACGCCGCCGATACAGATTGCGAGTGCGGTACCGAGGTCGGGCTGCAGCATGACGAGCGCGGCGGGAAGGCCGATCATCACCAGTGCGGGCCAGAGCGCGGTGAAGGTTCGCGTGTTGCCGGGCGGCAATTGGGCGTAGAAGCGCGCGAGGCCCACGACGATCGCCACCTTCATCAGCTCGGACGGCTGCAGGTTCATGAAGCCGAGATTGAGCCATCGCTGGCTGCCCCCGCCGACGAAGCCGAGGAGCTCGACCGCGATCAGCAGGATCAGGATGCCGATATAGGCGATGTAGGCGAAATCCTCGAAGATGCGGATCGGGAAACGGCCGATGACGAGCGCGGCGCCGAGGAAGACGAGAAAACGCACACCCTGCTGCCACGCCCAGGGCGACCAGTTGCCGCCCGCCGCCGAATAGAGGACGAGGAGGCCAAAGCCCGTGATGCCGCCCAGAATGGCAATCAGCTTCCACGGAATGCGCTGGATAGCGGGCGGGACGGGGATCATTGCGGCACTCCCGGTTCCGGGTCACTCGCTGCGCCGGCTTTCCATGCCGCATAATCGCGGTCCATGCGTTCCTTGATCGTGCCGCCCCAGCCGGCTTCGAACCCTTCGAGCGCCGCCATGCCCTTTTCGCGGTCGAAGAGGAAGGTCATGAAATCCTTTGCCACCGGTGCCGCGGCGCGCGCGCCGCCCATGCCGTGCTCGATCACGACCGCGGTCGCATAGCGCGGATTATCGACCGGGGCGAAACCGATGAACAGCCCGTGGTCGCGAAATTTCCACGTCCCGCCCTTGCCGTTGCCGGTGCCGAGCCCGCGCACCTGCGCGGTGCCGGTCTTGCCCGCCATCGTGATGCCGTCGAGCGGCAGGCGGCTGCGCACCGCGGTGCCGGCACCATTGACGACGAGGTCCATGCCGCGCCGGGCCACGGCGAGCGCTTCGGGCGAGAAGGGCAGGGGCTCGTTCCTGAATTCGCGGTTGACCAGCCGCGGATAGAGGTGGCGACCCGACGCGATGCGCGATGCCATGACCGCGAGCTGCAACGGGTTCACACTGACATAGCCCTGACCGATAACCGCGTTGAGCGAGTCCGATGCCGACCATGGCTGGTCGTATTTTTTCATCTTCCACGCGCTGTCGGGGATGGTGCCGTAACGCTGGTTGCTGCCGGCAAGTTGGAATTCCTCGCCAAGCCCCATCAATCGCGCGGTCGGGGCGATGGCGTCGTAGCCGAGCCGGTGCGCGAGCCAGTAAAAATAGCTGTTGCAACTCTTCATGATCGCAGACGGCATGTCGAGGCTGCCGTGCACGCCGAGGCAGCGGAAGAAGCGGCTGCCGAGCCGGTAACCGCCGACACAGGTGTGGCGCTCGCTCGGATCGACGCCATGCTCGACCGCGGCGATCGCCGCCATCGGCTTCAGCGTCGATCCCGGCGGATAAAGGCCGCGCGTTGCCTTGTTGATCAGCGGCTGATGATCGTCGGCGCGCAGCCAGGCATATTCGCTGCTGCTGATCCCGTCCGAGAAGCTGTTCGGGTCGAAGCTTGGCATCGACACAAAGGCGAGGACATCGCCATTCCGGCAATCGATCACGACCGCGGCACCCGATTCGCGCCCCATGCGCCGCGCGACATATTCCTGGAGATCGGCATCGATCGTCAGGTGGACGGTCTTGCCCTGCAGATCGGCTTGCGTGGAGAGGTCGCGGACGACCTTCCCGCGCGCCGTCACCTCGACACGTCGGGCGCCGGGCTTGCCCTTCAGCATGTCCTGGAAATATTTCTCCAGCCCATCCTTGCCGATCTTGTACCCCGGCGTGATGTAGAGGGGGTCCCTGACCTTCTGATATTCCTCGGCATTGGGAGCGCCGACATAGCCAATCAGATGGCCGACCGCTGCGCCGGTCGGATAGTTGCGGGCAAAGCCGCGCTGCGGCGCGATGCCGGGCAGTTCGGGCAGGCGAACGAGGATCGAGCTATATTCGGCCTCGGTCATGTCTTCCTTGATCGCCACGGGCTGGAATCCCGACGCGGCCTTGAGATCGCGGTTGATCCGCTCCATCGCGTCGCCGTCGAGCCGCAGCAGCGTCTGAAGCTGTCCGAGCACCATGTCCTTGTTGTGCAGGCGGTCGGGAATGATGTCGATGCGCAGGGATACACGGTTGTTCGCCAGCGCCTTGCCATTGCGGTCGACGATCCAGCCGCGCCGCGGTGGAATGAGCGTCAGATTGACGCGATTGCTTTCCGATTCAAGAACATAGCGGTCGTTGTCGACTACCGAGATATAGGCCATCCGCGCCGCGAGCGCGACGCCAACCGCGGCCTGTCCGCCGCCGACGACAAGCGCGCGGCGGGTGAAGGTAATGCCCCTCCAGGCTTCGGTAATCGGCGGACTCTTCTTTTTCGGCATTCGGGGGTTGGAACCAGTCTATCGGCGTTTCAGGCGGAAATTGTCAAACTTGCCCGTCAGGCGCATGAACAGCGGCACCAGCAGGGCCGAGACGATGATCTGCGGCAATACGAGTCCGAGAACATGGCCGGTATGCGCATGCGGATGGGTGATCACTGCCGCGAGCGACTGGATGACCGCGACGAGGAGCGCCGCAATGGCCCAGTCGTGGAAGAAGCCGCGCCAATAGATCCGCTGCGACGACCAGGCGACTGCGATGCTGGCGAGCGTCCACAGGCCGACCGCGGTGCCGATCGGCGCGCCGCTGAACAGATCATCCCAGAGGCCAAGCGGCAGCCCGATCCACACCGGCCACATTTCGGCGCGCAGCAGCTGCCAGCACAGGAAAAGCAGCAGGCCGAGCGGCGGCAGGACCGGCGAGTTGGCGATCAGCGGCAGCATCAACGGCAGCGCCGAGGCGAGCATCACGCTCGCGACCGGCACGACGCGCATCCGCCACGGCGATGCCGGTTCGCCGAGGCGTGGACCCTTCTGGTTCATGGCGCTTTGGCGGGAGCCGGGGCGGCCGCGGCGGGTGTCGCGGGACCGGGCAGCCCCTGTGCCTCGATATTGTCGGGCGTGTACGGGCGCAGCACCGATACCGCATCGACCTTGCCCGGGTCGGCGAGCGGCCGCGCGAGCGCGCCGTCGTCCTGGCGCCGTACGACGATCGCAACGGGAATGTTCGGCGGATAGAGGCCGCCCGTTCCCGAGGTGACGAGGATGTCGCCCGGCTTGAAGGGATTGTTGGCGATGTTGAGCGTGCGAATGTCGAGATCGCCATTGCCGCGTCCGCTGGCGAGCGCGGGCAGGCCGTCGCGTGCGCGGCGGACCGGCACGATATTGTCGACGTCGGTCAGCAGCAGCACCTGCGACACCGAGGGGCCGGCGCCGAGAACGCGGCCGATCAGCCCGTCGGCGCCGCGCACCGGCTGTCCCGTGGCGACGCCGAGATTGCGCCCGATGCTGAGCAGCGCGATGCGCTTGCTGCTCGTCGAGGTCGAGGTGAGCAGATAGCCGTTGGCGAGCGCGGTCTTGTCGGTTTCCTGCAGCTTGAGCAACGCCTTCAGTTGGCGGTTCTCTTCCTGCAGCGAGCTCGTCGCGACGAGCTCGCGGCGCGTGTCGGCGAGTTCCTTGCGCAGCCGCCGGTTCTGCGTTCCCGCACTGACATAGGCGCCGACGGTATCGTCTATGCCCGAGATCGACCCGATGACCGAGCGCGTGCCGCGCGCGATGGGCGCGGTGATTTCCTGGCTCGCCACGCGCAACTGGGCGAAGCCGACGGGATCAACGACCGAAAGAATGGCCAGCAGCAGCCCGGCCACCGCCCCCGTCACCGCAATGACATAGGCAGCGAACAGGCTGTACTGGGCCTTTCGGGATTGCCCCGGACGCCGATGTGCCGGGCGAGCCATGGTGAGACGCTACCGACCGATCAGGCTTGCTGGAGAACGCCGCGGAAGGCGGGGTCTTCCATCGCACGGCCGGTGCCGATCGCGACGCAGGTCAGCGGGTCCTCGGCGACGGTAACCGGCAGGCCGGTCGCGTCGCGCAGCAGTTCGTCGAGTTCGGCGATCAGCGCGCCGCCACCCGTCAGCACGATGCCCTGGTCGACGATGTCGGCCGCGAGTTCGGGTGCGGTATTCTCGAGCGCGATCCGGACGCCCTCGACGATCGTGCCGATCGGTTCGGACAGCGCTTCGGCGATCTGGGCCTGGTTGATCGAGATTTCCTTGGGCACGCCGTTGACGAGGTCGCGGCCTTTGATGTGGATCGTCAGCCCGACGCCGTCGGCGGGGATACGCGCGATGCCGAAATCCTTCTTGATCCGCTCGGCGGTCGATTCGCCGATGAGCAGGTTATGGTGTCGACGGACGTAGGAGACGATCGCCTCGTCCATCTTGTCGCCGCCGGTGCGTACCGAGGTGGTATAGGCGAGGCCGCGCAGCGAGAGCACCGCGACTTCGGTCGTGCCGCCACCGATGTCGACGACCATCGAGCCGACCGGCTCGGTCACCGGCATGTCGGCCCCGATCGCCGCGGCCATTGGCTCGAGGATCAGGAAGACTTCGCTCGCGCCGGCATTCGAGGCCGCGTCGCGGATCGCGCGGCGCTCGACCGAGGTCGAACCCGACGGGACGCAGATCACGATCTCGGGATAGCGGAACAGCGTCTTCTTGCCGTGCACCTTCTGGATGAAGTGCTTGATCATCGCCTCGGCGATCTCGATGTCGGCGATGACGCCGTCGCGCAGCGGACGGATCGCCTCGATGTTGTCGGGAGTCTTGCCCATCATCAGCTTGGCATCGTCGCCCACGGCCTTGACCCGCTTGACCCCGTTGGTGGTCTCGATCGCCACGACCGACGGCTCGTTGAGCACGATGCCGCGATCCTGCACGTAGACCAGCGTGTTGGCCGTCCCGAGATCGATCGCCATGTTCTGCGACCCGAACCTGAAGAACTTGAAGAAGGAACTCATCGACAATCCCGTATCATGACCGCGGCAAAAAGGGATGGGCCGGCAAACGAGCGGCGAGTGCTTGCCGGAAGGTGGCGGTGCCTTAACGCGAAGTAAGGGTAAAGGCTAAAAATTTGTGTCGAAACCGGCGCGGTTTTGCACTGCCCGGCTCGAATTCCCGCCGCCCGGGCGCTAGGCTGGCTGTCATGCCGACAATTCGCCGCCTGCCCGAGACGCTGGTCAACCGCATCGCCGCGGGCGAAGTGGTCGAACGACCCGCTTCGGCGCTTAAGGAACTGGTCGAAAACGCGATCGACGCCGGGGCGAGCCGGATCGCGGTGAGCCTCGGCGAAGGCGGGCTCGCGCGGATCGAGGTGACCGACGACGGCTGCGGGATGAGCGCGGCGGACATGGCGCTGGCGCTCGAGCGTCATGCGACCTCGAAGCTGCCCGACGATGCGATCGAGCAGGTCGCCACGCTCGGCTTTCGCGGCGAGGCGTTGCCTTCGATCGCCAGCGTCGCGCGGGTCACGATCGAAAGCCGCGAGCATGGCGCGGAGCAGGGCTGGAAGCGGGTTGTCGACCACGGCATGCTGACAGCGGAAGGGCCGGCTGCGCTGCCTCCGGGGACGCGCATCCGGGTCGAGGACCTGTTTGGCAAGGTCCCCGCGCGGCGCAAGTTTCTGCGTTCGGCGCGCAGCGAATACGCGGCCTGCCTCGACGTTGTCCGCCGCCTGGCGATGGCCCGGCCGGATATCGCGGTCACGCTCGAGCACGACGGGCGGCGGATCCTCGGGCTACAGGGCGGGGAGGGGCTCGAGGCGCGCGTGGCGCAGATCGTCGATCGCGCGCTCGCCGACAATGGCGTGGCGGTCGACCTCGAACGCGGGGCGATGCGGCTGACCGGGCTCGCCGGCCTGCCGACCTTCAACCGCGGCGTGGCCGATCACCAGTACCTGTTCGTCAACGGCCGCCCGGTGAAGGATCGGCTGCTGGTCGGAGCGGTGCGCGGGGCTTACGCGGGAATGCTGGCGCGCGACCGGCACGCGGTGCTCGCGCTGTTCCTGACGCTCCCGGCCGAAGATCTCGACGTCAATGTCCACCCGGCCAAGACCGAGGTCCGCTTCCGCGACGCTGCGGCGGTGCGCGGGTTCGTCGTCTCGGGGCTGCGCGAGGCGCTTGCGACCGGCGATCGGCGCAGCGCGCAGGCGCCCGACGCCGGAGCGATGGCGCGCTGGCAAGTCGAACCTCCCCGTGCCGCGGATCCTACCGAGCCCGCGGCGGCGCTGCGCTCGATCTTCGGAAGCCGCGACTGGTCGCCGTCGCCCTCCGTTGTCCGCGAGCCGCGTAGTGCCTGGACGGGCGTGAACGTGCTCGACCTGCCGCAAGGCCGGGCCGAGGAAGCGCAGCCCGCGGCCGCGGCCGAGGCGGAATATCCGCTCGGCGTCGCCCGGGGCCAGGTGGCCAATACCTACATCGTGGCCGAGGCCGCCGACGGCCTCGTCATCGTCGACCAGCATGCCGCCCACGAACGTCTGGTGCTCGAACGGCTGCGTGCGGGTGGGGCAGGAGAAAAGGTCGCTGCAAGCCAGGCGCTGCTCATTCCCGCCGTGGTCGAGCTCGATGAGCCGGACTGCGACCGGCTCGAGAGCCGCGCAACGCAATTCGCCGAGTTCGGGCTCGTGGCTGAGCGCTTCGGACCGGGCGCGATGCTCGTGCGCGCTCTTCCCGGCGCGCTCAAGGA
>JAGHZY010000001.1:5215-6005 GCA_017745175.1 Sphingopyxis sp. | reverse complement strand
ATCACCGACGAGGTCGACCGTATCGCGCAGCTGATCGACCGCATGCAGCGGCTCGGCCGCGAGCAGCCCGATCCGGTCGCTCCGCTCAACTTGCACGAGGCGATCCACCGCGCCTGCGACACCGTCAGCGCTGCCTCCGGCATGAAAATCGCCATCCGTGAGGAGTTCGACCCCTCGCTGCCGCCGGTCCTCGCCAACGAAGGCGCGCTGGTGCAGGTGCTGATCAACCTGATCACCAATGCCCGCGACGCCTGCGAGGGCGTCCGCAATCCCGAGATCGTGATCCGCACCCGCTTCGTCAGCGGGCTGGTGATGAACGTCATCCGGCTCGGCCGCCCGGTCAAGCTGCCGATCGAGGTCCAGGTCAGCGACAACGGCCCCGGCATCGACCCGGCGCTGCGCGACCACATTTTCGAGCCGTTCGTGTCCAGCAAGAAGAACGGGCAGGGCCTCGGGCTCGCGCTGGTCAACAAGCTGGTGCGCGACATGGACGGCCGGATCGGCCACGAGCGCGACGAATCCGCCGGGTGGACGCACTTCCGCGTGCACCTGCCGATGGCGAAGTAGGGAAGGGCGAGGAATGTCGAGGCGTGCGCTGCTGATCGAGGACGACGCCTCGATCGCCACGGTGATCACCGCCGGGCTCGAAGCCGAAGCGTTCACGGTCGACCGCTGCGACAGCGTCGCCGGGCGCGACAGGCTACTTGCCGAGGGCGGGTACGACGTGATGCTGACCGACGTGCTGCTGACCGACGGCGACGGCATCGCCACGCTCGGCGAGGTCCATCGC
>JAGHZY010000001.1:4496-5205 GCA_017745175.1 Sphingopyxis sp. | reverse complement strand
CCTATCCGGACATGCCGGTCATCATCCTCTCGGCGCAGAACACGCTCGACACCGCGGTGCGCGCGACCGAGACCGGGGCGTTCGAATACTTCCCCAAGCCGTTCGATCTCGACGAGCTGGTCCGCGCTGCATGCCAGGCTGCCGATGCGCGCGCCGGCAGCGATGCCCAGCGCGACGAGGCGGGCGAGGGCCTGCCGATGATCGGCCGCAGCCAAGCGATGCAGGACGTCTACCGGATGATCACCCGGGTGCTGCGCAACGACCTCAGCGTGCTGATCCTCGGCGAGTCGGGCACCGGCAAGGAGCTCGTCGCCGAGGCGATCCACCAGCTCGGCGCGCGCAAGGCCGGTCCGTTCGTCGCAGTCAACACCGCGGCGATCCCGCGCGAGCTCATCGAAAGCGAGCTGTTCGGGCACGAGAAGGGCGCCTTCACCGGTGCGGTCAACCGCTCGATCGGCAAGTTCGAGCAGGCCCACGGCGGCACGCTGTTCCTCGACGAGATCGGCGACATGCCGCCCGAGGCACAGACCCGCCTGCTGCGCGCGCTGCAATCGGGCCGTATCCGCCGGGTCGGCGGTCGCGACGAGATCGCGATCGACGTGCGCATCGTCGCCGCGACCAATCGCGACCTCGCGCCGATGATCGCCGCGGGGAGCTTCCGCGAGGATCTCTATTACCGTCTCAACGTCGTCCCCATCCACCTGCCGCC
>JAGHZY010000001.1:3096-4486 GCA_017745175.1 Sphingopyxis sp. | reverse complement strand
CTGCGCGACCGCACCGGCGACATCGAGCCGCTCGCGCGCCATTTCCTGCGCCAGGCCGCGAGCGAGGGGCTGCCCTCGCGCGGGCTGTCGAAGCAGGCTGCTGCGCTGCTCGAGGCGCAGCCATGGCGCGGCAACGTGCGCGAGCTCAGGAACTTCGTGTTCCGCGCGGCGCTGCTTTCGCGAGAGGACCAGATCGACGTCCCGGCCGTGCGTCAGTTGCTTGCCGATCGGCCCGCAGCCGAACCATCTGCCGCCACGGTCGACTTTGCCGCCGCGCTCGAGGCGTGGCTCGACGGTTCCCCCGTCGCGCCCGGCACGCTCTATCACGGCGCGCTCGCGGCATTCGAGAAGCCGCTGTTCGAGCACGCGCTGCGCGAGACCGGCGGCAACCAGCTGCGCGCGGCGCAGCTGCTCGGGATCAATCGCAACACTTTGCGCAAGCGCCTCGACGACCTCGCGATCGATCCCGAGGGGTTCGTTCGCCGGGGATAGCGTGGCATTTATGCCAAAAACCCCTTGCAAAGCGGCAACAGGGGCGTTGTAACTCTGCAACGATGGCGTCGACCCCCGGCCCCGAGCATGCTTCCGAGACCTCGCGCCGTTCACCGCGCTGGTGGCGTCGCCTGATCGTCGCCGCGCGTCGCGAAAACGTCTACGTATGGCTCGAGGTGATCGCCGCGGCGACGCTCGTGGTCATGCTGGCGACCTCGTACGTGGCGCTCAGCCGGGCCGATCCGAGTCGTCTCCTGCCCTCCGCGCAGGCCGCAGCGATGCTCGTCGGCACCCTGATCCCGGCGCTCTCGCTGATCGTCCTCCTCGGCCGAAGACTCGCCATCCGCCGCGCCGGTGGCACCACCGCGCGGCTCCACGTGAACCTCGTGTTCTTCTTCTCGCTGGTCGCCGCGATCCCGACGGTCTTGGTCGCGGTTTTTGCGAGCCTGCTGTTCCAGTCGAGCGCCGACGTGTCGGAAAGCTCGCGCGAGATGATGGAAAACGCCAATCGTCTGGCGCAGGGCTACTACGATCAGGCGCAAAACGACGTTCGCCTCGAAACGATGACCATGGTCGGGGACTTGCGCAACTACCTGGCGCAAGTCAGCATGACGAGCCCCGAGTTCCAGACCAATTACGGCCTGCAGGTGGTCTATCGCCGGCTCAGCCAGAGCGCGATTCTCCAGCAGGCCCCCGATGGGCAGATCCGAACCGTCGCGATCGTCGATCCCACCGAGGACAACACGCGCGAGCGGATTTCCCCCGCCACGCTCAAGCGCCTCAAGGCCGGCGAGGACGTCGTCATCAACGCCAGCCTCGAGAAGATCGAGGCCGTCGCGGTGATCGATCGCGCAAGCAACCTGTTCCTCTACAACGCACGCGATGCGAGCGTGTTCGA
>JAGHZY010000001.1:2099-3086 GCA_017745175.1 Sphingopyxis sp. | reverse complement strand
GCGCTCGCGCTGGGGCGCCGGGCGCAGGGGGTGATGCAGGACTACGAGCTTTTGACCCAGCGCGCCCGCGTGCTGCAACTGCGCTTCAACCTCGCGCTCTTCGCGGTTTCGCTCGCGCTCGTCGGGCTCGCCGTGTGGTTCGCGCTGCGCTTCGCCGATCGCCAGGTGAAGCCGCTTGCCGAGCTGGTCACCGCGGCGCGCGAGATCGGCGCCGGCAACTACGCCCTGCGCGTCACCGGCCGCACTGGACCCGACGAGATCGGCCTGCTGAACCGGGCGTTCAATCGCATGACCTCGCAGATCGAGCGGCAGACCGACGCGCTGATCGGCGCCAACAGCCAGCTCGCCGAGCGCCGCGCGTTCATGGAGGCAGTACTGCAGTCGATCACCGCCGGAATCGTCTCGGTCGACCTCGAGGGTCAGGTCATGCTGATGAACGCCTCGGCGCAGCAGCTGCTGCTCGATCGCGCCGGACCCGCGCCGATCGGCCTCGAGATTTCCGAGATCGCCCCGCAGATCGCCACCCTGCTGCGCAGCGGGGCGAGCAGCGGCATCGTCCAGTACAGCAAGGCCGGCGAGCTGCTGACGCTCGCGGTCAAGGTCGCGCCCGCGCCCGAAGGCCACGTGATCACCTTCGAGGACATCACCCGCCAGCTGCTCGACCAGCGCCAGGCGGCGTGGTCCGACGTCGCCCGGCGAATCGCGCACGAGATCAAGAACCCGCTGACGCCGATCCAGCTCGCCGCCGAGCGGCTCAAGCGCCGCTACGGCAAGCAGATCGAGCAGGACAGCGAGCTGTTCGACGAGCTCACGGCGACGATCATCCGCCAGGTCGGCGACCTCAGGAAGATGGTCGACGAGTTCTCCTCGTTCGCGCGCCTGCCCAAGCCGGTGTTCCGCTCCGAGGATGCGGTCGACCTCGTGCGCCAGGCGCTGTTCCTGCAGGAAGTCGGCCATCCCGAGATCGTCTACCGCTTCTCCGCGCCG
>JAGHZY010000001.1:995-1594 GCA_017745175.1 Sphingopyxis sp. | reverse complement strand
ACGGCCGGCGACAGCGGCAGCGCGCTCAAGCTGATCGACGAGCGGCGGCCGAGCCTGGTCCTGCTCGACGTCTGGCTCCACGGCAGCCCGATGGACGGACTCGAGGTGCTCGACGCGATCAAGCTGCGCGAGCCGCAGCTGCCGGTGATCATCTTCTCGGGCCATGGCAACATCGACACGGCGGTCTCGGCGATCTCGCGCGGCGCGGTCGACTTCATCGAGAAGCCGTTCGAGGCCGAGCGCCTGCTGCTGCTGGTCGCGCGCGCGACCGAGACCGAGCGGCTGCGGCGCGAGAACGCGCGGCTGCGCGAAGGCGCGTTGCTGGCCGAGGAGTTCACCGGCAACTCGAGCGCGATCAACCAGGTCCGCGCGACGCTCAAGCGCGTCGCCAACACCGGCAGTCGGGTGCTGATCAGCGGCCCTGCCGGCTCGGGCAAGGAAGTGGCGGCGCGGCTGCTGCATTCGTGGAGCCCGCGCGCCGACAAGGCCTTCGTCACGGTCAACTCCGCGCGCATCACGCCCGAGCGCTTCGAGCAGGAGCTGTTCGGCGAGGAAGCCGAGGGCAAGCTGGTCCGCGCCGGGCTGCTCGAGATGGCCGA
>JAGHZY010000001.1:0-756 GCA_017745175.1 Sphingopyxis sp. | reverse complement strand
CGGAGCGGCGCGATGACATCCCGGCGCTCGCCGATCACTTCTTCACCCGCTACGCGCGCGAGCAGGGCCTTCCGGCGCCCGAGGTGGCGCCCGAGGCGACCGCCGCGCTGCAGGCCTATGACTGGCCCGGCAACGTCCGCCAGATGCGCAACGTGGTCGAGCGCACGGTAATCCTCGCGCCGCGCGACCGGATGGGGCGGGTCGAACCGGACATGCTCCCCTCGGAGATCACCGGAGGCAGTTCGGATAACGGGGCGGGCATCTCGACGCTGATGGGCGTGCCGCTGCGCGAGGCGCGCGAAAGCTTCGAGCGCGAGTACCTGCGCATCCAGATCCGCCGCTTCTCGGGGAATATCTCCAAGACCGCCGGCTTCATCGGCATGGAGCGCTCGGCGCTGCACCGGAAGCTCAAGCTGCTCGGCATGAGCGACCGCGAGGCCGGCATCGAAAAGGAGTAGGGAACCGTGCCGCCGCGCGGCGATTTGCCGATTGGGGTTTTTTGGGATTTGCGGAATTGAACAGCCGCACCTAGAATCGGCCACAGAGAACTTCGGCCGTCCGCCTGTTGTCACATGCGGCGGCCAGAATGCGGACCGCACCCCCGCGGCCGCCAACAAAAGGAGTCATGAATGACCAAGGGAACCTTGTCGCCGCGCCCGCGTGCCGCGCCCGAGGCGGCGCCTGCGCCCGCAGCGAGCGGCAATGCCTCTGCCAAGAGCGCCAACCTGCAGGACCTGTTCCTCAACCACCTCCGGC
>JAGHZY010000019.1 GCA_017745175.1 Sphingopyxis sp. | reverse complement strand
GGAATACGGCACCGGCTCGTCGCGCGACTGGGCGGCCAAGGGCACCAACCTGCTCGGCGTGCGCGCGGTGATCGTCGAGAGCTTCGAGCGCATCCACCGCTCGAACCTCGTCGGCATGGGCGTGCTGCCGCTGCAGTTCCTCGACGGCCAGAGCCGCGAGACGCTGGGCCTCACCGGCGACGACCAGTTCACGATCACCGGCGTCGCGGACCTCAAGCCGCGCCAGACGGTCACCGTGAACGTCACCCGCGCCGACGGTTCGACCTTCAGCTTCGACACACTCTGCCGCATCGATACGGCGAACGAGGTCGAATATTATATGAACGGCGGCATCCTGCATTACGTGCTGCGCAAGCTCGCGGCTTGATGCTAAGCGAGGGCGATGAGCGGATTTCTTCTCTTCGCCCTCGGTTTTCTCTGCGGCGCCAGCCTCGTACTGGCGCTGCGAAAGGGCAGCGGCACGCGCGACCTCACCGGTCCGCCGCCGCGCGTCCCATCTCCGTCGAGGCCACCGCCGATCGACACGGGGCCGGTGACCGTCCAAGTTCGCACCGAAGCCCACACCGACGACCAGATTCTCGACATGGTTCGTCGCGGCGACAAGATCCAGGCGATCAAACGCATGCGCGAGCTCACCGGAATGGGCTTGGCCGAATCGAAGGACGCCGTCGAGGCGATCGAACGGACGCTACGCTAGGCACAACTTTTTTGCTTTCGCAAAGGGAGGTGCGATGGACGCGTTCCAAATCCTGATCGAGGTCATCGGCTGGACCGCGGCCGCGATCATCCTTGCCGCCTATATCCTTCTGTCGCTCGGCAAACTCGAAGGGCGCAGCTATCTCTATCAATGGATGAACGTCGTCGGCGCCGGCGGCTTCGTCGTCAATTCGGGCTATAATGGCGCCTTGCCCTCCGCCGTTCTCAACGTGGTCTGGGGCGGAATGGGGCTCTTTACCCTGTGGAGCGTCTGGCGCGCGCGGCAGGCCGCCCGCGCCGCAGCCCCCTAGCGCGCCGCTGGCCCGGCATTCCACGCCGCGACCTTCGCGCGCGTATCGGCGAGCATCCTGTCGAGCGCGGCGCGGTCCTGCACCGTACCGCGCATCACCACCGTGTCGATCGCGCGCGTCGCGGCGATATCCTCGAGCGGATTTTTGGTCAGCAATACGAGGTCGGCCGCCATGCCCGGCTTCACCGCGCCATAGCGATCGAGCCAGCCGAACCACGCCGGGCCGGCGCGCGTCGCCGAGGCAAGCGCCTGTGCCGGGGTCAGCCCCTTCTCGACGAACAGCGCAATTTCGTCATGCAGGCCGAAACCCGGATAGTTGAAACTGTTGAGAAAGCCCGCATCGGTCCCGGCGATGATCGGGACCCCCGCCTCGGCGAGCATCGGCAGGATCGTTGCGACATCCTCGATCTGCTTGTGCCGCGCCGCAATGGCTGCGGCATCTGCCTTCGCCGCGCGCTCGATACGCCATTCATAGGTCTTGCGCAGTTTCGGCCCGATATAGGCGAGGCCTTCATCCTTCGAATGATCGTCGCGGTCGAGCCAAGCGATGATCCGGCTGCCATTGAGCGTCGGCGTTACGGCGACGCCCTTGGCTGCGAAGCGGCGGTAGGCGGCCATCGCGGTACCGCGGTCGAATCCGGCGTCGAGCCGGCGGTTCGCCTCAGCGCGGTCGATGCGCTTCGCCGCGAAATCGGCGGCGATCGCGACCTTGTCCTTCGCGCCGGCATTATAGGCATAATCGAGATGCTCGATCGAACTGATCCCGGCATCAACCGCCTGTTCGGTGGTCAGCGCCATCGGGATATGGCCCGACGTCCTGAGCCCGAGCGCCTTCGCCCGCCCCAGCGCATAGAGAAACAATTCCGGTTTCAACGTGCTGTCGGTAATCTTGACGAAATCGACCTTGTCGCGCGTCTTGAGCCGATCGAGCGCCGCATCGACATCGGCCTCGCTGCCGACCTCGATCGTTCCCTTCCACACGGGCGCAATCCCTTCGATTTTCGCGCCCGAACTCAGCAAACGGGGCCCGAAGAGGCTGCCCTTCGCGATCTCGCCGCGCCATGCCAGCACCTGATCGGGCAGATCGCCCGAACAGTCGCGGATCGTCGTGATGCCGTTCGCGACATAGAGCGGCAGCAGCGCCTTGTTCTCTTCGATCAGTTCGGGGCCGCCGCCGAAATGGACGTGCATGTCCCACAGGCCGGGAATGAGATAGCGCCCCTTGCCTTCGACGATGCGGCCGGCACGCCAGTCCTTCGCAATCACGGCGTCTACGCCCACTGCGACAATGTCATCGCCTTGGAGCACGACTGCCTGTCCGGCGATCGTCTTCGCGCCCTCGACATCGACGATCGTCACATGGCGGATGATGGTATCGCCATGCTTCGGCGCGGCAAGCACCGGCGACGCGGCAAAGAGCAGGGGGAAAACAAAAGCGGCGAGCAGGGGTTTCATGGGGGCGACCTTTCGTATCGCTCACCCCTTAATCCCTTCGCGGGCGGGATCAAGCGACCCAGGCGCCTTTATCCTTGTGCCATTCCTCGATCGACTTTTCGGGATAGAGATCGAATGTCGCATCGCCCGGACCGACTGCCGGTTCGACCCATCCGGCCTTGTATTTCAGCATCAGATGGACTCGCGACGGCGGCACCGGCAATTCCGAATCGATCGCGCTTGCGAAGGGATGGACGAGATCGGGCCACTCCGGATCGTAGAGCCATAGCGCCGATCCACACTCGCGGCAGAACCGGCGCTCGCCGCTCGACAGCTCGCATTTCGGATGCTCGCTATCCTCGATCCGCGCGCGATAGAGGCCGAGATGCTCTTCGCCTTCGACCATCAGGCTCTTCGCGGCAGCGCCGAGATTGATAGCATGGCCTCCTCCACCCTGCTGCTTGCGGCAGATCGAACAATAGCAGAGCTGGTAGGGGACCGGCGTGTGGTTCATCACCGAAAAGCGAACCGCACCGCATCGGCAGGAGCCCTCGAGTTTGGTCGGCATGAAATATCCTTTCGCCTGTGAGCGTCCGCCCGTGCAAACGCCCGATCGAAAGGAAGGTTCGTGGTGGGCGCTGACGGGCTCGAACCGCCGACCCTCTCGGTGTAAACGAGATGCTCTACCAACTGAGCTAAGCGCCCCCGAATGTCGCCACAAGCGGGAGGTGGGCCCCTGCCATAAGCCGCGCCCGCTGGCAAGTGATCGCTTGGCAGCTCAGAGCCAGCCGATACGCCTGAACCGCAAGTAGAGCATCAGACAGATACCGCCCATCGTACCGACGATCAGCGGATAGCCGAAGGTCCAGCGAAGTTCGGGCATATGGTCGAAATTCATGCCATAGATGCCGGCGATCGCGGTCGGCACGGCGAGGATCGCCGCCCAGGCAGCGAGCTGCCGCGTGATCACGCCCTGACGCTGCTGTTCGAGCATGCCATTGGTTTCGATAACCGACGCGGCAATATCGCGCAGCCCGTTCAGGCGATATTCGGCGCGCTGCACATGATCCCAGATGTCGCGATAGAAGGGTCGCACGACGGGGTCGATATTCGGCAGGTCGTCGTCGGTCGCGAGACGCCCCGCGACTTCCTTCATCATTCCGACGAGACGCTGGAAGCGGATGATCTCGTGCCGCTGCTTGTAGAGATGGCGAATTTCGGTGGCATCGAGCGGCGTGTCCATCACACTGTCCTCGACCACCAGCATCCGTTCCTCGATCGCGTCGACCACCGGAAAATAGCCGTCGACGATGAAATCGAGCACCGCGTAGAGGACATAGTCCGGGCCATGGGCGAGCTTCGCCGGGAGGCTTTCGAGTCGCGCCCGAACATCAGTGTGCGTGCGCGCCGACCCGTGCCGGACACTGACAAAAAAATGCGGACCGAGAAAGAAGGCGGTTTCGCCCGGCTGGATCGTGTCGCCGTCGAGGTTCGCGGTCCGGGTGATGAGAAAAAGTTGATCGCCATAGGCTTCAACCTTCGGCAACTGGTTCGCCTTCAGCGCATCCTCGACCGCCAGCGGATGGAGCCCGAAACGCTTGGCAATACCGGCCAGCTCGCCCGGCGTGGGCTCGTAGAGGCCGAGCCAGAAAAAATCGCCGTCATCGCAATCCTCCGGAATCGTCTCGTCGGGGCCAAGATCGCGAACGAGCTTGCCATCATGATAGACGCGGGCGGCCATGATCGGCATCGACGAAAACTCCCTTGAAGTGCGGCGCTTACATAGTGCGCGCGGCCGCCAAGGGAAATGCGCTCTTGGCCCGGTTCACATTTCCCTGCTGTCGTAAGCCCATTGCAGCAATGCCTGCCGCTGTTTCGGCCGGCAAAAGGGATCGCCCGGCTCGCAATGCCTCCGCACCTGCGCCGCGTGACGCCGGAAAGCGCGCCAGCGCGCGATCTGGCGGCGATCCTCATCGGGCAAGCGGCGCCCCGAATAATAGCGGCAATACCATTGGAACCATCCGCGCGGATCGTCGGGATGAATCCATCCTTTCTCGACCCACACACGCAGCGGCACGCTTGCCCGAATGCCGAAATAGTTGAGCGAGCAATCGGCTTGCCCGGGCGAAAGCTTCGCGCCATCGAACCAGCTCGCCGGGAACTCGGCGGCACAGTCGGTCATATATTTGCCGCAGAACACGCCGAGCCTCAGCATCTCCGCCGGGGCGAGTTCGGGTTCGAAACCGGAGTCGAACGCCTGCCCCATCGGCGCCGTACGCGCATACCGATAGTCTTGCTGCATCCGGTCGTTCACGACCACTTCGACAACGCTCTTCATTCCCCGAAACTACCCGCCCTACCACAGACGGACCAGGCTATTCGTCCAAGGCATCGAAATAGCGGGCGAGCGCATCGCACGCTCCTTCGGCCAACGCGATGAAAATGCGGCGACCATCGTGCGGATCTGCCTCACGCACAAAGAGGCCCGCTTCGGTCATCGTCCTGATCCAGCGCAGCGCCGTCGTCGCCGGCACCGCTGCCGCGATGCACAGGCTCGACACCGACACGGGTTGGCGCTCGAGCCGGGCGGCATACAGGTCGAGCAACATGTCCCACGCCGGATCGGCAAACAGGTCTGCCGGGAAATATTGCTCGCGCATCCGCCGCTGGCGCAACACCCGCCTTACCTGTTTGGCGCGCTGCCGGTCGAGCGCGCGTTCCTCCGGAACGAAGCTGCGCGGCGGCGCGGAATAATCGCGCGACGGCGCGCGGACCTGCCCCGGATGTTCGGCCGGATCCGCGCCCCATGGCGCAAAGCCGACGGGTGTGCCCGGAAGCCCGCCCCGTTGCCCCGCGAGGTCTCCGAGAAGGCGCGAGATGCGCGCGACTTCTTCCTGCAATCGATCGATCCGTTCCATCGCGTCGTCACGCGCGATATCATGGACCACCCCGTGCCGTGTGCGCCGCGCGGCAGCGAGCGCGACGAGCTTGTCGGCCGGATCGGCATCGACGAGCAGCCAGGCCGGAAGCGACGCCGGGATGGCCGCAGCGACGCCGTCGAGCCCTGATGGCGAGGTTTCGCAAATCAGATTGCAGCCCTGTTCGCTTGCCGCCGCGCAAATGTCTGTCAGCATCGCGCTCCCTATCGTGTCTGCCGCCGTCAGCCATATGATATCGAGCGTATCGGTCTGCCGGATATGGCCCGCCGCCCGCGACGCCGGGAGCGTTCCAGCCACGCGTATACCAGCAAGGACAGCCGTGCCGGGCAAATCCGCTCGGGTCCCGATAAACAACAGGGGGGACGCGACACCTTCGGGAATTGGGTCGTCAATTTGAGACCCCGCCCGGATCTCGCCCGAATGAAAACCGCGGTCGGGAAACACCGACCTGTTGAAGTCGATTTGAGTCCTTTGGTCCATCATGCTGCAATCCCCGTTTTCATCGCTCCACCTTGGCGTAACTATGTCGTCATTCCGGCCGCATTCACCTTTTGCTCGTTCCTGTTTGCCGCCAATCCGGACCCATGTGCGGGGCTTGCGTGAGTCGGCAGCATGTCGGCCGGAACGGAATAGTCCATTTTGGACATGTTTTGTTCTCAACGTCAATATTTATTCGGACTTGCCAAGCTCGCGACGGCGCGACAGTCGGGATCATGGTCGGCGGCCTGTCTCCTCTCTCCCGTTTGCGCTGGCGGCGGCGTCTGCGTTCGTTCGCTGCCTTGCTGATGCTCGCAGGTTTCGCTCTGGCGGCGTGGGTGTGGTTCCCGGCGCCCGTGACGACCGTGCCGCTGGTCCATGTCATCGACGGCGACAGCCTGACCGTGCGGAGCGATGACGCCACGCTGGCCATACGCCTGACCGGTATCGACGCGGCCGAATATCGGCAGGATTGCGGGCGCGCCGACGCGAGCCGCTGGCCCTGCGGCCGCGAAGCGCGCGCACTGCTGGAAAAGCTCGCGGACCGCGGGCCGCTCCATTGCGAAGTCGCTGCGAAGGATCATTACGATCGCACACTCGCCGCCTGCCGCACCCGGCCCCTCCCCGACGGTATCGACCTTGGCGCCGAGATGGTCCGGCTGGGCGGCGCGATCGCGACCAGCGATGCCTATATGGTCGAGGAGGCCGAAGCGCAGGCGAAACGACGCGGAATCTGGCAGGGCGACTTCGTGCGGCCCGCCGACTGGCGCGCCGCGCATGAGCGCCCGGCCAATGCGCTGGCGCTGCCCGATACCTAGGACCAAGGCGCACCTCGACGCACCCGCTATGCCTCGCGGCAGTTTCCGGCTAGTGCGGATGACATGAACAGCCTGTTTCCCGTCATGTTCGGCGGCGCGATCGGCGCCGGCGCCCGCCATCTGGTCGGGCAGGCGATGCTCGCGCGGCTCGGCCCCGGCTTCCCTTGGTGGACACTGTCGATCAATATCGCCGGCAGTCTCCTGATGGGCGTGCTGATCGGCGCGCTCGCGCGCGGCGACAGCGGCGACGGCGCACGATTGTTCGTGGGCGTCGGCATTCTTGGCGGCTTCACCACCTTCTCTTCTTTCAGCATGGAATATTGGATGCTTTTCGAACGCGGTCAGACCGCACAGGCCTTCGCCTATGTCCTCGCGTCGGTGGCCGGCGCGATCGTCGCCTGCGGGCTCGGCCTCTTCGTCATGCGGCAGGTGCCGGCATGAGTGAGTCCAAGGCAAAGCTCGACGGCGCAGTCATCGCCGAGGAAGACGACGGTATCCGCCTCGACCGCTGGTTCAAGCGCCACCGCGAAGGCACGCCGCACGCGCTGCTCGCGCGCTGGGCGCGTTCGGGGCAACTGACGCTCGACGGCAGGAAAGCCGATGTGTCGGACCGCATCGCGACCGGGCAGAAACTCGTGATGCCGACCCCGCCGGTCGAAACCGCCGCGCGCCCGGCGCGCAAGGGCCGCCCGCTGACCGATGCCGACATCGAACTGGCGACGGGGATGCTCATCCACCGCGATGCCAGCGCGATCGTGCTCAACAAGCTGCCCGGCCTCGCGACGCAGGGCGGCACCAAGACCGAGCAACATGTCGACGGGCTCCTCGACGCGCTCAAATATGAGGCGCCGGTACGCCCCAAGCTCGTCCACCGGCTCGACAAGGATACGTCGGGCGCGCTCTTGATCGCGCGCACCCCGCGCGCTGCCGCCTATTTTGCGAAGAGCTTTTCGAACCGTAGCGCCAAGAAGACCTATTGGGCGATCATTGTCGGCGTCCCCGACATCCAGCAGGGCGAAATTGACCTGCCGCTCGCCAAGCAGCCCGGGTCGGGCGGCGAGAAGATGCACGTCCACGACAGCGGCCTTGCGTCGAAGACACGCTATCGGGTGATCGAGCGCGCGGGCAACAGCGCGGCGTGGGTCGAGTTGCAGCCGCTGACCGGGCGCACGCACCAGCTGCGCGTCCATATGGCGGCGATCGGTCATCCGATCGTCGGCGACGGCAAATATGGCGGCAAGGGCGCGTTCCTGACCGGGACAATCAGCCGCAAGATGCATCTGCACAGCCGCCGCCTGCGCATCGACCACCCGGATGGCGGCGCGATTGATATCAGCGCCGAGGTGCCCGAACATTTCGCCGCGAGCCTCGACGCGCTCGGCTTCGACCTGCTGCTCGGCGAGGTCGGGATCGACCCGGCCGAAAAGGGCCCGCCGCCCAAATCGGCGCTGAAGGCGCAGGCAAAGGCCCACAGCAAACAGATCCGCAAGGCGCGGCGCGGCGAACGGCGTGGACGCACCGCCGACAGCAAGCCGACCGACTTCGTCGGCAAGGCCAAGCCCAAGGCGAAACCCGGCAAGCCCGGCAAGCCAGCGCCCGGGAAACCCACGGGCAGGAAGCCGAGCGTCAGGAAGCATCCGGCGCGTCTGCCCAAAGCGAGCTGATGCATCCGAACTCCGCCTTTCGCCCGCGGCAGGACTATCTCGCCGAATTACTCGTGCGCGAGATCGGTTTTGCCGCGATCTTTGCGGGTACCCCCGACGGACCGCGCGTCGCGCATGCGCCGGTGGTGCTGAGTGACGACCGGTCGTCGCTGCAATTCCATCTGGCGCGCGGCAACGTGCTCACCCGCCACCTGGCTGGCGCAAATGCCCTTGCCGTCGTGCAGGGCCCCAACGCCTATGTCAGCGCAAGCTGGTACGCCGACGCCGACCAGGTGCCGACGTGGAATTATATCGCGGTCGAGATGGAAGGCATGGCGCGCAAACTAGACGACGCCGAACTGATCGCACAGCTCGATACATTGTCCGCCCGGCACGAAGCCCGCGTCGGTGCGAACCCACCGTGGACGCGCGACAAGATGAACCCCGCGCTGTTCAGCAAGATGACCGGCGCCATCACCGGTTTCGAAATGCGGATCGCCGCGTGGCGCCCGACGGTCAAGCTGTCGCAGAACAAGTCCGCCGAAGAACGCGCGCGCGTGATCGAGGGCATCGAGGCGACCGGTCACGGCGCGCTCGCGCAGTTGATGCGCCACCTTGGCGGCGATAGGGAGGGCGCATGACCCAAGCCGACGACGCTCTTGCCAGGAAACGCTTCCTTGCCCTCTCGATCATGCGCCTGATGGGCGCCGCCTTCGTCGCGATCGGTTTCATCCTGATCGGCGGCGGTTTCGCGCTGGCTGGCCAGCCGACCGACCGCTGGGTTGGCGCCGCGATCGTGCTGGTCGGAGCGTTCGATTTTGCGGTGATGCCGCTGCTGCTCGCGCGCCGCTGGCGCTCGCCCAAAGAGCTGTGAAGCGCTTCTGGAAAGACGCTGCCGTCGTCGAGGAGGATGGCGGCTGGGGCATCGCGCTCGACGGGCGGCCAGTGCGCACCCCGCAGCGCGCGGCGCTGGCTGTCGCGAGCCTCGCGCTCGCCGAGGCGATCGCCGCCGAATGGTACAACGTGGACGATACGATCGATCCCGCCGCAATGCCGATGACAGGGCTCACCAACGCCGCGATCGACCTTGCCGCACCCGATCTCGCCGCCTTTTCTGCACCCGTCGCAGCCTATGCGGAAAGCGACCTCTTCTGCTATCGCGACGCGCGCGATGGCGTACTGCAGGCCGAACAGGCGGCGGTGTGGAACCCGCTGCTATCGTGGGCGGAGGAGCGCTACGGCATCGAATTTGCCCTGACGCAGGGCGTGCTGCCGATCGACCAGCCGGAGGCGACGGTCGCTGCGCTCCAGGATGCGGTGCTCGTGCAGGATCAATGGCGGATCACCGCGCTGACACCGCTGGTGACAATCGGCGGCTCGCTCGTCGCCGGCCTCGCGCTGATCGAGGGCGCCTACGCCGCCGGCGCGCTATGGGACGCGGTCAGCCTGGACGACCTCTATCAGGAACGCCGTTGGGGCGCCGACGCCGAAGCGCAAAAGGCGCGCACCTCCAACAAACGCGACTGGGACAATGCGACGCGTTTCCTGAGCCTGCTCTAGTCCACAAAGTTCGGTTTCCGCTTCTGCATCCCCGCCATCACCGCCTCCATCTGATTGGGCGTGCGGATGACCTTCACCTGTTCGTCGCTCTCGGCTTGCAGGATTTCGGCATCGCTCGCATGGCCCAGCATATTGCAAAGCCGCTTGGCGCCGCGGATCGCGTGCGGATTCTTGTCGGCGATCACCTCGGCCAATTCCATCGCCCTGGCGAGCGGATCGTCGGAAACATGTGTCGCAAAGCCGAGCAGCTTCGCCTCGGACCCGTTGAATTCGCGGTTGGTATAGATCAGTTCGCGCAGCACATCGTCGGCGACCTGCGTGCGCCACAGCGCCATGCCTGCGACATCGGGGACGAGGCCCCAGCGCATTTCCATGATCGCGATGCGCGTGTCGGGGTGGACGATGCGGATATCGGCGGCGGCCATGATCTGGCTCCCCGCCCCGAACGCCACACCATGCACCGCCGCGATCACCGGCACCGGCAGCTCGCGCCAGCCCCACGCTACATATTGGGCGTTGTTCGTGATCCCCTTCGTCCGATCGGCAAGTCTGCCGCCCGCACTGCTTGCGCCCGGGTCGCGATCATTGCTGAGACTTGAAAGGTCGAGACCCGCACAGAAAGCCCGGCCCTCGCCCGACAGTACGACAACGCGGAGGCCCGCCGTCGCCTTGAGCTGATCGATTGCCCCGGCAAGCGCTTCCCACATGGCGGGATCGAGCGCGTTCATCTTGTCGGCGCGGATCAGCCGGACGTCGGCGATCCCGCCTTCGAGCATGGTGATCGAAATACGGTCTTTCACGGGAAATCCTTTTCAGCGTTTCAATGCGGCCTCGACGAGCGGAAGCTGGTCGTTGCCGAAATACATATCGTCCCTGTCGACAAAAATCGTCGGCGAGCCATAGCCGCCGCGCACGATGACTTCATCGGTATTCGCGCGCAGCCGTGCCCTCATCGAATCGCTGCCCGCAGCGGCGACAAGCGCAGCGCCGTCGAGCCCTTCCGCGTCGGCGACCGCCGCCAATACAGCCGGATCGTCGAGATTCTCCTGCCGCTCGAAATAGCTCGCGAAAGCGCCGCGCGCAAAGCGGGCGAGCGCCGCCTGATCATCCTCGAGCGCGCAGCAGAAACGCATCGCGGCGATGCTTTTCGCGGGATGCCATTGCGACGGAAAATTCATCGGCACACCGGTGAGCCGCGCCCAGTCCTTCAAAATCTTCCAGCTATGCTGGAGCCGCCGGTTGTCCGCCTGTTCGCGCGCGGCGTAGACTGCTGGATTGACCGCATTGAACACCCCGCCAACGAGGATCGGTCGATAGATAGCCGCCGTACCCGTTCGCTCAAGCACACCCGGCAGATTATGAAAGGCGAGGCAAGTCCACGGCGAGGAGAGGTCGAAGAAAAATTCGACGCGCACGGTCATCGGATCAGACCTCCGCCTTTGCCTTTTCCCAATATTGGTCACGGAGCAGTCGCTTGTAGAGCTTGCCGGTGTCGTGGCGCGGCAGGGCTTCGAGGAAGTCGATGCGGCGCGGGATCTTCACACCCGACAATTTCTCGCGCGCATAAGCGATCAGCTCGTCGCGGAACGCCTCGGTGGCGTCGGCCATGTCGGCAGGCTGGATCACCGCGATCACTTCCTCGCCCATCTCGTCGTGCGGACCGCCGACGACGGCGACGTCGGCGACCTTCGGGTGAGTCACGAGGTGGTTTTCGATTTCCTGCGGATAGATGTTCACGCCGCCCGAGATGATCATGAAGCTCTTGCGGTCGGTGAGGTAGAGGAAGCCATCTTCATCAACTTTGCCCACATCGCCGAGGGTCGACCAGCCCCTTGAGTTGCGGCTGGAGGCCGTTTTCTCATTATCTCCATGATATTCGAAGACATTTTCGCTTTCGAAAAAGACTGCACCCTCCTGCTCGGGACCGAGCTCCGTCTCATTATCCTCGCCCATGATATGCACCGTGCCGAGGATCGGGCGGCCGACGCTGCCCCTGTGGGTCAGCCAGTCGGGGCTGGAGATGAAGGTCATGCCATTGCCCTCGGATCCCGCATAATATTCGAAGAGCACCGGGCCCCACCAGTCGATCATCGCTTGCTTGACCGGCACCGGGCACGGCGCCGCGGCGTGAATCGCGACCTTGAGCGACGAGGTGTCGTAGCGCGCGCGGACCTCATTGGGGAGCTTCAGCATCCGGACGAAATGCGTCGGAACCCACTGGCTCGAGTTCACGCGATATTTTTCGATATGCGCGAGTGCCGCCTCGGGATCGAATTTCTTCATCAGCACCACGGTGCCGCCAAGGCGATGGATCGTCATCGACCAGCGCAGCGGCGCGGCGTGATAGAGCGGTGCGGGCGAGAGGTAGATGCTGTCCGAATTGATCTGGAACACCGCCGAGGCAAGCATGACGAGGCTGTTGACCGCATCGATCGCCGGGTCCTCGGGCAGCGGCACGCGTACACCCTTGGGGCGTCCCGTGGTGCCCGACGAATAGAGCATGTCCACCCCGGCGCGCTGGTCGGCGACCGGCGTCGCGGGCATCGCGGCGACGGCGTCTTCCCAGCTTTCATAGCCTGAGATATCGCCGCCCATCGCGAAACGCTTGATGCCGGTCGTGAGCTGCTGCGCGGCGCTTGCGAGGCTTGCCGACACGACGAGGATCTGTGCGCCCGAATTTTCGAGGATATAGTCGGTCTCGTCCTGCGTCAGCCGCGACGAGATACAGACATAGCGCAGCCCCGCGCGCTGCGCGCCCCAAGTCAGGCCGTAATAATGCGACGTGTTGTCGAGCATGAAGGCAACGACATCCTCATGCCCCAGCCCGTGCGACCGAAAGAGCTGTGCGGCGCGGTTCGAGGCGGCGTCCAGTTCGCCATAGCTGATCGTATCGCCGGTCTCTGCGACGATGATCGCGGGCTTGTCAGGATTGCTACGCGCATGAACTGAGGGGTGCATCGGGCATCATCTCCGGGAATCGTTGCTTTCTTTATGTCGAAGATGAGTAGCAACCTGAAACTTTTGGTCAAGCAAGCTGCCGCGCGTGACAGGCCCGCGATCAGAAAGCGACGAAGTACGAAGCAAGACCGGAAGGGTCCGTCCTAATCGCGTCGCGAGCGCAGCCGGTATCCCATTCCCTTCACCGTATGCAGCATCGGCCATTCGAACCCCCGGTCGACCTTGGCGCGCAGCCGCGACATATGAACCTCGACCCGGTTGGTGCCGGGGTCAAAATCGATTCGCCATACGGCGCGCAGAAGCGCGTCGCGCGACAGCGGCCGGTCGGGCACGCGCGCGAGATTTGCCAGCAAGTCGAACTCGCGAAGCGGCAAACGGATGAGCCGCCCTGCGCGCTCCACCCGCCGGTCGATCAGGTCGATGCGCAGTTCGCCCTCACCAAGCTGGCCTGCGGCGATGCGGCTGCGGCGGAGCAGGCTGGCGATGCGCGCAAGAATCTCGGGGAGATTGTCGGTCCAGCCAACCGCATCGTCGGCGCCCGCACCGAGCGCCACCATCCGGTCGTCAAGACTGTCGCGATCCGACACGACGAGCAGCGGTCGCCGCCCGCCGACCGATCGCGCCAGCCGGACAAATTCGAACGGTTCCTGCCAGCCGAGAAACGGGTTGATCAGCAACAGGTCGAAGCAGCCATCGACCCAGGCGCGGAGCCCGTCCACATGCTGCGGCAGCATCTGTACCGCAAGGCCGGCGGCTTCGATGGCCGCGCCGAGCACGCAGGCCCGTTCCGCCTGCGGATGATAGAGTGCAACAAGCAACTTCCTGTCGCTTTCCTGCGCAATAACCGATGATGCCATCCGCATCCCCCGCCGCCGCTGCAACATTCCGTCGCCTCGCCGCCCCACCGGCATTGCACCGCCTTTCGGCTGTGCTAGTCCATGACCATGACCAGTATCGAAATGCTAGACGGCGCCTTTGCCACCCTGCCCGACCTTGTCCGTGCCCATGCCGCGGAACGCCCCGATGCCGTAGCGGCTGCCGATCCGTTGCGGCGGCTGAGCTGGTCCGAACTGGATCAGTTGGCCGACCGAATCGCCGCACGCCTGCAGCAGGACGGGTTTCGAAAGGGAGATCGCACGGCGATTGCCGGTCTCAACAGCGTCGAGCAAATGGCGGTTATCCTTGGCACGCTGCGCGCCGGGGGCGTCGCGGGCCTTGTTACCAACAGCGCGACCGGTGAGCAGATGGCCGCGATGATCGCCGACACCGGCGCGTGCCACCTGTTCCTCGACAGCGCGGCGAAGGCGAGCCTCGAGGGCCAGGTCATCGCCGCGAGCGACCTGATCGCGATGGACGGCGGCGATGCCGGAACGCCGCTCGCGGACTGGATCGCGCCCGCGGGCGCGATCCCGGATCGCGTCGATATCGAGCCCGAAGACGGGTTCAACATCATCTATTCGTCGGGCACCACCGGGACACCCAAAGGCATCATCCACAGCCACGCGATGCGCTGGCAACATATCATCCGCGGCGCGCCGGCCTATGGCCCGAATGCGGTGACGATCCTGTCGACGCCGCTCTATTCGAACACGACGATGGCAAGCTTCATGCCCACCATCGGGTCGGGCGGGCAAGTCGTGCTGATGAGGAAGTTCGACGCGCACAGCTTTCTCGAGCTCGCCCAGCGCGAGCGCGCGACGAACACGATGTTGGTCCCGGTCCAGTATCGCCGGATCATGGCGCTCGAGGATTTCGACCGCTTCGACCTCTCGAGCTTCGTCGTCAAATATTGCACATCGGCGCCCTTCCCCGCAGCGCTGAAGGCCGATGTACTGCAGCGCTGGCCCGGCGGGCTCGTCGAAATCTACGGCATGACCGAGGGCGGTGCGGCATTCATCCTCGAGGCGCACCAGTTCCCCGACAAGCTCCATACCGTCGGCAAACCAGCGCCGGGGCATATCGCCAAGGTAATCGACGAGGACGGCAACGAGCTTCCGCAAGGGTCGGTCGGCGAGGTGGTCGGCCGGAGCCCTGCGATGATGACGGGGTACAATAACCGCCCCGACGCGACCAGGGCAATGCACTGGCACGATGCCGAGGGAAATCTCTTCTACCGCCACGGCGACATCGGACGGATCGACGAGGATGGCTTCCTGACGCTGATGGACCGCGCGAAGGACATGATCATCTCCGGCGGGTTCAATATTTTCCCGAGCGATCTCGAGGCCATTCTCATCGCCGACGAGCGCGTCGTCGAAGCGGCGGTGGTCGGGATGCCAAGCGAGGAATGGGGAGAGACCCCGGTTGCGTTCGTGGTACTCAAACGGGGTGCCGATGCGGAAAAGGTGCGCACCGACTGCAACGCGAAGGTCGGCAAGACGCAGCGGTTAAGCGCAATCACCGTGGTCGATGAACTGCCGCGCAGCCCGATCGGCAAGGTGCTGAAGCGCGAATTGCGCGACGCCTACGCAGGGTAGCTTCCGATCGGAAGCGGCCGTACCTTCTCCCCTCCCTAAAAGGGAGGGGAATGCCCGGAATTCACCCCCAAACCGACGCTGACCGCAGCCCCAAATTCGGTCAGACCAAATCCGCCGCCGTGATCGCCGCCAGCGCGCTCTCGAGACGCGCATCACCCTCGCCTCCGACCCATGCCCATTTGAGGCGCCGCCGGTCGAGTTCGGCGATCGCGAGCTCCATGAACTGCGCGCGCGCGAGTTCGCTGCCGAACAGGCGCGTACCATCTTCCTGCCACGGCAGGTCCATTGCGGGGACGAGATAGAGGTCGGCGACCTCCCCCCACAGGTCGATCTCGGGCAGACGGCGGCCGAGCAGCATGATCGCCCACGCCTGCGTCATCAGCGGATCGGTGTCCGACACGAGCCATTCGGGGCGCTGCGCGAGCGCTTCGCGCGTCGCCGCGCGATGGCCGTCGAAGATCGCAAGCAGGTCGATCTCGTCAAGGCTGGTACCGTTGGCCTCGGCATAGGTGCGACCATATTCGGGGACGACGAGCCCGCCGAGCTGGAGCGCGAGGCGCGGCGCAAGCGTCGACTTGCCGGTGCTTTCGGCGCCGTGCAGGCAGATATGGCGCGTCACAGCGCCACGCTGCCCGCCGCGGCGGCGCGGCGCCACTGGATCAGCCCGTCGATCGAAAGGCCGAGCAGAACGACATAGACCGCGCTGGTCGCGTAAAGCCCGCGCGAGGCGAAAAGCGGGATCGCGATCAGGTCGACGAGAATCCAGAGGAACCAGCTTTCGACACGCCGCCGCGCGAGCAGCCATTGCGCGGTGATGCTGAACATCGCGATCGCGCCGTCGATCCACGGCGCGGCGGCGTCGGTATGGCGGTCCATCGCAAAGCTCCAGCCGATCCAGGCCGTCACGGTCGCCGCCGCCCAACCGCGGCGGGCGCGTTCGGTCATCCAGCGCACCGGAATACCGCTATCGTCGCGCGCGCGCATCCATGCGGCCCAGCCGTAGAGGTTGAGCGCGAAGAAAAAAACCTGGAGCAACATGTCGCTGTACAGCTTCGCCTCGAAGAAGACGAAGGCGTAGAGCGTGACCGCCATAAGTGCGAAAGGATAATTCCACACGCTGCGCAGCGCGACGAGCGCGACATTGACGAGCACGAGCGCTGCCGCGACCCATTCGAGATAGCTCATGCTCCGGTCTCATACCGCGGGCGCGTCCACAGTCCGTCGCGGTCGATCCGCCGTTGCGGTGGGCGCCGAAGCACCGACCAGCCGGCGCGCGCGACCCAGCCGAGCTTGGCCGTGAAATTCGATGCCGCGCGATGATCCCACGCATGGTCGCCGCGCGCGCGGACCTCGCGCGCGATGTCGCCATAGATGCCGGCCGCCGCGAGTACCGCCCAGCGGCTGCGCGGGCCGAGTTTACGCGCGCCCCATCGCCCCGACGCCTCATATTCTTCGGCCATTTCGGACAGCCATCTGGCCATCACCGACAGGCGTCCGCGAAATGCCGGGTGCATATGCTGGCCGGGCGGGATGTCGAGTTCGACCATCCATTCGACCGGCAGATAACAGCGGTTGGCGGCGGCATCTTCGGCGACGTCGCGCGCGATATTGGCGAGCTGGAAGGCAATGCCAAGGTCCGAGGCGCGGTCGAGCGTCGTTTCGTCAGCCACGTCGATGCCCATGACCAGCGCCATCGCGACACCCACCGCGCCCGCGACATGATAGGAATAGCGCAAGAGATCCTGCTCGCTGCGCGGCCGCCAGTCCTTTGCATCGAGTTCGAAGCCCGCGATGATATCGTCGATCACCGCACGCGGGATCGCTATTTCTGTAAGCAGGAAACCCAAGGCATCGAACGCCATGTCGCCGGTCGGCGCGCCGGCAAAGGCCTTGTCGGTCTGCGCGCGGATATAGGCTACCGCGGCGAGGGGATCGTCATTCGGCGTCATCGCGCCGCCGTGGTCCTGCCCGTCGGTCAGGTCGTCGGCGGCGCGACACCATGCGTAGAGCAGCCAGACACGCTCGCGCGTCGCGCGATCGAAGAGCTGGCTCGCCAGCGCGAAGCTTTTCGAACCGCGCGCGATGCTGTCATGCGCGAAACCGTGGAGGGCATGTGCGTCATAGGCCCCCTCGGCGATCATCAGAGATTTTCGGCCTTCATCGCGAAGATCGTCTTGTGTGGCTCATAGGTCGCCATCTTCTCCAGCAGCTCGTCGAGGCCCGCATCGACGATCATGATCCCGGCGTGCGCAGGGCGGATGAAGCCGACGTCGATCATCTTGCGGTTGAAGGCGATGAGGTCGTTGTAGAAACCGGCAGCGTTGAGCAGCCCGACGGGCTTGGTATGATAGCCGAGCTGCGCCCAGCTGATCGCTTCCCACAGCTCGTCCATCGTCCCGACGCCGCCGGGGATGGTGAGGAAACCGTCCGAGAGATCGGTGAACATCTTCTTGCGCTCGTGCATGCCGCTAACGACATGGAGCTCGGTACAGCCGCGGTGCGCAACCTCGGCGCCGACGAGCGCTTCGGGGATGATCCCGATGACTTCGCCACCCGCTTCGAGGGCGCTGTCGGCGACCGCGCCCATCAGCCCGAGCCGGCCGCCGCCATAGACGACGCCGATGCCCCGCTCGGCCAGCGTGCGCCCGACGTGGCGCGCGGTTTCGATGTAGATCGGATCTTCGGGGGTCGCGGACCCGCAATAGACGGCAAGGCGTTTCATATATCTTCCAACATCAGCTTGGCGGTCGCCTTCGCACTGCCGACGACGCCGGGGATTCCCGCGCCCGGATGCGTCCCCGCGCCGACGAAGTAAAGATTGGAAATCGCATCGTCGCGGTTGTGCGCGCGGAAATATGCGCTCTGACGGAGCAAGGGTTCGAGGCTGAATGCGCTGCCGAGATGCGCCGCGAGGTCGCGGCCGAAATCGACGGGAGTATAGTGGAAACGGGTGACGAGGTTGGCGCGGAGGCCCGGCGCGACGCGTCGCTCGACCTCTTCGAGGATCGCGTCGGCGAAGCGGATGCCGAAAGCACCGTCCCAGTCGGGCTTCGCCTTGCCCAGATGCGCAACCGGAGCGAGCGCGTAGAAGGTCGAATGCCCCGGCGGCGCCGTGTCGGGGTCGGTGATGCTCGGGTGGTGCAGGTAGAGCGAGAAGTCGTCGGGAACGACGCCGCCATAAATATCGTCGAGCAGCCCCTTGTAGCGCGGGCCGAAGAGAATGTTGTGGTGCGCGATATCGGGATATTCGCCCTTCACACCGAAATGGAGCACGAAGAGCGAGGGCGACCAGCGCTTGCGCGACAGGCGGCGCGCCACCCCGGCGCCGCGCGGATGCTCGCCGAGCAGGTCGCGATAGCTGTGCATCAGGTCGCCGTTGCACGCGACCATATCGGCGCCAGCGTGCCAGCCGCCTTGCGTCGTCACCCCGGCTACGCGGTCACCCGCCGTTTCGATCCGCGCCACCGGATCGCCAAGACGCAGCGTTCCGCCAAGCCGCTCGAAGAGGCGCACCATGCCGCCGACCAGCGCATTCGTCCCGCCGCGCGCGAACCAGACCCCGCCCTGCTTCTCGATCGTGTGGATCAGCGCATAGATGGCGCTCGTCGTCATCGGGTTGCCACCGACGAGCAGGGTATGGAACGACAGCGCCTGCCGCAGCCGTTGATCCCGCACATAGGAGGCGACGATCGAATAGACGCTGCGCCATGCCTGATATTTCATGAGCGCGGGGGCTGCCCGGATCATCGAGGCGAAGTCGAGGAAGGCGACCGCGCCGAGCTTTACATAGCCCTGTTCGTAGACGCCCTTCGAATAGGTCAGGAAGCGGTCGTAGCCCGCGACGTCGGCGGGATGGAGCTTCGCGATCCCGGCGCGGAGCGCGGCCTCGTCGTTCGAATAGTCGAAGTTCGTGCCGTCGGGCCAGTTCAGCCGGTAAAAGGGCATGACCGGGACAAGATCGACGTCGGCCGCCATATCCTGCCCGCTCAGCGCCCACAGTTCCTGCAAGCACGGCGGGTCGGTGATCACCGTAGGCCCGGCGTCGAAGGTGAAACCGTCCTTGACCCAGTGATACGCGCGACCGCCGGGCTTGTCGCGCGCCTCGATGACCGTCGTTTCCACGCCCGCCGATTGCAGCCGGATCGCGAGCGCAAGCCCGCCGAACCCCGCGCCGATGATGATCGCGCGGCGGTTCATTTCCAGTCGAAACTGCGAAGCGCCGCCATCGCGCGACCGACACGAACGGGCGGCTTCCCTGCCAGAATGCGCAGCTTGTCCGCAGCCCTCGACCGCCCTGCATAGAAGCGCGCGATCAGCCCCGGTGCGAGACGGTAGAAGCGCTCGAAGACGCGATAGCGCTCATCGGGTTCGGCAGCGCGAAAGAGCATCGCGCCGAGCATGCGATAGAAACGCTGACGCCGCCACGCCGCCGCCGCGCGGGCGCGGACGAGTGCGGGAAGGTCGGAGCGGTCGACGAGCGCAGGAAGGGCGGCCGCGGTCCGCACTGCGTCGGGCAACGAATAGCCGGTCGTCGCATGAAAGATGCCGGCGCGCGCTCCGATCCGCGCGGTGCGGTCGGATGCTGGCCACAGGCGGTCGAAATCGCCTGCGATCACGACGGGCAGCACGCCAGCTTCCTCGCGCGTTTCCGCCGATACGTCCCACCCCTGCGCCGCGGCATAAGCCGCGATGCGTTCGCCGACGACGGCGACGTCGAGGTCCGCGTCATCGCTGTAATAGGTATCCTCGACGAAGATCGTCTCGGCATCGAAGGGCAACAGATAAACGAAGCGATAGCCGTCCAGTTGCTCGACACTGGCGTCCATCACGACCGGGTGCTCGACGCCGTGCCCGCCCTTCACGGTGAGCGCCCGCCCGACGAACTTCTGCCAGCCGCAGTCGAGCGACGGGAATTTTCCCGTCCCGCGCGCATCGATGACATGCCTTGCCGAAAGCCGCCCGCCGCGCGACAGGAGCACATGGTCGGGCGCGACATGCTTGGCCTTGTCGGCGACGATGCGCCCCTCGGGCAGCGCAGCCGCAACCGCTTCGGCCAGCGCTTCGCTCGTGATGCTCTTGTACCCCATCCGCATCGTGCGCCGATGCGACGGGAAAGCAACGTCATACCGGCCCCAATAGTGACGAACGAGCGGCGCGACGAGCCAGCGATCCGTCTTCGCGATATCGCTGTCGAAAAAAGACCAGATATGGTTGCCGCCGATCAGCCCCGGTTCGACCAGCCGAATGTCAAGATCAGGCCGCTTTGCCGCGAGGGCGAGCGCCGCAAGCCCCCCGGCGAGGCCGCCGCCGACGATCGCGATGTCGCATTTTTCATTGCCGGGCGCGGTCATCCCCCCGCCCTAGCCGCACCGGCGCGCGCGCGCAAAGCCATTGCGTCGCGGCGACGAGACGCTATCGCAGGCCGATGGCCGCACCCGTCCCTGCCATACGCTCCGCCACCCCCGCCGACGCGGCGGCGATCGCCGCCATCTACGCGCATCATGTCGCGCACGGCACCGCAAGCTACGACACCGAGCCGCGAAGCGTCGGGGCAACCGGAACGCTGATCGCCGGGCATCGGGAGAAGGGCTGGCCCTTTGTGGTGGCGCTGGCGACCGACGATATGATCGCCGGCTATGCCTATGCCAGCCAGTTCCGCCCGCGCGCCGCCTATGCCTGGGCGTGCGAGGACAGCATCTATGTCGACCCGGCGCAGCAGGGACGCGGCGTCGGACGCGCGTTGCTCGAGGCACTTCTGGTCACCGCGGAGGCCGCGGGCTTCCGGACGATGGTCGCCGTAATCGGCGGTGGCGAGCCGGCCTCGGTCGCGCTCCACACAGCCTGCGGCTTTGCCCATGCCGGACGGTTGAGAGGGATGGGATGGAAGCACGGTCGCTGGCTCGACACGGTCTATATGCAACGTACGCTCGGCGACGGCATGACAAGCTCTCCGACATGAATAGCGCGCCCGCCATTGCAATCTCGGCGCTCGCGATGACTGCGATCGTCGGCGTGCGCTATCTGGTCACGAGCGGTGCATTCGCGTTGGCGACGAGGCTCCGGCACCCGGACCTCTATCGCGGGCTCGAACCACAGATGCGGCGCGAGATCGGATGGAGTCTCGCGAGCGCGGCGATCTATGGCATTCCCGCCGGCATCGTCGCGTGGGGATGGCAGGAGCATGGCTGGACGCGCATCTACGCCGATTGGGGTACCTTTCCGGCGTGGTCTCTGCCGCTTAGCCTCTTCGCGTACCTGCTGATCCACGACACGTGGTTTTACTGGACGCACCGCTGGATGCACCGTCCCGCGCTATTCAGAATCGCCCATTCGGTTCATCACGAAAGCCGCCCGCCGACCGCGTGGGCGGCGATGAGTTTCCATCCCTTGGAGGCCATTACCGGCGCGGTCGTCATCCCCGCGCTGGTCTTCCTGATCCCGATCCATGTCACGGTGCTCGGGCTGGTGCTCGCGATCATGACGGTGATGGGCGTCGGCAACCATATGGGGTGGGAGATGTTTCCGCGCGCGCTGGTCCATGGACCCGCGGGAAGATGGCTGATAACCGCAACGCATCATCAGGCGCACCACGCCGCCTACCGGGGGAATTATGGGCTCTATTTCCGCTTCTGGGACAAGGCGTGCGGCACGGATATCGGGTTTGGCACTTTTGCCCGCGCTGCTGTCCGCCGCAAGCGCACCGCCGACGGTTGAGGTCAGTGTCACGGGGCTGCGGAGCTTGAAGGGACAGCTGCTCGTCTGCCTGACGACCAATCCCAAGGCCTTTCCCGATTGCAGCAAGGACAAGACTTCGGTGCGCATGGCGGTGCAGGCAGCTGATGCGGGCGATTTCGCGGTTCACGCGCCCGCGGCGGGCACCTATGCGATTGCGGTCGTCCACGACGAGAACAGCAACAACAGGATGGACACCGCGATCTTCCTGCCAAGGGAAGGCTTCGGCTTTTCGCGCAACCCTGCAATCACCGTCGGCCCGCCGAGCTTCAAGGCCGCGAGCTTCGCGGTCACGGGCGACACGCGCCAGTCGATCCGCATGAAATATATGCTCTAGTGAGCGCCGCGACGGACGGCTAAGAGAGCGCGCGTGACCGCGACCCTCCCCGATATCGCCGCTTTCGCCCACCGCTGGCCAAAGCTTGTCGCCCTGTTGCTCGGTGCCGCTTCGGCGACCGGCTTCGCGCCGCTCCACCTCTGGCCGATCACCCTGCTCGCGTTCGCGAGCTGGATGGCGCTGGTCGCGGGAGCCCCACGCGGGTGGCGCGCTTTCGGGCTCGGCTGGGCGTTCGGGGTCGGCCATTTTGTCGCGGGGCTGAACTGGATCGCGACAGCCTTTACCTATCAGGCGGCGATGCCCGCATGGCTCGGCTGGATCGCGGTCGTGCTGCTGGCACTCTATCTCGCCATCTATCCGGCGCTGGCTGCGTGGGGCGCGTGGATGGTGCGCCAGTGGGGCGATCCCGCAGCGCGGTTCGCGGCACCGTCCTATATTCTGGCGTTCGCGGGTCTCTGGACCCTCACAGAGTGGTTGCGCAGCTGGGTGTTCACCGGCTTTGCGTGGAACCCGCTTGGCGCGATCGCGATCGGTTTTGCCCAGCCCGCGCAATTGATCGGGACCTATGGCTTGTCAGGTCTCGTTGTCCTCGTCGCGGCGATTTATGTGCTGCCCTATTTGCAGCGTCGAATAGCCGGAGAGACTCCCCCGGAAATGCCGGAGCGCCAGCAGCTTCTCTACCAACTCGGCTTTGGCGTCGTGATCGCCATCTTTATGGCACTCGTCTATTTCAGACCGTTCCCGGCGCCCGAAGCAAGGACGGCTGCCGGGACAACCCCCATCACCGTCGTCCAGCCCAACGTCGGGCAACAGGACAAGTGGGAGGGGAGCAAGGCCGACGCCAATTTCGCCAAGCTCGCGCGGCTGACAACGCCGAAGAACGACACGCCGCGCCTGATCCTGTGGCCCGAGGCGGCAGTGCCCGACTATCTTGAGCGCGGTTATCCCGCCGCCTATTATGACCGCTCGCCCGCCGAGGCGCGCGCGCGGATCGTCCGGCTCATGAACGCGCAAGACGTCCTGCTGCTCGGCGCGCTCAAACTCGAACTCGACAAGGCCGGCGACGTCGTCGGCGCGCGCAATGCGGTGATGACCGTCCACGCCGACGGCACGCTCGGGCCGCGTTACGACAAGGCGCACCTTGTCCCCTACGGCGAATATCTGCCCATGCGTCCGATCCTGTCGGCGATCGGCCTGTCGCGCCTCGCGCCCGGCGATATTGATTTCTGGCCCGGTGCGGGTCCGCATACGCTCGACCTTGGCGCCTTCGGCCGCGCGGGGTTACAGATTTGCTACGAGATCATCTTTTCAGGACAGGTCGTCGACCGCACCCACCGCCCCGATTTCATCTTCAACCCGTCGAACGACGCGTGGTTCGGCAGCTGGGGGCCGCCGCAGCATCTGGCGCAGGCGCGGCTGCGCGCGATCGAGGAGGGCCTGCCCGTCGTGCGCGCGACGCCGACGGGGATCAGCGCGGTGATCGACGCCGACGGGCGTATCCTTGAATCGTTGCCGATGCATGCCGCGGGCCGTATCGATACGGTCATCCCGCGCGCGCATGCGCCGACGCTCTTCGCGCGCTTCGGCAATGCACTGCCGGTCGGATTTGGGTTGCTGCTGCTCGTTCTGGCCATTGCCTTTCGCCGGCGCGGGCGCTAACAGCGCGGCCACATAAACTTTTCTTTATATCTGATCCAAAGAAAGTCTCCCATGCGCAACAGCTTCCTCTTCACCTCCGAAAGCGTGTCCGAAGGCCATCCCGACAAGGTGGCCGACCAGATCAGCGACTCGATCGTCGACCTGTTCCTGTCGAAGGACCCCGAAGCACGCGTGGCATGCGAGACGCTGACCACGACGCAGCTCGTCGTGCTCGCCGGCGAAATCCGCTGCAAGGGCGTGTTCGAGAATGACGAATGGGCCCCCGGCGCGCTCGAGGAGATCGAGGCGACCGTGCGCAATACGGTGCGCGAGATCGGTTACGAGCAATCGGGCTTCCACTGGGAAAGCTTCCGCTTCGAGAATAATCTTCACGCGCAGTCGGCGCATATTGCGCAGGGTGTCGACGAGAGCGGCGACAAGGATGAAGGCGCCGGCGACCAAGGCATCATGTTCGGCTATGCGTCGGACGAGACGCCCGACCTGATGCCCGCGACGCTCGATTACAGCCACAAGATTCTCGAGCGTATGGCGGCCGACCGCAAGGCGGGCACCGCGCCCTTCCTCGAACCCGATACCAAGAGCCAGGTCACGCTGCGCTACGCCAACGAGCGTCCGGTCGAGGCGACCGCGATCGTCGTGTCGACGCAGCACGCACCGGGATACTTCTTTCACAATGGCGAAGGCGACGAGGCGAAATATGCCGAGCTGCGCAAATATGTCCTCGGCGTGATCGCCGATGTGATGCCCGCCGAGCTGCTCACCGCGAACACCGTCTATCACATCAACCCGACCGGACGTTTCGAGATCGGCGGACCCGACGGCGATGCGGGCCTCACCGGCCGCAAGATCATCGTCGACACCTATGGCGGCGCGAGTCCGCACGGCGGCGGCGCGTTCAGCGGCAAGGACCCGACCAAGGTTGACCGTTCGGCGGCGTATATCACGCGCTACCTGGCGAAGAACATCGTCGCCGCGGGCCTCGGGCGCCGCTGCACGATCCAGCTGAGCTACGCGATCGGCGTCGCCGAGCCGCTGTCGATCTATGTCGACCTCCATGGCACCGGCAATGTCGATGAAGGCAAGCTGGAGGCGGTCATCCCGCAGCTCGTGCGCCTCACGCCGAAGGGCATCCGCACCCACCTCGGCCTCAACAAGCCGATCTACAGGCAGACCGCGGCCTATGGTCATTTCGGTCGCAAGGCCGAGGGCGAGGCTTTCCCGTGGGAACGCACCGACCTCGTCGACAAGCTCAAGGCCGCACTCGCCGCCTGATGTGGGAAGCGGGGGCGCTTGCCGCCTCCGCTTCGCCGCGCTAACGGGCGCGCCATGACTGCACACAAACCCGGCGACCCGACGACCCTCAACCGCCTCTATGGCCGATCGAAGGGCAAGCCGCTGCGCGCGGGGCAGCAGGATCTGGTCGATACGCTGTTGCCGCGGATCGCGGTGCCCGAAGTTGGCGAAGTTACCGCGCAGCGTCTGTTCGGGCAGGAATGTCCGTTGCATTTTGAAATCGGTTTTGGCGGCGGCGAGCATATGGCGGGGCGCGCCGACATGCTGCCCGATCATGGCTTCATCGGCGCCGAACCCTTCATCAACGGCGTCGCGCAGGCGCTGGTGCATGTTTCGGGCGATCATGGCGAGCGGCTGCCGCTGGGCAATGTCCGCATCCACCATGGCGACGCGCTCGAGGTGCTGCGGCGGATTCCCGACGGCGCCCTTTCCTTCGCCTATCTGCTTCACCCCGATCCCTGGCCCAAGGCCCGCCATGCGAAGCGGCGGATGATGAACGACGGCCCGCTCGACCTGATCGCGGCGAAGCTGAAGCCGGGCGGCGAGTTCCGTTTCGGCACCGACCACCCGATCTATCTCCGGCACGCGCTGATGGTGATGCGCCGTCACCGCCATCGGTTCGAATGGCTGGCGAGGGATGCCGGGGATTTTCAGGTCCGCCCCGCCGGATGGCCCGAAACGCGCTACGAGGCCAAGGCGCGCGCGCAGGGGCATGAGGTCTGGTACTTCCGCTACCGGCGGATCTAGTCGCGGGGTCTGGTCTTCGCCGCGCTTGCCTGCCGCAGGCGGTTTTCGCGCATCGCCAGTTCTTCGTACCGGCAGAGCGGCACCGCTTCTTTCGCGGCGGGGCGGGCCGACGGCTTTTCGTGGCGGGCTTTCTTGCCGGGCATGGCGGCAGTCTATCCTGCAAACCGCGCATAAACAAATGGGGCGGCCCCGTATCGAGTGCCGCCCCAGTTTGTGGATCCGTCGGGAGAGGGAGAGGACGGTCCGGAGATTGGTGTGTCAGGCTGTCTTGGCGCCCCGAATTAGCGGGAGGCCATCCGGCTGTCGGTTTCGACCTCGGCGACGCCGGCGATCTTCAGCGCGGCGCGGAACTGCTTGGCGGCGGCGCGTTCGTTGCCCGCTTCGCACAGCTTCTTGCCGGTCGAAACAAAGCGCTTGGCGCTCGACTGCTTGGAACCCTGGACACCGCCGGCGGCGACATGGGCCTGCTCGGCCAGACCGGCGCAGCGATAATCGCCGCCCGACTGGGCGTAAGCGGGGGTCGTCGATGCCATCAGGCCGGTGAAAGCGAGCGCCGACGCGGCGACGATGGCGAAGGCGGTCGGAAAACGGCGGAAAGAGGAGAGCTGATAGGACATGGGAGAGGTTTCCTTTCGTTTCGTTGTGCAACCTTTCTAGTCGCGGTTGCGCAGATAGATAATCCTCGATAATCTGCAAGTGCCTTGAAGCAGGATTTAACAATCCCCCATGGGGCGCTCGACGGGATCGAAGCTTTCCTGCGCGTCGCGGAAAGGCGGAGCTTTTCCGCCGCCGCGGCCGATCTGGGCGTTTCGCCTTCGGCCATCAGCCAGACCATCAGGGCGCTGGAAGCGCGCGTCGGCGCGCCGCTGTTCATGCGCACGACGCGCAGCGTCGGCCTGACGCAGGCCGGCGAAATGTTCCTCGAACGCGCGGCGCCCGCCTATACCGGGCTCGCCGATGCCTATGAGGCGGCGCGCAACCTTGGCAACCGGCCCGCGGGGCGGCTGCGCATCAACCTGATGCGCGGGGCGGTCCAGCCGCTGTTCGAACCGATCATCGCGGGCTTCTGCGAAGCCTATCCCGATATCGAACTGGAAATCTATGCCGACGATGCGCTGTCGGACATGAGCGCAGGCGGCTTCGACGCGGGCGTCAGGATGGGCGAATCGCTCGACGCCGACGTCATCGCGGTGCGACTGACCGGCCCGTTCCGCTTCGTCGTCGCGGCGACGCCCGCCTATCTGGACCGGCACGGCCGTCCCCAAACGCCCGAAGAGCTGCGCGACCATCGCTGCATCCGCTTTCGCCTCGCGACCGGCGCGCTGATGCCGTGGACCTTCGAAAAGGGAAACCGCGAATATGACGTCGGGGTCACCGGCCCGGTGATCGTCAACGACTGGATCGCGGCGTTCGTCGCGATGCGGGCGGGGGTCGCGATGAGCATGATGGCCGAACCGATGGCGAAGGCGATGGTCGAGGCGGGTGAGCTCGAGCTCGTGCTGACCGACTATGCCGCGACCACTTCGGGTCTTTTCCTTTATTATCCCGGCCGCAAGCAGGTGATGCCCAAGCTTCGCGCCTTCATCGATTATGTGCGCGAATATCTGCCCGACGAAATCGGCGGCTGAGGCCGGACGGGGCGGATCGGCCGGGCCTGTAAACAAATCCCTTTGCCGCGAGCAGAAAAATTGGGCTGGCACCGCACCGGGATTCCCGGCAGCAGGCTGGCAATCCACAGGGGTTGGGAAGACATATGACTGAACTTGCGGCCATCGACCTTACCGCGCTCCTGCCGTTCGTCCTGATCGGTTTCGCCGCGCAGCTCGTCGACGGCGCGCTCGGCATGGCGTTCGGCGTCATCTGCAACACCCTGCTCGTCGCGGTTCTCGGCGTTCCGCCCGCGACCGCGTCGGCGCGGATCCACGTCGTCGAAATCTTCACGACGGGTGCGTCGGGGCTCAGCCATCTGTTCCATCGCAACATCGACTGGCCGCTCTTCTGGAGGCTGCTGATCCCGGGCGTCATCGGGGGCGTGATCGGCGCCCGAGTCCTCTCGTCGCTGCACGCCGAAGTCGTGAAGCCCTTCGTGCTGGGCTATCTGGCGCTGATCGGCGTGTGGCTGCTCGTGCGCGGCCTGCTCTATCCGCCGAAAATCCAGAAGCCCAAGGTCGTCGCGCCGCTGGCGGTCCTCGGCGGATTTCTCGACGCGGCGGGCGGCGGCGGCTGGGGCCCGGTCGTGACGTCGAACCTGCTCGTCCAGGGCGGCGAACCGCGCAAGGTCGTCGGCACGGTCAACAGCGTCGAATTCTTCCTCGCCATAGCGGTGTCGATCGCCTTCATCGCCAACCTCGGTATCGAGGAAATCCTCGGCCCGACGCTCGGCCTGATCATCGGCGGCGTCATCGCCGCGCCGGTCGGCGCGATGATGGCGAAGCGCTTCTCGCCCAAGCTGATGCTCGTGATGGTCGGCATCGTGCTGACCGCGACGAGCGCGTTTGGCCTGTATCGCGCGCTGATCTGATACCGGCCCGGCGGCGGGTTTCACCAAAAGAGGATCTGTCGGTCGGGCGACGCGGATTCATGACCCGCAGCGACTCCGCGCTCATGCGTCGGGCGCCCGCCGCTGACTGCCTTCGAAGGCCGTCGACGATGTGAAATCGCGCGTCGGCAGCTGCCGCCATCGTTCGGATATTTCCACGGTTTCCCAAAGATCCGGCCCGACGAAGAGCAGCGCACTGCCCGCGCTGCCATGGAGAAAGGCGGCCGCGGCGAGGAGCAGCATGAAGGATGTCGCGTCGCGCGCCGGTATGACCAGCGCGATGTGATGGAGGCGGACGGCGATCGACCAGCCGGTGACAAGAAGCAGGATGCCACCCGCGCGCAAGCCGATATTTGCTGTCGGGGTTCGGTGCCATGTCGTCATCTTCGACCTCCATCGAAGGCCGTTCAATTACGCACGCGCGCGTAGGAATTCGAGATCGGGAGAGCGGCCCATCCATTGAAATTGCATATGATTGCCCGGCCGGACCGGGGAACCACAAAATGGAGACACGCTTGACCTTGCCCCCAGATCGATCCGACGATAGGCGCGGTTGCTGTCGGGAAGGCCTCTCCGCTCGCATTTTTGCGTCAACCGCCGGGCGCGTCGGTACGAAGCCGCTCTTTCCAGGTCCGATCATCGAACGGGAATGGCGCACCGCGACCGGCGAAGATGAGCAATACCGCTTCGCTATCGCTCTCCAGGTTGCGCCTCGCGTCCCAGCGCCACCACCCCGGATGTCTGAAATGGGTGGATTCCAGACCTTCGTCATCCCGGACTTGATCCGGGATCCATCGCAGCGCTGAAGTCATGGACCCCGGATCAAGTCCGGGGTGACGACGAAAGAGAGTCGCCGCTTCCGGTCGATTGCGGACGTTGTCGCGCAGTAGGGGATAATGGAGGATGGCGCGCCCGGCAGGATTCGAACCTGCGACCACCCGCTTAGAAGGCGGGTGCTCTATCCAGCTGAGCTACGGGCGCGCGGCACGGCTGTGCTGCGCGCGAATAGCGCGGTTTGCGTCTGCCGCAAAGCGGGTTAAGCAATGATCCGATGTCTGATTCCCCAGCGACCCCTCCCCCCTCCGGCGCGGCCCCCGCGCATGTCAGCGCCGCGAGTGTCCGGCATTTTCGCTATTACGACCTCGTGATGGCGGCATTCGTGACCATCCTGCTGCTCAGCAACATCATCGGCGCGTCGAAACGCTCGGTCGTCGACCTGCCCTTCATCGGCGAGTGGCCCTTCGGTGCAGGCGTGATGTTCTTTCCGCTGAGCTATGTCATCGGCGACGTGCTGACCGAGGTGTACGGTTACGCCCGCGCGCGCCGGGTGATCTGGACGGGCTTTGCCGCGCTCGCCTTCCTCGCGTTCATGGCTTGGGTCGTCGTCGCGCTGCCGCCCGCCCCCGGGTGGCCGCATCAGGGTGCCTATGAAGCGGTGTTCGCGAACAGCTGGCGGATCGTTATCGCCTCGATGACCGCCTTCTGGGCGGGCGAATTCGCCAACAGTCTGGTCGTCGCCAAGATGAAGGTCGCCGACAACGGCCGCCGCATGGGGCTGCGCTTCGTCGCCAGCACGTTCGTCGGCCAGGGCCTCGACAGCCTGATCTTCTATCCGATCGCCTTTTACGGGCTCGAAGGCTGGCCGACCGGCGAGCTGATGAAGACCGTCCTGTCGCAGTGGGCGATCAAGACGGGGTGGGAAACCATCCTGCTGCCGATCACCGTTGCGATCGTCGTCGCGCTGAAGCGCCGCGAGGGTGTCGATGTGTTCGACGAAGGCACCGACTTCAATCCATTCGGCGCCAGGGTCTGACCCCCGTGACCCTGATCGAACTCGCCGCCCTGTTCACACAGCAGAAGACGTGGCTTGTCACGTCGACCCAGCTCAGCAAGGACGCGCTTCACATCTATTTCGGGCTGACGCTGTTCGTCGCCGTCCGGCTCGTGTGGCGCAGGCGCGGGGGATGGCTGGCCGCGTGGTTCGCCGTACTGGTCATGGCCTGCGGCGGCGAATGGCTCGACATCACGATGGAGGGCAACCGGTCGGCGCTTCAGCCCGACGCCGCGCACTGGCACGATATCTGGAACACGATGTTCTGGCCGACCGTCCTGCTGATCGTCGGGCAGTGGCTGCAGCCGCGCCCGCGGCCTGCGGCCGATGCTTCAGGCGAGGACGCCGAGTGCCGCCTCGAACAGGCGTAGTCCGTCGGTGCCGCCGTGCGCGCGGTCGATCGCGCGTTCGGGATGCGGCATCATGCCCAGCACATTGCCCGCGGCATTGAGCACGCCCGCGATGTCGCGCGCCGAGCCGTTGACGCTGTCGGCATAGCGGAACGCGACGCGCCCGTCGCCCTCGATCCGGTCGAGCGTTTCGGCATCGGCGAAATAATTGCCGTCATGGTGCGCGACGGGGATGTTGATCTCCTCGCCCGCAGCATAGCTTGCCGTGAACAGCGACTGGCTGTTCTCGACCCTGAGCGGCACGGTGCGGCACACGAAGTTGAGCCCCGCGTTGCGCATCAGCGCGCCCGGCAGCAGCTGCGCCTCGGTCAGCACCTGGAAGCCGTTGCACACACCGAGCACGGGCACGCCGCGGCCGGCGGCGTCCGAAACCGCGCGCAGGATCGGCGAGCGTGCCGCCATCGCGCCCGAGCGCAGATAATCGCCGTAGGAAAAGCCGCCGGGGAGCGCGATGAAGTCGGTGCCGTCGGGCAGTTCGCTCTCGCGGTGCCAGACCATCGCGGGCCCCTTGCCCGTGACCCGTTCGAGCGCGACCGCCAGGTCGCGGTCGCAGTTCGAACCCGGAAAGACGATGACGGCGGTCTTCATGGTCGCGGCTCCTTTTACGGGCGTTCGATGCGGTAGTTTTCGATCACCGTGTTCGCGAGCAGCTTCGCGCACATCGCGTCGAGGTCGGCATCGCTCGTGCCGTCGGCGACGTCGAGTTCGATGAAGCGGCCCGCGCGGACGTCCGAAACGCCGCCGAAGCCCAGCCCCTCGAGCGCATGATGGATCGCCTTGCCCTGCGGGTCGAGAACCCCCGGCTTGAGCGTCACATAGACATTCACTTTCATGGGGCGGGCCTTTTGCTGGAAGGGCGGGAAGATGCGCGCGCCTATGCCCGCGAACATCGCGAGGGGCAAGCGAAAGCTCCCGTCGCGGCGCGCGATTTGCATTTCGGCGCCCGCACCGCGCGATGCGTCACCCCCGGCTCGCGCGAACGCTCAGCCAATGGTCGCCGGGCCGGCCGGTGCAGCGGCGTATTTCGTCGACGATCCAGCCCGCGCCGGCGAGCGCGGCGCGCAGCGCGGGCTCGCGCCAATAGGTCTCGGTATAGCGCAGCGGCGCCGCGGCGCTGCCGCCGGTGCTCACATCCCCGCCGTCGCCCTCCCGGACCGATGCGTGCAACCGGCCGCCCGCGCGGGTCGCCGCAGCAAGCCGTTCGAGCACCCGCCCCAGATCGGCGCGCGCGACATGGATCAGGCAGGCGCAAGCCCAGATCCCGTCATACGGGGTGCCGGGATGCCGCGGATCGGAGAGGTCGTCGGTCAGCGGGTCGAGCCGATCGGCTTCGAAGCCCCCTTCGCGCAGCAGGTCGACGAAACCTGCGCTATATCGGTGCGCCGTACCCCGATCCCCCGCGCTTCGAGCGCGAGCGCATCGCGCCCGCCGCCGCTGCCGACCTCCAGCACCCGGCCCGCGCCGCCGAGCGCGATCACAAAGGCTTCGATCTCCGCCGCGACCCATGCGGGCATCGCGGCGGCCTCGGCTGCATAATCGGCCGCAGCGCGATCATAGGCGCCTACGGTGTCGCGGTCGGTGCTCATCCCGATGCTCCTTCGCGCCGGGCATAGCGGAGATTCGACGCGACGTCGCGGCGAGCGCATCGGTGCGAATCACCCATATGCAAAGCCTCCCCGCCGCGCCGCGCGCGCCTTTTCCGGATTGCGAACCAATCGCATCTTTCCTGTTGCGAATCCCTCGCACTATCCCTAAATCACCCTTGTTGAGAAGGATTCGCACATGGTCGTCTGTGTCTGCAACGCAATAAGGGAAAGCCAGCTGCGCGATGTCGCGCGGAGTGGCCAATTGCGGTGCGCCAAGGCGGCCTATGCGCAACTGGGTCGCAAACCCAAGTGCGGACAGTGCCTGTCATTCGCTCGCAATATCATCAGCGACGTCGCCGCGACCGCCTGATTTTTCTTGGTTTTCTGCCATTTTTGGCCTTGGCCTGACGAGGTCCGGGCGCGTATAATGCGCCCACTCCATTCCAAGACAAAAATGACAGGACAGACACCATGAAGGGCGACGAAAAAGTCATCGACTTCCTCAACGAGGCGCTCAAGAACGAGCTGACCGCGATCAACCAATATTGGCTGCACTATCGCATGCTCGACAATTGGGGCGTCGCGCGCCTCGCGCATTTCGAGCGCGAGGAGTCGATCGACGAGATGAAGCACGCTGACAAGCTTGCCGACCGCATCCTCTTTCTCGGCGGCCTCCCCAACTTCCAGCTGCTCGGCCGCCTGCGCGTCGGCGAGACGGTCGAGGAGATTCTCAAGGCCGACCTCGCGATCGAGGAAGAAGCGATCCCGCTGCTCAGGGATGCCATTGCGCATTGCGAGAGCGTGCGCGACTATGTCAGCCGCGACCTCTTCTCCGACATCCTCGAAAGCGAGGAGCATCATGTCGACGAACTCGAAAAGCAGTTCGAGATGATCGAACGCATGGGCATCGAAAACTACATCCAGCTCCAGTCGAAGCCCGTCAGCGACGACTGATTCGGCGGCGCCGGGGCAACGTCCACACCCCAAACCGTTGATATAAGAGGCGCTTTCGGGCGCCTCTTTTTTCGCTTGTATTTGCGAATAATTCTCAATAGCAAGGTCAGGCAGTCCCCTCCTGCCGGCCGCCGCAGCTTCAAGCTGCCCCAAGGCGGCCGGCACCTTTTTCCCGAACCGGGCGAAGCGGACCGGGGAACTGCATGGGCCGGGAGAAACGAACCTCATGCAAGGCAGCACGCTGATCCGCCGATTGTCCGAACAGCCGCTGGTGCGCGATCTCCCGGTCGAGGCCGCGCAGGCGGTGCTCGCACTGCGTTATTGCATCCTCTGCCGCCGCAGCGACCGCGACCCGATGCCCGAACTCGAACGGCGCTGGGGCAATATCCTCGCCGCGCGGCGCTATCGCCTCGTCGTCGAGGCGATCGGCCATATCTGGCCCGAGCCCTTCGCGGTCGCGCCGCCCTGCTGCCCGCGCCTCAGCTTCGACGAGGCGCTGCTCGCCGCCGTCGTCGGCGCCGCCTCGCGCGGCGACCGCGTCCATTTCGACTGGCTGACCGCCGAGATGCTCGGCAGCGACGCGCGCGAGATGCTGTTCGTCGCGCTCGAGAATTTCATCCGCGCGCGGGCCCCGGGGCGGGTCTAGCGGGCGCTTTAGGTGGGAAGTGACGTTCGCTCGTCCTCTTCGTCATCCCGGACTTGATCCGGGATCCACCGCAGCGCTGAAGTCATCGCCCCCGGATCAAGTCCGGGGTGACGATGAAAGAGATATCAGCAATTGCCCGCTACCGGTCGAAACCCGCCTGGCGCCCTTCCCAATAATCGAACACCGCCTGCTGCTGCTCGCGGATGAACCGTGCGGCGGCCGCGCCTTCCCACGGGCCGTCGTAACCGAGCAGCAGCGCCGTTCCGCCGACCCACCATCCCTGCCCCGGCAGCCGGTCGCTCTCGCGGACCACCAGCACGGCAAGGTCGGGCTCGCCGTCGAGCGCGCTGAGCCGGTCGACTTCCTCGAGCGTCCGGCACACCGCGCGCATCTTCGGCCGGGTGAAACGGAAGCCAAGGTCGCCGAGCAGCTCCGAATAGCTGACGCTGCGCCCCGCGCGCGCCGCTTCGATCAGGATCGCGCGGATGCGCGGCGCGTCGCCGAGCGCCGACGCATCGGCGGGGCTTTCGCAGTCGCCTAGGCCCCGGTCTTTGGCGGCCATGGAATGAAGCCCGAGGTACGCCCGACATAGGCGGCATAGTCGGGCCGCGTCTTGTGCAGTCCCTTCTCGAGCAGCGCCTTGCCCGACCATCGGGTGAGCGTGAAGGTCAGGAAGACCGGGCCGACGAGGCTGGCGAGCGCGGGGGCCCATCCCTGATCGAGGACGACAAGCCAGATGCCCCACCAGGTCAGTGCGTCGCCGAAATAATTGGGGTGGCGCGTGTAGCGCCACAAACCGGTGTCGAGCACCTTGCCCCGGTTCGCGGGATTCTTGCGGAAGGCGTCGAGCTGCGCGTCGCCGATGCTTTCGAACGCGATGCCGGCCAGCGCCGCAGCGGCGCCGATCCATCCAAAGATGCCGATCTCCTGCGGATGGCTCGCGCTCGCCCAGATGCCGAGCTGTGCGGGCAGGCAGGTGATGAAGAGCAAGGGGGCCTGCGTCAGGAAGACCATGATCAGCGCGGTCTTCGCCCAGCTCCACTTGCGCTTTTCCCCCGTGAGCGCGAGGATCTTCCGGTAGCGCGGGTCTTCGCCATGGCTCGCCCAGCGGATCGTCAGGTGGATTCCGAGCCTGAGCCCCCACAAGGTCGTGAGCCCGAGCAGCAGCCTCGCATGCGGCGCCTCGACGCCGACCTGCCACGCGGTGCCCCACGCCAGCAGCACCATGCCGAACGCCCAGAAGGCGTCGATGAACGATACGTCGCGGATCAGCGTCGCAATGCCCCACAGCAGCAGGATCGCGCCGAGCAATCCGGCGAAATTGACGCCAAGCAGCAAAAGGGCGTCACTCATGCGCGAATGTCCGGTACCTCATCGGCCCCGACTATATCATCGATCGAGCGGACTGCACGCTCGGGAAACTTCGGAACGCAACTTTTATAAACTTCGAGAATCTTGAGCATGTCCGCGCGGAAATCGCCGCTCGGCCAGATCAGCGGGCCGAGCCCTCCGGTCCGCGTGCCATAATCCATCAGCCCGACAACCATCGGCACCTTTGCCGCGAGCGCGATCTGGTAAAAGCCGGTGCGCCATTTCGTCGCCTTGCCGCGCGTCCCCTCGGGCGCGACGGTGAGCATGAATTCGCTGCGGCGCGCGAATTCGGCCGCCATCTGCTCGACGACATTGCCGCCGCCGCGGCGATCGACCGCCACCCCGCCCATCTGGCGGATGAAGCCGCCGAGCGGCCAGCGGAACAGCGACAGCTTGCCCATGAAATGGGGACGGATCCCGAGGTCGGCGGTCAGCCCGAGGAAATTGACGAAGTCCCAGTTGCTCGTATGCGGCGCCGCGATGATGATGAAGCGCCGCGGCTCGGGGACGGTTCCCGAGGCCTTCCAGCCGCGCAACCGGTACAGCAGAAGCAGCAGGCGGCGCACCGCGCGCGCAAGCGGCCCCGGCGGGTCGTCATCGATAATTGTCACACTGGCTCCTGTCCCCACGGCTCCCGATTGCGCGAAAGCCGTCACCCGCGCAAGGGGCGCGCGCATCGCGGGTTGCAGGCGCCGCGTCTTTCTGCTCCCCTCTTCCGCAAAACAGGGGAGAAATCGATGAAAACGCTGTCCGCGCTGCTGACGTCCGCCATGCTGCTCGCGATGCCCGCGATCGCCGCCGAGTCGCCGCCGCGCCCCGACCAGCTCGCCTTCCGCGAGATTTACCGCGAACTTGTCGAGACGAACACGACGCTGTCGTCGGGAAGCTGCACGCTCGCCGCCGAACGCATGGCGGCGCGACTGAAGGCAGCAGGCATCCCCGAAAGCCAGCTCACCCTGTTCGCGACCCCCGAAAATCCGAAAGAGGGCGGCCTCGTCGCCGTCTATCCGGGCACCAGCAAGACCGCGAAACCGATCCTGCTCGTCGCGCATATCGACGTCGTCGAGGCGAAGCGCGCCGACTGGGAGCGCGATCCGTTCGTGATGGTCGAGGAGAATGGCTATTTCTATGGCCGCGGCACCGCCGACGACAAGGCGCAGGCGGCGGTGTGGGTCGACACGCTGATCCGCTTCCAAAAGCAGGGCTACAAGCCCAAGCGCACGGTCAAGGTCGCGCTGACCTGCGGCGAGGAAAGCAACGGCGCGTTCAACGGGGCCGAATGGCTCGCGGCGAACAAACGCGACCTGATCGACGCCGAATTCGCATTGAACGAGGGCGGCGGCGGCGACAGCGACGGAAAGGGCAAGGTGCTCGGCCAGTCGGTGCAGGTCGGCGAAAAGACCTTCGCCAATTTCCGCCTCGAAACGCGCAATCCCGGCGGCCACAGCTCGGCGCCGGTGCCCGCCAACGCGATCTACGAACTCGCGCGCGCGCTCACGAAGATCGGGGAATATGACTTTCCGGTCGAAATGACCGACACGACGCGGCGCTTCTTTTCCGAAGCGGGCGCGGCGCGCGGCGACGAAACGGGCAAGGCGATGGTCGCGCTGGCGAAAAATCCCGCCGACAAGGCGGCCGAGGCGATCGTCAACAAGGACCCGTTCCTGCACAGCAATTTGCGCACCACCTGCGTCGCGACGCTGCTCGACGGCGGGCATGCGCCAAACGCGCTGCCGCAGCGCGCGGGCACGAACATCAACTGCCGTATCTTTCCGGGGCACAGCATCGAATCGATCAGGGACGAGCTCGCGAAGGTCATCGGCGATCCCGGCGTGACGATCACCCAATTGGCGCCGAAGCGCCCCGCCCCGCCCGCGCCGCCGCTCGACCTGAAAATCATCGGGCCGATGCAGAAACTCGTCGACAAATATTGGCCCGGCCTGAAGGTCATTCCGTCGATGGCGAACGGCTATACCGATGCCACCTTCCTCGGCGCGGTCGGCATCCCGACCTATGGCATCCCCGGCATGTGGGGCGACCCCGACGGCAACGGCGCGCACGGCCTCAACGAACGCATGGAAGTCCGCTCGGTCTATGTCGGGCGCGACTATATGTTCGATCTGGTGAAGGCTTATGCCGACAAGCCCTGAAGGGGTTTGGCTTAGCCGACGAACGCCCGCTCGATGACGAAGTCGCCGGGCGCGGCGTTCGAGCCTTCCTTGAAGCCCAGTTCCTCGAAGCGGGCCTGCAGGTCGCGGATCATTGCCATGCTGCCGCACATCATGATGCGGTCGGTCGCCGGATCGAAGGCCGTCGGGCCGGTCAACGGGTGTCCGAAGAGCGACCCATCCTCGATCAGCGCGTCGATGCGCCCCGTCGTGCGGAAAGGCTCGCGCGTTACCGTCGGCAGGTAATGGAATTGCAGCAGCGCCTGATCCTGCACCAGCGGATCGCCTGCGAGCTGGCTTTCGAGCTCGTCGCGGAAGGCGAGGTCGCTGACCTGCCGCACGCAGTGCACGATCACGATCTGGTTGAAACGCTCGTAGATGTCGGGGTCGCGAGCAAGGCTGAGGAACGGCGCGAGGCCGGTGCCGGTCGAAAGCATGAACAGCCGCCGGCCGGGGGTCAGCGCGTCGGCGACGAGCGTGCCGGTCGGCTTGCGGCCGAGATAGACGGGGTCGCCGGGCCGGATCAGCTGGAGCCGCGAGGTCAGCGGGCCATCGGGCACCTTGATCGACAGGAATTCGAGCTCGTCGGCATAGGCGGGGCTTGCGATCGAATAGGCGCGGAGCAGCGGGCGCCCCTCGCCCGGCAGACCGATCATCACGAACTCGCCCGAACGGAAGCGGAAGCTCGGCGGGCGGGTGATCGTGAAGCTGAACAGATGCTCGTTCCAGTGGCGCACCGAACGCACCTCCTCGACGGTCAGCGAGGCGGAGGGGGCCAGCTTGGCGGCTTCGGCAATACGGTCACTCATCACTTTGAACTTTCCTGATGTGTCGTGGTGCCGGTCGCGAGGGCCGGCATATCGAATCCCGCCGCGACCAGTCTGCCGGTCACGGCGCCCATCGCCCTTGCGATCGGGCCGACGCTTTCTCCCCCGGCCAGCAAGGCCAGTGTCGCGCGGGCATTTGCGGCATCCCCAAGCGAAAAATCGCGCCAGAGTCCAAGCAGAATTGCTTCGTCCCCTGAAATCCGGAGGCACGCCATCGGCGCGAGCCGCAGCGTCCGGACGCCGCCGCCGCCCAGCAGCGCCATCACGACATGGAAATCGGGGAGCGCGGCGGCGGCGTCGACCGCGACGAATCCCCGGTGCAGCCTCTGCGGCGGGCACTGGCCGCGCCCGGCCGCCGCGATCCAGCCGCGCATCGCCCACAACAGGAAACGGCCACCGTTGCAGAGGCTTGCCACCGGGCGGTCGACAAAGGCGTACATCATATCCCTTTCCGGCGCGCATGAGGTGGTGCCGGCGGGCTTATATGTTATTGCGAGTCATTTGCAATTCAAAATTTCGGTTCAACGATAACGCGGCCGCAGATCCCGGATCGGCTCCGCGATCAGGAAAGGGGGAAGGACGGCTTCCTGCCCCTGCCCCGGGGTCCGCGATCAGTTCGCGGGCCTCGTCTCGTCGATCTTGTCGACCCATTCGGGAAAGAAGCTCGGTTCGCGCGCCGACCAGCCGGGCGCGGTCGCGGCAGCCTCGCTGATCGACTGGAGCAGGACCTTGCGCTTGTCGGGATGGAGATGCGGCAGCGAGGCCGCGGCGCAGAAGGCGCCCGGCAACCACGGCCGCGCATGCGCACCGAGCAGGCGTTCGTAGAGAAAGCGGTAGGACGCGAAGCCCGGCAGGCGGTCCTGCCCGAGGTCGAACGCCGACACCGCGATCAGCGGCGCCATGAAATGTTCGAGCGCGTCGAGCCCGCTGTCGTCGGGAATATGCGCGCGCACCTCGACGAGCCGCTGGTAGACGCGCGCCTGCACGCGGATCGCGGTTTCCTCGACCATGTCGCGCGACCAGCGTGCGATCGCATCGTCGCGTTCGAGCCCGATATCGAGCGAACGGCGGATATAGCGCTGGGTCGCCGCGGGAAAGCCCGCAAATTCCCTGATCTCGGAAAGGGACAGGTCGCCTGCGGCCGGTCCTGAACGCGTCGCCATGGTCATGCTCCCGCTCGGCGCCCGGGGAGCCATCCCCCCGGAGGCCTGCATCTGCCAGTCTGCCACCAAATTGGTTAGTGGCAGGTTAACCATGATGTCGGGACATGTTCAGCAAGATGCGGGGCGTTGCGCGATGCCGCGGCGGAGCTTAATCAGCGTGTCCTGAAACCATAAGACACGCAGGCCCATCATGTCGCACACACCGCAGCCGGTCATTTCCGCAACCGGCCTTTTCACCCCCGCCGAACGCATCTCCAACGAAGAACTTGTCGCAAGTTTTAACCAGTATGTTGCGCTGCACAATAGGGAAAATGCAGCAGCCATCGCGGCCGGCGAAGCCCCCGAACTGACCGAATCGAGCGTCGAATTCATCGAGAAGGCGAGCGGCATCGGATCGCGCTTCGTCGTCGACAAGACGGGCATCCTCGACCCCCGCCACATGGCGCCGCGCATCGCCGAGCGCAGCAACGACGAGCTGTCGATCCTCGCCGAGATCGGCGTCGCGGCGGCGAGGGATGCGCTCGCACGCGCCGGGCGCGATGCTTCGCAAGTCGACGCCGTGCTGTGCGCCGCGTCGAACATGCAGCGGCCCTATCCGGCGATGGCGGTCGAGATCCAGGACGCGCTCGGCATCGACGGCTTCGGTTTCGACATGAATGTCGCCTGCTCGTCGGCGACCTTCGGCATCCAGACTGCCGCCGACTATATCCGCGCCGGCCATGCGCGGAGCGTGCTCGTCGTGAACCCCGAAATCTGTTCGGGGCATCTCAACTGGCGCGACCGCGACAGCCATTTCATCTTCGGCGACGTCGCGACCGCGATCCTTGTCGAGGACAAGGCCATCGCGCCCGCGGGACATTGGGACATCCTCGGCACGAAACTGAAGACGCAATTCTCGAACAACATCCGCAACAATTTCGGCTTCCTCAACCGCGGCCACGGCGGGATCGACCAGTCGGGGCCGAAGTCGGACAAGCTCTTCGTCCAGGAAGGCCGCAGGGTGTTCAAGGAAGTCGTCCCGATGGTCGCGACCATGATCGTCGAGCAGATGGAGGTGCTGGGTCTCGAAGGCGCCGACATGCGGCGGCTGTGGCTCCATCAGGCGAACACCAACATGAACCGGCTGATCGCGCAGCGCGTGCTGGGGCACGAGGCGAGCGAAGACGAGAGCCCGACGGTGCTCGACACCTATGGCAACACGTCGAGCGCGGGGTCGATCATCGCCTTCCACCTCAACCATGAAGATATGGCGGCGGGCGATACCGGGCTGATCTGTTCGTTCGGCGCGGGCTATTCGGCGGGAACGGTGTTCGTCCGCAAGACCTGATGAGCCCTAGGGCACGAAGGTCGTGAACAGGTAGATCGCGAACAGCATCAGGTGGATTACCCCCTGCAGCACCGTGGTCCGGCCGTTCGCGAGCGTCTGCGATGCCACGATCAGCGACAGGAACAGCAGCACCGCCGACTTGGCGTCGAGCCCGAGGCTGATCGGCATGTCGGTCATGATCGACAGGATCGCGACCGCCGGAATCGTGAGCCCGATCGTCGCGAGCGCCGAACCCAGCGCGAGATTGAGGCTCGTCTGCAACCGGTCGGCCTTCGCCGCGCGCACCGCCGCCAGACCTTCGGGCGCGAGGATCAGCGCCGCGATCAGCACGCCGAGCACCGCGGGCGGGGCGCCCCAGTCGGCGAGCAGCGCGCCCATGATCGGCGACAGGTTTTTCGCGAGCAGCACCACCGCGAAGAGGCTCGCGAGCAGCAGCGCGCCCGAGATCGCGGTGCGCTGGACGCTCGGCGGCGCGGCGTGCGCGTCGGGTTCGTCCTGCGCCTCGCCGTCGGGAAGGAAATAGTCGCGGTGGCGCACCGTCTGCACCAGCGCGAAGGTCGCGTAGAGGATCAGCGACACGACCGCGACGAAGCCGAGCTGGGTCGCCGAATAAAAGGGCCCGGGTACGCTCGACGTGAAATTGGGAAGGACGAGCGTGACGACGGTGAGCACGGTCAGCGTCGCGAGCGCGGCGCCGATGCCGGTGCGCTGGAAGCGCTGTTCGTGATGGCGGATCGCGCCGCTCAGGAGGCAAAGGCCCATCAACAGGTTGAGGATCACCATCACCGCCGCGAACACCGTATCGCGCGCGAGCGTCAGCGCCTTTTCGGGTTCGGCCTGCATCAGCGTCAGGATCAGCCCGACCTCGATCACCGTCACCGCGAGCGCGAGGATCAAGGTGCCGAACGGCTCGCCGACGCGGTGCGCGATGACCTCGGCATGGTGGACCGCCGCAATGACCGCGCCCGCGAGAATGAAGGCGACGAGCCACGCGTTGAGCGGCATCGCGAGGCTCGCCATCGCGGCGACGAAACCGAGGATCGGAAAGATGTCGTTGGTGCGGTCGGCGAGGCGGAGTTTCGGGGTCATGCCGCTTCTATTGCAGCCGCTTTCCGGCGTGACTACCCCCAACCCCGATTTAGTGCGGCGCAATCAATGCGCGCGAACGGGCAATCCCGCCGCGGCAAGCCGCGCATGGGCCTCGGCAATCGTCGCCTCGCCGAAGTGGAAAATGCTCGCGGCGAGCACCGCGCTCGCGCCGCCCTCGATCACGCCGGCGACGAGATGATCGAGATTGCCGACGCCGCCGCTCGCGATCACGGGAACGCGCACCGCATCGGCAATCGCGCGGGTGAGCGCGAGGTCATAGCCGTCCTTCGTGCCGTCGCGGTCCATGCTGGTGACGAGCAGTTCGCCCGCGCCGAGATCCGCCAGGCGGACAGCGTGTTCGAGCGCATCGATCCCCGTCGGCTTGCGGCCGCCGTGGGTGAAGATTTCCCAGCGACCGTCTTCGATCCGCCGCGCGTCGATGCTGCCGACCGCGCACTGGCTGCCGAAGCGGTCGGCGATGTCAGCGACGAGTTCGGGTCGCGCCACCGCGGCGCTGTTCACAGCGACCTTGTCGGCGCCCGCGAGCAGCAGTGCGCGTGCATCGTCGGCGCTGCGCACCCCGCCGCCGACGGTCAGCGGCATGAAGCAGACCTCGGCGGTGCGGCTGACCATGTCGAGCAACGTGCCGCGCCCCTGATGGCTCGCGCTGATATCGAGGAAGCAAAGCTCGTCGGCCCCCGCCGCGTCATAGGCGCGCGCAGCCTCCACCGGATCGCCCGCATCGCGCAAGTCGACGAAATTGACCCCCTTCACGACGCGCCCGTCGGCGACGTCAAGGCAGGGGATGACACGGACGCGGACGGTCATGGGATGTGTACCCCGACGAAAGCCGGGGCCCAGAATTGTGTGCACAAGGTCGCAATGAGCCCTGGCTTTCGCCGGGGTGCACCAAGGAGGTCGACCATCACGCCCGCCCCGCCGCAATCGCTTCGGCGAGGTCGAGCCGGCCGTCGTAGAGTGCGCGTCCCGTAATCACGCCTTCGATGCCGTCGGCAACATGCGGGCGGAGCGCGTGGATGTCGCCGATATCGGCGACGCCGCCCGACGCGATCACCGGGATGTCGACCGCCTCTGCGAGCGCGACCGTCGCCTCGACATTGCAGCCCTTGAGCAAGCCGTCGCGGCCGACGTCGGTGAAGAGCAGCGCCGCAACCCCGGCATCCTCGAAGCGACGCGCCAGATCCTCGACGCGGACGTCGGAGACATCGGCCCAACCCTCGGTCGCGACCATGCCGTCGCGGGCGTCGACGCCGACGACGACGCGGCCGGGCAGATCGCGTGCGGCCGATTTGACGAACTCCGGATCTTTCAGCGCCGCAGTGCCGATGATCACGCGCGCGACGCCGCGCGCGAGCCAGCGGTCGACGCCGGCGCGGTCACGGATGCCGCCGCCGACCTGCACCTTGCCCGGAAAGGCCGCGATGATGCTCTCGACCGCGCCGCCGTTGACGCTGGCCCCCGCAAAGGCGCCGTCGAGATCGACGACATGGAGGTGCGACGCGCCGGCGTCGGCGAAGAGGCGCGCCTGCGCCGCGGGATCGTCGCCATAGACGGTCGCGCGCGCCATATCGCCCTCGGCGAGCCGCACCACCTGCCCGCCCTTGAGATCGATCGCGGGGAAGATGGTCAGGCCGGAAACTACGGGCGCCATGCGAGAAATCTTTCGAGCGTTGCGAGGCCATAGGCCTGGCTTTTTTCGGGATGGAACTGGACGCCGACGATATTGTCCTTCGCCACCGCGGCGACGAAGCTTGCGCCATGGCTGCTCGTCGCGGCGACATGCGCCGCATCGGCGAAATGATAGCCGTGGAGATAATAGGCCTCGCCCGCGGCGATCACCGGATGCGCGAAGTCGGGGACGACGTCGTTCCAGCCCATGTGCGGGATACGCAGGCCCGGCGCCGGGTCGAAGGCGCGCACCGTGCCGCCGATCCATCCGAGCCCCTGGTGCGAGCCATGCTCCTCGCCCGCGTCGGCGAGCAATTGCATGCCGACGCAAATGCCGAGGAAGGGCGCCCCCTCGCCGCGCACGCGCTGCCCCATCGCCTCGACCAGTCCGTCGATCGCCGACAGCCCGTTCATGCATGCCGCGAAAGCGCCGACGCCGGGCAGCACGATACGGTCGGCCTTTGCCACAATATCGGGATCGGCGGTGACAGCGACATCGCCCGCACCCGCCGCGACGAGCGCATTGTGCACCGAGCGAAGATTGCCCGCGCCATAGTCGATCAGGGCAATTGTCATGTGCGGCGCAGCAATAAATAGGGACAGTCCCTATTTATTCTCCGCAGACGGTTGGGCCAACAAGCGCCCCTCCCGAATAAATAGGGACTGTCCCTATTTATTGCGTCGGTCAAAGCACACCCTTCGTGCTGGGAATCGCATCGCCCTTGCGCGGGTCGATCTCGACGGCCTGCCGCAAGGCGCGCGCGAGCGCCTTGTACATGCTTTCGGCGATGTGATGGTTGTTCTCGCCGTAGAGCATCTCGATGTGCAGCGTGATGCCCGCGGCCTGCGCGAAACTGTGGAACCAGTGCGGGAACATCTCGGTGTCCATCTCGCCCAGCCGCGGCTGCGAGAAGGCGGATTTGTAGACGCAGTGCGGGCGCCCCGAAATGTCGAGCACGCAGCGCGTCAACGTCTCGTCCATCGGCGCATGCGCCTCGCCGTAGCGCGCGATACCGCGCTTGTCGCCGAGCGCCTTCGCCACCGCTTCGCCGAGCGCGAGCGCCGAATCCTCGACCGTATGATGCTGGTCGATATGAAGATCGCCCTTCACCTGCATCGAGATGTCGATCAGCGAGTGGCGCGACAATTGCTCGACCATATGATCGAGAAAACCGATGCCGGTGGACACCGAATATTCGCCCGTTCCGTCGAGATTGACGGCGATCGCGATATCCGTTTCCTTGGTCGTACGCTGGACAGTGGCGGTTCGCATGGCCGACCCCATAGAGCCATTTTTTCGCCGCGCAAGGAGACTCTCCCCCCTTGACCGGCGTGCGGCGCGCGTTCATCCCGTCGCGCATGAGTGACGATGTCCGCGACAGCCTGATTCCCTATGACGAAATCGTGCAGGATGCGCTGCGCGCTGTGGTCGGCCGCGTGCTGAGCCAGATCGAGGGTTATGACAGCCTGCCCGGCGAACATCATTTCTATATCACCTTCAAGACGCAGGCCCCCGGGGTCGATATCCCCGCGCATCTGATCGCCAAATTCCCCGACGAAATGACGATCGTGCTCCAGAACCGCTTCTGGGACCTCAGCGTCGAGGAGGATCATTTCAGCGTCGGCCTGTCGTTCAACCAGACGCCGTCGGTGCTGACGATCCCCTATGCCGCGATCACCGCCTTCGTCGATCCGTCGGTCGATTTCGGGCTGCAGTTCCAGGTCAGCGACGACGAGGCCGCGCAGCCCGAACCGCATGACGAGGCCGACAACGACCGTCCCGAGGCAACGACCGAAGACGGATCGAACGTCGTGACGGTGGATTTCGGCAAGAAGAGATAAGGCCGTGGCCCCGCCATGGCCCCCCAGCCGCTTCTGGCAATATTGGGCGATCGCGGGGATGCTCGTCCTGACCGGCGCCTTCTGGTGGGGGGTCGAGGGCTATGCGCTGTTCCGGGACGGCTATGCGCGCGGGCAGATTGCCGACGGGTTGCTGCGCTTCAGCCTGCTCATACTGACTCCGGCGCTGGTGCTGGTCTGGCTCGCCGCCGCATGGCTGCGGCGCCGCGTCGGCGAAACGGGATATTGGCAATTGCTCGGCCTCGTCGCGATGATCTGGGCCGGCGCGATTCTGGTGACAAGGATGCTGGTTGTATGAACACGCGGACCGAAAGCGACAGTATCGGCGATATCGAGGTTCCGGCCGATGCCTATTGGGGTGCGCAGACCGAACGCAGCCGCCACAATTTCGCTTTCCCTGCGCACGAACGCATGCCGATGCCGATCGTCCACGCGCTAGCACGGATCAAGGGTGCCGCGGCGCGCGTGAACCGGAACCACGGCCTCGACGCCGGGCTGGCCGACGCAATCGCCGAGGCGGCCGCAGCGGTGGCCACCGGCCGGCATGACGACCAGTTTCCGCTCGCAATCTGGCAGACGGGCAGCGGCACCCAGTCGAACATGAATGCGAACGAGGTGATCGCCGGGATCGCGAACGAGACGCTCGCGGGGACACGCGGCGGCAAGTCGCCGGTCCACCCCAACGACCATGTCAACATGGGCCAGTCGTCGAACGACAGCTTCCCGACCGCGCTGCACGTCGCGGTCGCGGTCGAGACGACGGCGCGGCTGCTGCCGGCGCTGATCGCGCTGACCGAGGCGCTCGCCGCCAAGGCCGCAGCGTGGGGCGATATCGTCAAGATCGGCCGCACCCATCTGCAGGACGCCACGCCGCTGACGCTGGGGCAGGAATTTTCGGGCTATGTCCGGCAACTCGCCGCCTGCCGCGCGCGGATCGAGGGCGCGCTCGCGGACGATATCTGCAAGCTCGCGCAGGGCGGGACCGCAGTCGGGACCGGGCTCAACGCGCCCGCGGGCTTCGACGTCGCGATCGCCGCCGAGCTGTCGAAGAGCACCGGCATCGCCTTCGAACCCGCGCCAAACAAGTTCGAGGCGCTGGCGTCGAACGACGGGCTCGTCTTCTTTTCGGGCGCGCTCAATACGCTCGCCGTGGCGCTCACCAAGATCGCGAACGATATCCGCCTGCTCGGCTCGGGCCCGCGCGCGGGGCTCGGCGAGCTCGACCTGCCCGCGAACGAACCCGGCAGTTCGATCATGCCCGGCAAGGTCAACCCGACGCAATGCGAGATGCTGACGATGGTCGCGGCGCAGGTGATCGGCAACCATCAGGCGGTCACCGTCGGCGGGCTGCAGGGGCATCTCGAGCTTAACGTCTTCAAACCGCTGATCGGATCGAATGTGCTGCGCTCGATCGAGCTGCTCGCGATCGGCATGGCGGGCTTCACCGAACATTGCGTCGTCGGGATCGAGCCCAATCGCGGCCGCATCGACGAGCTGATGAACCGCTCGCTGATGCTGGTGACTGCGCTCGCGCCCGAAATAGGCTATGACAGGGCCGCGAAGATCGCGAAGCATGCGCACGAGACCGGCAGCACGCTGAAGGAAGCCGCGCTCGATCTCGGCTATGTCGACGCCGCGACCTTCGACCGCGTGGTCGATCCGCGCACGATGCTGGGGCCCGAGGGCTGAGCGGAACCCGCGGGGCCTTCCGGGGATTGATGAGGGGAAGGAGAGATGAAGATGATCGGTCGCATCGTTGGCGGCGTTCTCGGCAGCGCGATCGGACGCCAGAAGGGCAATCATCCCGTCGCGGGCGCGGTGATCGGCGCGGGCACGCTGTTCGCGGCACGGCGCCTGTTCCCGCAGCGCTACGCGGTGCTCGCGGCGACGGTTGCGGGCGCCTATCTCACCAAGCGATGGGCCGAACGCGCCGAAGCGCGCAGGGCGGCGCGCGAGGCGCAGGTGCCCGGGCCCGCGCCGGCGGATGCAACCATGGTCGACACCCGTGCGGGAACCGCCGATGGCCCGCCCGACGGGCAGACGATGGGCGATGCGCTGCCGCCCGCGATCCCGCTCGATGCGAACGGGCGGAGCGGCGCGCTGCACTGACCCGGCCTTCGCCGGGTTAACCTCATTCTCACCATGACGCGCTAATCGGGCGGTCATGACCTTCAATCCGCCCGGATTTCGTACCGTCATGCTGCTCGCGCTCGGCTTCGGGCTGAAGACGCTGAGCCATATCCTCGAACGCGCGGGCGATCTGGCCCCCGATCCGGGCGCACGCCTCTTCAATCATCTTTCGGCGCTCGTCGTGCTGATCGCCGCCGGGGCCTGCTTCGTCTGGACGCTGAAGCTGATGTTCTTCGGCAAGCCGCGCGCGCCGAAGGACGCGCAGACGGTGCCCGAAGCGGTGCCGGAACCTGCCGCCAATCCCGACGCAGCAAGTTTCGATCCCGACGCGGCGCTCGCACGCTATTTGGCCAACCGGACCGCGGCCGGCCCGGGCGACAGGCCCGCATCCGGACCGGGAGGCTTCGGCCGCAAGGGCCTTTGAGGCCGGGCGTCAGCCGCCCGCCTGCCACTCCTTCACCGCGTCGATCGGCGAGACGAGCATCAGCACGTTGAGCGTCAGATTGTCGCGGATCGCCCACAGCGTGAAGAGTTCGAAGACGATCGCAAGCGCGACGGTGGCCCACCAGCGGAGCTTGCTGGCGGCGACAAAGCCCAGCACCATGAACAAGGTGTCGCTCACCGAATTGAGCACCGAATCGCCCGAATAGCCGAAAGCCATCGTGACCTCGCGATAGCGGTCGATGATCATCGGCGAGTTTTCGAGGATTTCCCACGCGCCCTCGACCCCGATCGCGATCGCGAGCGGCACCCAGAGCGGGCGATCGGGCAGTATCCAGCGCAGCACGCCATAGAAGATGAAGCCGTGGATGATGTGGCTGAAACTGTACCAGTCCGAAATCTGCTGGCTGTTCTGGTTCGACTGCACCGTGCCGTGCCACAGGCTGACCGTCCCGCACGGGCAGATCGGCGGGCGGCCCATGCCGAACAATATCGCGGCGAGCAGCGCGACGAGGCTCGCTGCGACGAGCCATCCTGTTCGTGAAATTCCCGCCATCCGCCCCCCTTGACCGCTGCCGCTCGTCAGGCGAATAGCGCCCATGGCTGATAGCGTCCACCTGAACCGCCGCGGCGTGTTGTTCGTCCTCTCCTCGCCCTCGGGCGCGGGCAAGACCACCATCTCGAGGATGATGCTCGAGGCCGACAAGGATATCGCCCTGTCGATCTCCGCGACGACGCGCCCGCCTCGCCCGGGCGAAATCGACGGCGTCCATTATCATTTCGTCGACACCGAAACCTTCAAGAGGATGGCGGCCGATGGCGAATTCCTCGAATGGGCGCATGTCTTCGGGCATCGCTACGGCACGCCGCGCGCCCCGGTCGAGGAATTGCTCGCTGCGGGCAAGGATGTGCTGTTCGACATCGACTGGCAGGGCGCGCAGCAGCTTTATCAGGAAGCGGGGCCCGACGTCGTGCGCGTCTTCGTGCTGCCGCCGACGATGGAGGAACTCGAACGCCGCCTCCGCAGCCGCAACACCGACAGCGACGAGGTGATCACCGCGCGCATGGAACGCGCCGCGAACGAGATCAGCCACTGGGACGGCTATGATTATGTGCTGATCAACGACAATGTCGAAGGCTGTTTCGACGAGGTCCGCGCGATCCTGCGCGCCGAACGGCTGAAACGCCGCCGCCAGATCGGGCTGATCGGCTTCGCGCGCGACCTGATCCGCTCGGTGCCCGATGCGGACAAGAAGCTTTAGGCCGGTTTGACGAGATTGCCTTCGAGCTCCGCGACCATTTCAGCGCGGAGCGGCTTCGCCGCGCCGTCGGTGCGGCATACCACCACCGTATCGCAGGTCGCTATGCAGCGGCCGTTCTGGAACATCGCCTGCACGATCGTCCAGCTCGAGGTGCCGAGCCGGCCGATGCCCGTCGCGATTTGCACCGGATCGGGGAAATTGCCCTCGGCGAGATAGTTGATCTCGACCGCGGCGACCATCGTGCGCTCGTTCGAGGGCCGCTCGTCGAGCGGGCGCACCTGCCGGTTCAGCAGCACGCGGCCGCTCTCGAACAGCGCGGCAAAGGCCACATTGTTGAGGTGGCCGTTGATATCCATGTCCTGAAAGCGCGTCTGCAACTCGATGCAGACGGGGTAGCTGGCGGCGTCGAGCCGCCAGCTTTCCGGTTTGGGCATATCAGCGCGGCCCCATGCGGATGCCGCCGTCGAGGCGCACGTCCTCGCCGTTGAAATAGCCATTCTCGATCATCGCGAGCGCGAGCGCGGCATATTCGGGCGGATTGCCGAGGCGCTTCGGATTGAGCACCGAGGCCCCCAATGCGTCGCGGACATTCTGCGGCGCGCCAGCGAGCAGCGGGGTGTCGAAGATGCCGGGCAGGATCGTGTTGACGCGGATATTCTCGTTCGCGAGGTCGCGCGCGATCGGGAGCGTCATGCCGACAACGCCGCCCTTCGACGCCGAGTAAGCGGCCTGACCGATCTGGCCATCCTCGGCCGCGACGCTCGCGGTGTTGACGATCGCGCCGCGCTCGCCGTCTTCCATCGGATCGAGCGTCAGCATCCCCGCCGCCGACTTGGCGATGCAGCGGAAGGTGCCGACGAGGTTGATCTGGATGATCCAGTTGAAGGCATCGAGCGGGAAATGCTTGATGCTGCCGTCTTCCTTCGAGCGGCTCGCCGTCTTGATCGCGTTGCCGGTGCCGGCGCAATTGACGAGGATGCGCTCCTGTCCGATCGCTTCGCGCGATTTGGCGAAGGCGGCATCGACCGACGCGTCGTCGGTGACGTTGCATTCGCAAAAGACGCCGCCGAGTTCGGCCGCGAGGGCTTTGCCCTTTTCTTCCTGCAAGTCGAAGATCGCGACCCTGACGCCCTTCGCGGCCAGCGCGCGCGCGGTCGCGGCGCCGAGGCCCGAGGCACCGCCGGTGACGACAGCGGATACGGTGGAATCGAGTTTCATAGAGAATCCTTTCAGAAATAAGCATGTGCTCCGGCGAAAGCCGGAACCCAGGACGTCAACTCGCCACGCTGGCGCGATCCCGCCCCGGGTTCCTGCCTTCGCAGGAGCACGCGAATATCAAAGCCGCTCGACGATCGTGACGTTGGCCTGACCGCCGCCTTCGCACATCGTCTGCAAGCCGTACTTCCCGCCGGTCGCGTCGAGCACGCCAAGCAGGGTCGCCATCAGCTTGGTGCCCGAGGCGCCGAGCGGGTGGCCGAGCGCGATCGCGCCGCCATGGACATTGAGCCGCGCATGGTCGGCGCCGAGATATTTGAGCCACGCGAGCGGCACCGGCGCAAAAGCCTCGTTGACCTCATAGGCGTCGATGTCGCCGATGTTCAGCCCCGCCTTCTTCAGCGCCTTTTCGGTCGCGAACAGCGGTTCTTCGAGCATGATCACCGGGTCGCCCGCGGTCACCGACACATGATGGATACGCGCGCGCGGGGTCAGCCCATGGTCCTTGAGCGCCTGTTCCGAGCAGATCAGCACCGCCGAGGCGCCGTCGCAGATCTGGCTCGCCGAGGCCGCGGTGATCGCGCCGCCTTCCTGGAGCAGCTTGACGCCCGCGATGCCCTCGAGCGTCGCGTCAAAGCGGATACCCTCGTCGACGAGGTGGACTTCCCTGCCCTCGGGCGTCTCGATCCCGATCCCGACGATCTCGCGTTTGAAATGTCCGGCTTCGGTCGCGGCCTTCGCGCGGCGGTGGCTTTCGAGCGCATAGGCGTCGAGGTCGTCCTTGCTGAAACCATGCTTCCTGACGATCATCTCGGCGCCCATGAACTGGCTGAACATGATGCCGGGATATTTTTCCTCGAGGCGGGGCGACTTATAATTGCCCATGCCTTCCTTCATGTAGAGCATCGCGGTCGAACCCATCGGCACGCGCGACATGCTTTCGATGCCGCTCGCAAGCACCATGTCCTGCGTTCCCGACAGTACGCCCTGCGCCGCGAACTGCATCGCCTGCTGCGACGACCCGCACTGACGGTCGATCGTCACCGACGGGATCGAATCGGGCAGCTTCGACGCGAGCACGGCGTTGCGGCCGAGGTCCATCGTCTGCTCGCCGCCCTGGCTGACGCAGCCGGTGATGACATCGTCGATCGCACTGGTGTCGAAATCGTTGCGGTCGGCAATCGCGTCGAACACCGCGGCGCCGAGGTCGACGGGGTGCACGCCCGCGAGCTTGCCGCCGCGCTTGCCGCCCGCGGTACGGACGGCGTCGACGATATAGGCAGTAGCCATGGGAGAATTCCTTTCCTTTCAGTCCCCCTCCCGCTTGCGGGAGGGGTTAGGGGTGGGCGCGAGCGGAGCGAGCTTCCGGGGGGTGGTTGACCCACCCCGCTGCGACTAGCGAGCAAGCTCGCAAGTCTCGCTGCCCCTACCGCTTGCGGGCGGGGAAATTAAAGCTTGCGCCCGATCAGTTCCTTCATGATCTCGTTCGTACCTCCGAAGATGCGCGTCACGCGCGCCGCGCGCCACGCACGGGCGATCGGATATTCGTTCATGTAACCCGACCCGCCGAACAGCTGGAGGCACTTGTCCATCACCTCCCACTGCAGGTCGGTGTGCCACAGCTTCGCCGCGGCGCCCTCTTCGGGGGTGAGTTCCTTCTTCATGTGGCGCGCGAGCGCCCAGTCGAGGTGCGCCCAGCCGACCTGCAGCTTGGCCTTGAGATCGGCGAGCACGAAGCGGCTGTTCTGGAAATCGAGGATCGGCTTGCCGAACGCCTTGCGCTCGCGCGTATATTCGACGGTGTCGTCGAAGGCGCGCTGCGCCGAGGCCTGCGCGCTGACCGCGATCGACAGGCGTTCCTGCGGTAGCTCGCTCATCAGATAGATGAAACCCTGCCCCTCCTCGCCGAGGCAGTTGGTGATCGGCACGCGCACGTCGTTGAAGAAGAGCTCCGACGTATCGGCCTCGTCCTGCCCGATCTTGTCGAGGTTGCGGCCGCGCTCGAAACCCTCGCGGTCGGCCTCGACGAGCACGATCGAGACGCCCTTCCACGCCGGCTCGACCTCGGTATCGGTCTTGACGCAGACGAGGATCAGGTCGGCATTCTGGCCGTTGGTGATGAAGGTCTTCGACCCGTTGATGACATAGTGATTGCCGTCCTTCTTTGCGGTCGTGCGCATCCCCTGAAGGTCGGAGCCGGTACCCGGTTCGGTCATCGCGATCGCGGTGATCGTCTCGCCCGACACCATCTTGGGCAGCCAGTGCTTCTTCTGCTCTTCCGAGCCATATTTGACGATGTAGGAGGTGACGATGTCCGACTGGAGCGAGAAGCCCGTCGTCGCGCGGCCGTAATAGGCGCTTTCCTCGTCGACGATCGCATTATAGCCGAAGTCGAGCCCGAGCCCGCCATATTCCTCGGGCACGGTCGGGCACAGCATGCCGATCTCGCCCGCCTTCGGCCAGATCGACTTGGGAACGATCTTGTCCTCGGCCCATTGCGCGGCGTTCGGCGCAACTTCCTTTTCGAGGAACTGGCGCACCGTCGCGCGGAACGCCTCATGATCCTCGTTGTAGGCCGAACGCGAGAGACTATCGAGCGACATTGATCTTCCTTTCCCTGGAGCGGCCGAACGCAAGCGGGGAGTCGGCCGCATCTTCCCGGCCAAGAGACCTTACGTTTACGTGCACGTCAAGCAGAAAGACGCTACGGCGGGAAACTCTTTACGCCGGGCCCTCTCCTTCATCGTCACCCCGGGCTTGACCCGGGCTCCCGCTCGGCAACGTCGAGAAGCGGGACCTCGGATCAAGTCCGGGGTAACGACGATTTGGGGCGCGGGGCGACGGTCCATGCCCGGCGGAACGAATAGGTTTGCAGCCGCTGGGCAGCTCCGGCGGCGCGCGCTAAGACCCCGCCATGGTCGAACTGCTTCTCGACGCCGGCGCGCTGCTCGGCGAATCGCCCGTCTGGCACGCCGCCGAATCGCGCCTCTACTGGGTCGATATCGACGGGCGGAAAATCCATCGCACCGATCCCGCAACCGGCGCCGACGAGGCCATGGAGCTGACCGAACAGGTCGGCTGCATCGCGCCGCGCGCCGGCGGCGGCCTCGTCGCCGCGCTCGAGAACGGCTGCGCGCTGATCGATACATGGGGCGCCGCGCCGCGCCCCTTCGGCCCCGCAGTGCTCGCCGACAAGCCCGGACAGCGCTTCAACGACGGGCGCGTCGATGCCCGCGGGCGCCTCTGGGTCGGGAGTCTGACGAGCGACAAGGCGAACCCGACCGCGACGCTCTACCGCCTCGACCCCGACGGCTCGCTCACCGAAATCTTCGGCGGGATGACGACGAGCAACGGTGCGGCCTTCAGCCCCGACGGCGGTACCTTCTATCACGCCGACACGCCCAGCCACGCGATCCGCGCCTATGACGTCGATGCCGCGGCGGGCACGCTGACGGGTGGCCGCATCTTCCACCGGTTCGAGTTCGGCAATGGCCGGCCCGACGGTGCCGCGGTCGATGCCGAGGGCTGTTACTGGTCGGCGCTCTGGGACGGCTGGCGCGTCGTGCGCTTCTCGCCTGCGGGAGAACTGATCCGGACGATCGAACTTCCCGTCCAGCGCCCGACGATGATCGCATTCGGCGGCCCCGACCTCCGGACCGCCTTCGTCACCAGCGCGGGCAAGAATCTGACCGACGCGGAACGCAAGGCACAGCCGCACGCGGGCGGCGTCTTCGCCTTCCCCGTCGATACGCCCGGCCTGATCCAGCCGTTATTTGGCGCCTAGGCCGCTTGCACCCCGCTGACATATAAGGTTAAGACGGCCCCGACATGGTTTCGTCCGAAACCTTATCTTCCGGGGAGATTTATCGATGTCGCGCGCCGCGCAGCCTTTTGCCCGTCCCTTGTCGATCTTGCTTGCATCCACCGCGATGATGGTGGGTTATAGCCAGATGACCGCTACCGCCCAACCGATCGTCCCGCCTCCCGCCACCGCGCTGGCTGACAAAAATCCGATGCTCGCCCCCTGGACCGGCCCCTATGAGGGGGTGCCGCCGTGGGACAAGATGGATCCCGAGCTGTTCCCCGACGCCTTCACCAGGGGCATGGCCGAGGTGAAGGCCGAAGTTCAGGCGGTGATCGACAATCCCGCCGTGCCGACCTTCGAGAACACGCACGTCCCGATGCAGCTCGCGGGCGACACGATGGAGCGGCTGTTCGCGCTGTGGGGCGTGCAGACCTCGAACAAGTCGAACGACCGTGTCGAGGATATCGACGCCGAATGGAGCCCGAAGCTCACCACCTTCTACACCGAGCTGTTCCTCGATCCGAAACTCTTCGCCCGCTACAAGGCGGTGTACGACAAGCGGAACAGCAGCGGCCTGAACGCGCAGCAGATCCGCATCGTCGAGCGCAGCCATGACGAGATGGTCCGCGACGGCGCGAACCTGTCGCCCGCCGACAAGGCAAAGCTCGTCGAGATGAACTCGAAGCTCGAGGGCCTCTTTTCGGCCTTTTCGTCGAAGCTGCTCGGCGACGAGAAACTCTATACCTTCGTTACCGACAAGGCCGAGCTCGCCGGCCTCGAACCCGGCTTCGTCGCCTCGCTTGCGTCGGCCGCGGAAGCACAGGGCAAGCCCGGCCAGTGGGCGATCAAGAACACGCGCTCGTCGGCGCAGCCGGTGCTGCAGGGCGCGACCAACCGCGCGCTTCGCGAACGCGTCTACAAGGCGTTTATCAGCCGCGGCGACAATGGCGACGCGAACGACACCAATGCGACGATCGCCGAAATCCTGAAGCTGCGCCAGCAGCGCGCCGAGCTGCTCGGTTTCCCGACGCACGCGCATTACCGCATGGCCGACACGATGGCGAAGACCCCCGAAGCCGCGATGGGGCTGATGATGAAGGTCTGGCCCGCCGCGGTCGCGCGCGTGAAGGAAGAGGTCGCCGACATGCAGGCGATCGCCGATGCCGAAGCGAAGGCGGGCAAGGGTCCGAAGATCGTCATCGAGCCGTGGGACTATCGCTTCTATTCGGAGAAGGTGCGGAAGGCGAAATACGACCTCGATGAAAGCGAGGTGAAGCCTTATCTCCAGCTCGACAAGCTGCGCGACGCGATGTTCTGGTCGGCGGGGCAGCTTTACGACCTCGGCTTCCGCGAAAATACGGGCACGATTCCGGTGTTCGACCCCAAGGTGAAGACCTTCGAGGTCTATAATCTCAAGACGAACGAAAATGTCGGCGTCCTCTATCTCGACAATTTCGCGCGCGACGGCAAACGCTCGGGTGCGTGGATGACGACCTATCGCAGCCAGCAGACGCTCGGCGGCGAACGTAACGTGCTCGCGTCGAACAACAATAATTTCACCGAGGCCGCGAAGGGCGAGCCGACGCTGATCAGCCTCGACGATGCGCAGACGCTGTTCCACGAATTCGGCCACGGCATCCATTATCTGCTGCAGCACGTCACTTATCCGGCGCTCGCCGGGGTGCCCCGCGACTTCGTCGAATATCCGAGCCAGGTGAACGAGAATTGGCTGATGACCCCCGAGGTGCTGTCAAAATATGCGACGCACTACAAGACGGGTCAGCCCATGCCGCAGGCGCTCGTCGACAAGATCATCGCGTCGGACAAGTTCAACCAGGGCTTCTCGACGGTCGAATATCTCTCGAGCGCGATCGTCGACATGAAGCTGCACGATCGCAAGACGCCGCCGACCGACGTCGACGCATTCGAGCGCGAGACGCTCGCCGGGATCGGCATGCCGAAGGAACTCGTCATGCGGCACCGCCTGCCGCAGTTCGGCCACCTGTTCAGCTCGGACGCCTATTCGGCGGGTTATTACAGCTACCTCTGGTCCGAAACGATGGACGCCGACACCTGGGCCGCCTTCACCGAAGCCGGCGGGCCGTGGGATCGCAGCGTCGCCGACAAGTTCCGCACAATCCTGCTGATGACGGGCAACGAGACCGACCGCGCCGAGGCCTATCGCGCCTTCCGCGGCCGCGATCCCGACGTCAAGGCGCTGCTGAAAAAGCGCGGCTTTCCGACCGAATAGGGAAGCACTACCGGGGAGACAAGGGGGGCGATTTCGTCCCCTTTGTTTATCCTGGATTGCTCTATTATTTCATGCTCAGCGCTGCGAACAAATGTCCGGTCGACAGCGTTCCCGTACAGGGTTTCCACTCGGGAGCGATCCGCATAAGAAAATAGTTCCAGCTTTCCGGACTCCAGAAGTTGATGTGGCCCGCATAGGAATCGAACTCCGCATGATATTCCTTGGCGGGGAATTGATCCTTCCGCCCGTCGGGAACCGTCAATATGAGCGTGCCGGTAGCCGACACGATATCGAGCAGACGCCGGACAACCGCTTCGGGATCGACCGTGTGTTCGAGCACTTCCATCAGAAACACCACGTCGTAGCGCGGTGACCGGGGAAGGTCCGAAAGCGCGCTGAAGAACAGTTCGGCGTCAGGGCACGCCCGTTTTGCCATCGCGAGCTTCACATCGCTGATGTCGCATCCGGAGAGCGAGGCTTCCGGGTATCTTGCACGCATCAGGCGCAGCAGGCACCCTGCGTGGCACCCGATGTCCAGAACGCGCTTGCCCGCGATTTCGACGTCTTCGGCATCGCATTGATCGAGCAGAAGGCGGGCCATCGCAAGGCGGCTTGCATCGAAATAGTCCTCAAGAAATGCCGGTGTCGGCCACTCTCCGGTCAGCGCGTTGTGCTGCACCACCGGAAGTATCTCGTCGAGCAAGCTGGCAGAGTGGCGCGCGTCGGCCGCGGTTGGCCGATACCGCGCGTCAGATTCTGATCTTACAATCCTGTAGCCGCTCCGCGCGAACATCGATTGAACCAGTTTTTTGCCCCGGAGCATCTGTCCTCCTTCGCGCACGAGCGCGTCAGTTGTGGAAGTCCGAACTTGGGTATGTGTCGATGCTGCCGCAGCCAGCCGCCATGGGCAACCACACCGATTGCCACACACCCCGGTCTGAACACGATCGAACCCGACTTCGGCTTTGTGCCAGCTTGTCGCGGCGAAAACCGACCCGGGCGTCCGGTCGCTCGAATTCCGGTTGACCATCGCGCGATTCGATATAAATATGATATCATCTTTATATCGAGTGATTCGGAGGGAAACATGGTCGAAACAGGGACTCCCGCGCTGAACCGCAGCCGCGAGACGCGGGCGCTGACGCAAAGCGGCTATCTGATGCTGTTCATCTGGCTGGTGCTGCTCGCGGTCGCCGCGTGGGCGGGGATTACCAATGCCAATGCCGGGGTCATGGTCGCGTGGAAATGGATCGTCGTCGTGGTGTCGGCGATCGCCGGCACCATCATCCTGTGCGGCTTCTACCTCATCAACCCGAACGAGGCGGCGGCGATCCAGTTGTTCGGCGCCTACAAGGGCACCGACCGCGAGGAAGGGCTGCGCTGGGTTCTCCCCTGGCTGACGCGCAAGAAGATCGCGGTGCGCGCGAACAACGTGATTTCGGACAAGATCAAGGTCAACGACCTGCGCGGCAATCCGATCGAGATGGCGGCGCAGGTCGTGTGGCGCGTCACCGACACCGCGCAGGCGCTGTTCGACGTCGACGATTACAAGGAATTCGTGATGGCGCAGATCGAGGCCGCGGTGCGATCGATCGGATCGCGCTACCCCTATGACGATATCGAGCATCAGGAAATCACGCTGCGCGGCAACCATGACGAGGTCGGCGTCGAGCTGAGAAAGGCCTTGATCGAACGGCTGACCGTCGCGGGGATTACCGTCGACGAATGCGGGCTGACGCACCTTGCCTATGCGCAGGAAATCGCGGGGGCGATGCTGCGCCGCCAGCAGGCCGAAGCGGTGATCGCGGCGCGCAAGAAGCTGGTCGAGGGCGCGGTGACGATGGTCGAGATGGCGCTCCAGCACCTCTCCGAGAAAAATGTCGTCGACCTCGACGACGAACGCAAGGCGGCGATGGTGTCGAACCTGATGGTCGTGCTGTGCGGCGAGCGCGACACCCAGCCTGTCGTCAACACCGGCTCACTCTACTGAGGCCGGACGATGGCCGCGCAGTCGAAAAAGGCCTTTGCCCTCCGTCTCGATCCCGCGCTCCATGCGGCGATCGAGCGGCTGGCGGCGGCCGAACTGCGCAGCGTCAATGCCGAGATCGAGATCTTGCTGCGCGAGGCGCTGGCGCGGCGCGGGATGAGCGTCAAACAGTCGGAAGCGCCCAAGCGCGGCCGGCCACCGAAAGAGGAAAGCTGATATGCTGCACCTGTTCATGCGGAAGAGTCCCTGGTTTCGCGCCAAGCGCCACGGCTATGGCACCGGTTTGCCCTTCGTCTGGGAGGGCTGGTTCTTCATGGCGCTCCATGTCGCGATGATTGCCGGTTTCGCGTATCTTTTCAGGGATCGGCCCGCCCTGATGACCCTATTGGTTGTGCTCGCCGGCTTGGCCCCGATGCCCATCTACCGCGCCAAGACCGAGGGCGGCTGGCGCTGGCGATAACCCCATTCCCGTCATCCCGGCGCAGGCCGGGACGACGCGAATATGAGGGCAAGCCAGGGCGATTTTGTCGATATCCCGCGAACAGCGCCCGCGCCCCGCTTGCCCCCGACTCGCTAGATGGTTAAGGCCGATGGTCATGACCGGCCCGACCACCCCCGTCCGCATCGCCCCTTCGATCCTCAGCGCCGATTTCGCGCGATTGGGCGAGGAAGTGCAGGCGATCGAGGCCGCGGGCGCCGACTGGGTCCATATCGACGTGATGGACGGCCATTTTGTGCCCAACCTGACGATCGGGCCGATGGTGGTGAAGGCGCTCCGCCCGCATTCGACGCTGCCCTTCGACGTCCATCTGATGATCTCGCCCGTCGATCATTTCCTCGACGCGTTCGCCGAGGCGGGCGCCGACATCATCACCGTTCATCCCGAAGCGGGGCCGCACATCCACCGCACCGTCCAGCATATCAAGTCGCTCGGCAAGCAGGCGGGCGTGTCGCTCAATCCCGCGACGCCGGCGAAGATGCTCGATTATCTGATCGACGATATCGACCTCGTGCTGATCATGAGCGTCAATCCGGGCTTCGGCGGGCAGAGCTTCATTTCGAGCCAGCTTCGCAAGATCGAGGCGGTCAGGAAGATGATCGAGAAATCGGGCCGTGACATCCGGCTCGAGGTCGATGGCGGCATCGACGCGGGCACGGCCCCGCTCGCGATATCGGCAGGCGCCGACGTGCTCGTGGCGGGCACCGCGACGTTCAGGGGCGGACCCGACGCCTATGCCGACAATATCCGGCGGCTGCGCGGAGCCTGATCGATGGAGGGGAGATCGCCCAACGCCATCCCCGCCGATACACCGCTCGACTCGGGTGATGACGCCGCGCCGATCGACGATACGATCGAACCCGGCAAAAGGCTGATCCGCCTTCCCGCCGACACGGGCCTCTCGCTCGGCGACCGCGTCGCCAATGCGATCACGCGGCTGACGTGGCGCACGCCGCTCCACGCGTTCCGCCTGAAAGGGCGCTTCCCGCTCAAGCTGCTCGGGGTGCCGGCCGATCCGGTGCCGGGCGACACGCGCGCGGGAACCGCGATCCGCGCGGGCCATTTCCTCCACCGCGGATTGAAGCTGCCGCTCGGCGAGCTCGATTTCGCGGCGCTCGATGTCGTGCCGACCTTTGCCGACTATCTGCACAGCTTCGCGTGGTTGCGCGACCTCGCCGCGACGGGCGCACGCGCCGACGGAGCGCCGATCGCCGAAGCCGTCGTGCGCCACTGGCTCGGCACGCACGGCGAGGCGGTGAGCGAACCCGCGTGGAAGGCCGACAATACCGCGTGGCGCATCCTCTTCTGGGCCGCGCACGCGCCGCTGATCCTGTCGTCGAGCGACCTTGTCTACCGCTCGGCGGTGCTCAACCATCTCGCGCGCGCGGCGCGGCACCTCGACCGCATCGCCGACAAGACGCGGCCCGGCACGGGGCAGATGGTCGCGTGGGTCGGGATCGTCGCCGCATCGTTGCTGATGCCCGGCGGCGAACCGCGGCAGGTGTTCGGCGAAGCGGGGCTGCGCAAGGTGCTCGAAACGAGCTTCTACGCCGATGGCGGCAATATCTCGCGCTCGCCGCAGGCGCAGCTCGACGCGATCATGGCGCTGTCGATGCTCGCGAAAATATACGACATGCGCCGCATGGAGGTGCCGCCCTTCGTCCAGGAAGTGCTCGCGCGGGCGGTTCCCGCACTGCTCGGCCTGCTCCACAGCGACGGCGGGATGGGCAGCTGGCAGGGCAGCGGGGCGACATCGGCGGACTATGTGCAGGCGATCGTCAATGCCAGCGGCGTGCGCACCCGGCCGCTCAAGCAGGCACGCGACTGGGGCTATCAGCGGCTCGTCGCGAACAAGGTCGTGCTGCTCGCCGATGCAGCGCCGCCACCGATCGCGCGCGTCACCGAGGCAGGCTGCGCCTCGACCCTCGCCTTCGAACTCAGCGACGGCGACGAGCGCATCGTCGTCAATTGCGGCGGTGCGGCGCTGACCGGCGCGACGATCCCCGCCGACCTCGCGCGCGGCCTGCGCACGACGGCGGCGCATTCGACGCTGACGCTCGGCGACAGCAATTCGACCGCGATCCTCGCCAACGGGTCGCTCGGCAAGGGGGTGACCGAGGTCGAACTCGACCGGCGCGAGACGCCGCAGGGCAGCCGCGTCGAGATGAGCCACGACGGCTATGCGCGGCGCCACGGCCTGATCCACCGACGCCTGTTGATCCTCTCGCCCAACGGGCGCGAGCTGCGCGGCGAGGACATGCTGCTCCCCGCCCCGCGCGCGCGCCGCAAGGGCGACAAGGGCTTCACGATGCGCTTTCACCTCGGGCGCACCATCTCGGCGAGCCTGACCGCCGACAAGCTGGGCGCGCTGCTGCGCGTGAGCGGCGGACCGCTATGGCAGTTCCGCACCTCCGAAGGCACGCTCGATATCGAGGAAAGCCTGTGGGTCGACGGCGAGGGTCGCCCGCACCCGACCGAGCAGCTGGTCGTCACCGGCAATGCGCCCGCGGGCGGCATCAGCATCGGCTGGATCTTCAAACATATCGGCTGAAATCACCCCTCCCGCTTGCGAGAGGGGTGGATCTTCAAAACCCGGGCCAGCCCTCAGAAATTGACGCGGATGCCGCCCGTAAAGCGGCGACCGAAACGTTCCCATTCAATCGTCTGACCGCTGGTGCCTGGCGAAGGAATGCCGGTCGCGGTGAGGAGATTGCCGGGGTCGGAGAAACGGCGTCCCGGGTGATTGAGCAGGTTCGAGGCGTCGAAGTAAATCTCGAGATTCCTGTTCACCGCATAGCGCGCCGAAAAATCCAACTCGTCGTCCGACGCCCAATAGGTATCACCCGCATCGGCCAGCGTGTCGGCGATCGTGTCCAGCCACTTGCTGCGGTTCTGATATTGCAGGCGGAGCGACAGCCCGTATTTTTCATAATAGGCGCCCAGATTGTAAACGAAGTCCGATGTGCCGGGCAGGCGGACCCTGCGGGCGGGAATGCCGCTGACGGTGGGCTTTGTCACCCGGCTGTTGTTCAAGGTCAGGTTGGCCGAGATGCCGAAGCCGCCCATAAATTCGGGCAGGCCCAGATCGTCCGTCCAGGGCTCCAGCTGGAGCTGCGCGGCGGCTTCGAGGCCGTAGATACGGCCATCGCCGCCGTTGGTGATGCCCGAAAAGATATAGCCCGAACGGTCGATGCCATTGCTGTTGAGCGCATCGGAACCGAATGTCGCCGACTCGGTGTACAGCACATCCTTGATTTTCTTGTAGAACAGACCCGCCATCAGATAGCCCTGCGGCTGGACATACCATTCGAAATAGCCGTCGATACCATAAGCGCGCTCGGGCCGTACCGCCGGGTTTCCGCCCGAAATGGTCTGATTGACGTCGTTGATCACGACATTGGGGCGCATCTGGTCATAATCGGCGCGCGCCGCGCCCGAGTTGAACGACAGCCGGAATTTCTTGCTGTCGTCGACCCTGAAGTTGAGGTGCAGGCTTGGAAAGGCGAGCGTCTGTTCCGACTGGGCGGTGATGTTCGTCGCGATGCCGCGATTTTTGATATGCTCCACGCGCACACCGCCGACCAGTGACCCCCAGTCATAGCGGATCGTGCCCATCGCAAAGCCGGCAAATATCTGTTCGCGCACGTCATAGTTGTTCGCGGTCACCGGAACGAAGGGAAATGCCGCTTTTGCAGCATCCGATGCAGCCCGCATCTTGTCCCTGTCGAAATAGCGGAACGTGTAGCCCATCGGGATTTCGCCGAGGAATTTCCGGTCGAGCGAGAATTGATTATAGTCGCCGGGCATTCCGATCCCGGCCGCCTGCGCCGCGGTCAGCGCGATCTGGTTCTCGTCCGCGACCTTCGTACGCTGATCATATTGAAAGCCGATTTTGAAGCTGGCTTCGCCGCCCAGAAAACTGGTGTCGTGCGACAGTGCCAGCTTGCCCGTATAGGCCTTTGTCGTATCGACCGCGTCGAGCACCGAAAAACCCGAGAGCGGTTTCGCGAAGCTGTCGACCGCGGTCACGGCGTCGCCGGCCTGATAGCGTGTCGGCCCAGAAAGCTGGATCGTGCGGTACAGCCGGAGGACCGACAAATTGGGATCGGAGAAATCATAGGCGACCGTCGGGCGCAGGGTGCGCGTCGACGGACTGTCCCAAGTGGCCTCGCCGACGACCGAGCGGTCATCCTTCGATACGGTGTAGTTGCCGGCCCAGGACAGGTTCCACGCGCCATCGCCAAATTCATGGTCGCCCGCCAGCGTGTTGGTAAAGATCGACTGACGAAAGGCGCGCAGCGTCGAACGCTGGCGAATGTCGATGCCGTATACCGTGCCTTTTTGCGGCGTATTTCCGATGCAGACGTCGGCATAGCCGCTGTTGGTGGGGGTGGCATTGGGCGTGATCGTGCAGGCCGCCGAGGACGACGATCCATCGCTTTGGCGGTCGTCGAGATCGAAGCGGTAATTGTCGCGCGCCTCGTCGTCGGTAAAAATGGTGTAGACCGAACGCAGCGAGAGCGTGTTGTTGTCGTCGGGCTTCCAGTCGAGCCGGCCCGAAAGCGACCAGTTTTTGCGCGTCAGGCGGTAAAGCTTGTTCTCCGCCTCATGCGCCCAAAAGCGCGTTTCCGAGCCGGGGCGCGAATCCTGCGCGCCCACCCGCTCATAATCGGTCTCGAAATTGTCAGTGATCATGTTGCGTTCGTAATAGCTGCCCGAAACCAGCACGCCGATCTCGCCGCCGCCGACCCCGAAGCGGTCGGACAGCACGAGCGAACCTTCATATTCCTTGCGATTGCCGAGTTCCGCAAAACCCATCCCCGCCTTTCCGGCGACGTGCAGCCCCGAATAATCGAACGCCGATCGGGTGATGACATTGACATTTCCCGCGACTGTCTCGCCCGGCATATCGGGCGTCACCGCCTTCGAGACGATAACCTGACCCGCGATGGCCGAAGGAATCGAATCGAAACGCGCGTCGCGGCCTTCGGGGCTGACGACGTTGATCCCGTCAAAGGACAGGGTGGTCCAGGTCTTTGGCGACCCGCGCAGGTTGATGTATCGCGCCTGCCCCTGATCGCGCTCGACGCTGATCCCCGGCAGGCGGCTGGTCGCCTGCGCGATATTCTGGTCGGGCAAGCGGCCCACCGAATCGGATGCGATGACCGCGACGAGCGAGTCGGAATTGCGCTGGACTTCCAGCGCCGCGGCTTCGGACTCGGCGATCGGGCGGTCGCCGGTCACGACGATGGTTTCGCCATCGTCCGCTGCCTCGGCAGTGGTTGCAGCGGCCTCTTCTTCCGCGACAGCAGGCGTGGCGGCGAGCGCCGTGGCAAGCGCAAGCGCGGCGGCGGAATGCAGGCTGAAAGTTCGAATCATGGTAACGGCCCCCTTATTGGTTGCCGGGCCTCTAGGGGGGACGTGTGACAGTTTGCGGCGAGCCGTGTGACGTATTGATGACGCTCAAGTTACGGAAATATTGTCATATTGACGCGACCCGACTTTGCTGGGACGGGGCGCGCGGCGCATTTTTACGCTATTCGGGAACGGGGGAATCGTCATGGCCGCCATCGGCAAAGGAAAGCTGCTGACATCGCTGGCTTTTGCATCGGCGCTCGGCGGCTGCGCCGCAAGCGCGCCCGTCATCACCGGCCTGCCCCCGATGCAGGTGACCGCGAGCGGCGAAACCGCACCCGTCGGCACGGGCCGCGCCGACGCCGCCGACGATCCGGCGATCTGGATCGATCCTGCCAATCCGGACCGCGCACTGATCGTCGCCACCGACAAGAAGGCGGGGCTGCATGTCTACGACCTGTCGGGCAAGGACATCGCCTTCACGCAGGCGGGCCTCGTGAACAATGTCGACGTTGCGGGCAACATCATCGTCGCGAGCGACCGCAACGACGGGGTGAACGCGCATCTCGCGGTCTTCCGCCTCGACGCCGACAAGCCCGCGGTCACGGCGCTCGGCCGCGCGGCGGCGGGTAGCGGTGAAGCTTATGGGCTTTGCCTGAAAAAGACCGCGCCGGGTGCGCCGATCACCGCCGCGCTGATCGTCAAGGACGGCACGGTGCGCGTCGGCACGCTGACCGTCGACGGCACCCCGAATTTCACGGTCCAATGGGAATACAAGATCCCGACCCAGTCCGAGGGCTGCGTCTTCGACGGCGACACGCTCTATGTCGGCGAGGAAGACGCCGGTATCTGGCAGCTCGTACCGAACGGCAGGACCGCGACCGCGCGCCTCGTCGCGCCGGTCGACAATCAGCGCCTCGTCGCCGACGTCGAAGGCCTTGCGACGATCGACCACAAGGGGCAGCGTTACCTGATCGCGTCGAGCCAGGGCGACAATGCCTATGCGGTCTTCCGCCTGCCCGGCGTCGACTATGTCGGGCGCTTCGCGGTCGCGGCGGGCAAATATGGTGCGACGAGCGAGACCGACGGGATCGAGGCGGTCGCCGGCAATTTCGGTCCGGCCTTCCCCGATGGCATCTTCCTCGCGCAGGACGGCGACAACGCGCCCAAGGCGCAGAATTTCAAACTGGTGCGCTGGGACCAGGTCGCGGCGGCGCTGGGGCTCTAAAAAGGGGTCGCAAGGGTTGCGATACGGGCGGCGCGCGCCTAGGGGGGCCGCGTCTTTCCCATCCTCAAAGGCCGCCCTTCCCATGACCGACCTGATTCCCGTCCGCCGCGCCCTCCTGTCCGTCAGCGACAAGGCGGGACTCGCCGAGCTTGCCGCCGCGCTCGTCAAACATGGCGTCGAGCTGGTGTCGACCGGCGGCACCGCGAAGGCGCTGCGCGAGGCGGGACACAATGTCCTCGACGTGTCCGATCTCACCGGCTTTCCCGAGATGATGGACGGCCGCGTAAAGACGCTCCACCCCACGGTCCACGGCGGCATCCTCGCGGTGCGCGACGACGCCGCGCATGTCGCATCGATGGAGGAACATGGCATCGGAGCAATCGATCTCGTCGTCGTCAACCTCTACCCCTTTGCCGCGACCGTCGCGAAGGGCGCCGCGCGCGACGAGATCATCGAGAATATCGATATCGGCGGCCCCGCGATGGTGCGCTCGTCGGCGAAGAACCATGCCTTCGTCGGCATCGTCACCGAGCCCGAGGATTATGCCGCAGTCATCGCCGAGATGGACGCCAACGGCGGTGCGACGACACTCACCTTGCGCAAGCGCCTCGCCGCGACGGCGTTCGCGCACACCGCGACCTATGACGGGATGATCGCGAGCTGGTTCGCGTTCGCCGATCAGGGCAGGTTGTTCCCCGGCACGCTGCCGCTGACCGCAAAGCTCGCCACCGAGCTGCGCTATGGCGAGAACCCGCACCAGCAGGCGGCGCTCTACCTGCCCGCGGGCCCCGCCGCGCGCGGCATTGCGCAGGCCGAGCAGGTGCAGGGCAAGGAACTCAGCTACAATAATATCAACGACGCCGACGCGGCGCTCGAGCTGGTCGCCGAATTCCGCGAAGCCGATCCGACCTGCGTCATCGTCAAGCACGCCAACCCGTGCGGCGTCGCGAGTGCCGCGACGATCGCCGAAGCCTATGACGCGGCGCTGAAGTGCGACGATGTTTCGGCGTTTGGCGGGATCATCGCGGTCAACCGGCCGCTCGACGGCGCGACTGCGGAACTGATCAGCGGCATCTTCACCGAGGTCGTCTGCGCCCCCGACGCCGATGCCGATGCACGCGCCGTGTTCGCGAAGAAGAAGAACCTCCGCCTGCTGCTGACGGGCGAACTGCCCGATCCGGCGCGCGGCGGGCTGATGATGAAGACGATCGCGGGCGGCTGGCTCGCGCAGAGCCGCGACAATGGCCGCATCACGCGCGCCGACCTGAAAGTCGTCACCGAGCGGGCGCCGACCGAGGAAGAGCTGGCCGACGCACTGTTCGCGTGGACGGTCGCCAAGCATGTGAAGTCGAACGCGATCGTCTATGCCAAGGGCGGCTCGACCGCAGGCATAGGCGCGGGGCAGATGAACCGCCGCGACAGCGCACGCATCGCCGCGGCGAAGGCCCGCGAAGCTGCCGAGAGCCATGGCTGGGCCGAAGCCCGCACCGTCGGCAGCGCTGTTGCCAGCGACGCCTTCTTCCCCTTCGCCGATGGCCTGCTCGCCGCGGTCGAAGCGGGTGCGACCTGCGTGATCCAGCCGGGCGGCTCGATCCGCGACGACGAGGTAATCGCCGCCGCGAACGAAGCAGGGCTGGCAATGGTGTTCACCGGGATGCGTCACTTCCGCCACTGACCGGCTCGACTTCGCCCGAACCGGGCGGCATAGACATCGCAGCGCACGCCGCGCCGAAGGACCAGCATGACCGCCACCACCCACCGGCCCGGTTTCATCCAGCGCATGTACAACTGGACGATGGAAAAGTCGGCGCATCCGCACGCCGAGTTCTGGCTGGCGCTGGTCGCCTTCGTCGAAGCGAGCTTCTTCCCGATCCCGCCGCATCCGCTCCTCGGGCTGATGTGCCTCGCAAATCCCAAAAAGGCGGTGCGCTATGCGGTCATCTGTACGCTCGCGTCGGTTGCGGGCGGTTTGCTCGGATACGGGATCGGTTTCTTCCTCTATGAAAGCGTCGGGCTGTGGCTGCTCGGGGTGCTCGGGCTGACCGACGCTTTCCCGCCGGCCGCCTGTTATCTCCGCGAATTCGGGGCAGAGATCATCCTGATCAAGGGCGCGACGCCGATCCCGTTCAAGCTGCTGACGATCACCGCGGGCTTCATCCACATGAATTTCTGGACTTTCCTGTGGGCGAGCCTCGCCAGCCGGGCCTTTTCCTTCATGCTCGTCGGAATCCTGTTCCGGCTGTTTGGCGCGCCGATCAAGGCGTTCATCGACAAATATCTGATCTGGGTCACCGGCGCGTTCCTCGTCGCCGTGGTCGCAGGCTTCCTCGCGATCGGCGCGCTGTCGGGCGACGGCCAGACCAAGGAAGCCGACAAGTGCAGCGGCGCGACACTTGAGAGCATCGGGCTGGATCGGAAGTAATCGGCGAAGGGCCAAAAAGGCCCCGCCCCTTCTCGTCATCCCGGACTTGATCCGGGATCCATCGCAGCGCTTGAAGTCATGGACCCCGGATCAAGTCCGGGGTGACGATGGGAGGGAATGCCGCCCTCCCTGCGAAACCTACTCGTTTGCCATCGTGTGCAGCCAGTCGGCGTGGCGCGGCGCCTTTTTCGTCTGGCTCCATTCCTCGAGCATCAGCGGCGCAACGCGCTTGAGTTCGGCATATTGCTCGGCGGTGCCGATGTCGCACGCCAGTTCGACGCGGTGGCCGTTGGGATCGAAGAAATAGATCGACTTGAAGATGCCGTGATGCGTCGGGCCGAGCACGTCGACGCCTTCGCTTTCCAGATGCGCCTTCGCCGCGACCAGTTCGTCGAAGCTGCCGACCTTGAACGCGAGGTGCTGGACCCAGGCCGGCGTATTCTCGTCGCGCCCCATGACGGGCTGGTTGGGCAGCTCGAAGAAGGCGAGGATGTTGCCGTTCCCCGCCTCGAGGAAGACGTGCATATAGGGGTCATATTCGCCGGTCGACGGGACATGATCCTCGGCAAAGGCGGTGGTGTAGGTCATGCCGAGCATGCGCTCGTACCAGTCGACCGTCTCTTTCGCGTCCTTGCAGCGATAGGCGGCGTGGTGGACGCCGCCCAATTTGATCGGGCTCGTCATTCGGCGGGTTCCTCGACAGTCAGGGCTCCGCGGCGAATCTGGTCCATTTCCATCGATTTGAACAGTGCGGTGAAATTGCCCTCGCCGAAGCCTTCGTCCTTCTTGCGCTGGATGAACTCGAAGAAGACGGGGCCGATCACGGTCTGGCCGAAAATCTGGAGCAGCAGCCGCGGATCGCCTTCGGTCGTCGACCCGTCGAGCAGGATGCCGCGCGACTGGAGGCCCTCGACCGACTCGCCATGGCCGGGCAGGCGGTCTTCGAGCATTTCGTAATAGGTTGCCGGCGGTGCGGGCGCGAAGGGGTTGCCCAGCGCCTTCAATTTGTCCCACGCGGCGTAAAGGTCGTCGCAGCTGAACGCGATATGCTGGATACCCTCGCCATTATAGGCGCGCAGATATTCCTCGATCTGGCCCTTGCCGCCCGCGCCCTCTTCGTTGAGCGGGATGCGGATCTTGCCGTCGGGGGCGGTCATCGCCTTCGAGGTCAGGCCGGTATATTCGCCCTTGATGTCGAAATAGCGGATTTCGCGGAAGCCCGCGATGCGCTCATAAAAAGCCGCCCAATGCGCCATGCGGCCGCCATAGACATTGTGCGTCAGATGATCGATCAGCTGCATGCCCGCGCCGACCGGATGGCGATCAACGCCGTCTTCATAGATGAAATCGATGTCGTAGATGCCGAGGTCGTCGCCATAGCGGTCGATCAGATAGATGATCGAGCCGCCGATGCCGCGAATCGCGGGGAGGCGCAGTTCCATCGGACCCGGATTGACCTCAACCGGCTCGGCACCACGCTCGATCGCCTCTGCATAGGCCTTGGCCGCATCGCGCACGCGCCAGCCCATACCGCACGCCGACGGGCCGTGCTCGGCGGCGAAATAGGCCGCGGGCGATTTGGGTTCGTAATTGGCGATGAGGTTGATGCCGCCCTGGCGCCATAGCTGGACGTCCTTCGAACGGTGGCGTGCGATCAGCGTGAAGCCCATCGCTTCGAACACGGGTTCGAGAATGCCCTTTTCAGGAGCTGAAAATTCGACGAATTCGAAGCCGTCGAGGCCCAACGGATTGTCGAACAGGTCGGCCATGATCATCTTCCCATCTAGTTTCAATTGAAACTATTATGATGGATTGCAGTTGTGGAGTCAATGCGGGGCAACCAATGACAGCTTCGTCATGCCGGACTTGATCCGGCATCCATCGCCGCGTCGGTAGTCGGGACCCCGGATCAAGTCCGGGGTGACGGCAGGGAGGATGGCATTCTACGCCGCAGCCGCCTCAAACGCTTCCAGCGCTTCGCTCGCAGCGATCCAGCGTGCCTCCGCGGCTTCCTGCGCCGCGACGATCTTGCCGCGCCGCTGCGACAGCTCGCTCATCGTCAGCCCCTTATATTCGCTCGCCGCGCCCTGCGGGTCGAACATCGCGCGGTCGATAGCCGAGAGGACGACTTCATATTTGGCAAGATCGGCCTCGGCATCCGAGACGTCCTTCCTGATCTTCGCGGCGGCCTCGCGCGCCGCGGCGGCAGCCTTGCGGTCTTCCTTCTTGTCGGCCTTCGACACGCGATCCTTCTGCGGCCCCTTGCCGAGGATCATGTCGACATAATCGTCCATGCTGCCCGAATATTCGCGTGCCGTGCCGTCGTCGACGAGCACGAGCCGGTCGGCGGTGAGTTCGAGCATGTGGCGATCGTGGCTGACCAGGACCACCGCGCCCTCAAAGCCGTTCAAGGCCTGCACCAGCGCTTCGCGCGCATCGACGTCCAAGTGGTTGGTCGGTTCGTCGAGGATGAGAAGATGCGGCGCGTCGCGCGTGATCAGCGCGAGCGCCAGCCGCGCGCGCTCGCCGCCCGACAGCTTCGCGACCTCGGTCGTCGCCTTGTTGCCCGAGAAGCCGAAACGGCCGAGCTGCGCGCGGATCGCGCCCTGCGTCTTGCCCTCCATCACGCGCGTCATATGCGCGAGCGGGGTGTCGCTGCCGTCGAGTTCCTCGACCTGATATTGGGTGAAATAACCGACGCGCATCTTGCCCGACGCCGCCATCGCGCCCGCCATCGGCGCAAGCTGCGCCGCGAGCAGGCGCGCGAGCGTCGTCTTGCCGTTGCCGTTACGCCCGAGCAGCGCGATGCGATCGTCGGGATCGATACGCAGGTTCAGCCGCTGGAGCACAGGGCGTTCCGCATACCCCACGCTCGCGAGGTCGAGCGTGATCAGCGGCGGTTTGAGTTCGTCGGGGCTCGGAAAATCGAACGCGAGCGTCTGGTCCTCGGCGAGCGCGGCGATCGGCTGCATCTTGGCGAGCAGCTTCGCGCGCGACTGTGCCTGCTTCGCGGTCGAGGCGCGCGCGCTGTTGCGCGCGACATAATCCTGTAGCTTGGCGCGCTGCGCGTCCTGCGACGCCTTCGCTGCCGCGAGCTGCGCCGCGCGTTCGGCACGCTGGCGCTCGAACGCGTCATAGCCGCCCGCGTAGAGCGTCACCTTGCCGCCTTCGAGGTGGAGGATATTGTCGACGACATTGTTGAGCAGGTCGCGCTCGTGGCTGATCACGACGAGCTGCCCGGGATAGGCGCGGAGGAAATTCTCGAGCCACAGCGTCGCTTCGAGGTCGAGGTGGTTCGAGGGTTCGTCGAGCAGCAGCAGATCGGGTTCGGAGAAGAGCAAAGCCGCGAGCGCAACGCGCATCTTCCACCCGCCCGAGAAGCTGTCAAGCGGCTGGCCCTGCATATCCTCGTCGAAGCCGAGCCCGATCAGGATGCGCGCGGCGCGCGCGGGCGCGGTATAGGCGTCGATCGCAATCAGCCGTTCGTGGATATCGCCGAGCTTGTCGGGATCCTGTTCGGTCTCTGACGCGGCAAGCAATTCGGCGCGTTCGGTGTCGGCGGCGAGCACGGTGTCGAACGGCGTTGCGGTGCCGTTCGGCGCTTCCTGCGCGATATAGCCGACGCGCGTCTTGCGCGGCATGTCGATGCTGCCCTCGTCGGCCTCGAGCTGGCCGATCATCACCTTCATCAGCGTCGATTTGCCCGCGCCGTTGCGCCCGATCAGCCCGACGCGGCTTTTGGCCGGCAGGCTCGCGGTGGCGCGTTCGAGGATGGCGCGCCCGCCAAGGCGTACAGTGATTGCGTTGATTGTCAGCATGCGCGCGCGCCTAGCATGTTCGGCGCCCTAGCCCAAGTCCCGGGCTGGCATATTGCGCGGCGGTGCGGCAAATGGGGTGGATGCCCGGTCTTGCCCCCTTTCACATCGCATTTCCCGTCGACGACCTCGACGCCGCGCGCCATTTCTATGGCACGATCCTCGGTTGCCCCGAGGGGCGCAGCGATCCCGATTGGATCGACTTCAACCTTTACGGGCACCAGATCGTCGCACATCGCGTCGACGCGCCGCGCGTGGCCGCAGCGCATAATCCGGTCGACGGGCGTGATGTGCCGGTGCCGCATTTCGGCGTCGTGCTGCCGCCCGCCGAATGGCAGGCGCTCGCTGACCGGCTCAAGGCGGCGGGCACAGCGTTCGTGATCGAGCCCCATACGCGCTTCCCCGGCCAGCCGGGCGAGCAGTCGACGATGTTCTTCCACGATCCTGCGGGCAATGCGCTCGAGTTCAAGGCCTTTGCCGATCTGGCCCAGCTCTTCGCCAAATAGCGGCGTCTTGTTTTGCGGCGTTTTCCGGGTCGTCAAGCGATCCTGCCTGACCTGAAAACGCTCAGTGTCCGCCGCCCATCGAAATCTGTTTCGGTCGCGGCGCGAGCCACACTGAAATCGCGGCGATCACGAACACGACCCCCGACGCGAGGAACAGGTGCAGCACCCCGAGCGTGGAGGCCTGCACCTCGACCAATCGCTCGATCGTGGCGCGTGCCTGTTCGAGCGTGAAACCGGCATTCTGCAGCGAGGTCATCGTCGCCTCGGGATTGTTAAGCGAGGAGACGAGCTCCGACCGCGAGACCCGGCTGGCATCGTCCCACGCGGTCGTCGCGATCGCGGTGCCGATCGCCCCGCATAGCGTGCGCAGGAAGCTCATCAAGCCTGCTGCCGACGTCTGATGCTGCGCGGGCACCGAACTCAGCGCGAGCGCGGTCAGCCCGACGAAGAAGAAGGGCATGCCGATCCCCTGCAATATGTGCGGCAGCGCGAGCGTCCAGTAACCGACATCGGCATTCCAGCTCGCGCGCAGGATCGACATCACCGCCATCCAGAGAATGCCGGCAGAGATGGTGAGGCGCACGTCTATCTTGGTGATCAGCCCCGCTGCGACCGGCGACAGGAGCACTGCGAACACGCCGAGCCAGGCGACGATGAAGCCGGTCTCGGTCGCGGTATAGCCCGCGACCTGCTGGAGCCACAAGGGCGTCAGCACGACCTGCGCGAAGAAGGCACCGAATCCGAGCGAGATTGCCATCGTCGCGAAACTGAAGCCGCGGAAGCGGAAGATACGCAAATTCACAACCGGATTGGCGTCGGTGAGTTCCCAGATCACGAAAGCGGCGAAGCTGATCGCGGCGACGATCGCCAGCCCTATGATCCATGTCGACCCGAACCAGTCATGTTCGCGTCCGGTGTCGAGCATGATCTGGAACGCGCCGACCGACACGACGAGCAGGATCAGGCCGATCACGTCGATCCGCGCCCTGGCGCGCTTCGTCTCATATGGCGTCAGCAGCGTGAACACGCCGAACGCGCAGATTGCGACGACGGGCAGGTTGATGAAAAAGATCCATGGCCAGGTCCAGTTGTCGCTGATCGTGCCGCCGAGGATCGGCCCCAGGATCGGTGCAGTGGTCGTCGTCATCGCCCAGATTGCAAGCCCGATACCGGCCTTTTCTTTCGGGAAGATGCGCAGCAGCAAGATCTGCGACAGCGGCATCAGCGGGCCGCCCGCAAGCCCCTGCAGCACGCGAAAGAGCACGAGGGCATCGAGCGTGCGCGATACGCCGCAAAGGAAAGAGAAGATTCCGAAGCCGATGATCGAGATCATGAACCAGCGCACGGTGCCGAAACGCATCGCGAGCCAGCCGGTGAGCGGCACGCTGATCGCGTCGGCGACCGCATAGCTGGTGATCACCCAGGTCCCCTGGGTGGGCGACACCGCGAGCCCGCCCGCGATATGCGGCACGGATACATTGGCGATCGTCGTGTCGAGCACGACAACAAAATTGGCGAGCGCGAGCGCGAAGGCAGCGACGAGCAGCCGCACGCCGGTCAGCGGTTGCGGCTCGGCGGGGATGACGGAGGCGGGGGCGGCGGCGCTGGCCATGGCTCAGTTGCCGCGCGTGTCGATCGTGGCTTCCATCGACAGCCCGACGCGCAGCGGATGCTCCTTGAGCTGCTTCGGATCGAGCGCGATGCGCACCGGCAGGCGCTGGACAACCTTCACCCAGTTACCCGTCGCATTCTGCGCGGGGATCAGCGAGAAGGCCGCGCCGGTGCCGCCGGCGATGCCGGTCACCTTGCCGCGATAGACGACGTCGCCGCCATAATAGTCCGACGTCAGCTCGACCGGCTGGCCGATGCGAATATCCTTGAACTGGCTTTCCTTGAAATTGGCGTCGACATAGGCGGTGCTGATCGGGACGATCACCATGATCGGCGCGCCCGCGGCGATCCGCTGCCCGACCTGCACCTGCCGGTTGGTGACGATGCCGTCGACGGGTGCGCGCAGCACGGTGCGCGCGAGGTCGAGCTTCGCCTTTTCGAGCCGCGCCTCGGCTGCCGCGACATCGGGCGCGGTGTTGATCGTCGTGCCGCGCACGACGGCTTCGGCGGCGCCGAGATCACCGCTCGCCGACCCGCGCGTCGCCTCGGCCGAGGCGATGCCCGCCGCTGCAAGGTCGCGCGCCGCCGACGCCGACGCCAGCGCCGCACGCGCCGCTGTGAGTTCCTCGCCCGACACCGCGCCCGTGCCCGCGATGCTTTCGCGCCTTGCCAGTTCGGCGCGCGCACGCTCGACCGTCGCATTCGCATCGCGCAGCCGCGCCCGCGCCTGCGCAATTTCGGCACCGCGCGCCGTGACGCGCGCCCGCGCCGCATCGGCGTTGGCGTCTGCCTGGCCATAACGCTGGCGCGCGAGGCGCAATGCCGCCTCGGCGTCGGCGACCGCGATCCGCTGGTCGGCATCGTCGAGGATGACAAGGATGTCGCCCTTCTTCACCGCCTGCGTGCCGCTGACGCGTACCTCCTTGACCGGGCCAGCGATCAGCGCGGTCACCTGCGCCGAGTCCGCCCCCACATAGGCATTGTCGGTGTGCACGCGCCCGGCTTGCGTGAGGAAATACCAGAGACTCCACAGGATCGCGACCGTCACCACGACGATCGCGAGGATGCGCAACAGTTTCGCGCGCTTCGCTCCATTGTTTTCGGAAGTCGTTTCGGTGGTTTCGGGAGTGTCGGTTGCGGCTGCAGCCGTTTCGTCGGCCATCATTCGTCTCCTGTCGGGTTTTGCGCGCGATATCCGCCGCCAAGCGCGCGGATCAGCGCGATATCGAGGGCGAGCCGGCGCGCTTCGAGGTCGGCGACGGTGCGGCTCAAGGCGACCATGCTGTCCTCGGCGGTGAGCTGGACAATCTGGTTCGACAGGCCGGCGCGGTAACGCAGTTCGGCGAGCTTCGACGCCTCGGCAGCGGCGGCGAGCGCTTCGCGGCGTCCGGCAAGCTGGCGTTCGGTCGCCGCGCGGCTCGCGACGATATCGGCGACGTCACGCAGCGCGCCCACAAGTGTCCGGTCATAGGTCGCAACCGCCACATCATAATCGGCACGCGAGCCGCGATAACGGCCCTGAAGGCGCCCGCCTTCAAAGATCGGCAGGCTGATCGCGGCGCCGCCATTGCCATATTCGGACCCCGATCTGAAAAGGTTCGACAGGCCGAGCGACTGGAGCCCGACGAGCGCCGAGAGGCTGATATTCGGATAGAAATCGGCGCGCGCGACGTCGATGCGCTTTGCCGCGGCTTCGGACCGCAGACGCGCCGCGATGATGTCGGGCCGGCGACCGATAAGGTCGATCCCGGCATTCGCCGGCAGGCCCAGCGACGGCCGCACCAGTTGCGGGCGCGCGATCGACTGCCCGCGGTCGGGCCCGGCGCCAAGCAGCGCGGCGATCCGGTTGCGCGTCGTCGCGATCGCTTCCTCGAGCGCGACGACGTCGGCGCGCGACGACGCGGCGCGGCTCTCGGCCTGCCGCTGGCTCGCCTGATTTTCGATCCCGGCACGCGCGCGGTCGCCCGACAGCTTCGCGCTCGCGGTGCGAACGCGAACGGCCTCGTTCGCGGTATCGAGCGCGCGATAATAGCCGTCGAGATCGGCGTAAGCGGCCGCGATTCCCGTCGTCAGCATCAGTCGCGCCTGCGCCTCGTCGACGCGCGCCGCCTCGGCCTCGGACGTGGCCGCCGCGAGCGCCGCGCGGTTGCGACCCCACAGGTCGAGATCGAAGCTGAGGGTCGCCGCGATATGGCCGGTATCCTGAATGCCGTCGGGCACGAAATCGGGCGGAATGCCCATATTCTTGCTTTGCTGGACCCCGCCCGCGCTCGCTTCGGCGCCGACGCGCGGCAGCAGCGTGGCGCCCGCCTGCTGCGCCATCGCCTCGGCCGCGCGGACACGCGCGGCAGCGATCGCGACCTCGGGCGAATCCTTCAGCCCCTCGCCTATCAGGGCACCGAGCTGCGCATCGCCGAACCCCTGCCACCAGCCTTCCGCCGGCCAGGCGCCTTGGGGCCCGCCCAGCGTCGCGCGCGACCCGAACGACTCGGGCGCAGCCACGACCGGCTTTGGCCCGAGGTCGGGAACGCTTGCGCAGCCTGCCAGCAGGGCGATAACCGCGGTTGTAACAAATAATGATCGGGGCATGGCTTCCAACGATACTAGCTGGTATCATGGGCAAATGGACTTTGGAGGATGCGTTGTCAATCGAAATGATACCAGATAGTACGCCTACCCTCGACGATGCGGCGGCCGCGCGGCGCAAGGCGTTCGTCGATGCGGCGCGCGAGCTCTTCTTCGCCAATGGCTATGCGGGGACGACCATGTCCTCAATCGCCGGCAAGGTCGGCGGATCGAAGACGACGCTCTGGACCTATTTCCCGTCGAAGGAGGAACTGTTCGCTGCGGTCGTGGACGACATCGTCGAGCAATATGGCCAGATGCTCGCGATCGACCTGCCGCTCGACGAACCCGTGACCGACGTGCTGCGGCGTTTCGGCAATCTGCTGATGACCAAGCTGACCGCGACGCCGATCCTGTCGCTGTTTCGCCTCGTCGTCGGCGAGGCCGAGCGCTTCCCGCACCTCGCCGAAACCTTCTACGAGCGCGGCCCGCGCCGCGGCAAGGCGCGCGCCGCCGTCTGGGTGGGCGAAAAGATGGTGCGCGGCGAACTGAGGATGGGCGATCCGATGCGCGCGGTGCAGCAATTCACCGGCCTCTGCCAGTCGGGCGTCTATCAGTTCGCGATGCTCAATCTTCCCGAAAGCCACGACCTTGCCCGCCTTCAGGATGACGTCGACGCCGCGCTCGACACCTTCTGGCGCGCGTGGAGATCCGACGCCTGACCGTCCCGACAACTTGCCCCTTCCTGCCCGCTGTGCAATAGGCGCCGCCCCGCGAGGGATTCCCGACCACAGGAGCATGGCATGGACAAGGCGGCCGCAAGCGCGCTCGGCCTCGATTTCGGCACGACGAACAGCGTCGTCGCGCTTGCCGACGGTCGGGGCGGTACCGGGCTCGTCACGTTCGGCGACGCCGGCGACGCGGTGTTCCGCTCGGCGCTCTGCTTCTGGGAAGAGGAGCGCGGCTGGAACGGCATCGCGCACGAGGCGGGCCCTTGGGCGATCGACGAGTATCTGCAGTCGCCGCTCGACAGCCGCTTCATCCAGT
>JAGHZY010000018.1:82484-100117 GCA_017745175.1 Sphingopyxis sp. | reverse complement strand
GAGACAGGTGTTCGCTGCGGGCCAGTCGGCGCTCGGCATCGGCAACCTCCTCTGGGCGGGCATCGGCGACACGATCCGCGTCAGCCTCTCGGCCGAACCCGAAGAGGAAGTGCGCGTCGGCTACGAGATCCTGAAGTCGCTGGGCCTGCGCACGCGCGGCGTCCGCGTCGTCTCCTGCCCGAGCTGCGCGCGGCAGGGCTTCGACGTCATCCGCACCGTCCAGGCGCTCGAGGATGCGCTGAGCCACATCAAGACCCCGATGTCGCTCTCGGTGCTCGGCTGCGTCGTCAACGGTCCCGGCGAGGCGCGCGAGACCGACATCGGGATCACCGGCGGCGGCAACGGCAAGCATATGGTCTATCTCTCGGGGATCACCGACCATCATGTCGCCGATGCCGACATGATCGCGCATGTCGTCAAGCTCGTCGAAGCCAAGGCCGCCGAGATCGAGGCGGGCAGTTCGGTGAGCATGGATACGCTGCATGGCAAGGCGGCGTGAAGACAAAGGCTGACTTTGTCGTCGAGCCCTCCGCCGCGCGCAAGGCGGCGGCAACCGGCGTATCCGCAACGGGCGCCGTAGTCCTCGGCTCGGGCAACATTGTCGCGCTCGCGATCGGCGCTTTCGCGCTCGGAGCCTTTGCCGTCGGCGCGCTTGCGATCGGCCGCCTGCGCATCGGCAACGCGCACATCCGCAAGCTGCGCATCGACGAGCTCGAAGTCGGCAAGATCGTCCGGATCGGCCAAGACAAGGATTAGGGGCCGCAGCGCCGCCCGGCTCGGGGGAGAAAAATCATGCCGCAAAAATATGACGCGCTTGACCGCCTCGTTCAGTTCCTCCTGCTGATCGCCGCGATAACGACGATCGCCAACGGCGTCTTCATGCTGGTCCAGCCGCTAGACTGGTATGTCTTCGTGCCCACCGTCGTCACCACCGGCCCGCCCAACGCGCATTTCATCCGCGATATCGGCCTCGCCTATCTCGGCTCGGGACTGATCCTGCTTTATGCGGCCGCCAACCCCGTCCGCCGCTGGCGCGCGGCGGTCGTCGGGGGACTGTGGCTGACCCTGCACGGCCTGCTCCACATCTATGAAGTCGCCGCCGGCATCTGCGGCCCCGCAACTTTCTGGGCCGATGCGCCCGCGGTGATCGGCCAGCCCGCGCTCGTCATCGTCGCGCTTGCGATTGTCTATGCGCGGCGCGACAGGCGCAGCGGGCCGCACTAACCCCGAATCCGGGTGAGCTGGGTATAGGCGATGCGCCAGCGTCCTCCCTGCCTGATCCAGACATGCGCGATCCGCAGCCGGCGGCTTTGCTGCTGTCCGTCCTGCGTCCAGCGCAACGTCATCAGCCCGCCCGTCAACGCCGTGTCGCCATCGACGCGATAGGTCGGCTGCTCGATCGCGAACGGCTCGATCCGGAAATCGGGCTTCTCGAAATCGGCCAGATAAGACCGCTTGCCCTGCGTCGTCGCATCGGAGTTCACCAGCAGATAATCGTCGGTGACCAGGTCGCCCAGCGCCGCGATGTCCTTGGCCACCGTCGCGTGGCTGTGCGCGTCGAGCGCGTGCGCGAGGTCGGCGGGCAAGGTGGTCCCGGCTGCTCGGCGATCAATCGCTACCCAGTTCACTTCCCACGTCGCGCCGCCATCGGCCGAAAAGGCCTGCTCGAAACGCGCCTCGTCGGCCGAGACCCGCGCGATGACGAACCGCACCCGGATTGCGCGCTCGCCAAGCTTGTCGCCGCCATAAAAGACGCCGCGTCCATCGGCGCCAAAACTGCCGATCACCGGCGGGGTCATCGCCCCGTCGCGCAGGCTCGCGAAGTTGAGACTCCACCGACGGGCACCGGGATCGTAGAGTCTGAGCGAGATGCCCTCGATCTTGCCCGCGGGGCCCCCGACCGACAGCTCGACACTGTTCGCGCGGCCATCCATCAGACTTCGGACGATGCTCGTGCCGCGATACTCGGCCCAGACAGGCAGCTTGCCCGAGAGCGGGTTGCGCAGCACGCGCACCTCGGTTGCCCACGCCCCGATTTCGAAATCGAAATCGCGCTGGCCGTCGCGGGCGGCCTCCACAAATGGGGCAGCTGGCGCAGATTGCGCCATCACGGAAACGCCGGTGTTCCCTACCAGCAACGCCAGCGCCAGCAATCGCGCGCTCACCATCGGCATCTCCTCTCGTTCGCGCCATCTTCTCGCCGGTCCTGATTGCAGGGTACCGGCGTGACGACAAGGACGCACTTTCTCATAGCCGCGTCAACGCCCGGGGGTGCGACCGGACAAGCGGCATTGCTCCTCGCCCCGCCATCGTTAAAAGCGCCGCGACATTGCTCTGTTCAGGATAATCGCGTGACCCTATCGATCCGCCCCGCCGCGCCCGCCGACCTGCCGCTGATCGCGCAGTTCATCCGCGACCTCGCCGACTATGAAAAGCTCGCGCACGAGGTCCGCTTCGACGAAGCGGTGCTCGGCGACAGGCTGTTCGGCGCGCGTCCCTATGCCGAGGTGGTGATCGGCGAAATCGACGGAGAGCCGCAGGGCTTCGCGCTCTTCTTCCACAATTTCTCGACCTTCGAGGGGCGTCCCGGCATCTATCTCGAGGATCTGTTCGTCCGCCCCGAAGCGCGCGGGTCGGGGCTCGGCAAGGCGTTGCTTGTCCATCTCGCGGCGCTTTGCAGCGAACGCGATTGCGCGCGGCTCGAATGGAGCGTCCTCGACTGGAACGCCCCGGCGATCGGTTTCTACCAGAGCCTCGGCGCGAAGCCGATGGACGAATGGACCGTGATGCGCGTCGACAGCGATGCGCTGACGAGGCTTGCGTCCGCCTGAACATTCGTCACCCCGGATCAGGTCCGGGGTGACGAAAGAGGGAAGCTAGCGAGCCGCGCGCGGCTTGCGCCGCTCCATCGGCCAGCTCGGCATATGCGCGTCCGACAGCGTCTTCGCCTCCGCGGGCGCAACGCCCAGCTCGGTCAGCGCGCGCGCCAGCGCATCGGCGGGCGGCACCGCGATATCGGGCAGCACGCCCTCGCGCTCCCAGTCCTTGCCCGTCACGGGATCATAGGTCCGCCCGACCGGGATGAAGGCGCCATAGCCGCCGCCCAGCTCCTCGCCGCGTCCGAAATGATTGGCGCCCGCGGTCGACGCGCCGACGAGCACGCCGCGTCCCGTATGCTTCATCGCGAGCGCGAAATGCTCGGCCGCCGACGCGCTCGCGCCCGAGGTCAGCACATAGACCTTCGCATCGCGCAGCCGCGTGTCGGCATTCGGCGTCGCCCAATGTTCGCGCGCGACCATCCCCGCATCGCCCTTCGCCGGACGCATCGACGCGATGCCCGCGATCGGCGATCCGCCCTCGGCGTCGACCGAGGCGCGCGTCGCCATCGTGACCAGCCGCGTTTCCTTGCCGAACAGCCACGGAAAGATCGCGTCCATCTGGTCGAGCCCGCCGCCATTGTGCGTCCGGATGTCAAAGATGATCGCCTTCGCATCGGCATGGTCGGCCATGAATTTCGCCGCCTGTGCGGTCACGGCCTCGTCCGGCGGAAAGACGTTGAAGCGCACGAAGGCGATGCCCGGCGCGATCCAGCCTGCCTGTTCGACGGGCACCTTCGGCGGCCGGCGCACGGGCGTCGTGCCGCCGGGCGCGGGCGCGGGCGCCGCGCCTGCGGCTTCGGGAACGCGCAGGCGCAAATGGCCGTCGGGCGACACGGCATTCACATCGCTGTCGATCGCCGCGCCAAGCGCCTCGCCGGTGAGCGCCCTGTAGCGCCCCGCGGCGATGGCGGCGCGGATCGCGTCGGCATAACGCTTGCCCGTTTCGGGATAGACATAGTCGCGTTCGAGCAGTGCGGCATATTTCTCCGCGATCGCATCGGCTCCGACATCGTCGGCCGCCATCGCGGACGGCGGGGCAAGGACAAGCCCGCCCGCGACTCCGGCGGCGAGCAGAAGCGCGGGCAAAACAAGCGGCGAGCGAATCATTCCTGTCTCCAATCCAGCCCCGGCCGGATCGGAGTGTATCACGACAGCAACACAGATCAACTACATTTGTAGTCGAATGTCACTTCTTTCGGGCGAGCCAGACCAGCACAACGCCGACGACCGCGAGAATGGCGCCGTTGCGCGTCCATGTCGTGTCGCCGAGCATGAAGCTGCTCGCCGGCCAGCGGACAATGTCGAGCCCCTGCAGGACCCAGAGTCCGCCGACGAGAATCGCGGCGATACCGACGATCGCCATGATGCCCTTCAATGCGCCCATCAGCTCTCCCCCTGTTTGCGCTGGAGTCCGATCAGCGGCCGCAGCCAGCCGATGCTGCGCCCGATCACGTAGAAAAGCCAGCATCCGGTCACCGTCGCCGCGACGAGGATCAGGAAGGAGGGCAGCGCCGCGGCGCCGGCCTTGAGCAGATACCAGCCGGTGACGACGATGATCGTCTGGTGGATGATGTAAAAAGGGAAGACCGCCTCGGCGAGCATCGCGCGCTTCGGATGGTCGCGGTTCCAGTACCGGTCGGAAATCCCGACGAGTGCGACGATCGTCGCCCAGCCCTGCACCTGATGCGCGATGTCGAACGGCAGCCGCCCCCATCCGGCGGGCTGCGCGCCGCAGAGCCAGAGATACAGGATCGCCGCGACGACGGCGAACGCCGCGACCGCGATGCCCAGCGAAAACCGCCACCAGCGCGCGACCGCGGCGAACAGCTGCGGCCGTACGCGCAGCAGCCAGCCGATGAAAAAGGGCATCAGATAATGAAGGTGCGACGGCCCGTCGTCGAACAGCGCGTGCGTTTCCTCATGCCCCGGGAAGAGGGCCAGCAGGAGCAGCCACCAGCCGAGCGGCAACGCGAGCAGCCCCCATCCGCCGAACAGCCGCGCCGCGCCGTCGGCGACCCGCGCGCGTACAGCCGCGGGCGCCCATGCAAGCACCGCCGCGGCGAGCAGCGTATAGACCCACAGATAGACCACGAACCACAAATGCTGCCACGTCGGCAGCACGATGCCGCCCAGCGTCCCGAAACGGAAATAGTCGCCGGTCCAGAAGGCACCGAGGCTCTTCGCATAACCGTGCTGCGTCACCAGCTCGATCCACGGCTGCGGCGGGATAACGACAAGGATGCCGAAGACGAGCGGGATCAGCAGCCGCGCGCTCCGCGACCGCACGAACGCGCCGCTGCCGCCCAGCTTCGCAAACAGCGCCGCGCTCGCATAGCCCGAGACGAGGAACAGCAGGGGCAATCGCCAGCTGTTCGTCGCCAGCATCGGCAGCTGGACCCAGTCGAGCGGCTGCGCGATCTTCACATGCCAGCCCCAAGGCACGAAATACATGCCGATATGATAGAGGATGAGGAGTGCGAACGCCCCGATCCGCAGCCAGTCCATGCCGAGATGGCGTCCGCCGGTCATGCCTGTGCTCATCCCGCTCCCCGTCATCCCGGACTTGATCCGGGATTCATACACCATCGCGCAAACGGATCCCGGATCAAGTCCGGGATGACGATAAGGGATGGGCTATTTCAAAACCCGCCACGCCAGATCGGCAAACTCGCACAGTAGCGGCCGCGTGTCGCGCGGGTCGATGATATCCTCGACCCCGAACTTCTCCGCCGTGCGGAATGGCGAGCGCACGCGGTTCAATCTTTCGCGGATCGCTTCCAGATGCGCCGCCGGATCCCCGGCCGCCTCGAGCTCGCTCTTGTACGCGACCTCGACCCCGCCCTCGATCGGCAGGCTGCCCCAGTCGCCCGACGGCCAGGCGAAGCGGTACTGGAAACGCTCGGCGTTCGACATCGCGCTCCCCGCAATGCCGTACGCCCGGCGCACCACGACCGACGCGAGCGGCACCGTCGCACGGTAGATCGCGTTCATCGCCTGCACGCCGTAACGGATGGTCCCCGTCCGCTCGGCCTCGCCGCCGATCATGAAGCCCGGATTGTCGACGAGGTGGACGATCGGCAGCCGGAACTGGTCGGCCAGTTTCACGAAACGCTCGGCCTTCTCGCTCGTCTTCGCGTCCCACGATCCGCCGAGATACGACGGATCGCTCGCCAGCACCGCGACCGGCCAGCCGTCGAGCCGCGCAAAGGCGGTGATCACCGCGCGGCCCCAGCGCGCACCCATTTCGAAGACGCTGCCCTGATCGAATACCGCAGCCGCAATCCGCCGCATCGAATAGACCTGTTTCGCCTCGCGCGGCACGATCGACAGCAAGCTCTCGTCGCGGCGGTCGACGGGATCGCTGCACGGCGTCCTCTGCGCGCGATCGTGGATCGACGACGGCAGGTACGACAAAAACCGCCGCGCCGCCGTAAAGGCCTCGGCCTCGCTCGCGACCTCGTCATCGACAACGCCGTTGCGCGTGTGCACGTCGGTCCCGCCCAGCTCCTCGCGGTCCAATGTGTCGCCGATCGCTGCCGCGACCGCCGGCCCCGCCGCGAACAGCTGCGACAGCCCGCGCACCATCACGCTGTAATGGCTCGCAACGACGCGCGCCGCGCCCAGACCCGCGGTCGGCCCGAGCGCGAGCGCAACGACCGGCACCGTGTCGAGGTTCGCGATGATCTCGTCCCACCCGGGCACGTGCGGGATATAGGTATAGCCCATATCCTCCAGCGTCTTCACCGACCCGCCACCGCCGGTGCCGTCGATCATCCGGATCAGCGGCAGGCGATATTCGTGCGCCATCGCCTCGCACTGGATGAACTTGCGGTGCAGCGCCGCATCGGCCGCGCCGCCGCGCACGGTAAAATCGTCGGCGCTGGCGACGACCGGCCGCCCGTCGATATTCGCGCGGCCGAAGATGAAGTTCGACGCCGCCAGATCTTCGAGCGCGCCGTCGGGGCCATATTTGCCGCGCCCCGCGATCTTGCCGATCTCGCGAAAGCTGCCCGCATCGACGATCGCCGCGAGCCGCGCACGCGCGTCCATCTTGCCGCGGCCGTGCTGCCGCGCGACCTTTTCCTCGCCGCCCATCTTCTCGGCCATCGCGCGGCGCTGCCCGAGCTCGCCCACTTCTTTTTTCCAGCTCATGGCAGAAGGCTATCTTACGTTGACGGAAACGTCATGCAAAACCTATCGTCAGCGGATGACGCGCAAACTGGCCCTCGCCCTCGCCGCCGCACTGCTCCCGCTGTCATCCGTTCCGGCGGCTGAAACGCGCACGATCCCCGGCATCGCCGATCCTTACAGGGCCGACGCCTTCGTCGCCGAACCGATGCCCGCGATCGACGCCGCACTCGCAAGGGCAAAGCAGTCGGGCAAGCCGGTTCTCCTCGTGATGGGCACTGGCGCGTGTCACGACAGCGCCTGGCTCGCCAATCTGCTCGCCACCGACCGCTTCGCGCCCGTCCGCGCGCGCTACGAGATCGTCTACGCCGACATCGGCATGCCGCATATCCGCGGTCTCGGCCGCAACCCCGAAGTGGCAAAGCGCTTTGGCTTCAGGATCAAGGGCACCCCGACTGTCGCAATCCTGAGCGGCGACGGCGCCGTCCTCAACCGCAAGGCCGCCCCCAAATGGCGCAACGCCGCGAGCCGCAGCGACGACGACATCTATGACGAACTGATCGGTTAGGGAGAAAGACATGGCCGACGCGATTCTTGCGGGGCGCGTCGCGCTCGTCACCGGCGCCTCGCGCGGCATCGGCCGCGGCATCGCGCTCGCGCTGGCGAAGGCGGGCGCGGACGTCGCCGTGAACTATACGCGCGACGGCGAAGCGGCGGCGGAAACCGTCGCAGCGATCCGGGCGCTCGGCCGCAAGGCGAAGGCCTGGCAGGCGTCGGTCGCCGACGAGGATGCGTCCGCCACGATGATCGCCGCGATCGAGGCCGATTTCGGGCCCATGTCGATTCTCGTCAATAACGCCGGCATCGCGAGCCGCGGCAGGACGGTCGCCGACACCGACGCCGCCGAGGTCGAGAAATTGCTCGCCATCCACGCCGTCGGCGCGCACCGCATCTCGCGCCTCGCGCTGCCGCAGCTTCGCCAGCACCCGCGCAGCGACATCATCGTCATCTCGAGCGTCGCGACACTCGGCCACGCCGCCAACGGCGCACCCTACAACATGGCGAAGGCGGCAGGCGAAGCACTCGCATTGACCCTTGCCAAGGAAGAGATGAAACATGGCGTCCGCGTCAACATCGTCGCGCCGTCGCTGACCATCAGCGACATGGGCGAACGCCTTGCGCGCGCGATTACCGGCAATGACGATATCCACCAGCTCGACGCCAAATTCCCTTTCGGCCGCGTGCCGACGCCCGACGATGTCGCCGCGGCGGTGCTCTGGTTCGTGTCGGACGCGAATCCCTATTGCTCGGGCCAGAAGCTCAATATCGACGGCGCGGGGCAGGCGACCTTCCGCTAAGGCGCCTCCATGCGCCCCGATTCGCCCTCGCCCGCCATCCCCTTCCTGATCGCCTGCGCAGGGATCGCGACCTTTTCGGCGATGGACGTGCTGATGAAGGGGCTGTCGATCGGCATCGGCGCCTATAACGCCGTGCTCTGGCGCACCGGCACCGGCACGCTCGTTGCCGGGCTCATCTGGTTCGCGAGCCGTCCCGAATGGCCCGACCGGCCGACGATGCTGATCCACGCCTGGCGTTCGGTCTTCGTCGCAGGCATGGCGCTCTGCTTCTTCTGGGCGCTCGCGCGCCTCCCGATGGCCGAGGCGATCGCGCTCGCCTTCGTCGCGCCGCTGATGGCGCTCTACATGGCTGCGGTCTTCCTCGGCGAGAAGATCGGTCCGCGCTCGATCGCCGCGTCGGCCCTCGGGCTCGCGGGCGTGCTCGTGATCGTCGCGGGAAAGCTCGGCGGAAGCGACTATAGCGACGAGGCCCTGCTCGCCGTCGGCGCGGTGTTCCTCTCGGCGATCTTCTACGCCTACAACCTCATCCTCGCGCGGCGGCAGGCGAAGATGGCCGAACCGATGGAGATCGCCTTCTTCCAGAATTTCTTCGTCGCCGCGATCCTCGCCCTCGGCGCGCCATGGTTCCTCGCCATTCCCGACCCGAGCCATGCGCCGCACATCCTCGGCGCCGCAATCCTCGCAACGACCTCGCTGCTCCTCCTGAGCTGGGCCTATGCCCGCGCCGAGACACAGATCCTCGCGACCACCGAATATACGGGCTTCCTCTGGGCGATGCTGTTCGGCTGGTATTTCTATGACGAGGCGGTGACCTTGCCGACGCTCGCGGGTGCCGCGCTGATCGTCGCTGCCTGCCTGATCGTCGCGCGAAAGGTCCCGCACAAGGATCCGGTAGAGCCTGCGGCGGCGTGACCAGTCGGCTTCCCTACCTCCGTTCGTGTCGAGCGAAGTCGAGACACCCGTCGGGACGGCGTAAGATCGAGGGGCATCTTGACTTCGCTCGATGCGAACGGACATTGAGTCTGCGTTTTAAACCGCCGCCCGCATCAGCCGGTCATTGATCGCCGCACCCAGCCCCTCGGCCGGGATTGCCGCCACCGCGATCCTCATTTTCGCGCTCGCGGCCCCCGCATGCAGCGCGTCAAACAGGCGCGCCGCGGCCTCGGTCAGGTCGCCCGCCGCGCTCAGATCATAATCGCCCGCGACCGCGCCGAACCCGATCCCGAACTCGTCGTCGGCAAAATCGACCGCCCCCAGCCGCATCGGCTTGCCCGGCGCATAATGGCTCGCGAGCATCCCCGGCGCGACAATCTCCGAGCCTTCGATGCCCGTCACCGCCAGCCCGCTCGCTTCGGCCAGCATGTCTGCCGTGACGGGTCCCGGCCGCAGCATCTCGACCGCGCCACCCTTCACCCGCGCGATCGTCGATTCCACACCCGCCGTGGTCGGCCCGTCATCGATCACCAGCGCGATCCGTCCGGCGAGGCTCGCCAGCACATGGTCCGCCTTCGTCGGGCTGACCTTGCCGCTCGCATTGGCGCTCGGCGCGGCGAGCGGTGCGCCCGTCTCCGCCAGCAACGCCTGCATCGCGCGATGCCCCGGCACCCGGATCGCGATCGTATCGAGCCCCGCCGTCGCGATGCTCGCCACCGGGCAATCGGCGGTGCGCGGCACGACCAGCGTCAGCGGTCCCGGCCAGAACCGCACAGCAAGCTCCCGCTCGACCGCACCAAACATCCCCAGCCGTTCGGCCGCCGCGAGGTCCGGCACATGCACTATCAGCGGGTTGAAGTCCGGCCGCCCCTTGGCGGCATAGATCCGCGCAACCGCTTCGGCGTTGCGCGCATCGGCGGCGAGGCCGTAGACCGTCTCGGTCGGCACCGCGACCGGCTGCCCCTCCCCGACCAGCCCCCCGGCGCGCGTCATTGCCTCCGGCCCGAAGGGGCGGATATCGGTTGTCATGCGCGTTTGACCGTCGGCCATGCCGCGCTATAGCGCCCGCGCAACGATATTCACCAGGAAAGTCGGCCCATGATCTATACGCCGCCTACGACCGAACAGCTTTTCGTCCTCGACCATATCGCGCGCGTCGACGCGATGGCGAGCCACGAACGCTTCGCCGCCGCGACCCCCGACATGGTCGAGGCGATCGTCACGGGCATCGGCGAATTCGCCGCCGAGATGTACGCGCCGCTCAACCGCGTCGGCGACGTCACCAATCCTGAATGGGACAATGGCAAGGTCACCATGCCCCCGGGTTTCAGGGACGCGTACAGGCAGTTCGTCGAGGCGGGCTGGGGCAGCATCGACGGCCCCGGCGAATATGGCGGGCAGGACCTGCCCTTCACGCTCGCGACGGTGGTGATCGAGGCGCTCGGCAGCGCCAATATGGGCTTCACCCTTTGCCCCATCCTGACCGCGGGCGCGATCCACGCGCTGATGGCTTATGGCACCGAGGAACAGCGCCAGACCTGGCTGCCGAAGCTGGTCAACGGCGAATGGAACGGCACGATGAACCTGACCGAGCCCGCCGCGGGCAGCGACGTCGGCGCGCTCCGCTCGACCGCCGAAAAGGTCACCGAAGGCCCGAACGCGGGCCTCTACAAGATCAAGGGGCAAAAGATATTCATCACCTTCGGCGAGCATGACCTCACCGACAATATCGTCCACCTCGTCCTCGCGCGCACGGCTGGCGCGCCCGAGGGAACGCGCGGCATCTCGCTCTTCCTCGTCCCCAAATATCGCCTCGACGCCGGCAATCCGACGATTTCGAACGGCGTCCATTGCGCCTCGATCGAGCACAAGCTCGGCATCCACGGCTCGCCGACCGCGGTGATGGTCTATGGCGAGGGCGAGGATTGCCTCGGCGAGATCGTCGGCGACGAAATGGGCGGCATGCGCGCGATGTTCGTGATGATGAACAATGCACGGCTGATGGTCGGCTGTCAGGGCGTCCAGATCGCCGAGCGCGCGACGCAGCAGGCGCAGCGCTACGCCGCCGAGCGCGTCCAGTCGGCGCTCGCGGGGTCGCCCGACCGCACGCCCGTAACCATCGACCAGCACCCCGACGTGCGCCGCATGCTGTGGCGTATGCGCGCCCAGACCGAGGCCGCGCGCGCGCTCACTTACTATGCCGCGGCGCAGATCGATTTCGGCAAGCTCGGCGACGAGGCCGCCGCGATGCGCGCCGAAATCCTCATCCCGCTGGTCAAGGCGCACGCGACCGACATCGGCTGCGAGGTCGCAAGCCTCGGTGTGCAGGTCCATGGCGGCATGGGCTTCATCGAGGAAACCGGCGCCGCGCAGCATTATCGCGACGCGCGCATCGCCCCGATCTACGAAGGCACGAATGGCATCCAGGCCGCCGATCTGGTGGGACGCAAGCTCGGTATGGCAGGCGGCGACCTCGTCCGCGGGCTCATCGACGATATCGCGCGCGGCGCCGTCGATTTCCCCGAATTGCAGCAACTTGCGGGCGCGTGCCGCGCGGTCACCGACTGGATGGCTTCGGCAAGCACCGGCGACCGGCTGGCGGGCAGCTATCCCTATCTCACGATGCTCGCCACTGCGACATGCGGGTGGCTGATGGCGATCCAGCACAAGGCCGCGCGCACCGCACTCGAAGAGGGCAATGGCGACCGCGCCTTCCTCGAAGCGAAGATCGCCTCGACGCGCTTCTACCTGCAGCAGATCGTCCCCGCGGCGACGGGTCTGGCGGCTTCCGCGCTCGCCGGCGACGCGGCGCTGGAGCCGCTGCCGGCAATCGCCTGAATCGAGCGGAATCCTGCGCTTTGCGCACCGACGCACGGCGCAGGATTTTGTTCATAATTAACGCGATGATAACCATCTGGGACTAGACGCAACCGGCAATTGCTGGAGACGTGCGTGTGCCGTTGGTCGATAACAGGATGATTATCAGCTGGCGGACTATTGTGCTGTCGCTGCTGCTCAGCCTTGCCGTCGGCTTTTCGGGAATCGGCATACCGATCGACCGGATTCTCGGAGCGGCCGCCGCCAATATGGCCAAACGCCCCGTATCGGGCGATATTGTCGTCGTCGCGCTTGACGACCGGACACTGGCCATGTCCCCGAACGCCAATTTTTCGATGACGCAATATGCCGGCGTGGTTGACGCGATCAACGGGGCCCGTGCCAAGCGCCTGTTCGTCGATTTCTATTTCGACCGCCGCGAAAACGACCGCGACTTTTCGCGCTTCACCGCCGCGATCCGCCGGATGGGCGACCGCGCGGTTCTCGCGGTCGCGACAAAGGCGGTACCCGGAACCGATCGCAATCGCTCGATCTTCCCGAGCCCCGCATTCGGTACCGAAGCCAAGCGTGCCAGCATCGCATGGGATGATGAATTCTGGCAGGTCTGGCGCCTGCCCATGGCCTATGTCGCCGACGGGCAATTGCTGCCGAGCTTCTCCTCGCTGCTCGCGAACAAGCCCGGCACGCGTGCGGAACTCTACCGTCTCGATTTCTCCTACGACACGGCCAGTATCAGGCAATATAGTGCGGGCGACCTCCTGTCGGGATCGGTCGGCGCGAAACAGCTCGCGGGCAAGGACGTCATTTTCGCACCCACAGCCTCGACCTTCCAGGACGCCTATTATCTTCCGGGACATAATCAGGTGCCCGGCGCCTATGTCCACGTGATCGGCGGAGAAACGCTAAAAAGGGGGGATCCGATCGACATCGGCTGGTGGCCTGCCCTTCTGCTCGTCGCCATTATCCTCGGGGCCGCCCTGCTGCCGCGCTTTCAACGGTGGTTTGGCCTGGCGGCCGTGGCAGCAGTCACCATTCTTCTGGTCGGGCAAGCCGTGTTGGCGATGATGCTCGTCACGACGTCGATCGGCGCGGCGCTTTTCTTCACCGCCACGATCAGCGCCAATGTCTCGCGCAAGCGTCGTCGCTTTTCGGCCCAGCGCGAAAATCCGGTGTCGGGCCTGCCCAATTTCGAGGCACTCCGTTCGCAGCCGCCATTCGGCAGCGCGACCGTCGTCGCGGCAAAGGTCGTCAATTTCGAGGACCTCGCGGCCTTCATCCCCGGCGACGGCATCGGCAAGCTCGTCGAACAGGTCACCCGCCGCCTCCAGCTCGCATCGCAGGGCACGACGCTGCACCACGATCTCGACGGCACCTTCGCGTGGCTCGTCCCCTATTATCAGCACAGCCAGATCGAGGGGCAGCTCGCGGGCCTCGCCGCGCTGTTCAATGCGCCGCTCACCATCGGCGAGCTGCGCGTCGACGTCGCGATCGCCTTCGGCGTCAACGACGAGTTCGAAGGCTCGAACGCGCAGCGCCTCGCCGCCGCGCTCGTCGCCGCCGAACGCGCGATCCGCACGCGCTCGTTGTGGACCAAATATACCTCGCGCCAGAAGGAAGACGCCGGCTGGCAGCTCAGCTTCCATTCGCAGCTCGAGGATGCGCTGACCGGCGGCGACATCTGGGTCGCCTTCCAGCCGCAATATGAAATCGCGACGAACAAGCTCGTCGGGGTCGAGGCGCTCGCGCGCTGGACGCACCCGACGCGCGGTCCGATCCCGCCCGACGAATTCATCCTCCAGGCCGAAAAGAGCCAGGACATCTATCGCCTCACGCTCTTCGTGATGGATCAGGCGATCCGTTCGGCGGCCCAGTTCCGCGAGCGCGGCTTCCCGATCAACATGTCGGTCAACCTGTCGGCAACGCTGCTCGACCACAGCGACCTCGTCGGCACGATCCGCGTGATGCTCACCGCGCACCATCTGCCGCCCGAGACGTTGACGATCGAGATCACCGAAACCGCGCAGATCGAAAACAGCCGCCAGGCGCGCCAGACGCTTGCCCAGCTCCGTCGTACGGGCATCCGCCTGTCCATCGACGATTATGGCACCGGCCAGTCGAACCTCGAATATCTGACCGAAATCGAGGCCGACGAGATCAAGATCGACAAGCGATTCGTGATGACGATGCGTGATTCGCAGCGGAACCTCGAAGTCGTCAAATCGACGATCGATCTGGCGCATCGTCTCGGCGCCGTCGCGGTCGCCGAAGGCATCGAGGATGCCGAAACCATGGCGCTGCTCGCCAGCCTCGGTTGCGATGTGGGCCAAGGCTATCACCTTGGAAAACCTCAACTGTTTTCCGAACTCACCGCAAAGCTCGCGACCGCCCCCCAGAACCGCACCGCATAGCAGCCAGACTGGCGGCAATGGATTATAGTTAAGACTCGATTTACCTTGTTAATTAAGGTATATGCTCCGTTAACTGTTCCTCGTGGGCAGTACGAACAGGAGAAGAGTCATGGGTTGGTTTTGGCGATTCCTGGGCGGTGCCGGCACGCAAAGCGGTGGCGGTCAGGCCTAAGCAGGAAACAGATTACAGGAAGGGGCTCCGGCATCGCCGGGGCCCTTTTCTTTTGCCCGGCGCCGGGACATCCGCATCGACGCGGCCAATGACCCGCGGGCAGGCGGCGCCCCCTCCGGGCTGCTGCGTCAAGTCGCGCATCTGCCGAAATTTTTTTACCCCTCCCCCCGATCGGCCGCTCTTTTGCGCAAAGCCGCGGAATGCCTTGCCGGCGCCCTGCGAAGCGTCCATCAGCAGCGACGAGACGAATCAAATTATCGACGAGTTGAGTCCCCGTTCTGTCATTTAGCGTCTTGCATCACGGCGCCGACGTGGCACTATAGGTGGTGGGTCAACCACGGGGGCACCCCAAGAAATAGTATCAGGCTGTGAGTGGCGGAATTCCGTCGTCCATCCCATATGGACACGGGAAAACCCTTTCTGCGGCCAAAAAAAGTGCCCACGGAGACAGGTTTAGATGCTAGGATCGGGGCTTCGCCCTGAGTCGAACAAGACAGGAACAAAGCGCACCGCGTGCGCGTTGATAACGGGGCGAACGAGATGGATTTCCGGGAAAGCGAACGGGTGGAGACGAACGAGGTGGCGACGATGGAACTGGCGAAGAATGACGCTCCGGCGGCAACCGAATCGAAGGATGATTCGACCGCCCCGGCGAAGCTCAACGACAGCAGCGAGCCCAGGGTTCACGCACGCCGCTTCGCGATCGAGACCGACCGCAGCCGCGACGCGCTGCTCACCGATTTCGGCAAGGAAACGCTCGAGGACCGCTACCTCCTCCCCGGCGAATCATATCAGGATCTCTTCGCGCGCGTCGCCGACGCCTATGCCGACGATCAGGATCACGCCCAGCGCCTCTACGACTATATCTCGAAACTCTGGTTCATGCCCGCGACCCCCGTGCTGTCGAACGGCGGCACCGGCCGCGGCCTGCCGATCAGCTGCTACCTCAATTCGGTCGACGACAGCCTCGAGGGCATCGTCGGCACGTGGAACGAGAATGTCTGGCTCGCGAGCCGCGGCGGCGGCATCGGCACCTATTGGGGCGCGGTGCGCGGCATCGGCGAACCCGTGGGCCTCAACGGCAAGACCAGCGGCATCATTCCCTTCGTCCGCGTGATGGACAGCCTCACCCTCGCGATTTCGCAGGGCTCGCTCCGCCGCGGCTCGGCCGCCTGCTACCTCGACATCTCGCACCCCGAGATCGAGGAGTTTCTCGAGGTCCGCAAACCCTCGGGCGACTTCAACCGCAAGGCGCTCAATCTCCACCACGGCGTGCTCATCACCGACGAGTTTATGGAAGCCGTCCGCGACGGCGCCGAATTCAACCTCCGCAGCCCCAAGGACCAGAGCGTCCGCGGCACCGTCGACGCGCGCGGGCTGTTCCAGAAGCTCGTCGAAACGCGCCTCGCGACCGGCGAACCCTACATCATCTTCATCGACCAGGTGAACCGCATGATGCCGAAGCATCATCGCGACCTCGGGCTCAAGGTCACCACCTCGAACCTCTGCTCGGAAATCACGCTGCCGACCGGCCGCGACCATCTGGGTCAGGATCGCACCGCGGTCTGCTGCCTCTCGTCGCTCAACCTCGAAACGTGGGACGAGTGGAACGGCGACAAGCGCTTCATCGAAGACGTCATGCGCATGCTCGACAATGTCCTGCAGGACTATATCGACCGCGCCCCGCCCGAAATGGCGCGCGCCAAATATAGCGCGAGCCGCGAACGCTCGGTCGGCCTCGGCGTGATGGGCTTCCACAGCTTCCTGCAGGCGCGCGGCCTGCCGTTCGAGGGCGCGATGGCGAAATCGTCGAACCTCCGCGTCTTCAAACATATTCGTGCGCAGGTCGACGCCGCCTCGATGCTGCTCGCCAACGAACGCGGCCCCTGCCCCGATGCCGCCGATCAGGGCGTGATGGAGCGTTTCAGCTGCAAGATGGCGATCGCGCCGACCGCATCGATCAGCATCATCTGCGGCGGCACCAGCGCGTGCATCGAGCCGATCCCGGCGAACATCTACACGCACAAGACGCTCTCGGGCAGCTTCTCGATCCGCAACCCGCACCTCGAAGCCTTGCTCGTCGACAAGGCGAAGAACAGCGACGCGGTGTGGAACTCGATCCTCGAAAAGGGCGGCAGCGTCCAGCACCTCGACTTCCTGACGCAGGACGAGAAGGACTGCTACAAGACGAGCTTCGAGATCGACCAGCGCTGGCTGCTCGAACTCGCCGCCGACCGCACGCCGTACATCGATCAGGCGGCGTCGCTGAACCTCTTCATCCCCGCCGACGTCGAGAAATGGGATCTGCTCATGCTCCACTACCGCGCGTGGGAACTCGGCATCAAATCGCTCTATTACCTGCGGTCCAAGTCGGTGCAGCGCGCCGGCTTCGCGGGCGGGGTCGAGGCCGACAACACGCCCGAGGCCGCGAAGTTCGAACTCAGCGCCGAGAGCACCGACTATGACGAGTGTCTGGCCTGCCAGTGACGCTCCCGCCGCGTGAACCCCGGCGAAAGCCGGGGCCCAGCGCGCAGTAACGCAACACAGGATTGGACCCCGGCTTTCGCCGGGGCACACGAACCGAGACAAGACCCGAGGATAAACCGCCATGTCCCTTCTCGAAGCCCGCAAGACCTACAAGCCCTTCGAATATCCGTGGGCGTTCGATTTCTGGAAGCGCCAGCAGCAGATCCACTGGGTTCCCGAGGAAGTGCCGCTGGGCGAGGATTGCCGCGACTGGGCGCAGAAGATCAGCGACCATGAGCGCAACCTGCTCACGCAGATTTTCCGCTTCTTCACGCAGGCCGATATCGAGGTGCAGGATTGCTACCACGACAAATATGGCCGCGTGTTCAAGCCGACCGAGATCAAGATGATGCTGACCGCGTTCAGCAACATGGAGACGGTGCATATCGCG
>JAGHZY010000018.1:10172-82438 GCA_017745175.1 Sphingopyxis sp. | reverse complement strand
GCTTTACCGAGGGGCTGCAGCTCTTCGCCAGCTTCGCGATGCTGATGAACTTCCCGCGCTTCAACAAGATGAAGGGCATGGGCCAGATCGTCAGCTGGTCGATCCGCGACGAAAGCCTCCACTGCGAAGGCATCATCAAGCTGTTCCACACCTTCGTGAAGGAACGCGGCTGCCTGACCAAGGCGGTGAAGGAAGACATCATCGACACCTGCCAGAAGACGGTGCGGCTCGAGGATGCGTTCATCGACCTCGCGTTCGAACAGGGCCCCGTCCCCGGCATGACGCCGAAGGAGATCAAGCGCTACATCCGCTACATCGCCGACTGGCGTTTGGGGCAGCTCGGCTTCCAGCCGATCTACATGATCGACGAGCACCCGCTCCCGTGGCTCGCCCCGCTGCTGAACGGCGTCGAGCACGCGAACTTCTTCGAAACGCGCGCGACCGAATATAGCAAGGGCGCGACGCGCGGCGACTGGAACACGGTGTGGTCGAGCTTCGACAACCGCAAGAAGGCGAAAGCGAACGACGACGGCGCCGCGGCCGGCGAAGCCGACGCCGACGGCGAAGACATGTTCGCCAAAGCCGGCATCGCCGCCGAATAAACACCAAAAAGCCCCTCCCCAGACGGGAGGAACCCTATTTGTGAACCCCGGCGGAGTCGAAGACGGCGCATAGCGCCAACGCCGGGGCACACCGACCAAAGAGCCAAGCCCGCGACCGAACGCAGGCCAACAAGACGTCAGAGGCCCAAATGACCGAAAAGAAAAAAGAAAAACTGCTGATCCTCAGCCAGCCGCAGCGCGCGACCCTCGAAGGCCTCTCGAACCGCCGCCCCCAACTCCCCACCGATGCCGTCCGCGACGAACTCGTCACGCTGGGCCTCGTCGTCAAGCAGGGCGCCAAATGGGCGCTGACCCCGACGGGCAAGAAGGTGCTGGCGGCCAGCTCGAACCGCCGCAACTCGGGCGGGTTTTCGGTTTAAGACTGCGGCGCAATGACAGGCACTGAATCGGGAATCGTACTTGAGCTGCAACGCGATTGCTTGGACGAGAGCATCTCGGTCAATTCGCTTCTACGAAAAGCAAAAGTTATTGCAGCAAAGCTGGAACTTGAAGACTTAAAAGCTTGGATAGATTCTGAGCTGAACGGCTACGAGTGCCCTCTAGAAGAAATACCGGAACACCGAAAAGGCATTGGCCAACCAAAGTTCAACAACCCATACCATGGCTGGTGCCCCATCATGGTTAGTGATGACTGGTTTGGCCAAACCATTAGAACCGTATATCTTAGACAGTCAGTTTCAGAACTTGAAACTTTGATATCTGATAAAGAATCAGGTCAGCTCGTCATGTATTACAATCCCTCCATACAGGGAGCTTTGCAAAAACAGCTTCCGGTCCGAATGGAATGTGCCCTACATTTTTCGAAGAGCGAAATTGTAGCGGCATTGGCATTCGTAAGAAATAAGATGCTGGATTGGACGCTAGAACTGGAACAGCGGGGGATATTTGGAAAAGGACTCAGCTTCGGGGACGATCAAAAAAAGGATGCTCAGGTGGTAACCAATCACATTTATGGAGGGAATTTTGGAGTTCTAGGTTCAGTCGCGGGGGATGCTAAGAATTCCGGCTTCATGTCAGTGGGTGGAGACTTAATCTTTGAAAGATTAAGAGAAATTATACCTCAGATTCGAGAAGCCATTCCGGCGTTACCCTCTACGATTCAAAGCCAGGTCACGACACTTACAGAGAAAATTGAAACTGAGACTGCCGCGCGAAATCCGTCACAGCCTGAAATACGAAAGACGATGGGCTCCCTAAAGACAGTGCTAGAAGGTGCAGCAGGAAATTTGACCGCCAGCAGCATACTGGCGGCGATTGCCACAATTGTGGGTTGAGCATGGATGCCGGATCAAGTCCGGCATGACGAGGCGTGGAGACGCATCCATTTCAACCCAATCTTCGTCACCCCGGACTTGATCCGGGGTCCATCGCTGCCCTAGCCTCCGCCCCATGCACGCCGACTTCCAGCCCTGCGCCTATATCATGGCCAGCGCGCGCCACGGCACGCTCTACACCGGCGTCACCTCGCACCTGATCCAGCGCGTCTGCCAGCACCGCGACGGCAGCTTCGGCGGCTTCACCGACCGCTATGGCGTGAAGACGCTCGTCTGGTTCGAACTCGCCGGGACGATGCACGCCGCAATTACGCGCGAGAAGCAGATCAAGAATTGGCAGCGCAAATGGAAGATCGAGCTGATCGAGGCGGCGAACCCGGATTGGCGCGACTTGGCGGAGGAATTGGGATTGCCGCCGTTGGGCGGGTGACGCCCTTTCCCTCCTTCGTCATGCCGGACTTGATCCGGGATCCATTCGACGGCCGTAGCATGGACCCCGGATCAAGGCGAACGAGTCACGTGCCTCGTTCGCGGGTGACGAAAGTGGGGAGGCCTTCGTGCCTTTGCGCCTTTGTGTGAGACCCGGCGAAGCCAGCCCCCTCAATGCACCGTAACCGCCTCCATCCTTCCCCCCACCCGCGCCACCGCGAACATCACCCCGTCGCGCACCACCTCGGGCGGGCCTTCGAGCATGTAGAGCTTCACCAGCTCGCGCGTGACCTCGCTGTCGTCATCGACGACCAGCCGTAGCGACTCCAGCCCCAGATTACCGCGCGCCACCACCACATCGCACACCAGCGCGAGCGGCCACTCGGCGCTCGTGCCGCGATAGAGCGTCACCCCGTCGTGGCGCAGATAATCGCCGCGCCGCCGCCACATGCCGATCATATAGGCCCACACCATCAGCACCGCCGCGATGCCGAGCAGCAGCAAAGGCTGCCCGAAGATCATGTTCCGCAAGGCATCGAGCGGATCGCCGCTCCAGTCGAGCCGCACGACAAGCACGCCGAGCAGCACCGCGCAGGCGAACTGCCACCCCACCAGCGGCGCCGCGCGCAGCCGGGCCACCACCACCATCTTCCGGTCCGCATCCATCATCACCGTCCAGATAGGCATCGCCGCCGCGCCGCGCTACCCCGCCGTGCCCGCGCCCGCACCGCCGCGCGCGGCGCGAAATAGGACCGCGCACCCCTTTCCTACATTGCCGCCGCGTGCCAGCCTTCCGCTGCTCGCTCTTTGAACCGTGGAAATCCGCCTGCCCCGCGCGCGAAACATCGCACCCGCGCGCGATCTTTGCGACCTATCGCCCGCGTGCGCCGTGGACGATCTTTGCGACCTTTGCTTTGCGACCCTTGATCCACCCCGTCGCTAACCGCTTGTTTTGGCACGCCATGGGGTGACAAGTTTGACAAGTTAAGCGGCACGAACGCCGCCGCCGTCCCGCACCGCTGCTTGACACGCCCCACCGCCCCGCGCCCCCGGAACCGGGGGAGGCTCGCCACAGGATATCGCGCCATCGTCGCCGCGCTCGCCTTTGCCGGGCTCGCACCGCCCGCCGCGTCGACGGCGCAGGCCGCCATTCCGCCGCACAAGCCGGCGCGCTCGATGCGCCGGGCTTTGACAATGCGGCCGGCCGCCGCGGCGCCATCGATCCCGGGGCGCCCGGCGCCATTGCCCTTCCCGGAAGGGATTAACCGGGCCCTGCGCGCGGCAAGCCGGTGCCGCGCCCGCCCCAATCGCTGCTATACAGGCACCCGAAAGGAGAAAGCCCATGCAGGCCGTAACCGAAGGCGACCGCCGCAAGGAGGTTCGCGTCCTCCTCGCGCAGATTCAGGCGCATCCCGAGCGCGACTGGAGCGCGGCGCGCCGCCGCCTCGCGACGCTCAACAAGCTGATCGCACCGCCGCGCCCGGCGCCGCACTAGCCGCTCGTCGTCCGCGCGGCGCCGTCCGTCGCAATCGGGAAAGCCCGGTGCAACAATCGGACATTGCACGGGTTTCCCGCGGTGAAGGCATCGGCGGCGCCCCCCCCCCCCCCCCCCCCGGGGCGGCCGCCGATGCCGACACCAAGGCACGACGGAGACGGACATGCGCAAGCCCCTTGCCCTTCTGACGATCGCCCCCGCGCTGCTTGCTGCGCCGGCCCTTGCGCAGCCTGCCCCCGACGGCGGCGCCAATATCAACCTTGTCGGACAGGTCGGGCTGAACGGCAGTGCCGCGACCGAGCCCGTCGCGGGCACCGTCGGACAGGTGAGCGACGGCGTCGGCAAGGCGGTCGATGCCGCGAACCTGACGCTCGCGACGCGCGAACAGGTGCGCGCGGGCGCCGAAATCTACGACACCGGCGGCAACAGCGTCGGCACGGTGCAAAGCGTCGAGGGCGACGTCGCGGTCGTGATCCGCGGCGGCAAGCTCTACAATGTGCCGCTCGCCGAAATCTATCATGGCGCGGTGGGTGCGACGCACGGCCTCGTCACCAGGCTGTCGCGCGCCGAGATCCAGGCGCGGACGAGCACGGAGGCGGGAACGCGCTGAACGGAACGAGCCGCGGCGACCCCTCGCAACGAGGGAAGTGGCCGCGCGCCGGGGGAGCCGGGTGCACCCGGCTCCCCGCCGACAGGAATACAGGAGACCGCATCGCGTCCGCGATCGGGGAGGGAGCCGGGATGCCGGCTCCCTTTCGTTATGCGCAGCAGGCGCACATCAAAAAGAAAATGGCCCGCCCCAAGGGGAAGGGGCGGGCCAGTTCGGGTGCCGCGGCGCCCGATTGCGCCGCCGGCCCTCTGTTGTCCGGGGGATGGACTATTCGGCTTCCTCGAACAGGTCGATCGCGTTCGCGGCGTTCGCCGACAGGCGCACCGTGTCGCCCTCGACCGCCGCGACCAGACCCGCGGGCAGATAATGATGCTTGCCGTCGCTGCTGTCGGCCTTGGTCAGCTTGATGCGCTCGCCGTCGAGATGATCGACGGTGCCGATATGGACGCCGTCGGCGCCGATGACATTCATGTCTTCCTTGATCGCGCTATGGTCATGCTCTGCCATGGTCATTCTCCTTGCGCGCCGGGGAGGGGCGCCTGATCATCATACACGCCGATTGCGAGTCGGCTCCCCATAGTAAGGCAGAGTGCCCGAAAGTCGCGCCGCTTTCCAACCGCCCGCGTGCGCGCTACGCTCCGGCCATGCGCCCGCTCCTTTCGCTCGCTGCCCTCGCGCTGCTCACCGCGCCGCTTCCCGCGCTCGCCTGCTCGGTCGTCGCCGGCTACCGCGTGCCGACCAATCTCGAGCTCGTCGAGCGCTCCGAACTGATCCTGCTCGGTACCGTCACCCCGGGCGCCTCGGCGTCCGACAGCCTTGCCGAACAGACGATCGCGATCGAGCCCGTCGAGGCGCTGAAGGGCGCGATGCCGGCGGGCCCCGTCATACTTCCCGCGATGCTCGACACCGGCGGCGAAGTCGAGCTCAGCAATCCCTACGAGCTTCGCGAACCGCATCCGCAGACCCTTGCCGGCGCATGCGTGCGCTACGTCTTCCCGCGCGGGTCGCGCGTGCTCTTCTTCCTCGACCGCGAGGACGGCCAGTGGCGCGAGGCGGGCGGCCCGTTCAGCCGCTCGGCCGAGGATGTGCTGACCGACGACGCGCCGTGGCTGCAGACGGTGCGTTTCTACATCGAGGTCGCAAAGCTGCCCGAGGCGGACCGCGCCGCGGCGCTTGCCGCGCGCCGCGACGAACTCGGCGCGCTGGGCGACGATCCGGTCGCGCAGCTCATCGCCGCCGACATCGACCGCCAGCTCGGCGGACCGAACGCCCCGATGGGCGAGCCGCTCCCGCCGGTGCCGGGCCACCCGCAGGAATGGGACCGTCCGTCCGGCGGCGGCGATGCACCGGCCGACGAGGCTGGCGAAGCGGCGGACGAAGCCGCCGGGGACCCCGACGCACCGCGCGCCGATCGCTGACGCCGATGCGGCTGCCGACCTATGTCTACAGCCTGATCTACCCCGGTTTTCTCGGCAGCTTTCTCTACGGGTCGCTCACCGCCCCCTTCCCCGACGCGCTCCACGTCTGGGCCGCGCTGCTGATGCTGCTCTATTTCGGCGCCCAATATGGCGAGGGCGCGATCGCCGCCTTTCCGGGGCCCGACGGCGTGCCGCGCTACGGCGCCCCCGAAGCCGCGGTCGACCTTCTCGAAACGCTCGCGATGGCCGCGATCATGGCGGCGATCGGGGTGTTCGGCGGCGCGCCGACCGGGCTCGTCGGCCGTCTGTTCGATGCGGGCAACAATGCCGACCACTGGCTGTGGATGGCACTCGCCTTCGCGCTGCCGCCGATCGCGCGCGTCGCGCTGTCGATCGTCGGCCGCGCGCGCGACCGGCGCAGCCACGACGTCAAGGCGCACAAGCGGCTGACCCTGCTGTCGCTCTCGGCGGCGGCGGGCGCGATCATCGGGCTCGGCAACCCCGTCGCGGGACTGGTCGTGATCAGCCTCGTGCTCGGGGTCTATCTTTTCGCCTTCATCTTCAAGCCCGCGCTCGGCCGCGGCACGGTGCACGAGGCGCTGTGGGGAACGCCCGGCGAGGACTAGAAGCCAGACCCTTGGCACCACGGGCGCCGCGCGCCCTCCCACGGCCGCGCCAGCCCCTCGGCGACGAGCACCGACCCGGCGCTTGTCCCGCCGCGCGTGACGATGCGGAGCTTGCGTCCGTAACGGTCGCTGTCGCGCGCCGCGCGCTCGAGGCTGAACGCCCCCTCGTTCAGCCACGCACGCAGCCGCCCGGTCGCGGCCGCGCCCAGCGCGGCCTCGCCGGCGCAGCGCGCGGGGTGCGTTTCGGGCGTATCGATATCGGCGACGCGGTATGTATCGCCCGCGAACCGGAAGGTATCGCCATCGACGACGCAATTGCGTGCGCCACCGCCATCGCAAAGCGCGAAGCGCGCCGACAATGCATCAGCCGGAGCGCGCAAGGCTGCGGTCTCGCCGGGAAAAGGCCGAAAGGTCACGAGCGCGGCGACGAAAGCCACCGCCATCACCGGCATCAGCCGCAGATTCGACCCGGCGCCGCGGCGCGCAGTTCGCCGCTGCGCATGAAGGAAATCCGGTCCGGACATGCGGACAGCCTAGCGGGCTATGCCTCGAAAAATCCCGTTGAGGCGGCTCCGCTATGACAGGCGAAATGGACCCGATTGATCCGCCGCGACGCCGTTTTGAACAGGCGCGGGTGTCAGGGCGCCCCGCGCGGCCCGTCATCGTCGACCCCGCCGGGGCCAAGCTCGTCCTCCTCGTCGTCGTCGCTGCGTTCGCCGCGATAGGCGCCCATGTCGATCCGGCCCGACCGCTCCATCTGGCGCATATGGTCGACCAGATCCTGCACATCGTCGCGTTCGTCGCCGCTGCGCTTCTTGTCGCTGTCCTCGAGCCGCGCCCCGCGCCGCGCCGCCGCCGCGACGCTCTGCGCCTGCGCCTGCGCCTCCTCGTCGTCCTGTTCGCGGTTGTGCGCCTCGGGCGCGTCGGCTTCGGGTTTGCGGGGATCGTCGATCATGGCCGGCTCCTTTCGGGGACAGCCGGAAAACGCACCGGCCGCGCGGCCGTTCCTCAGGCCGCCGCCGCCAGCACCTTCGTCTCGATCACGCGAATGAAGACCTCGGGATCCTGTGCGCCGGGGATCAGCATCCGCCCGCCAAGGATGAAGGCGGGCACGCCGGTGATATTCCGGTCGGCCCAATAGGCTTCCCCGGTGCGCACCATCTCGCCGAACTCGTCCGAGCCAAGGATCGCGGCCGCCCGATCGCGATCGAGCCCGACCGACGCCGCAACCTCGGCCAGCACCTCATGATCGCCGACGTCGCGGTTGTCGGTGAAATGCGCCTCGAACAGCGCGCGCTTCAGCTCGGTCTGCACCCCCGTCGGTCCATCCTGTTCGGGCTCCTCCAGCGCCCCTGCCCAGCTCAGCAGGCGGTGCGCATCGAAGCTGTTGCGCATCCGGAAACCGGGCCCGCGATTGAAGGTGAAGCCCAGTTCTTCCGCGATGCTCGCCAGCCGCCCTGTATTGGCGCGGCCCTGTTCGGCGCTGATGCCATATTTGCGCATCACATGCGCGGCGGCATCCTCGCCTTCGGGCGGCATGTCGGGATTGAGTTCGAACGGATGCCACTGGACGCGAAAGTCCAGCCGGCCCGCAAAATGATCGATGACCTTGCCGAATTTCAGCCAGCCGATGATGCACCAGGGGCACATGACGTCCGACACGATATCGACGCTGAGGCGCGGCACGCGCGTTTCGCTCAAATCCCGTCTCCTGCCTGCGCGCGCACAATAACTCACATAATGGCTGAAATGACAAGCGACGGGGACAATCCGCCGATTGCGCGTGCATCGACTTTGGGGTGGATTCCCGACATTCGTCATCCCGGACTTGATCCGGGATCCATCGCAGCGCTGAAGTCATGGACCCCGGATCAAGTCCGGGGTGACGATATTGGTTAGGTCCGCAATCGGTCGAAACCCGACCCCGTCTCTCGGCAATCGGTCGTCGACCACAACCCGCGCTTCGTGGAACAGCCGTTGACATCGCCCGATCCGCTGCAAGATTGCCCACATGACGGCCGGGTCTCCCGGCCTGGTATCAAGGGGGCATCTTCATGAAAGCATTTCCGTTTCTCGGCGCAGCCGTGCTCGCGCTCGCCACCGCGACGGCCGCGACCGCCCACACCGCGGCAGAGCCCGCCGCCGCCACGCCGGTCGCGCCGATCGCCTACAAGGAACGCATCCTGAAAAACGGCCTGCGCGTGCTGTCGCTGCAGGATAATTCGACCCCCAATGTCATGGTATCGGTGTGGTACGACGTCGGGTCGAAACACGATCCCGAAAAACGCTCGGGCTTCGCGCATCTGTTCGAGCATATCCTCAGCCGCAAGACGGTGAACATGCCGTACAACATGATCAACCGGCTGACCGAGGATGTCGGCGGCGTGCGCAATGCCTCGACCAGCTTCGACCGCACCAACTATTACGAGACGGTCCCCGCACAATATCTCGAAACGATGCTGTGGACGCACGCCGAGCGCATGGCGCGGCCCGTCGTCGACAAGGAGGTGTTCGAAACCGAACGCAACGTCGTGAAGGAGGAGCTGCGCCTGCGCGTCCTCGCGCCGCCTTACGGCCGGCTGTTCAACTTCGCGCTCAGCGAAAACACCTTCGACGTCCTGCCGCACCGCCGCCCGGTGATCGGCACAATCGCCGACCTCGACGCCGCGACGCTCGACGATGCGCGCGCCTTCCACGAAGCCTTTTACGGCCCCGACACCGCGACGCTGATCGTCGCGGGCAATTTCGACGAGGCGCGACTGCAGTCGCTCGTCGACAGCTATTTCGGAGCAATCCCGAAGCGCACAAAGGCCATTCCGCTCGCGATCAAGGGCACCGAGCCGCCGATGGCGCCGCGCCGCGTCAACGCGACCGGCCCCAATGTCCCGCTTCCCGCGGTCGGCGCGATCTACAAGGTCCCGGGCGCCGGCCATCCCGACACCGCCGCGCTCGAGGTGATGAACGCGATCCTGTCGAGCGGCGAGAATTCGCGACTGCACAAGGCGCTCGTGCGCACCGGCATGGCGAGCCAGATCGACGCGAGCGTCGACTTCACCGAGGAAGCGGGCGGCCTCACCCCCTTCGCGATCCTCAGCGACGGGCAGGACCCCGAAAAGGTCGCCGCCGCGCTCGATGCGGTGCTGACGGGCATCGCGTCGGCCGAAGTGAGCAACGCCGAACTCGCCGAAGCGAAGACCGAATTGCTCGCCTCGACGCTCGAGGAACGCGAAACCTTCTCGGGCCGCGCCTTCGAGCTCGGCGAAGCGCTCGTCCTCACCGGCGATCCCGCCGCCGCCAACAAGCGGCTCGATGCGATCGCCGCCGTGACCAGGGCCGACGTCGCGCGCGTCGCGAAGAAATATCTCGACCCCAAGGCACGCGTCGAGCTGCGCTACAGCGCGGGTGACGGCGATCCGAAAAGCTGGGCCAATCCCAGACCGATGCCCGTCTTCCCGAGCGTGCCCGCCGCAACCGGCACCCCCAATGAGCTGGCAGCCGAGGCCGCGCGGCAAGCGCCGCCTGCGCCAACCGCTGCACCTGCGGTGACCCCGCCGAAGATCGCCGAAACCCGCCTCGACAACGGCATCCGCGTCGTCGCAGTGAAGACCGGCGCGGTCCCGCTTGCGACCCTGAGTGTCGTGATCGGCGGCGGCGCGTCGACCGATCCCAAGGGGCGCGCCGGCGTCGCGACCATGGCCGCCGACCTTGCCGCCAAGGGCACGGCGACGCGCTCGGCCGAGGATATCGCCGCCGCGCTCGAAAGCCTTGGCGCATCGATCAGCGCGGGCGCCAGTCCCGACGGCAGCATTTTTTCGGTCACCGCGCCCGCGGCGAATCTCGATGCGGTCGGCACGATCCTCGCCGACGTGATCCGCGGCGCGAACTACCCGCAGGAGGAATTCGAGCTCGAACGCAAGCGCATGGCGGACGGCCTCCGCATCGCGCTCAACAACCCCGGCGCGATCGCCACGATGGTCGCGCAGCCGCTGCTCTATGGCGCCGCACCCTATGGCGGGCAGAGCGGTGGCACGATGTCGAGCCTCGCCGCGATCACCCGCGACGACCTCGTCGCCTACCGCCGCGCCTGGTGGCACCCCGCGAATATGTCGGTCGTCGTCACCGGCGGGATCGATCCCGCCGCCGGCGGCGCGCTCGCGAAGCGCCTGTTCGGCGACTGGAAGGCTGAAGGCCCCGCGCCCGTGGTTCCGAAGTCGCGCGCGGGCACCGCCTTGCCGCCGCGCACGATCGTTGTCGACCTGCCCGGCGCAGGGCAGGCGGCGGTGCTCGCCGCGGTGCGCGGGGTCAGCCGTGCCGACGCCGATTATCCCTCGCTGCTCCTCGCCAATTCGGTGCTCGGGGTCGGATCGAACGGCCGTCTCTTCACCGAGGTGCGCAGCAAGCGCGCGCTGAGCTACGGCGCCTACAGCTCGATGCCCGCGCGCGCCGACGCCGCGCTGCTCGCCGCGAGCGCGCAGACGAAGAACGAGACCGCGACCGAGGTCGCCGAAATCTTCCTGAACGAGTTCAGGCGGCTCGGCGCCGAACCGATCACCGCCGACGCGCTTGCCAAGCGCCGCGCCTTTCTCGAAGGCGCCTATGGCCGCCAGTTCGAAACCGGCGGCGGGGTCGGCGCGATCGTCTCGGGGCTGATCCTGCAGGGGCTGCAGCCCGCCGACGCGCTGAGCTATGCCGCGCGGCTCGGCGCGGTGACGCCCGCGGCCGCGAACGCGGTCGCCGCGAAAACCGTCACGCCCGAGCGCGCATCGCTCGTCGTCGTCGGCGATTCGGCGAAGTTCATCGACAAGCTCCGCGCGCTGCGCCCCGACCTTGTCGTGATCCCCGCCGACAAGCTCGACCTCGATTCGCCGACGCTGGGGGCGACCCTCTAGGGTCAGGACGCGGAGCGCGCCGGAACCCGGATTTCGACGCGGGTTCCGGCCGCCCTTTCAGGCGCCGGACGGTGCGCGCGCTTGTCAAAGCTCCGGCGCCCGACTATCCGTCGCGCCAAGTTCCCCGGGCACCTGACCAGCGGGCTCCATCACCAGAGATTGCTTCCGCTGAGCCCTGCTTCCGCCACGCCCTACATCGAACCGCTCAACATCGGGGCGGGGCGCCGCGCGCTCTCCATCGGCCTTGCCATCGCGATCGCGGCGCTCCTGCTCCTTCTGCTCTTCGCGTGGGGGCCGGAAAAGCAGCCCGACAAAAGGGATGAGTTCATCAGCGTGGTGAACCTCGAAGCGGCCGAAGCGCCGAACGATGCCGCCGAACCGGAGAGCCCGGCGCCCGAACGGACCGAAAAGCGGACCACGACGCCGCAGCCCACACCGGACGAACCGCGGCCGCCGATACCGGCGCCGCCGCTGCCCCCGCAGGCCGCCACACCACCGATCGCGCCGCCCGCGGAACGGTCGCCGTCGCCGGCCAATCCCCCGATCGCCGCGCGCCCGCCGAGCGGGCGGGTCTACGGGCCGCCCGATACCGGCGGATCGCCCGCATCGCGCGATTCCGAACGGGTGGGAACGGCGCCCAACGGCGAGCCGCTCTATGCCGCAGCCTGGTATCGCGAGCCGAGCGACGACGAGCTGCGCGGCTATCTGTCGACCGCCAACGGTCCCGGCTGGGGGCTGATCGCGTGCCGGACGGCGCCCGATTACCACGTCGAGGATTGCGTCGGGCTCGACGAATATCCGTTCGGATCGCAGATCGAGCGCGCGGTGCTCGCGGCGGCGTGGCAGTTCCGCGTGCGGCCGCCGCGGGTCGGCGGGCGGTCGATGGTCGGCGCGTGGGTCCGGATCCGGATCGACTACGGCATCAGGCGGCGCTGATCGGGGTGTCCATTCTGCGGCTGTCGCGTCGGCTCCTGCCATTTACCGGCGCGGATATTCACGGGGCGGCTGAACGATGCATATCCCGTTTTCTGACAATTATAACATTATGCTTCAATTGCATTTCTTGCCAATTCAATATCCAAGGGCCAAGACAATTATGTGACGGGATTCGGATGCCATTTTCGGTGCCCGCCATACGGAGAGGATCATGCGAGATACCGGAACATTATTTCGGCGGTTTGGCTTATTCGGTGCAGCCTCGCTTTTGGCCTTGGCCGGTTGCGGTGGTGGGGGCGGGAGCGATACGCCGCCGCCCGCGCCCAATCAGGCGCCGACGATCCAGGCGCGGGGCAATGCCTCGGTTCCCGAGAATATGACCGGCACCGTATTCACGGCGACGGCAACCGATCCCGACAACGATCCGCTGACCTATGTCATTTCGGGCGGACCGGATGCCGCGCTGCTCCAGATCAGCGCCGCGGGCGCGATGTCGTTTCGCAGCCCGGTCGATTTCGAGGCTCCGGCCGACGCCAATGCGGACAATATCTATACGGTGGAAATTTCCGTTTCGGACGGGAAGGCCAACGCCAGGCAGCTGGTCGATATCGCCATCACCGATGTGACGGGCGGGGCCTATGGCGTGCGCAAGGTCGCCGGCGGTTTCGACCGGCCGACCAATCTTGTCGCGATACCGGGTGATACGGCGCGGGTGCTGGTGTCGGAAAAGACCGGGCAGGTGCATCTTTTGACGACCGCCAACGGCATGACCGCGAACACGCCCTTCATGGACGTGTCGGCGGAGATCGCCGTCGATGGCGATCGCGGGCTGATCGGGCTGGTTCCGGCGCCCGACTTCGCGCAGAGCGGGCGGGTCTATGTCGCCCTGACGACACCCGCCGGCAACCTCGAGCTCCGGCGTTACCGGACCTTGGCGCAGAACAAGGACCAGATCGATCCCGCGTCGGCCGATATCATCCTGCGCGTCGCCAGCCCGAACAACCAGCTGGTCGGCGGTTCGATCGCCTTCGGCCCCGACGGTTTCCTCTACATCGGCACCGGCGCCGGTACGGGTACGGGGGAAAATACGGGCGACCTGCTCGGCAAGATCCTGCGCGTCGACGTCGCCAGCGACGCCTTTCCCGGCGACGATCTTCGCGACTATGCGATCCCGGCAGGCAATCCGTTCGCGACCGCCGGCGGCGCGCCCGAAATCTGGACGCTCGGCATGCTGCATCCGCGCAAGCTCGCCTTCGACCTGTACAGCGGTCACTTGTGGGTCAATGACTATGGGGAGTATCTCGGCATCCGGGCCGGCTATCAAAGCGAGTTGAACTGGGTGCGTCCGCAACTGGATGTCGGGTCCAATTACTCATCCATTCGCGGCGTGCACTCCCTGGCGAGCCCACCCATACCCGACCCGTTTCGTTATCCTGTGGTGAGTGGGCGAACGGGCTTGGCTCCGCCGGACCCCGGCCAAGCCGCTTTCGTCGGCGGCTATGTGTATCGCGGAAGCGTTGAAGCGCTCCAGGGGCATTATGTAACGGGACATCCGCTCAGAGCGGACTACGGCAGCTTGGCCATCGCCGGCATGATACAGAACAGGGCAAACCCTTACAGCCCCAGCTCGACACCCAGCCTTAATCCGGCGGGTCCGACTCTCGCTTTCGGCGAGGATGGCGCCCGCAATCTCTATATTCTTGCGACGAACGGCGACATTTTCGTCGTCGTGCCTGCCTGACCTGTCCGGCGGCTCGATACCGGGTATGTGCTGCCGGATTCGATTCCAGACGTCCCCGTCCAAACGCCCCCGCGACCGGTTCGGCTTGCAACTTCGGGGTGGATTCCAGACATTCGTCATCCCGGACTTGATCCGGGATCCATCGCAGCGCTGAAGTCATGGACCCCGGATCAAGTCCGGGGTGACGATGAAAGAGAGTGGCCGCTTCCGGTCGAAAAACGGCCATCACACCCTAGAGCACATATTTGCTGAGATCGGTGTCGCCTACGACGTCGGCAAGCTGTTTGTCGACATAGGCGGCGTCGATATCGAGCGTCGTGCCCGGGGCGTCCTCGGCGGTGAAACTGATCTCCTCGACGAGCCGTTCCATGATCGTCTGGAGCCGGCGGGCGCCAATATTCTCCACCTTCTCGTTGACCTCGGCGGCGAGCTTCGCGACGCGCGCGATCGCGTCGGGCTTGAAGTTCAGCGTCACGCCCTCGGTTCCGAGCAGCGCCGCATATTGTTCGGGCAGCCCCGCCTTGGTCTCGCTGAGGATGCGGACGAAATCCTCCTCGGTCAGCGCGCCGAGCTCGACGCGGATGGGGAGGCGGCCCTGCAGCTCGGGGAGCAGGTCGCTCGGTTTGGCGACGTGAAAGGCGCCCGATGCGATGAAGAGAATATGGTCGGTCTTCATCGGGCCATATTTGGTCGCGACGGTGGTGCCCTCGATCAGCGGCAGCAGGTCGCGCTGGACGCCCTCGCGGCTCACCGAGCCGCCGCGGACGTCGCTGACCGCGATCTTGTCGATTTCATCGAGGAAGACGATGCCGTTCGCCTCGGCGTCGGAGAGCGCGACGCGCGCGACATCGTCCTGGTCGAGGCGCTTGTCCTGCTCCTCCTCGAGCAGGCGCTTCCACGCGTCCATCGCCTTCATGCGGCGGCGCTTCTTCGGTGCGTTGCCGAGCGCCTTGCCGAGCATGTCGGACAGGTTGATCATGCCGACCTGGCCGGGCTGGCCGGGGAGCTCGAAGGGCATCGACGGCGCGTCCGAGACCTCGATCTCGACATCGCTTTCGACGAGATGCCCGTCGCGGAAACGCTGGCGGAAGCTTTCGCGGGTGGCTTCGCTGGCCCCCTTGCCGGTCAGCGCGTCGAGCAGCCGCTCCATCGCGGCGTCCTCGGCGGCGCCGCGCACGGCTTCGCGGCGGCGGTCCTTTTCGAGCCGCACGGCTTCCTCGACGAGGTCGCGCGCGATCTGCTCGACGTCGCGGCCGACATAGCCGACCTCGGTGAATTTCGTGGCCTCGACCTTGATGAACGGCGCGTCGGCGAGTTTCGCCAGGCGGCGCGAAATCTCGGTCTTGCCGCAGCCCGTGGGGCCGATCATCAGGATATTCTTGGGGTTCACCTCATCGCGAAGGTCGGGCGCGAGCTGCTGGCGCCGCCAGCGGTTGCGGAGCGCGACGGCGACCGCGCGTTTCGCGGCGTTCTGGCCGATGATATGCGTGTCGAGGGCGGCCACAATGGCCTTCGGAGTCAGGTCCTTGTTCATGCTTATTTCCGGATTTCAATGGTTTCGGAGGTGAACTGGTCGTTGGTATAGACGCAGATATCGGCCGCGACCTCCATCGCCTTGCGCGTCAGCACCTCGGGATCCTTTTCATAGTCGGCGAGCGCGCGTGCGGCCGAAAGGGCATAATTACCGCCCGAGCCGATCGCGGCGATGCCGCCCTTCGGTTCGAGCACGTCGCCGTTGCCCGTAATGACGAGTGTCACCTCCCTGTCGGCGACGATCATCATCGCCTCGAGGTTGCGCAGATATTTGTCGGTCCTCCAGTCCTTGGCGAGTTCGACCGCGGCACGGAGGAGCTGGCCGTTGTGGCGTTCGAGCTTGGCCTCGAGCCGTTCGAAAAGGGTGAAGGCGTCGGCGGTGGCGCCGGCGAAGCCGCCGATGACGCTGCCGTCGTGAAGGCGGCGGACCTTCTTCGCGTTGGGTTTCATCACCGTCTGGCCCATCGAGACCTGACCGTCACCGATGATGACGACCTTGTCGGCGCTGCGGGCGGAAAGGATGGTGGTTCCGTGCCAGGGCGCGGCACTTTGCGCATGGGTATTGGTCATGCGGCGGGATATGGGCGATGGGTCCGCGCCCCGCAAGGGGAGGGTGGATGTGGCTCAGGCGGGCCAGGTCAGAAGCGCGCGAGCGCCGTCGTCGATCTCGATCGCCGCGGGGTCGGTGAGGAGCACGGCTTCGCCAAGCGCAACGCTTTCGCCCGCGACGCGGCATCCCGCCGCGAGCGGGACGAAGGTGAGTTCGCCGGTCGCCTGTCCGAGCAGCGCGGGATCGGGCGGCGCGGCGAGTTGCGCCAGATGGAAATGCGGTCCGTTGACGAGCATGCGGTTGCGGGCGGGGTCGACCACCGTGTCGCGCGGATCGTGGACGGGGCGGGGGTTCGAGACCTTCAGCCCTTGATCGAGATGCAGTTCGCGCGGGCGGCCATAATCGTAGAGGCGATAGGTGCAGTCGACATTCTGCTGCACCTCGACGACGGTCAGCCCGCCGCCGATCGCATGGATCGTACCCGCCTGATTGTACACGAAATCGTCCGTTTTTGACGGGCGCCAATCGATCAAGTCGACAATGCTGCCGTCGAGCGCTGCGTCGTGGAGTTCATCAAGGCTGCTCTGGCGATTGAGGCCGACGCCAAGTTCGGCACCCGGCTGCGCGTCGAGAATCAGCCAGCATTCCTCCTTGCCGCGCGGATAGCCTGCGGCTTGCGCGGCCGCATCGTCGGGGTGAACCTGAATCGACAGCCGTTCCGACGTGAAAAGGAATTTGACCATGATCGGCGCGTCGTCGCCGGCGGGGTTCGAAAACCAGATCTCGCCGATACGGCGGCCGCCGAAATCACCAAAATCCCCGGGAATATCGGTACGGCCCCATGGCTTTTCGACGACGATGGTTTCGAGACGCGTGAACATCGGCCCCAGATGCGGGCCCGTTCGCGCAGGGTCAAGCGAAGAGCGTCAGGCGGCCTTGTGCAAACGATTGCTGCCCGGACCATTCGGCTGATCGAGCCACAGCCCGCGCGTGTCATAGACGATCTTGTCGCCGCGTTCCTCGATCGGGATCGACTTGAAGAGGTCGTGATCGACGAGAACGATGAGCAGATCGCACTGGGCCAGCGCGCTGTCGAGATCGATCAGTTCGGCGCCGGTTCCCGCGAATTCCATCGGCAGTCCGCGCGCATAGGGTTCGACGATCCGGATCTGCTGTCCGAAGCGGCGCGCGAGCGCGGCGGCGACCTCGACCGCGGGGCTTTCGCGGAAATCGTCGATATTGGGCTTGAAGGCGAGGCCGAGGCAGGCGACACGCGCCTCCGGATGCTGCAACACGAGCATTTCAGCCGCGCCGATGACATGCGCGGTCTTCGCAAGATTGACCTCGCGCGCGGTGCGGATCAGGCGGCTGTGTGCGGGCGCGCCATGCACGAGGAACCAGGGGTCGACCGCGATGCAGTGGCCGCCGACGCCGGGGCCGGGCTGGAGGATGTTGACGCGCGGGTGGCGGTTGGCGAGGCGGATCACCTCCCAGACGTCGACACCCATATGCTCGGCCATCATCGACAGTTCGTTGGCGAAGGCGATGTTGACGTCGCGATAGCTGTTCTCGACGAGCTTCACCATTTCGGCGGCGCGCGCCGAGGTGGTGACACAGGCGCCGCGGACGAACTGGCGGTAAAAGGTCATCGCGCGGCGCGCGCAGCGCGGGGTGATGCCGCCGATGCAGCGGTCGTTGTCGACCAGCTCGACAAGGATGCGGCCCGGCAGTACGCGCTCGGGGCAATAGGCGACGAAGATGTCGGCAGCGCCGCTGCAGGCGCCGGGGACTTTGAGGTCGGGACGGAGCTCGGCGAGCAGCGCGGCGACCCTTTCGGTCGTGCCGACGGGCGAGGTCGATTCGAGGATGACGAGATTGCCCGACTCCAGCTTCGGCGCGATCGCGCGCGCGGCCGACAGGACGTGGCCGATATCGGGGCGATGTTCCTCGTCGTGCGGCGTCGGCACCGCGATGACGAAGACGTCGGCGGGCGCGACCTCGGTCGAGGCGACGAGCGCGCCGCGCGCCACGACACCCTGGACGAGTCCGTCGAGATCGACTTCCTCGATATGCACCTTGCCGTTGTTGACGGTGTCGACGACATGCCGGCTGACGTCGATTCCCGTGACCTTGCTGCCCGACCGCGCGATCAGCGCAGCCGTCGGCAGGCCGATGTATCCGAGCCCGAGGACCGTGACCTTCTGTTCGCTATCAATGAGCACGCGCAATAATCTCCGCAATTCGTGTCGCCGCGCGGCCGTCTCCGAAAGGATTATGCGCGCGGGCCATGGCATTATAGGTGCCTTCATCGTCCAAAAGGCTGAAAATTTCCGAAACGATACGATTTTTGTCGGTGCCAACGAGCCGCGCGGTGCCCGCCTCGATGCCTTCGGGGCGTTCGGTCGTCTCGCGCATCACGAGCACGGGCTTGCCGAGCGACGGCGCTTCCTCCTGCACCCCGCCGCTGTCGGTGAGGACAAGGGTGCTCATCCCGAGCAGGCGGACGAAGTGCGGATAGTCGAGCGGATCGATCAGCGCGACGTTCGAAAGCCCGCCGAGAATCGGCTCCATTGCGCCGCGTACGTGGGGGTTCGGATGGACGGGGAAGATCACCGCAACGTCGGGTCGTGCGGCAATGCCGGCGATGGCGTCGGCGATCGCCTTCATGCCGTCGCCGAAATTCTCGCGCCGATGCGAGGTGACCGCGATGATTCGCTTGCCCGCGAAGCGTTCGATCAGCGGGTCGAGCCCGGCGGCGAGCGCGGGTTCCCCATCGATCCGTGCCTTGGTCGCGAGTAGTGCGTCGATGACCGTGTTGCCGGTGATATGGATCCGGCTTGCAGGTACGTTTTCGGCGCGCAGGGCGGCTGCGGCGGTTTCCGTCGGCGCGAAATGAAGATCGGCTACCGCGCCGGCGACCTTGCGGTTCACCTCCTCGGGCCAGGGGTGATAGATATTTCCGCTGCGCAGGCCCGCCTCGACATGGCCGACCGGGATCTTGCGGAAATAGGCGGCGAGCGTCGCGGCCATCGTGGTCAGCGTGTCACCATGAACGAGCACGCGATCGGGTTTTTCACGATCGAAGGTCTCACCGAGGCTGGTGACGAGCCGGGCCAGCAGCGCGTCGAGCGTCTGGTTCGGCGTCATGATGTCAAGGTCCGTGTCGGGGACAATTTGTGCGATTTCCAGAACCTGATCGAGCATTGCCCGGTGTTGCGCCGTAACGCAGACGCGCACGTCGATCCCGTCCCGTTTCCGGAGGGCGTGAACAACGGGAAACATCTTGATCGCTTCGGGGCGCGTGCCGAAGACCGTCATCACCTTCATCTTCTGATTCTCCGGCCACTGGCCTCCCGCTGCAATCGGGCAATGACCGGGGTGGCTAACGGTTGATTAAGCAGCAAATATTGCGACACCCTTAAGCTGGTGCCGACGCCCAATGGAAGACGCCGGCCCGAAGGTGCAACATCTGCCTCAGAAAGCCGTTATTGTCTCCTGCCGGTCGGGCGGCTAGGGGCGGTTCTTGCGCATTGGCCCCGGTTCGTCTGTGTCGCCGGCGAAAATATTTGGAAGTTGGACCCTTTTCATGTTCTGGAAGCGTAAGAGCAAGTCGGTTCCCCCTGCGCGGAACAGCTTTGCCATTCCCCAGGGGCAGCGCGTCTATGCGATCGGCGACATTCATGGTCGCGACGATCTTTTTGCCGAACTCCTCGGTCTGATCCGCGCCGACAATGCCGCACGGGGACCGGCCCGTGTGACGCTGATACTTCTCGGTGATCTCGTGGACCGCGGCCCGCAATCGGCCGAGGTCGTCGAGCGCGCAATCCGTCTGCGCGACGAGTTCGAGGATCTGCGCTTGCTCGTCGGCAATCATGAGGAGTGCTTTCTGGCGGCACTGACGGGCGATGTCCGCCGGTTACGCTATTTCATGCGGATCGGGGGCGATGCCACGGTCGGCAGCTATTGGAAGGACGACGCGAGCCTGACCGCTGCAAGTTTCGAGGAAGTCGCCGAGCGGCTGCCTGCGATGGTGCCCGCGGCGCACGTCGATTTCCTCGGTCAGGGCGAGGACATCATCACGATCGGCGATTATGTTTTTGTCCATGCCGGCATCCGTCCGGGCGTGACGCTGGAACGGCAATCGCTCGCCGACCTGCGCTGGATTCGGGAAGATTTCCTGCAGGATGGGCGCGATCATGGCGTGATGGTCGTTCACGGGCATACGATCCGTGAAGAGGTCGACGAATGCCCGAACCGGATCGGCATAGATACGGGGGCCTATCAGTCGGGTGTGCTGACGGCGATCGTTCTTGAAGGCACGAGCAGGTGCTACCTCAATACAGATGGTGGATCGGCGACGGCCTGATCGCGGCCCTGACCGCCCACTTTTTGACCTTTGTCGTTGCCTGGGTCAGCAATGCGTTTTAATGGCCGGGGCGCTCGATTGAATGTTGTTGTGGCTTTGTGCGGTTCGCAACGTTTGACGGCGCGCAGACAGATCGGTTCAACGAAAGAATTATAGCTTTCATGGTGATTCAGCCTCGATCTGTTGATTCCTCGATCGTTATCGACCTGATCGTCGCCAGGCTGCGCTGGCTGGCCGATCTGCCGCGCACTGCGCGTCGCGCCATCGCGCTTGCGATGGATATTACGCATTGTGTTGTTTCCGTCTGGCTCGCCTTTTCTATCCGGCTGGGCGCTTGGGATCTCGTCAGTCCGGCCGTAGGCATGGTCCTGGCTGTCGCCATCCCTTCCTGGCTGGTCGCGGCGCGCTGGTGCGGCGTCTATCGATCGATAATCCGCTTTGCCGGCGGGCGGACCATGATCGATCTTGCCATCGCCTGTCTGATCCTGTCGCTGCCGATGATAACGATCTTCAGTTTTATCGGCATAAAGGACGTCCCTCGCACCATCGGCGTGCTGCAACCCATGCTCTTGTTGCTCTTGCTTGCGCTCAGCCGCATCGCGATCCGTTATGCGCTGGTCGATATCCTTCACGTGGCGCGACAAAGGAGGGGGCGCCGTGTCGCGATATACGGAGCGGGGCGGGCGGGGCAGCAACTCGGCTTTGCCATACGTCAGGATGGCGACGCAGCGCTCGTTTGCTATTTCGACGACGACCGGAGCATCGAGGGGCACCGCGTCGATGGCGTGCGGATTCACGGTACAGCGAATATCGGGCAAACGATTCAGGAACAGGCGCTCGATGAAATCTTCCTTGCGCTGCCCGGTGTTCCCCGTTCGCGTCGGATTCAGATCGTCGAGCAGCTGAAGCATCATTCGGTGCGGGTGCGATCGTTGCCAAGTCTCGGCAATATTATCGACGGCAGAGTGTCGGTTCGCGATCTGCGCGACGTTCAGGTCGAGGAGTTGCTGGGGCGCGATCCGGTGCCGCCGGACGAAACCCTCCTGAGCGGTGCGATCGAAGAAAAGGTGGTGCTGGTATCGGGCGCCGGAGGTTCGATCGGGTCGGAACTGTGCCGCCAGATCATGTCCCGCCGACCGCGCCGGCTGATCTTGGTCGAGCATTCCGAATACGCTCTCTATTCCATTTTGACCGAACTGCAGGAGCGCGTGGGAGCGGATCGCAAGGTCGAGATCGTTCCGGAGCTTGCCGATATCTCGCAGGCGCTGGTCGCGTCGCGGATCATGCGTCGCCACCGGCCACAAACGGTCGTTCACGCCGCAGCCTACAAGCATGTTCCCCTGGTCGAGGGCAACCCGTTGTCGGGTCTGCGCAACAATGTGTTCGGAACATATCACTGCTGCCTGGAAGCCGAGCGCGCGGGGGCTTCGCGCTTCATCCTCGTGAGCACGGACAAGGCCGTTCGACCGACGAATGTTATGGGCGCGTCGAAGCGTATCTGCGAGCTGATCCTTCAGGCGCGAGCCGATGAGGGAAGCGGGACTATTTTTTCGATGGTGCGGTTCGGTAACGTGCTGGGCTCCAGCGGATCCGTCGTTCCCCGGTTTCGACAGCAGATTGCAGAAGGCGGGCCGATTACGCTGACCCATCGGGATGTCACGCGCTATTTCATGACCATTCCCGAGGCGGCGCAGCTTGTAATGCAAGCGGGTGCGATGGCGAAGGGCGGAGAAGTATTTGTTCTCGATATGGGCGAATCGATCCGTATTTACGATCTTGCGCGTTCGATGATCCAGCTCTCGGGCTGCACGGTACGCGATGAAAACGATCCCGACGGTGATATCGCCATCGAAGAGATCGGGTTGCGGCCGGGCGAGAAAATGTATGAAGAGCTGCTGATCGGGGACAATCCCGAACCGACGGATCACAGCCGCATCATGCGAGCCCGCGAAGCCCGCATGGATTGGGCCGAACTTTCCCGCCTGCTTGACGAAATGGCGAGGGGGCTGGACGCTGGAGACGCGGAGCGCGCGATGGCAGTTGTTCGCCACGCTGTTCCTGACTATGCGCACCCGAACCGCCCCGCGGTTTCCGATCATATCGGGAGCCGGCGTGTCGCCGGGGCATGATCGGGTGCGATAACATATGAAAAAGCCTATTCTGGACCGGGTTCTCGGGCTCTCAGGCGAGAGCGGCGCACAGCATCCGGCTTATATCATCGTCCTTTCGGCGATTGTTCTGGCGTTCCTCATCGCGGGCGGAGCGCGCGATGATCTCGTATCGCTGTTGGTCTGGCGTCCGGTATCGGCACTGTTATTCTGCCTCGCCGTTGCCCAATGCTGGGGGGGCGCGTGGCAGCGGGGCAGGCCGCTGTTGCTGTTCGGCACGGCGGTGCTTCTGCTGACCGGTCTTCATCTTGTGCCGCTGCCGCCTTCGATCTGGACGGCGCTTCCCGGCCATGACGTTATCGTTGACGTATACAGGAGCGCAGGGATGGACCTGCCGTGGCAACCACTGTCGGTGGCGCAGGCGCGGACTTGGAACGTTCTCTTTTCGTTGCTGGGACCGCTGGCGGTCCTGATCGCCGCACTCGCACTCGATTCCAGTCGGAATCGCCAATTGCTGCTCGTACTGATCGGGATCGGAATGTTCAGCGGCGTGATCGGCATGATCCAGGCCATCGGCCCGTCGAACGGCCTGCTGTATTTCTATCGCCTGACGAACAATGGCCTCGGCGTCGGCCTGTTCGCCAACCGCAATCATCAGGCGGCCTTTCTCGCAACGCTCTATCCGTTGCTCGCGGCCAATCTTTCTCTGTTCAGAGGAAAGCCGGACAAGCTCTTTTTCCAGCGTGCGATGACGGTCACCGCGGCGTGCCTGGTATTTTCGTGTGCCCTGATGACGGGGTCGCGGTCGGGGATCGTGCTGCTGCTCGTCGGAATCGGTTTTGGCTGGTGGGTGTATCGTCCACCGGCTTCTCAGGGGCGCGTGGTCGGCGTAAGGGGACGGCACCGCTCGCGCCTTGTAGGGCTGTCCGTGGCTGTATTCCTGCTCGTTCTCGGGCTGATTGTCGTTGCGAACACGCCGGCGCTTCAGCGGTTGTTGCAAACCGACCCGTCGTCGGAGCTACGCGTCCAGGCCTTTCCGGTCGTCGTCGAGGCGATCGGCAATTACTTCCCGTTCGGAAGCGGGTTCGGAACATTCGTCGAAGTCTATCAGGTCCTCGAGCCCGATGCATTCGTAACGGCCTTCTACTTCAATCACGCACATAATGACTATGCCGAATGGCTGGTGACGGGCGGCGTGCCCGCGCTGCTTCTTTTCTTGTGGGCCGTCGTGTTGGCGGGAGCAGCCTTCCTGTCGTTGTGGCGCCGCCGCGGCGCTGTCCGGGACGATCCCGACTACTCGATCCAGATTTTGGGGCGCGCCGGGTTCGCGATTATCGTGATGCTTGCTCTGGCCAGCATGACCGACTATCCGCTGCGGGTCCCGTCCCTCCTGCTATATGCCACGATCGCAGCAGTGTGGTGCGCAAACGCCTATAGGTACAATCAGAAGTGACAGGAATTATGCCACGTAAGGTTAAAGAATCCGGCCTGAAAATGGCTTGGCAGATTTTGACGATCGCGCTCGCCGTGACGGTTGCCGGTTGCGGTCAGGGCATTGTCGGCAAGGGGCTGGGTGGCCCCACGGTCACACGCGTGGATCTGTCCGAACTTCCAGGGCCGGGCGGCGAACTGGGGGCGGATCAAATCTATGTTTATCGCATAGGCGCTTTCGACAAGCTGGTTATCGACGTGATGGGCTTTTCGGAGCTCAAGGACCGGCGAGTGACCGTCGACGGTTCGGGCAACGTCACGATTCCCATTGCCGGGGTCGTGCACGTCGCCGGCCTTTCGATTGGCCAAGCGACGAACCGGATCACAGAGCAAATGCGCGCGGGCTATGTCCGGAATCCGCAGGTGGCGGTGAACCTCGAACAGTCGGTCAGCAATTTCGTCACGGTAGACGGCGAAGTCCAGCAGCCCGGCAATTATCCGATCATCGCGGGCATGACGCTCATGCGTGCGGTCGCGGGAGCCCGCGGTGCGACCGAGTTCGCGCAATTGCGCGAGGTTGTCATCCATCGCAAGGTGGACGGGCGCCAGATGATCGCACTCTATGATCTCGCGGCTATCCGGCGCGGCGCCTACGCCGATCCGATCCTCTATCCCAACGACATCGTCGTTGTCGGCAATTCGCCCGGACGCAGGCTGCTCCAGCAGATTGTCTCCATTTCGCCCCTGTTTGTCTCCCCGCTGGTCGCGGTACTCGACAACAACAACTGACAATTTGTGATTGAGCGAAAGATTCATTGATGTCTGAAATGACGACGACAGCGCAGGCGGGCGACCTTGACCAGAAAGGCTCGGGGAGCCGCTGGTCGGCGCCGGTGCTCTTGGAATACTGGAATGCGCTGAAGCGTCACCTGTGGCTGGCGATTGCGATCGTCGGCGCGATCACGGTCGCGGGCGCGATCATCACCTTGCTCCTGACCCCGCAATATACGGCGACGTCGCGGATCGAGATCGCGCGCGAGCAGGCGAATGTCACCAACGTCGAGGGGTTGCAGCGCGAGGCCAAGGGTCCCAACGAAGAATTCTACCTCACGCAATATTCGCTCCTCAACGCTCGCTCGCTCGCCGAGCGCGTCGAGCGAAAGCTGCGGCTCGCCCGCAATCCGGAATTTTTCGAAGCACACAACACGACCCCGGAAGGGGAAGGGCTGCTGTCCGGTGCCCGATCCGGGCCGATTTCGGCGTCCGACCTTCGCGAGCGGGAGCGCCAGGCGGTCGAGTTGCTGATCGACCATATCAGCATTTCGCCGCTGCGCGGGTCGGCGCTGGTCGATGTCAGCTATTCGAGCGCGTCGCCGAAGCTCTCGCGCCTGATCGCCAGCACCTGGGTCACCGAATTCGTCCAGCAGAGCCTCGATCGGCGGCTGGCGTCGACGGCCGATGCGCGCGTGTATCTGGAGACACGATTGCAGGGACTGCGTGACCGGCTGGAAAAGTCCGAACGTGATCTCGTGAACTATGCTGCCCGGCAAGGTATCGTGCGCCTCGCCGAGACGCGCAGCGAGGACGGCCGGACGCAGACGACGCAAACGCTTGCTTCGAGCGACCTCGAACAGCTCAACCGCCTGCTCGTTCTGGCCACTGCCGAACGCGCCCAGGCAGAATCGCGGCTGAAGGCGGCCCGCGCCCCGGGCAGCACCCAGCTCGGGCTTTCGAACGAAGGGCTTGGTGCGCTTCGGCAGCGCCGGGCGGAAGCGAACGCCGCTTATCAGGAACTGCTGGTGCGGTTCGAACCCGCCTATCCGGCGGCCCAGGAGGCGCGCGAAAGGATTGCGGTTCTCGATCGTGCCATCGCGGCCGAAGAAAGCCGCGTTCGCGGTGCCTATGGTGCGGACTATGAGGCGGCGCGCCAGCGCGAAAGCGATCTTCGCGACCGCGTCGACATGCTTCTGGGCAGGCTGGACAACGAAAATCGTTCGAGCATCCAGTACAATATCTATCAGCGCGAAGTGGATACCAACCGTCAGCTCTACGACGGATTGCTCCAGCGCTATAAAGAGATTGGCGTCGCCGGCGTCGGCACGAACAATATCTCGATCGTCGATGACGCCGTCACCCCGCTCAAGCCCTCTTCGCCGCGTCTGTTGCTGAACCTTGCGCTGGCGCTGGCGCTGGGCCTGCTGATTGCTGGCGGTGTCGTCGTCATTCTCGAGAATCTCGACGAAAGCATCCGCGAGCCGCAGCAGATTACCGATCGCCTGGGCGTGCCGCTGCTCGGGGCGATTCCGGTCGTCGAGGACGAAAATCTGGCGAACATCGACGATCCGAAGTCGGTGCTGTCCGAGGCCTATATGACCGTACGGACGAATCTGGGCTTCTCGACCGATCACGGCCTGCCCCGGACCATGGCGCTGACCAGCACGCTCCCGTCGGAAGGAAAATCGACGTCGGCTTACTCGCTGGCGCGTGTCATCGGTCGCACATCCGGCTCGGTGGTTCTCGTCGACGTCGACATGCGCCGGCCGATCGTCGCGTCGCGCCTTGGTCTCGACAATTCGAAGGGCGTTTCCAACTTCCTGACCGGCGATGACGATTGGGAAAAGCTGATCCAGAAAGTCGGTGATTCCAACGTCAGCTTTATCAGTGCGGGCCCCATGCCGCCGAGCGCGTCGGAATTGCTCAGCGGCGAACGGCTTGCAACCTTGGTGCGTGCTCTCTCCGAGCGGTTCGCGCACGTGATTCTCGATAGCCCGCCGATGCTGGGCCTCTCCGACGCACCGCTTATTTCGAACGCGGTTGAAGGCGTCATCTATGTCATCGAAGCCGACCGGACCGCCGTCCGGGCTTCGCAGGCGGCGATCGCCCGACTTCGGGAATCCCGTGGCCACGTGCTCGGAGCGCTGCTGACGAAGTATCGCGCGCGTCAGTCCGGCTATGGCTATGGCTATGGCTATGGGTACGGTTATGGCAAGGACGCCGTAGAAAACAGCAAAGGCTGATCTGGGAAGGCGGCGACCGGTGACGAGCGCAATCAAACTGACACCGAAACTGTTTCTCGGCTGGCTTGTCGGGCTCGGTCTGGCCGTGCTCGCCTTTTCCCAGGCGGCGGCTTCGGTGGGGCTGGCCGTCGAAAGTTTCCGGCCATTGGGCGGCGGGTTTTTCTCTTGGCGCGCTGGCCAGATGCGTTTGTCGATCGAGATGTTCGAATCGCCGGACAAGGCCAATGCGAAGCGCGCGATCGCGGTAGGGCAGTCGACGCTGCGGTTGGCACCGCTGACGCCGCGCTCGCTGTGGCTGGTCGGCCGGGGCAGGGAGTTGCAGGCCGATATGCCACGAGCGCGGCAAGCCATGCGCCAGGCCGAACGGGTGTCGCGGCGCGATGGCGCTGTGGAACTCTGGCTCGGAGCCGATAACCTTCGTCGAGGCTTGATTGCGGCCGGGCTGCGTAATTTCGATATCATGTTGCGCGGCGATCGCGAGGCGGCGGTCTCGATTATGCCGCGGTTGTCGCTGATCGTGCTTTCGCCGGACGGCCGGCGCCATCTTGCGCCCTATATCCGGGGTGATAACCCTTGGTTTCTGGACCTGATGCACGCCGCGGTAAAGAATCTTCCCCGCGCGGCGCCGCTCGCGACGTTGCTGATCGATCGTGGCAAGAAGGCGCCGGACATTCCCGATGTGCGGCCGGCCTATGCCGCTTTGGTTGAACGCCTGGTTCGCGAGCGATCGTACCGCGAGGCGTTGCAACTCTATCCGTTGCTCCCTGGCGCGGACCCCGATAGCCTGCACGATATAAGCCGGGCGTCGGAGGGGGCGACCGGTGAGGGATATCCGCCGTTCGCCTGGTATTTTCCGGACAGTAACGTGCAGAGCGGTACCGCGGTCGCCGCCGCAGGCGGGATCGGCCTCGACCTGTTCGGGTCGCCTGGGACCGTTGGCGTGGCCGCGAGCAAGTTGCTCGATCCACAAGGTGCCACCCGTTTTCTCTGGCAGATCGACGACAGGATGGCGAATGTCCAGGCAGCCGCAAATTGGCGGATAACCTGCCTAATGGGCAAGGGGAGCGGCGTGATTCTGGAATCCGTCAATCTGCTGGATGAAGCATTGCCGCAGCAGCGCGCGATGTCGATGGGCATTCCCGCCGGTTGCGGGCTGCTGAAAATCGACATGCAGATCGCCGGCGGTATCGGCCGAACTCCGGCCACCATCGTCGTTTCCGGCCTGAAGCTTAGCAATGCCAAATCGGGCAGGTAACGCCGCTATATTCCCGATTCACGCCGACGGCTGCCAATGCCTTAATGATCCAATGCCGTAATGATATTGGTTTCTCGTGGGCGAGGGGTCGGCAATGCCCGCGAGGTCGCGAGGTGCGTTTCGGTCAGGCGGCGGCATCCCCGCGGCCGCTTCCCGTTACGGTGAGGAGCAGGATTTCAAAGTCCTGCGTCATGGTCCGGTTCCCGACATAATCGGCATCGATCGTCGCGAGCTTCGCGGGCGTCGACATGTCCACGCCCCGGATCTGCGCCAATCCGGTTATTCCCGGGCGGGCATCGAAAACACCATGTTTTTCGCGCTCTTCGATCAATTCGATCTGGCTTGCCAGACAGGGGCGCGGCCCTACCAGACTCATGTCGCCGCGCAGGACGCACCAAAGCTGCGGTAATTCGTCGATTTTCAGGCGGCGTAACCATGTGCCCGTCTTGCTGATTGCGGCGCCGCCGACCTCGTGAGACGGCAGATGCGGCGTCGCAGGAGGCATCGTCCGCATCTTGACCAGCCGGAACGGCCGACGGCGACGTCCGACGCGCTCCTGAATGAAAAGCGGATTGGCTTTCATGTCCAGCCAGATCGCGACGGCAGCAAGCGAACAGACAACCAGGGCCGGCGGTATCAGCAGGATGGAAATCACGATATCTACCAAGCGTTTGGCCATCTTGAAGAATGCTCCCTCATGCAGGTCGGGCTTACGCGACAGTCCCGTCCGCTACACGCGTCGGCGCATATAGGCGCACTACCGCGGCTAGGCCATCCCCATCGTTCCCCGGACAAATTCTGTGCTTGGGGCATGATCAGGGTGGTTGCCTGCGTCCCGTCCGGGCGATAGGGGGCAGAACCTCGACCATTCGCTGGGGATCCGGTCCCTGATCGATCCCGGTTTGGAGTTGCCGTTGAGATTCCTGAAAAGAAGACGACCACATTGAAAGCTAGTTTCTCGAAGGTCACCAGCTTGCTGTCGTCCATCCCCCTTTTTTCGATGCGCGACATGGTTTGGCAGTATGTTGCCAGTTTGGGCGTTGCCATATTCGGCGCGCTGTTCATCTTGGCTGCCGGGCGCGTGCTCGGCCCCTCCGAATTCGGGATCTATGCAATCGCAGCAGCCGTTCCGACGGTCGTGAACTCGCTGTTCGATTATCGTATCCAGGAAGTGTCGATCGTCGTTCTCAGCGAGAATGGCGCCGAAGAGGATGCGGCGCGCGATGTGCGATCGCTGTTTCTGTTCGATCTGGTGTCACGAATCATCGCATTCATCGTTTCGATTCCGGCCGGGATGCTGATTTTGAATGCGCTCGGATTCGTTGTCGATCCGATCGTGCCCCTGCTCGCCGCGCTGGTGATATTCCTTGCCAAGGTCGGGAACAGCTTGGCGGTTGGCGTCATGCGTTTGTCGGGCAACATTCAGCAATATGCGCTGTTGCAATCGTTCGACTGGGCGATTCGTCTGGCTGGCGGCGCTGCCCTCTATTTTTTCGCAACCGTCACGATCGAATCGACTTTTCTCGTCCAGCTGCCCTCGGCGCTTCTCATCAACCTGTGGACGCTTGTTCTGGCCCGGCGCATCGCCGTGCGGCGTTATGGCAGCCAGGTCGCCGACCGGGCCGGTTTCCGAAACCTTGTGGAGTTCTTTCGCAGTCGGTCGAAGCTGTTGTTGAGCAGTCAGTCGATCTCCGCCGTCGACACGGTGGTGAAGGAGCTCGACACGCTGATCTGCGGCATCTTCCTGAGCGCCCATAATGTCGCGATCTACAAGATTACGAAGAGCATCGCCGTGATGGCGTGGAGGTGCGTGGATCCCGTCTTCGTTGTGATCCTGCCGAACATCGCCGCCTATGTTGCGGATGGCAGGATGGACGAGCTGTCGGCGATAGTGAAAAAGGCGACGATCTATCTCTTCCTCGCGGCTATAGCCGTCTTTCTGGGGATATGGGTGATATCCTATCCCTTTACAGCTTATTTGCTGGGACCGTCCTATTCCGACGTGCCGTCGATCATTCCGTTCATGTCGATATGGATCGTTGTCGCGCTTCCCTTCGTCTGGACCCATTCGGTCGCGATCGCGTCGGGGAACGCCGAACTGCAGGCCTTGTCCGGCATGATCGGCGCCGTCATCGGGGTTGTCGCCCTGATATCGGGCTCGGCAAGCTGGAGTATCTATGGCGCCGCTCTGGGGCTGTCGGTCGCTTACTCGGCCTATTTTGTGATTTCTTATATCCTCCTCAAGAAAAAGAAGATCATCACATGGTGAAGAGCCGCCGGGTTCATCTTGTCCTTACGGATGACAACAAATCGTGGATCATCGAAAAGATGGCGGCGCGCATCGCCGAATATGCCCCCCAATATGGCTTCGATGTTACCGTGGGCGAAACCGAAAACGCCGATGCCGACATCAACCACTGGATGAGCTACGCCTTCGCCAACGTACCTCATAATACGCCGGCGACCATGCTGATCACGCATCTCGACGATCCTTACAAGGTCGGGCTCGTCAAGGACGAGCTGACTTCGGGCGTCGACGTCGGCATCGCTCTGTCGAGCCATACGTGCGACATGCTGGTCGCGGCAGCTGTGGAGGAGGAGGCGCTGGCCTTCGTGGTTCCGGGACACGACTTTGCCGCGACGCCCCGACGAATAGTGATCGGACTGACGACACGCCTCTATGCTGACGGCCGCAAACGCGAATTCATGCTGGTCGACCTGGCGCGCTCGATGCGGCTTGACGGGTTCCGGTTCGAAATTTTCGGTTTGGGCTGGGAAGACGTGATTCCCAAGCTGGAGCAGGCGGGTGCCGAGGTTGCCTATTGGCCGGGGACCGACGATTATCGCGGCGACTATGTCGAGATGATGAGCCGGGTTCCGGGTTTCGACTATTATGTCTATCTCGGACGCGACGAGGGATCGCTCGGGACGCTCGATGCGCTTGCCGCCGGGGTCAAGACGATCGTCACGCCGCAGGGCTTCCACGTCGACCTGCCGGGCGGCATCACGCACCCTGTCTGGTCGCAGGACGATCTGGAAACGGTGTTTCGTGAGATCGCCGCTGAAGCGGAGCGCCGTGCGGCGTCGGTGGCCGGATTGTCTTGGGCGGCTTATGCCGAGGGTCACGCGATCGTGTGGCACGCGATTCTCGATGGGCGAAAGGGCGAGATCGCCGAATTGTTGGCCGCGCACCGGGGGGCCGGCGTTCGGGAAATCAAGCCGATCGGCGAAGCGCGCGCGGTGATGCTGTGGCGCTTGCTGAGCCCCCGCCGGATTCTGTCGAAGCTGGGTCATATTCCGCTGTTGAAGCCCGTCCGCGCGTGGGTAAAGCGGCGCTAATCTATTGCATTGTTCCGCGCGAATCCTTAGGCCGCGGCGCTCCGTTCCGGGAAATGTCATCGATGAAAGCGGGCAATTGTTACAGCCGCCGCCGGATGGGGTTGGCTTCGATATCCTGCCTGAAAACACCCCGACAGTTTGATAGGAGCAGTTTCGTTGAATTCCATTCTGATCAATGGATCGCAGGCGCGTTCGCTCGAGAATTTCCGGGGCGACATGATCCGGGATATGATCGCGCAGGGCTATGAGGTCCATGCGACGGCACCCGATATGGGTGGGCAGGCGCTCGAATTCCTTGAATCGGTCGGGGCCGTGCCGCACTCGCTGCCCTTGAGCCGGTCGGGGCTGAATCCGCTTGCTGATCTTCGCTATCTTCGGGAGATGCGCGCCCTGATCCGGCGTATCGGGCCCGACCTGGTGATCAATTATACGATCAAGCCGAACATCTGGGGCAGCATTGCCGCCCGGATGGCCGGGGTGCCTGCCTGTTCGATGGTGACCGGGATCGGCTATATGATGATCGAAGCCGCCGGGATGAAGCAGCGCGCGGTGCAGGCGATCGCAACGCGGCTTTACGCCGCTGCGCTCGCAAAGAACCCGGTGGTGATTTTCCAGAATAACGACGATGTCGAGGATTTCGTGAAAGCGGGCATCATCGATCGCGGGCAGGCACGAACTGTCCGGGGGTCGGGCGTGAACCTGGAACAGTTCGCGCCCGTTCCGCTGCCGTCTGCGCCGGTTTTCGTGATGGTCGCCCGTCTCCTTAGATCGAAAGGCGTGCTGGTATATGCGGAAGCTGCCCGGGAGGTTCGGCGCCAATATCCGCAGGCCCGCTTCCTGCTCGTGGGAATGACCGATCCCGGCCCGGATGGTGTGTCGAGCTCTGACGTCGGCGACTGGTCCGACTATGGCGTGGAATATCTGGGACCCAAAGCCGATGTCCGTCCCAGCATCGCGGAATCGAGCGTTTTCGTGCTGCCAAGCTATTATCGGGAAGGAACGCCGCGCTCGGTACTCGAGGCGATGGCGATGGGAAGGGCGATCATCACCACCGATGCGCCGGGTTGCCGGGAAACGGTCAGGCAGGGCGAGAACGGATATCTGATTCCGGTTCGCGATGTCGGGGCGTTACGCGATGCCATGATCCGCTTGGTGGAAAACGAAACCGAGCGCGCGGCGATGGGGCAGGCGTCCCTGGCGATGGCGCGAGAGATTTTCGACGTGCACAAGGTCAATCGCGAGTTGTTCCGGCACCTTGGGATCGGCAAGGCGCAGGGTTGATTGCGAAGCCTCGGGCGGCGGTCGAAGAGCTATTCGCGCCTGCGTCGGATCCCGCTACCGGAAGCCGCCCGACGAGGCGCGAAGCAGCGCTGATCCGGCGCTAATCTATTGCATTGATACCCCCGAGGCTCTAGGCAGCGTCGCATCGTTTTTGGAAAGACTTCGTGGATGAAAAAGGCAGTTATTACAGGTATTACGGGTCAAGATGGTGCTTATCTTGCCGAGTTCCTGATCAAGAAAGGCTATGAAGTCCATGGTATAAGGCGGCGGGTTTCGATCTTTAATACTGCCCGTATCGATCATCTGTATTCGGATCCGCACGAAGGTGGCGGGAGTCTGACGCTCCATTACGGCGATATGACCGACTCCAGTAGTCTGATGCGTGTGATTCAGCAGGTTGAGCCTGATGAATTCTATAACCTGGCTGCGCAAAGCCATGTCGCAGTGTCGTTCGAGGAGCCCGAATATACGGCGAATTCCGACGCCGTCGGGGTGCTGCGCGTTCTGGAAGCTCTGCGTATTGCGGGCCTCGCCGAAAAGACCCGCTTTTATCAGGCGTCCACGTCGGAACTGTACGGTCTGGTGCAGGAAGTGCCGCAGAAGGAAACCACGCCTTTCTATCCGCGCTCGCCCTACGCTGTCGCCAAGCTCTATGCCTATTGGATCACGGTGAATTATCGCGAGGCCTACAATATGTACGCCTGTAACGGCGTGCTATTCAACCACGAGTCTCCGATCCGCGGCGAAACCTTTGTGACGCGCAAGATCACGCGCGCGCTCGCCCGCATCAAACTCGGCCTGCAGAAGCGCCTGTATCTGGGCAATCTCAGCGCGCTGCGCGACTGGGGCCATGCGCGCGACTATGTCGAAATGCAGTGGCTGATGCTCCAGCAGGACAAGCCCGAGGATTTCGTCATCGCAACCGGCGAGCAGCACAGTGTTCGCGAATTCGTCGAGGTGGCCGGACGTCGTCTTGGTATGGACATCCGCTGGGAAGGCGAGGGTGTCGAAGAGAAGGGTTATCTTGCCGACGGCACCTGCATCGTCGAAGTCGATCCCGGATATTTTCGTCCGACCGAGGTCGAAACGCTGCTTGGTGATGCAACGAAGGCGCGGACCAAGCTGGGCTGGGTGCCGAAGGTCGATTTCCAGTCGCTGGTGGATGAGATGGCCGACGCCGATCTGGTGGAAGCGGAAATCGAACAGGCCAGCAGCGCGCGCCGCCGCTCGCTTTTCTGACGATATCCGTGATGAGTCCGTCTTCGCCCGTCGAGGTCATTGCAAGCGACGAGGGCGTTCCGCTCGCCTATATCGTCGACCCGCACTGGCTGCCATCCGAAACGACCTTCATGACGCCGGGCGATTTCAGCCTGCAGATGGGGATGATCGTTTACGGGGCGGGGCAGGACATCCCGGCACACGTCCACCTTCCGATCACCCGGCAGGTCGAAGGCACGAACGAATGCATCGTGGTGCGCAAGGGACGATGCAGGGTCACCATTTATGACAGCCAGCGCAAGTTCGTCGCTGAGCGCGATCTGGAAGAGGGAGCGATCATCCTGCTGCTGGGCGGCGGGCATGGTTTCCATCTTTACGAAGACACGGTTCTGTTCGAGGTGAAACAGGGCCCCTATGCCGGCAACAAGGACAAGGAACGCTTTTGATGACGTGGGTGCCGGTAAATGAGCCGCTGCTGACCGAAGAGGATTTTGCTCCGCTCGAGGACGCTTTCCGGACCGGGTGGATTTCGTCCGCGGGACGCTATGTCGACGAGTTCGAGCAGAGCTGGGCCGACTATTGTGGCCAGGCGCACGGTATCGCCGTCGCGAACGGCACGGTGGCACTGCAGGTCGCCGTCGAGGCGCTGGGGATCGGCGCGGGCGACGAGGTCATCATGCCGAGCTACACGATTATCAGCTGCGCACTCGCCGCGGTGCGGGCCGGAGCGAAGCCGGTGCTCGTCGATTGTTGTCCGCGCACTTTCAACATGCGCGTCGACCAGATCGAGGCCCGGATCACCCCCGCCACGAAGGCGATCATGGTCGTCCATATGTTCGGGCATCCGGTCGACATGGATCCGGTGCTCGCGCTGGCAGAGAAATACGGTCTCGCCATCGTCGAGGATGCAGCAGAGGTCCACGGCGCCAAATATCTGTCGGGCCGCGACAGCGAGGCGCCCGAATGGCGCGTTTGCGGCAGCATGGGGCATATCGCGACCTTCAGCTTCTTTGCCAACAAGCTGATCACGACGGGTGAGGGTGGCATGCTCGTTACCAGCGACGACCACCTCGCGAAGCGCTGCCGGGACCTTCGGAACCTCAGCTTCCGGCCCGACCGCCGGTTCCTGCATACCGAGCTCGGCCACCAGTTCCGTCTGACGAACATGCAGGCGGCCATCGGGGTCAACCAAGTGAAGCGGATCGAGGAGATCGTCGAGCGCAAGCGCGCGATTGCCGCCGCCTATACCGCGCGCCTCGGCGACCTGCCCGGCGTACAGCTGCCGATGGAAGAAAATTGGGGACGCAGCGTTTTCTGGGTTTATCCGCTGCTGCTGGCGGACGACCATCCGCTGGACGCGGCCAGCTTCGCTGCTGCGCTGAAGGAGGCAGGCGTTGAAACACGGCCCTTCTTCCTCGGCATGCACGAGCAACCGGTGCTTCATGACATGGGACTGTTCGCCGGTGAATCCTATCCCGTGACCGAGCGGATCGCGCGCAAGGGGCTTTACATTCCCTCGGGCCTCGCCATCACCAGCGAGCAGATGGATCACGTCTGCGCTGCCGTCCGCCAGATATTGAGCTGAAGAAAGCCACGGGACATGACCGTTTTCGATTCCTCCTATGCGAACCAGTATGACGCCATGTACGGCGACAAGGATTATGTCGCCGAATGCAACCTCGTCGCGGCCGCGGCGGAGCGGCACGGCGTCGTGATGAGCCGCGTGCTCGATATCGGCTGTGGCACAGGCGGGCACAGTCTCGAGTGGGCGCGCCGCGGTATCGACTGCGTCGGGGTCGATATGTCGCCGTCGATGATCGCGCTGGCGAAGGAGAAGGCCGGAGGGCTTCCCGAAGGTACGCCGCAGCCCGAATGGATCGTCGGCGATGCGCAGACGTTCGAGGCCGCGGGCGAGTTCGACGTTGCGACAATGATGTTCGCGGTGCTCGGCTATATGAACAGCAACGAGGCCGTACTGGCGGCGTTGCGTAACGTGCGCCGTCACTTGCGGACGGGCGGCCTGTTCGCTTTCGACTGCTGGTACGGTCCGGCGGTGCTGAGCGTACGGCCCGAGGACCGCGTTCGCGTGGTCGAAGGGGCTACCGGACAGACGATCCGGTCGGCATCAACCGCCATCGACAGCTTCCGCCACCTCGCGCATGTCACCTTCAAGCTGTGGACCGTGGAAGGCGATCGTTATCTGGGCTATGCCGAGGAAACGCATGGCATGCGCTATTTCTTTCCGCAGGAGTTGCAGTTGCTGCTCCAGATGTCAGGTTTCGACCTGCAGTCGATCCGTACCTTCCCGGGCGACGGCGAACCGGGCGACGAGAGCTGGAATATCTTCTGCGTGGCTCGCGCGGAATAAGGCCTGACGGGACTCCGGCGTGATCACCTGGGAGATATTCGGCGAAGACCTGCTCTGGCTGGAGATTTACACCGCGGCGGCGCTCCTCGGCGTGTCCGCGGTCTGGGTGCTCTTCAACCGGATTCCCGCCGCGCTGATCGCTCTTATCCTCATGGAGGGGCTGCTCGCGATCGGTGCATTCCGCGGATATAATTATAATTCCGATACCGGGAATTACTATTCATACGTATATTATCTGTCGTTCGTAAACGACAATGAGATATTCTTTCTGACCAAGCTGGAGCCTCTGCACTCCGGTCTGATATTTTTGTTAAGAGATTTCAGGCTTTGGCTTTTTGCCGAGGTTTCGATCATGATGGCGGGATTGTTTCTTGCCTTCAGGGCTCGCCGGAACGATTATTCCTTTCTCATTTTGTGCGCCTTCGTTCTCACGCTCAGTACCTCTTCGCTGCGTTTCTGTTCGGCATTGATTTACTTCTTCTATTTCACGTCGCGGAGCGATGTCGACCTGTTCAAGGCGGCGCGTATGACCGCGATCTTGTCCTGTTTCCATATCTCGATGCTCCTGTCGGGCGCGCTGGCGCTGCGCCGGCGGCTGGTGCTGATCGGCCTGTCCGCTGTCTGCATCGTGATCTTCCTCGAAAGCTCGCTGCTCGGATCGCGTGTCGAGCTCGATCTCACCGAAGCGTCGCGGGGTTTCAAGACGCTGGCCGTCGCCGCCGTTTCTGCTGTTTATCTCTTGATCCGGTCCCCGCGGTACGGCGTCCGGATCGTGCCGTTCTACCTGCTCGCGTTCATCGCTATCTTTGTCGTGTCGACCCAGATCCTGCCGGTCTTCAATCGCTTCCTGATCATGGGGACGCTGGTTGTCCTGTCGACCGAATGGGCCGTGGCGCGGCCGGACGACGAGGGCGATATTTTTGACCGCGGCTTTGCGCTGACGCTCGCCGCAGCCATCATCGTGCCGCACGTCATCAACCTGCCCCGGCTATTCTACAGCGGCGTCTGGTGACCGCAAACCGGATGGAATGTCAAACCCCGTAATATTCCCGATACCAGGTGACGAAATTGCGCACGCCGGTCCGGAAGTCGGTGGCCGGCACGTAGCCGGTGAGGGATTTGAGCAATGATGCGTCGGCCCATGTCGCCGGCACGTCGCCCGCTTGCATGTCCATGTAGTTCCGAACGGCCTTCGTCCCGATCTCCGCCTCGATCGCTTCGACGAAGTCGAGCAGGCGGACCTTGTCCGAATTGCCGATATTGACGATACGGAACGGCGCGGCAGGCGACAGATTATCACCGGGAACCGGCTCGCCGCGATCGCTGACGCCAGGCGGAACCGCGTCGATCAGAAGCCGGATGCCGCGCACCAGATCCGCGACATAGGTGAAGTCGCGCCACATATCGCCGTGATTGTAGATATCGATGGGGGTGCCATCGATGATTCCCCTGGTGAATTTGAACAGCGCCATGTCGGGACGCCCCCACGGACCATACACCGTAAAGAAACGGAACATCGTCGTCGGCAGATCCCAGAGATGCGCATAGCTGTGCGCCATCGCCTCATTGGCCTTTTTCGTTGCTGCATAGATGGTCAGCGGCGTGTCGGTCTTTTGCCGCTCGTCGAAGGGCATTTCCTCATTGGCGCCATAGACCGACGAGGTCGAGGCCATGAGCAGATGGCCGATGCCCAGTTCGCGAGCGCACTCCATGACATTGAAGGTGCCGACGATATTCGTGTCGATATAGGCGCGGGGATTATCAAGGCTGTATCGCACGCCCGCCTGCGCCGCGAGGTGGACGATGATATCGGGCTGGGCCGAACGGACATAGTCCATCAGCCGGTCGGCTTCCTCGATACGGAATTCCTCCGCAGTGAAGCGATTGGAGCCTGACGAAAGCAGGCGATGCCGCTCTTCCTTGATGCGGACATCGTAATAATCGGTCATTGCGTCGAGGCCGAATACTTCGAACCCTTCATCGATGAGCAGCTTGCAGAGATGGAAGCCGATAAAGCCGGCACTACCCGTGACGAATATCTTTTTCATAATTCCGTTCTACCGAATCCGGACAAGCCCGAAGCGGGCACGGCGATTGCCGCCGCGCCATAGGGCAGGCGGCGACCAAGCGCCATGATCAATCTCGGCAGAAGGAGAAAGGTCGAAACCTGTTGCCCCGTGGGGGAACGTTCCGGCCGATTTCGTCGATGCCGCCGAGCGGCCCTGAGGCCGGAAATCTATTGCCCTTGGGCCGCCGGCGCCATTTAGGGCGCCGGCCTTGTCCTTGCAAATGGATTGAGACCGGGGCAGCTTTCGATGCTCCCGGACAAAATCGCCGGTGAGCATGAGCCGCCCGCGGCCGTGGCGAGCGTGTCGTAGCCCATCCGGATCGCGGTCATCGTCCTGAGGTCGGTAGAGACATACACGTCAACGTCGAAACCGGGGTCGACGGAGCAGAGTTCGGTTTCCGCGCCGGGTTTCACGACCAGCCACCCGGAACGGCGATCGGCCGGCAGGTCCGGATAGCGGACTGCACGATCGATTTGCGGTGGGGCATCGGATCGAGCACGAGGCCGCGTCGCATGTCCCGCATGAGCAATTGCACGTCGAGCTGCTCGATCGACGGATTGCCGTCGATCCAGCGCTTGCCCCATAGCCGAATGCCTCGACCACGGGCGCGAGTTCCTGTCCCGCGCGCGTCAGCCGATAGTCGAAAACACCCGCTTCTCTCGCGACGGGCGCGCGGTGGACGATCCCCGCCGCCTCGAGCTCCTTGAGCCGTTTCGACAGCGGGGCGGGCGACATGCACGGGACGTCGCGGCGCAAGTCGTCGAAACGCGTTGAGCTTGCGACCAGTTCGCGCACCAGTATGATCGTCCGGCGCGTGCACAGGATTTCCGTGGCCATCGCGACCGGACAGAATTGGCCATAGGTGGCGTTTGCCATGCTATATTCCTCCCGTCCGCCCCACACTGCAGGAGAGGCGGGGCGAGGATTGTGGTACATTCGCAGGACTTGCATTCATGACGCCAGGGATCGAAATAACAGGCCATGGATTTCGCTTTCGACAACAGTTTCCATGACGGCATGGAGGGGTTTTATGCCCCCGCCGAAGCCGCGAAGCCGTCGGCGCCGAAGTTGCTGGCGTTCAATCATGTTCTGGCCGAGCGCCTCGGACTCGATGCGGATGGCGCCGATGTCGAGGAACTGACGAGGCTGCTTTCGGGACAGGTGCTTCCCGCGGGCGCGGCTCCCCTCGCGCTCGCTTATGCCGGGCATCAGTTCGGGCATTTTTCTCCCCAGCTCGGCGACGGGCGTGCGCTTTTGCTCGGCGAGATCGTCGCGCCCGATGGCGCGCGCTTCGACGTTCAGCTGAAGGGGTCGGGCCCCACCGCCTTCTCGCGCAACGGCGACGGCCGGGCGGCGATCGGGCCGGTCCTGCGCGAATTTCTGGTTTCGGAAGCCATGGCCGCGCTGGGCGTGCCGACGACGCGTGCGCTGGCCGCGGTGGCAACCGGAGACCGTGTACAGCGCGAAAGGGCGCATCCCGGCGCCGTCCTCACGCGGATCGCGAGCAGTCATATTCGCGTCGGGACGTTCCAGTTCTTTGCCGCGCACTACGGCGCCGAGCATGTCGTGCAGTTGTCGGATTACAGCATCAAGCGGCATTTTCCCGACCTCGCAGGTGCAGACAACCCGCATCTCGCGCTGCTCGACCGAGTGATCGGCCTGCAGTGCGACCTGATCGCCCGATGGCTGGGCGTCGGCTTCATTCACGGCGTGATGAACACCGACAATGTCGCGATCAGTGGCGAGACGATCGATTATGGCCCGTGCGCATTCATGGACCGTTTTTCGGTGAATACCGTCTTCAGTTCGATCGATGCGAACGGCCGTTATGCCTATGGCCGGCAGCCGCAGATCATGCACTGGAACATGGCGCGCTTCGCCGAGGCGTTACTGCCGGCGATCCATCGCGTGTCTCCCGCCGATGTCGATACCGCGAAGGAGCTGGTCGACCTGTTGCCCGTGCGGTTTCGTGCGAGCTGGCTCGGGCAGGTCCGCGAAAAGCTGGGGCTGGATGGAGAAGAACAAGACGATGATGGTGAACTGATCGACACATTGTTCGATGAACTCGAAGCGCATCATGTTGACTTTACATCCTTCTTTCGCGCGCTCGCGATGCTGTTGCGCGGCGATGGCACGATGCTCGAAACGCTGCTGCCCGCACCCGACGCGATGGCCCCCTGGATCGCCTTGTGGTGGGAACGGATCGCGAAAGGGGGAATGGGGCCGCTCGAACATGCGGTCGAGATGGACAGGGTGAATCCGCTCTATATTCCGCGTAACCATCTGGTTGAAGAGGCGCTGGCGGCCGCCGAAGGCGGCGATCTCTCGCCGTGGCTCGAGCTGCTCGCTGTAGTTCGCGCTCCTTATGAGGCCCGCCCCGGACTGGAGCGCTTTGCGATGCCCGGCGCGGTCGATGCGGCGCCCTACAAGACCTTCTGCGGAACCTGACGCGGTCGCGGTTGAGCCGGTGCCGTGCAGTTGCTAGGGACGGCCGCGCACCGTTCAAAGGATATGTCATTGGCCGCAGCATCTACGCCGTCCGCGTCGTCCGTTAAAATCGCCGTCGTCGGCACCGGCTATGTGGGGATATCGAACGCGGTCCTGCTGGCGCAGCATAACCAGGTCGTCGCGCTCGATATCGATGCGCGCAAGGTCGAACAGATCAACGCGCGGCAGTCGCCGATCGCCGATCCCGAAATCGAGGAATATCTGGCGAACCGGCCCCTGAACCTTGTTGCGACCACCGATCGCGATATGGCTTACGGGGATGCCCGCTTCGTTATCGTCGCGACGCCGACCGACTATGATCCCGACACCAACTATTTCAACACGAGCAGCGTCGAGAGCGTCATCGCCGACGCGCTGGCGAAGGCGCCGGATGCGCTCATCATCGTCAAATCAACCGTTCCGGTGGGGTTTACCGATCGGATTCGCGCCGAACTCGGCACCGATGCCGTTGTTTTCTCACCCGAGTTCCTGCGCGAGGGGCGCGCGCTCTACGACAACCTCCATCCGTCGCGGATCATCGTCGGAAACACGCATCCGCGCGCCGGTGAGTTTGCGCGGCTGCTGCTCGAAGGATCGCTCAAGCCCGACACGGCGATATTGCAGACCGGCAATACGGAGGCGGAAGCGATCAAGCTGTTCGCCAATACCTATCTTGCGATGCGCGTTGCCTTCTTCAACGAACTCGACACCTATGCGGCGGCGCACGGCGTCGATTCACGCCAGGTGATCGAGGGCGTCTGCCTCGATCCGCGGATCGGCAGCTTCTATAACAACCCGTCCTTCGGTTACGGCGGCTATTGCCTGCCCAAGGACACCAAGCAGATGCTCGCCAACTATCAGGATGTGCCGCAGAATCTGATCCAGGCGATCGTGTCGTCGAACACGACGCGCAAGGATTTCATCGCCTCCGAGGTGATCAAGCGCCGCCCGCGGGTCGTCGGCATTCATCGGCTCGCGATGAAGGCGGGATCGGATAATTTCCGCGCCAGCAGCATCCTCGGCGTGATGAAACGCGTGAAGGCAAAGGGCATCGAGGTGATCGTTTATGAACCGCTGATCGAGGACGACCGGTTGTTCAACTCGCGCGTCATCCACGATCTGGACGCCTTCAAGGCCGAAGCCGATGTCATTATCGCGAACCGCGTAACCGAGGATCTCGCCGACGTCGCCGACAAGGTCTACAGCCGCGACCTGTTCGGGGCCGACAGCTGACCATTTCTCCCTGGCACAACTCGCCGCATTGCCGGGAACTGTCCCATAGTCGGAGAGTTAGCTTCGAAAACGGGGAGAAACGGGTTGCACAGCCAAATCTCGCGAGCCACAAATGCGCATCGGTGGCCAGCAGATGAAAAAGTCTGAAAATTCCAGTGTGTTTTCACGGCGCCGGTCCCAGCGGATGCGGCCGCTTCTGATCGGCGCGACGTCGCTTCTGTGCATGGGCTGGGCAGGCGCGGCGTGCGCGCAGGAGGTCGAGCCGCCTCGCGTCGTGCCGACCGTCGCGACGACGCCGGCCGAACCGATCGCCGTTCCGTCGCCGCCGCCGCCCGATGCCGCGCTGCCCGAAGTCGAGCCGATCATAGGGGACGACGAGTTCGAGAAGGCGATCCCGCCGATCAGCGCGGAAGACGATGCCGAACTCGATCGCCCGCTCGAATCGATCGCCGATTTCGAAAAGCGCCAGGCCGCCGAGGCCGCGAAACGCGAAACGTCGGGTAAGGCGACCGCCGACGCGCAAGTGCCTGAGGTCGGCGGTGTCCCGGTTCCGGCGCTTGCGGACGGCGATGCGGTCGAGGCGATCGGCGATGCGCCGATCAGCGACGCCGAACTCGCCGCGCCGCTGCCGCCGCTCGAGAATTTCGATGTCGAGCCGGTCCAGTTCGCCGAGGCCGAGGCCGGCAAGGACGATGTCGACATCGCCTATTCGGTGAAGGTCAACGGGCTCGACGCCGCCGACGACAGCACCGATGTCGATCTCGCCGACCTGTTCGGCGATCTGTCGGCGCTTTATGACGGCGACGGAAAGGCCGACAATACGGCGATGATCCGCGCGCGCCTCGCCGCCGATGGCGAGCTGATGCAGCGCATCCTCGCGTCCGAGGGTTATTATGACGCGGTGGTCGACACGCGGATCGACCGCGGCGAACGCGAGGAAGGGCGGGATGGCCAGCGCCGTCCGATCACGGCGGTGATCGATGTGAAGTCCGGCAAGCGCTATACGCTGTCCGACATCGTCATCAACGCCGCGCCGACCGTCCCGCCGAATCTGATCGCCGACAATTTCCCGCTCAGCGCCGGCGAACCGATCGTCGCGCAGCGTATCCAGGGCGCCGAGGCGGCGATTGCGCTCAAGCTGCCCCAGGAAGGCTATCCCTTCGCCAAGGTCGGGCAGCGCGATATATTGCTCGACGGCGCGACGGGCGACGGCGTCTATACGCTGCCGGTCGATATTGGAAAGCGGTCGCGCTTCGGCGGGATCGAGACGACAGGCGATCTTGCGTTCGACGCCAAACATGTCGGGGTGCTGGCGCGGTTCAAACGCGGCGACCTCTACGACAGCCGCAAGGTCGACGACCTGCGGCAGGCACTGGTCGCGACGGGGCTTTTCTCCACCGTCGCGGCCGAGCCGCAAGCGACCGGCGAAAGCGCGGGCGACGACACCGAATATGTAACGATGCTGGTGACGCAACAGGCGGGGCCGCCGCGCACGCTTGCCGCCAGCGCGGGCTATGGCACCGGCGAGGGTATCCGGCTGGAAGGGAGCTGGACGCACCGCAATCTGCTGCCCCCCGAGGGCGCGCTGACTTTCCGCGGCGTGATCGGAACGCAGGAACAGGGGCTCGGCGCGACGCTGCGCCGGTCGAATGCCGGGCGCCGCGATCGGACCTTCGAACTTGTCGCCGAAGCGACGCGCAGCGATTACAAGGCGTTCAACGCGATCACCGGCCGCATCGGCGCGCGCGTCAGCTATGATTCGACCCCGATCTGGCAGAAGAAGTTCACCTATGCCTATGGCGCGGAACTGATCGCGACGCGCGAGGACGATTATGATTTCGACAAGGGCGAACGCTCCTACGATTTCTACACCATCCTCGGATTGACCGGACAGGTCGGGATGGACCGGACCGACAGCCTGCTCAATCCGACCAAAGGCTTTCGCATCACCTCGCTGATCCAGCCCGAAGGCTCGCTTGCGGGACGCTTTTCCCCTTATGCGCGCCTCCGGACCGATATCAGCGGCTATTATCCGGTGACCGACAGCATCGTGGTCGCCGGGCGCGTGCGGGTCGGGTCGATCCTCGGTGCCGCGCGCGAACGGCTCGCGCCGTCGCGGCGTTTCTACGCCGGCGGCGGCGGCTCGGTGCGCGGTTTCGGCTATCAGGAGCTCGGTCCCAAGGATTCGGACAATGATCCGATCGGCGGCCGCAGCGTCGCCGAAGCGGCGTTCGAAACGCGCTATCGCTTTGGCAATTTCGGCGTCGTCGGCTTCGTCGACGCAGGGCAGGTCTATCGCTCCTCGGCGCCGACCTTCCAGAACCTGCGTTTCGGTGCGGGCATCGGTGCGCGCTATTATACCAATTTCGGCCCGATGCGGTTCGATATCGCGACCCCGATCGGACGCAAGCCGGGCGAGGCGCGGGTGAGCGTCTATGTCTCGATCGGGCAGGCCTTCTGATGGCCGACGACACGCCCTTCGCCGAAGAGGGCGCCGTCGCGCCGGCAAAGGCCCGACGCTCGTGGCCGCTCGCCATATTGCGCTGGATCGGCCTGAGCCTGCTCGGGCTCGTCCTGCTTTTCGCGCTGTTCCTGATCGGGCTCGACAGCGACGCCGGGCGGCGTTTCGTCGTCACGCAAATCGAGAAATATGAATTCGAAAACGGGATGAAGATCGGCATCGGCCGGCTCGACGGGTCGCTTTACGGCCAGATGATCGTTCGCGATTTCACGCTGTCCGACCCGAAGGGCGTCTTCCTGCGATCGCCCGAGCTTCGCGTCGACTGGCGGCCGATCCGCTATCTGGCGAACCATGTCGACGTGCGCTCGGCGACCGCCAAGACGCTGGTGATGGAGAAAATCCCCGCGTTCAAACCCGTTCCCGATACCGGCGAGCCGCTGCTGCCCGATCTCGATATCGACGTCGGACTGGTTCGCGTCGACCGCTTCGTCTTTGAGCCCGCCGTCGCCGGCGAACGGCAGGTCGCGACTTTGAATGGCAAGATCGCCATCGCCGACCGCCGCGCGCAGGTCACCGCCAATGCCGAAACCGTCGCGGGCGGCAGCGGACAGGGAGACACGCTGAAACTGCTGCTCGACGCGGTGCCCGAACGGAACCGGCTCGCGATGACGCTCGACCTCGCCGCGCCCAAGGGGGGGGTGCTCGCCGCAATGGGCGGATTTGAAGAAACGCTGACGGCAAAGCTCGACGGGCGCGGCGACTGGAAGGTGTGGAACGGCAATCTCACCGCGAACCTCGGCACGGCGCCGCTGGCGCGGGTCGCGCTGACCGGGCGCGACGGCAGCTTTGCCGCCAAGGGAACGGCGCAGGCGTCGCGCATGCTGGCCGCAGGGCCGGTTGCCGACCTTCTGGGCCGCGAAACCGCGATCGACCTTACCGCGCGGCTCGACGCGCGCAAGGCTGCGATCGACGGGCGGCTGTCGTCCGACGCGGCGCAGCTCGGGATCAGCGGCGGGATCGATCTCGGCACCAATCGTTACGACGGGCTGCAACTCGCCGCCAACATCCTCCGCCCGGGTGCGATCGCGCCGGCGGTGCGGGCGAACGGCCTGCGCGCGACCGCGAAGCTCGACGGTGCCTTTGCCCTTCCGACGGTCGATTACCAGGCGAACGCGAACAGCCTCGCGGTCAATGACATCATCGTCGAGCAGATCGTCCTTGCCGGCAAGGCGCGCGTCGATGCCGATCAGATCGTCATTCCCGTCGCGGGGCGCGCGGCACGCATCCGCGGGCTCGACACCGTCGCGGGCGGGACGCTGGTGCAGGTGCGGCTCGACGGCGATCTCGCGTACAGCAACGGCCGTATCCTGAGCGACAATCTGCGCCTGCGTTCGCCGCGCATCGATGCGAAGGCGATCGTCATCGCCGACCTGAACAAGGGTTTCTACACTGGCGCGATCGACGGGCGGATCAACGACTACCGCATCGAAAGCGTCGGTATCTTCGACATCGATACCGATGCCGACCTCAAGACCGCGCCGCGCGGCGGGTTCGAGATCGTCGGCAACGTCCGCGCGCGCTCGACGCGCCTGTTCAATTCGGGCGTGCGCGATTTCCTCGGCGGCAACGCGACCGCGTCGAGCGCGGTGCGCTATGGCACCGATGGCATCATCCGTTTCTCGGGGCTCCGCCTGTCGGCGCCGCGCCTGCGCGTGAGCGGCGGGGAGGGCAGCTATGCTCCGAACGGGCAGATTCGCCTGACCGCGCGCGCGCATTCGACCGACTATGGCCCCGTAGGCGTGCAGCTCGCGGGGACGATCAGCGATCCGCGCGCGGTTGTGACCGCCGCGCGGCCGGGGCTGGGCATCGGGCTCGCCAATCTTGTGGCGCGCATCAACGGGGCGCCGAACGGCTATCGGCTCGCGGCGACAGGCGATACCGATTACGGACCATTGTCGGCCGACGTCGTGTTGCTGACCGCGTCGGGGCCGCTGACGATCGACGTCGAGCGCGGCGACCTGTCGGGCATCGGTTTCAACGGTCGGCTGGTGAAGAGCGATGCAGGGCCGTTCGTCGGCCAGCTCGACGCGTCGGGGCAGGGGCTCGGCGGGCTCGTCCGCCTGACGGCCGCCGGGCAGTATCAGGCGGCGGCGATCAATGTGCGCGCCAACGACGTCGTGCTTCCGGGCGCAGCGAAGCTTGCGGTGGGGTCGGCGATCGTCGACGCCGACGTCACCCTTTATGACACGCCGCACGTCGTCGCCGACATCCAGATCGCCGATACGCAGATCCGCGACTATGACATCGCGGTCGGGCGCGTGAAGATCGACTATCGCGACGGCAGCGGGCGGGCGCAGGCGCTGGTCGAGGGAACGAGCGGCGTGCCGTTTCGCATCGCGGCGAACGCCGACCTCAAACCCGAACTCTGGCGCGCTTCGGTGCAAGGGCGCGCGACCGGCATCAACTTCCGCACGACCTCGCCCGCGCGCATCATTCCCGGCGCCGACGGCTATGAATTGCTGCCGACCAACGTCAGCCTCGGTCGCGGCAGCAGCGCGCGCGTCGCGGGGCGCTTCGGCGACGGGATCATGATCCAGAGCCGGCTCGAACGGGTGAACATGGCAATCCTCAACGCCGTCTATCCCGACATGGGGCTTGGCGGCCGCGCGACGGGCAGTCTCGACTTCGAACAGGCGAATGCCGACGCCTTCCCGCGCGCCGACGCGCGGCTGACGATCACCGGCTTCACCCGCACCACCGCTGCGTCGGTCAGCCAGCCGGTCGATGTCAATTTCGCCGGCAAGCTGCTCGCCGACGGCGGCGAGGCACGCGCGGTGATGCGCAAGCGCGGCAGCGTCATCGGGCGCCTGCAGGCGTCGCTGCGTCCGCTGGGCGCCGGGGCGGGGAGCTGGACCGAGCGGTTGATGGCGGCCCCGCTCGGCGGGGGAATCCGCTACAATGGCCCCGCCGACACGCTCTATTCCTTCTTCGGTCCCGCCAGCCAGCATGTGTCGGGGCCGGTCGCGGTGGCGGCCGATTTCAGCTGCAGCGTCTCCGATCCCTGTCTGCAGGGCGTCGTGCGGGGCAAGGATATGGTCTATGAGAACCAGGCCTATGGCACCCGCCTGACCAATATGGTCGTGAACGGCCGCTTCACCGGCAACCGGCTGGAGATCGAGCAGCTCACGGCGACGGCGGGTGACGGCACGGTCCAGGCAAAGGGTTTCATCAGCCTTGCTTCGGCCGACGGCTATCCGATGAACATTTCGGCGACGCTCGACAATGCGCGGCTCGCCAAGAGCGAGAATATCGCGGCGCGAGCGACGGGCAATCTGACGCTGGAAAAGGCGGCGGGGCAGACGGCTCTGCTTTCTGGCAGCCTGCGCCTTCCCGAAACGCGCTATCGCATCGTGCGCGAGGGCGCAGCGCAGGTTCCCGTGCTGACCGGCGTGCGGCGCAAGCCGTCTGCGGGGCGTCGACGGATCAGCGGCGACGGGCTCGCGGCGGTCGGCGGCAGCCTGTTCGATCTCATCCGCCTCGACATCGCGCTGAAGGCGCCCGACGAAATCTATGTCAGCGGCATGGGGCTCGAATCCGAATGGAAGGCCGACGTCGTGCTGCGCGGCACGACGCAGGATCCGCGCGTGACGGGCGAAATCGAGCTGGTGCGCGGCACATTGGGTTTCGCGGGACGCTCGTTCGAGCTGCAGGAAGGGCGCGTGACCTTCCCGACGGGCGAGGCGTTCGACCCCGCGATCCGCCTGCTCGCCAGCGACACGATCGAGACCGTGACGGTCAGCATCAGCGTGACCGGCCGCGCGAGCAACCCGCAGATCGCTTTTTCGAGCGTGCCCGGCCTGCCGCAGGATGAAATCGTCTCGCGCATCCTGTTCGGCGATTCGATCACCACGCTGTCGCCGCTGCAGGCGGTCCAGCTCGCTTCGTCGCTCAATACGCTGAGCAGCGGGGGTGGGGGACTGAGCCCGCTGGGTTCGCTCCAGTCGGCGACGGGGATCGACCGGCTGCGCGTCCTCGGGCCCGACGATACGATCGGCCGCGGTACAGCACTCGCCGCCGGGCAGTATATCACCAAGGATATCTATCTGGAGGTGATCACCGATGCGCGCGGCTATACCGCGACCCAGCTCGAGATCAGCCTGACGCCGGCGCTGTCGCTGCTCAGCCAGGCAGGCGGATCGGGGCAGTCGAACCTCAGCATCCGTTACCGCAAGGATTATTGATGCGCGCCGCCTTGCTCGTGCTGTTGCTGCTGCTCGCCGCCTGCAAGGACGAGCCGGACTTCGATACGCGCTACGACAAGGCGGCGAAGGAAATCGAGGCGCGCGCCAGAGCCATGGACGCCGATATCGCCGGGTCGGAAAAGGCGGCGGCAGCGCTAGACTTGCCAGCGCCGCCGAAGCCCGCTAACGCGCCTCCGTCATCTGGGGAGTAGCCAGCCGTCCTTCGGGACGGGCCGCCGCGTCAACATACTTGGCCGAGAGGTCATGGTGCGGTGGGAGCGGGATCACCGCTTGGGCGAGACCAATGGCATCGACCTTCGTCCGGGCCGGGCGGCGGGTTGATGTCTATTGGTATCGCAAGCCGTCCGGCCCCGGAGTTTGTTCATGGAAGCCCTGTTCACCTCGACCGCCGTCGTTGCGCTCGCCGAAATCGGTGACAAGACGCAGCTGCTCGCGATCCTGCTCGCGACGCGGTTCAGCCGCCCGGTCCCGATCATCCTCGGCATATTGTTCGCAACGCTGGCGAACCACGCACTGGCGGCGCTGCTCGGCGCCTCGGCAGCCGCGTTTCTCGACAGCGACATTTTCCGCTACGCGATTGGGGCGTCGTTCATCGCGATGGCCGCCTGGACGCTGATCCCCGACAAGTTCGAGGACGATGAGGCACCGAAACCGCGCTTCGGGGCTTTCCTGACCACGCTCGTCGCCTTTTTCCTTGTCGAGATGGGCGACAAGACGCAGGTCGCGACGATCGCGCTGGGCGCGCAATATCATAATGTCTTGCTGGTCACTGCGGGCACGACGCTCGGAATGATGATCGCCAATGTGCCTGCGATCTTCCTCGGCCACGAACTGCTCAAGCGCGTCGACCTCGCGAAGGTCCGCCTCGTCGCGGCGGGGCTGTTTTTCGTGATCGGCCTGTGGGTGCTCGCGCAGACGGCAGGCTGGCTCGGCTAGCCGGCGTTGCGCGTCGCGAGCATGCGTTCGAAGCGCCAGCTCGACGAACACATCGCGTCGAGATCGCGCCCGGCCGTCCAGCCCAGCTCGCGCGCGGCGCGTTCGGGGCTGGCGAAGCAGCTCGCGACGTCACCGTCGCGGCGCGGAGCGATGCGATAGGGAATGGGGACCCCGTTCACGCGTTCGAAGGCCCTGACCATGTCGAGCACCGAATAACCCTGTCCGGTGCCGAGGTTCCATATCGACAGCGGCTGATCGGTCTTGCCGATCGCATCGAGCGCGGCGGCATGGCCGTCGGCCAGATCGACGACATGGATGTAATCGCGCACCCCGGTGCCGTCGGGCGTGTCATAATCATTGCCGAACACCGACAATTCGGCGAGCCGTCCCGCGGCGACGCGGCTGATGAAGGGCATCAGATTGTTCGGAATGCCGTTCGGATTCTCGCCGATCAGCCCGCTGTCGTGCGCGCCGACGGGGTTGAAATAGCGCAGGATCGCGATGCGCCATTCGGGATCGGCGGCGGCGACGTCGGCGAGCATTTCCTCGATCATCAGTTTGGTACGGCCGTAGGGATTGGTCGCCGAGGTCGGGTGGTTTTCGTCGAGCGGCAGATATTGCGGCTGGCCGTAGACGGTCGCGCTCGACGAGAAGACGAGCGTCTTGGCGCCGCAATCAGCCATGGCCTCGAGCAGCGACAAGGTGCCCCGGACGTTATTGTCGTAATATTTCATCGGCTCGGCGACCGACTCTCCCACCGCCTTGAGACCGGCGAAATGGATCACCGCCTCGATCGCATGGTCGCGGATGGCCCGGCGCAAGGCGTCGCCGTCGCGGATATCGCCGGTAACGAGCGGGACGGCGTGGCCCGTGATGGCCTCGAGCCGGTCCATGACGGACGGATCGCTGTTCGACAGATTGTCAAAGCACACGACATCATGGCCGGCGGACACGAGCGGCGCCGCGACATGGCTGCCGATATAACCCGCGCCACCCGTCAAAAGAATATTCATGCGTCGATCTGCCTCCGTTCGTGCGCAGCCATTCGCTCGCGGCCCTATTCTATCCGCGATGTGCTGCCAAATCATTGTCCGCCGACATGCCCCGGTTTTGGTGTAACCTTCGCGGCGATATCGGCGAACAGGTCATGAAACGCCATCACCCGCGCCACGAAGGGATCGCTGTTTGCAACCGCGCCTGTCCTTGCCGTTCCCGGTGCGCCCGTTCGGGGCGTGCGCGCGATGAGCCCTGACGAACCGTCGCTCGCGCGCCTGATGACGGCGTCGCAGCGGGGCGATCGCGCGGCCTATCGCGCATTGCTCGTCGGCTGCCGAAGATGGCTCGAACGCTATTTCGCCCGCCGCATCGCCCCGCACCAGATCGACGACCTGGTGCAGGAAACGCTGGTGTCGATGCATCGCAAGCTCGCGACATGGGATTCGGGACGCGCCTTTCTGCCGTGGCTTGCGGCCATCGCCCGCTATCGCTGGATCGACATGCTGCGCCGTCAGCGCGACGAGGCCGAGCTGGGCGACAATGACGCCGCCGTCGGCGCCGGGGACGAGGCGGTGCACGCGCGGCTCAGCATCGATCATCTGCTCGCCCTGTTGCCTCCGAAGCAGGCGCAGGCGATCACGCTGGTCAAGATCGAGGGCGCTTCGATCGCCGAGGCCTCGCAAATCTGCGGCCAGAGCGAATCGCTCGTCAAGGTGAACATTCATCGCGGGTTGAAGAAGCTCGCCGAACTGATTGAAAGTGAATGAGATGAAGGACGCTTCGATCGACAATCTGATCGACGACCTCGCGGGTGATCTGGCCCCCGTGCGTCCGCGGCGTGTCGCGCGCGGATCGCTGTGGGTTGCGGCAGGCTGGGTCGGCGGCGCTGCTGCGCTCGTCTGGATATTCGGCATGCGCAAGGATCTGGTGGTCCACGGGATGCCGCCGCTCTCGATGCTGGCTTTCTGGCTTACCGCCGCGACGGGCCTCGCCGCGACGTGGAGTGCGCTCCGCATGGGGCTGCCCGGGGTCGGGCGCGACTATGGCGGCTGGCGCTGGGCGGTCGGCGCGTCGCTGTCGCTGCCGCTCGCGGCACTCGCCGCCTGCATTGCTGACGGTCATGCGGCGATGGAGGCGGCGCGGCACGGCTTCGGCCTTCGCTGCCTTTTGCAGGGCCTCGCATCGGGGCTGGGGGTCGGCGCAGCGCTGTTCTTCTGGCTGCGCGCGGGCGCCCCCACTTCGCCGACGCGCGCGGGCTGGGTCATCGGTATCGCGGCGGGCGCGGCGGGGGCAACGATCGTGGCGCTCCATTGCTCGAGCGACGAGGTCGTCCATATCGCGTTCTGGCACGGCAGCGCGGTCCTCCTTTCGGCCATCGCCGGTCGTCTGATCCTGCCCCGCTTCCTGCGCTGGTAGCTGCAGCGCCGGTCGCCTGGCCATCGCCCGGGTGTTCGATCGCGGCGCCCCGGGGAGCGGTTGCGCTTCAAAAGGCGACGTCGAGGAGGATGGTGTCGGTATAAAGCCCGGGCGGCGGGGTGATCTGGCCGGCAAGGATGACGGCGCGGTAGACGAATTCCTGCGTTGTCACCGAATCATGGATGCCGGCATTGGCGTCAGCCGTTCCGCTCGCGCGCCGGGCGCTGCCGATCGCCCCCCACCGGTCGGGCGAGGTGGTGGTCTTGTATATTTCATAGCGCAGATAGTTGCTGCCGCTGCGCATACGCCGCACGCCATTGTCCGGGTTGTTGCCGTCGCCGAGGCCGACGGTGTAGGCGGCTCCCGCGCTGCAACGGATCAGGATGGTGCGTGTGATCGGATTGAAACTGCCGGCGAGCGGCGCGGTGCCGAAGCCTGCATTGGGGGCGGTGATGATGCAGTCATTCTCTACCGTCAGCTGGACATTGACGCGGACGGCGACGCCGCTTCCCCATGTGGTCGGCGGGCCCAGCACCGGGCGAACGAAGCCCGGGCTGCTCGAATGGGCGAGGCATACGGCGACGCCGAGCGAGCAGACCGAATAATACCAGCGCAGATCGAGAAAACCCGCATAGGTTCCTGCGCGCAGGCCGGGGGTGGCCGCGGTGCGGAAATAGATGGGGACGCTGTTGCTCGTGCCGGCGAAGAGGCTGACGAGGCTGGTCGACGACAGGTCCTGGAAGTTCCCGACCGTCAGCGGCGGACCATTTGCGGTCAGCGCGGCGGTGTAGGCGATCGTCTGTCCGGTGGGGCCGGTGAGCTGGAAGGTCGATGCATCGACGCGCAGGCCGACATAATGGGTGGCGAGCGCGGCGAGAACGATGTTGCACTGGAGCCCCGCCGAACCGCTTCCCTGTTGCTGGGTCGTCGCGACGGAATAGGAGCTCGCATTCCCCAGATTGGTGCTCGTCGTCGAGGTCGTGCAAGCCGACGCCCCGGCGGGTATCAGTGTCGCAATCGTCGCGGCAAACAGCGCGCCGATGATACGCGTCAGGGTCGACATGTGAGATCCCCCAGTTCGATAATGTCATCGGCCTTCACGTCGGCGGCGAAGGCCACATTGCAGGAACCGCCGTCGGGCAGCTCGACCTCCACCCGGTTGTCGGCCGCCACCCGTTCGATAAAGAGCATTCCGTCCCAGCCGACATAGGTGGACAATGTGCCGTTGATGGTTGCCGCCACCCCGGCGGGCAGCGGTTCGCCGGTGACGGTCCTGATCGTTGCGCGTGCCGCGGTCGCATGTTCGACCGGGAATTTGATGATATGGCCGCTGCCCGCCGCGATGGCGACGCGCTGGCTGACCACGGGCGCCTTGACGTTGGCCGGCAGCGACAGCGTATCGATATCGTAGCGTCCGGGATAATAGGCGCTCGCCGACGGGACGAGCAATTGTCCCCTGGCGTTGGTCGTGCCGATCAGCTGATTTTCATAGCGTACCGGAATCCCCGGTTCGCCGTTGGTGCTGACCACCGCAAAGGCGTCGGAAACGCGATTGGCGGCGAAGACCGCGTCGTCCATGAACACGAGCGAGCCGCTGACCCCGAGCCATCCGGTAACATGGTCGCGGCCATAGGCGCCCGCCCGCAGCTGAACCGGCTGCAATCGCCAGGTCAGGTCGCCGCGCCAATAGGGGCTCGCGCCGTCTTCGCTCACCGCGCTCGCATTCCATCCGAAGCCGCCGTCGACCGGCGCCGCGCGCGAATAATCGGCGCGCAGCCCGGTTCGGCCGTTCTGACCCTGCACGACGCCGGCGCCGAGGATGCCGCCGCCGAGCGGAACGCTCAGCGTCAGCGCGCCCGACCAGCTCCGTTCGACGAATTCGCGCGACAGCGAGGCGTTGAGGCGGCTTTCGCCCCAGAGCGGGAGGGCCCAGGCAATGTTCGCGAGCCGGGTATCGCGTGCCTGCGCCTGCCGGAAGTCGAAATAGCCGATCCCCAGCGTGCCCATATCTCCGAGCGACAGGCTGGCCGTTACCGCCGTCAACCGTTCCCGGCCGTCGCGATCGCCGCGGTCGAGCAGGCCGAGGTCGGTATAGTCGCTGTCGCGCCGGCGGTGCCGCAGTCCGATCGAAAGGCCGCGCGTCTGATAGTCATAGCCGAGCGTCAACTCGCCGCCGTCGGATCCGTCGCGGAAGCTGCGGCTGTAGGATGCGCTGACGGTACCGAAATTGCCGAGCTTGAACACCCCGCCGCCGCCCGCGAGCTGCATGTCGTCGGCGATCTCCGCGCGCACCTCGAGGGTCAGATTGTTGGTCACGCCATGGCGCGCCGAACCGCTGGCGGCGAGACCGCCATAGTCGAAATTCCGTATGGCGTAGTTGCGGCGAAAGGCACCGACAGCCGCGGCATAGTCGGTGAGCCCGGGACGCAGCAACGCGCTGCTGACATAGAAGGGCATCGTCGTCGACACGCTGCGTCCGTGCATGTCGGTGACGATCAGATTGGCCTCGCCATAGCCGTTGATCGGCGGCAGCGTATCGAACGCAAAGGGCCCGGGGTTCACCTCGGCGCCGGCGACCCGCTGGCCGTGGACAACGAGTTCGACGGTCGAGGGCAGCGCGGCGCTGCCGGCGAATTCGGGAAGCGGATAGGAGATGACGTCGGGACGCACCGAAAAGTCGCGCGAGATCTGGAGCCCGCCCAGACGGACCGCGGGTGCCCACGGCAGGCTGCGCGTGATGATGTCGCCCGCCTCGACGGTAGTCATGCTCTGTTCGTCGGACCAGCGCCAATAAGTGTCGAAACGGACATAGTTTTTCCCGCCGCCCGATCGCAGCACACCAGTCGTCGAGACGATGCCGGTGGGGCCGAAAATGCGAGCTTCATGCCACAGCGACGCCTGGGTCGGGGCCTTGCCGCCGCCGCTGACATAGGCGTCATAGTTGAGCAGTGCGCCCGTGTCATATCGCGCGGGTTCGAAACGGCGCCTGTCACGGCCTAGCCGCTGGGCGGGCAGATATTCGGGCGATACCGTCAGGTGCAGCTCCTGGCGCGGCGCGTCATAATCGGCGCGGACGCCTTCGAGGCTGTCGACGAAAAGCGTTTCGCCGCTTGTCTGGAGGCGGAGCCCCGCGCGGCGCATATCGTCGACCCGGAGCTGGAACCGGGCGCCGTGCTTCACGGCGTGCGCCACGATGCCGCTGCGCATGCCGTTGACGAACAGTTCGAGCTCGAGTTGCTGAACTGCGCTATCCTCGATGCTTGACGGCGGGGGAGGGAGGTCACCAAAGCTATCGCGCCCGGTGACGGCGTCCGCCGCGCAGGCGATGCCCGGCATCAGGAGCGCGGCCGCACATATCAATGCCCATCGGGAATGCGCCGGCGGATGGCGCGGTCCGGCCATGCGCCACTAATCCTGCCGGCGTTCGATGGCGACGCCGACCTTTCCATTGACGGTCGCGATCAGATCGCCCGCCGTGTCGACGGTGTGCGGCAGCGGCCAGCGCATCGACGCGCCTGGCAGGACGTATCCGAGCAGGCCCTGGGCAACGGGCGATTTTTTCGCGCCGTCGGCAAAGCTGACGTCGGTAAGCCGCGCGTGGCCCGCCCCGTCGTTGCGGATTTCGAGAAAGCGCTCCCCGGCATCCGCACCGGCGCGCCAGGAGATATGCGGCGCCGGTGCGGGCGGCTTGACCTTGTCATTGCCGTGCCGGGAATAGGAGAAAAGCGGCAGCGAATATCGCATGCGAAAGCTGACCGAGGCGCCGGGGGCGGCCGGGGCGTTTCCGGTCGGTACTTCGTCGACGACGATCCGATAGGGCGTTTCGGCGGCGGCGGGCGGCGGCGTCGTGCGCGTCAGGCGCACCAGTTGCCGCTGCCCCGGTTCGATGCTGACGATCGGCGGCGTGCCGATGACTGCGTTCTGCTCCGCATAGGCGTTGCGGCCGTCCTGCTGCGCCCAGGCATAGATGCGGACCTGGAGCGTGACGGGGGTCTTGCCCGGATTCTCGAGCCAGAGCGCCGCGGCGCGCGCATCGCCCTCGATAACCGGATTGACCGGCCAGATGAGCAACGAGCCGGGTTGCTGTGCGCCGGCCGGAGCGGGGGCGGCCACGAGCAGTGCCAGTGCAATCAGCAACAGGGTGGCAGAGAGAAGGCCGTGTTTCATGGACTTGTCCCGAAAAGGAGGATGGTCACCATGTCAGCGTGACCGTGAGCGTGTCGGAATAGGTGCCCGGCGGCAGGCTGCCCGGCAGGGTGAGCGAGGCGAAGAGCGGCAGGAGCACATCCTCGCTGTTGCTCCCGGTGATCAGGATCGCCGTCGAGCCGCCGATCGCGATCGGCTGGTTGCAGGCGACATCGCGGCACACGGCATAGGCGATCCGGGCTGTCGTATCGGCGCCGCGCTGCAAATGACGCGCCCCGGTTGCGGCGTGGCTGCCGCCGTCGACGCCGATCATCAGATTGACGCCGGGGGTGCAGCGGAGGCGAATTCCCTGCGCCGTTGTCGTCGTCGCCGTGTGGGTGGCGGTCGAGAAGGTCGAGTCGGTCCCGAAATCGAGCGTTCCGACGGTGCCGGCATGGCCGCTGCCGCCAAGGCCGTCGACCAGACAGCCGGGCACGATCGTAGCCGAAACCTCGAATTGTGCCGTCGTTTCCGCTTTCGCGGCGGGAAGGCCTCCGAGGGCCATCGCAAGGATGGCGAGGGCGATCCGCGATGTCGGTTGGAGCGAACGGGCCATGGCCACTGATCCTCCGCCGGGGCGTTCCTCTAAAGCTCCAGCAGCACCGTGACGACGTCGGAATATACGCCGGGCATGAGCCCCGCTTCGCCAAAGGCGCGGGCGTAGACGTTCACCGTTTGCTGGCCGCCGCCGCCCGCGAGGGTGACGTTGCCGCCGACCGGAATGACGGTGTTGCGGCCGGCGTCGGAATAGAGGTTGTAGGTGACGAACCGGCCCGCCTGAGTCTGATGCGCCATCGCGTGGAGGCCCACGCCGGCACCGTCGCCGTCATTCAGCCCGGCGTTGAACGACAGCACGGGCGCGATGCCGTTGCTGCACTGGACGGTGAAGGCGGCACCCCCGCTCAATATCTGCGCATCGGCCTGCAAGAAAAGCGTATTCTCCGTACCAAAGTCGAGCGTACCGAAATCGGCGCCTGCCGTTCCGTCGTCGAAGTTTTGTCCGTTAACAATACAGCCCGCTTCGAGCGTTATCGTTGCGTTGATCGTTCCGGTTATATCGGCATGGGCCGGAGATACAGTAAAGGCCATGAAGGTGAGTACTGTTATTGAGAGTTTCTTTTTAGCGGTCATAATGAAAACTCCTCAAAAGGGCCTGATCCTTTCAATTTGCCTTCCCCACAAGACTTGTCTCTTTGTAGAATAAATAAGTTAACAAAATCGCCTTTTAACTATCTGGAAACAGTTTGCTAAGGCAAATGATTGATTCAAATGAAGATTTTGCTTCAGCTTTACATATCAACGACTTGCCAAAATTTCCTTGTGGTTCAGTGCCTTTGGCCGCAAATTATCGGCCGCATCACCGGATGGCCGGCGCAGGGAAATGGACGGTCATGGCTCATCGCATCGGGCCATCTGTTCCCGGAATTGCTTGGATTGCCCGTTCGATCGGCCGATATGATCTCACCCGTTCGGGGGAAGCCGTCGCGATGCTGGCATGCTATCCCGCCCGGGCGGAGCCGTGCGCCGGCTGGCGTGCTTTATACTGCTCTTCGCCTTGATGCTGGCGCCGGAACGCGCGCTCGCGGCCTCGCTGACGGATTGTCCGGCCGAATACCGGAATCTCGAGGGCGCCTTTCGGGACGGCATCACCGATATATGGGCCGAAACGCTTCGCAACGATGTGGATGCCGTCAACGCGCTGGACGACAAGGCGAGCCTGCAACAGGCGCGGGAAAGGGCCTGGGCCGAGTTCGATGCCTATCAGCAAGGTCCGGACCCCGATGGCGATGGATATGCCTTTGCTCCCGAAGTCGTGCAGGGGCACATGTATCTGATGACCTGTCCCTGCGTCGCGCGGGGACTTGAGGTTGAAGCTATCGCGGAAGAAGCGGAGACGCGGGCCGGGCCGGATACCGAAAATACGCCTGATGTGGCCGCAAGCCTTGCGTCGCCGCCTACTCCGGTCGGCAGTTCGGGAGCCTGGTTCGGCGAGGCCGATTATCCCCGGCTGCCATGCGCGAAGATCGGCAGGGCGTCGTCACCTATGACCTGACGGCGGGAAGCGACGGCTCGGTTGTCGGATGCCGGGCAAGCGGGCCTCCGGGCAGCGCCGATCTCGAACGAGCCACTTGCGACGCCATTCTGGCGCGGGCGCGGTTCAACCTCGCCACCGACGAAGCCGGGCGGGCGGTGGTTGGCGAAGTGTCGGGAAACATGCGCTGGACCTTGCCCGACTGATCGCCGACCGGGCGGCGCTGCCGCGAGCCGCCGGCAAAGGGGACAGGCCGTCCCGGCGTCCGGATCATTTCCCTTCGGGAAGGTCGCCAGCAACTTGACGAGCGAACTTTGGCGATTGGTAGCGGTACTGCGCTCGATAGTATAGTGCTACGCCTCTTCCGTGGGATCGAAAGACATCACTCCCTCCAGTTCTTCCTTTATTTCCTTTGGTCTTCCCTTTAATATATAAGTGCATCCGAGCTTTGATGCTATCTCCGATACTTCTGCATCGCGATGAACTGAGTAGATAACAACCTGCCGACCCCGATAGCCTTTGTTCCTTGCGTGTCTGGCTACAAAAAGTCCAGGATACTTTACGTATACAGCTCCAAGTTCAAGTGCCGCGGCATCAAGCGGCGGGAGAATCGGGACGTTTAGATCAATAACTGCAAACCGATATATCTCTTGATCGAGGATATCTATCGCCTCATTGGCTGTGGAGGCGGCAACGAGATTGAGGTCCTTGGAGTATAGATAGTCCCACATCCAAGTCATATTGTAGAATTCGTCATCAAGGAGAGCAACAGTGTCCGGAGCTGTCGTTTTTGCCATTTTATCTTTATCCCCGAGTGCCGTTAGGTAATTTTATTATGAACTGGATTCCATTCTTGCCCGATGCCTGAGCATGTATTGATCCACCTATGGATTCAACGATTTGACGGCATATAAACAGTCCTAGGCCTGTGCCGGATGCAACAACTTTTGTAGCATTGCTTCCTCTGAAGCCAAGGTCAAACATTTTGCCGATTTCGTCTGAAGCTATAGGGTAACGACTTTCTCCGTGCATCTCAATTATTGCAAAATTAGTTTCTGATTGAATCCACTGATTAACTTCTATGGTACTGTTCAAGGCACCATATTTGATGAAATTATCGAACAGATTCATCAGCACTTGCCGGATCAGCTCCGGGTGACCCGTCACTTTGTTCTGGGTTTTTCGATCTTGCAGAGAGATTCGAATCCGGCGGCTCTCTCCATCCTCTTGAAAAAACATCGCAGCTTCGATGATCACTTGGGGCAGGACTACCACCCGCCGGTCTTGGTCAGCAACGCCGCCTGATCCTTGGGCTAGAAACGCTAAGTTTCGCACTAACGTGATGCACTGCTCTAACTGCGCTCTTGCGGCGTTCAGGCGCTGCTCTCGTCTGCTTTCATCAATTGTTCCGTCGGCGAGATTGTCCAAAGTCCCAGCGACTCCGTTCAGTGGATTAACAATCTGATGGACAAAATTTGCGAGCAGGGTCAGGTCAAGCCCCTGACCCTCCGAAGTCTGTTCGTCACTCATTAGATTCCGTCCCCCGCGCGCTGTCGAAGCGAAAAGTTAAGCGCATCATTTTCCAGAATCTCTAGCGCTGTCCAGTGGCAAACGGTCAACAGGTCCTTTTCGCTTTGCGAAGTCGCCGGAAATCTTCGGTCACCTAACGTGAGACTGACTTGCGAACCTGAAAAGTCCGCGGTCACCGATTTGGAACCCGTCTGATGTTTGATGAATGAGAGTGCCGATCGAACGCTGACATCTTCCCAATTTTGCATGTCTCCAGTTACAGACAGCCAATCAAAATTTGGTGGCCGCGAGCTCTCCGCGCCGCGGGTCAGTCTTCCGTACTGCTCAACATCTGCGAGACGCTGCGAAAGCAATTCTGACAGTGCGGAAGCGGTCTCGAGCGCCGACGATGGGTCGGAGTCAAAAGCGGTTGCCACGTAAGCGCCTTGGACGATTTTTGAGATCAAAAACGAAAGCGGCAAAAGCGCTGCTTGCTGCCGATCAGGTTCGTCAATCAATCCATATGCAACCCCGATATGCGAAAATCCGCGGATCAGGTTTGTCAGTTCATAGCCGCGCCAGACGCGGATCGCAGGGCGCCTCTTTTGCTCGTTCCACGTAGTAATCTGACTTTCACAGGCGGGCGAGGGATTGCTATTGGTCGATAGAAGCAAAACATCAGCGGCGTGGGCGTCAGCGAAGGCGATCTTTGCATAGAGTGTTGGCCAGTCGACCGATGACGCGTATCGCTTGCATTCGATGTACCATCTTTGGACCGTCTCGAAGCCGGTTATATCGCGAACATACGCAACGCCTTCAATATCTCTTCCGCCATCTGCACCCGGCGTTCTCCACACGAGATTTTTCAGTCCCGAAGCGCGAGCACAATCGTATGTGAGGTTTTCGAACTCGCTGGGACTCAGTGAGGAGATGCGATCTAAAATAGGAGCCTCCAAGTCGAAAACGTCGGACGACTGTATAGGAGGTCATCTGCGGGCGCCAGCGAGCTTGAAGGTCCCCCGAGCTACAATTCGGTGCCTAATCGGTGCTTATGATCTCACGTGTTTCTCAGGGCGTAAGAAAACGTAACAAAATCAATCCCGTGGATGGTGAGCCCTGCTGGGTTCGAACCAGCGACCTACTGATTAAAAGTCAGTTGCTCTACCGACTGAGCTAAGGGCCCATCCGGCGCCGGAAATGTCACGGCGCGCGAAGTGAGCGGCCGCCCTAGTGCGCCGATGCGCTCCGGTCAACCGGCTTCGGACGTGTCAGGCGCGCGGCGAGCTGGCGGATGCTGCGTCCGGCGAGCGGGTGCTGCCAATCCGGGACGATCGCGCGAAGCGGGCCGAGCACGAAAGCGCGCCCGGCGATCGCGGGATGCGGGATGGTGAGCGCGGCGTCGGACCAGACGCCGCCCGACCAGAGCAGGATATCGAGATCGAGTGTGCGTGCGCTCCAGCGCTGACCGGTTCGGCGGCCAAAGCGCGCTTCGATGGCCTGCAACCGTTCGAGCATTTCGGGCGGGCTCAGTTCCGAGGCGACGAGCGCGACGGCGTTGGCATAGCGGCGACGCGACGGGCCGAGCGGATCGCTGGCGATGATCGGGCTCGCGTCGACGGCTTCGATATCGTCGCTCTCCAGCGCGGCGAGCGCGGCGAGCAGCACCGCGCGCGGATCGCCGTGGTGGACGTGGCGGCGGTTCGATCCGAGACCGATGGCATAAAGCGGAAGCGGCATTGCGTTGCTCATGCCCGCGCGCCTATCGCAGAAAGGTGGAAATTGACAGCCCGTTGCCCGGAACCGAGCCTCCCCGCGATTGTCCGCGCTGCCCGCGGCTTGTCGTGCTGCGGCGCGAATGCCGGATCGAATATCCCGACTGGTGGAACGCGCCGGTTCACGCCTTCGGTGATCCTGACGCGTGGCTGGCATTCGCGGGACTCGCGCCGGGCAAGCACGGCGCGAACCGGACGGGGCGGCCGTTCACGGGCGACTTTGCCGGCGATCTGCTGTTCGCGACGCTTGCCGAATTCGGGCTCAGCAGGGGGCGTTATGATGCGCGGATCGACGACGGGCTGACGCTGACGGGAGCGATCATCGTCAACAGCGTCAAATGCCTGCCGCCGCAGAACAAGCCGAGTCCGGCGGAAATCGCAAACTGCCGGCCGTTTTTCGAAGCGCAGCTCGCGGCATTGCCAAAGGTTCGCGTGGTCATTGCGCTGGGCCGGATCGCGCACGATGCGACGCTACGCGCGGTCGGGGCGAGGCTGGCCGTCTATCCCTTCGCCCACGGCGCGGTGCATGCGCTGCCCGATGGGCGGCATCTCGTCGATAGCTATCATTGCTCGCGCTACAACACGAACACCGGGCGGCTGACGCCCGAAATGTTTGCCGATGTCTTCCGTACCGCGCAGGCGCTCAAGGATCAGACGAGCGGGCCGAATTCCTCGACCAAGCCGCGGTAAAGGGCGCGCTTGAACGGGACGATCAATTTCTCGATCTCGCTCAGTTCGGCCCATTTCCAGGCGCGGAATTCCTGATGGTCCGTGTGGATGTTGACATCGCTGTCCTCGCCCATGAAGCGCATCAGGAACCAGTGCTGGCGCTGGCCGCGATATTTGCCGCCCCACATCTTGCCGATCAGATCGTCGGGGAGGTCGTAGAAATATTCCTCGCGGCTGCGCGCGATGATCTCGACCAGCCCGCCATGGACGCCGGTTTCCTCGCCCAGCTCGCGGATCGCGGCCTGTTCTGCATCTTCACCCTCATCGATGCCGCCCTGCGGCATCTGCCAGGCTTCGGTCGTCGTATCGAGTCGCTGGCCGACAAAGACGCGGCCGTCACGGTTGGCGAGCATGACGCCCGCGCAGGGGCGATAAGGGAGTTTGCTATGGTCGATCATGCCGCCCCGTTAGCTTCGGCGACGATCGCCTTCAATATGGTCAATGCCCCGCGAATATCTTCCTTGGCGCTCGGGATGCCCTGCGACAGGTTGATATAGCCGTGGATCGTGCCCTTCGCTTCGCGATAGGTGGTGGGCACGCCGGCCTCGATCAGCTTTGCGGCATAGGCGCGGCCCTGATCGCGGAGCGGATCGAGGCCCGCGGTGATCAGCAGCGTCGGCGGCAGGCCCCCGGCCGGGAAATCGAGCGGCGAGGCGCGATAATCGGCGGGATCGGCGGCGTAATGATTGCCGAACCAGGTCATGCTGCCCGTGGTCAGCAGATGGCCTTCGCCGAAATCGCGGTAGCTCTGCCAGTCGTCATGCGTCGTCACGGCAGGATAGATGGGGTGGATCGCAATGACCGGTTTCGACGCGGGGTTGTCCCGCAGCGCGAGCGCCGTGACGATCGTCAGATTGCCCCCGGCGCTTTCGCCCGAGAGAACGAGCCCGGTGCACGGGATATTGTCGGCGACCCAGCGCGTCGCGGTTTCGCAATCGATCGGCGCGGCAGGGAAGGGGTGTTCGGGCGCAAGGCGATAGTCGACCGCGATCACCGGCATGTCGAGCAGCCGCGCCGCCTCGGCGCAATAGGGATCGTGCGTGTCGAGGTCGCCGATCACCCAGCCGCCGCCGTGGTAGAAGACCATCACCGGCCCGGTTTCGCGGGTCGGGCGGTTGTCATAGATGCGAATGGCAATGTCGCCGGCCGGACCGGGGATCGTGCGGTCCTCGACATGCGCGATGTCGCCGCGCGGAACGTCGGCTAGCTGGCCCATCACCCGGAACATCGCGCGCGCGCCCTCGGGCGGCATATCCTCCATCTTCGGTCCTTCCTGCGCATTCAGGAAGGCAAGAAAGGCCGCCACATCGGGGCGCGCAGTCTGGGTGGTGCCGTCGGTCATTCACGTCTCTCCCTGATCGATATTTCGCCATGCTATTCGGTATCGGCGGGTCAAATTCAATCCCGAAATGAAACTCACCTGTGCATCTCCCTTTGCGGCGCACAATTTTTTCTCAATTGCGGCTTGGCGCGGAGGGGCCTAGGCCGATGTCACAGGTTCGCAAAAATTCGAGGCAGAGGAACAAATGGCGACAGCGGTAGAGGACCGGGCCGACGATCGGCAGTCCCCCCTTTCGGATGCAGTGGTAGTCAGATTTGCAGGCGACAGTGGCGACGGGATGCAACTGACCGGTGGTCAGTTCACCCTCTCGTCGGCGCTTGCGGGCAATGATTTCGCGACCTTCCCCGACTTTCCGGCGGAGATTCGCGCGCCGCAGGGCACGCTCTTCGGCGTCTCGGCGTTTCAGATCAATTTCGGTTCGTCAGCGATCGAGACCGCGGGCGACGCGCCCGACGTGCTTGTCGCGATGAACCCGGCGGCGCTCAAGACCAATGTCCTGCAATTGAAGCAGGGCGGGCTGATCATCGCCGACGAGGGCGAGTTCAACGACCGCAACCTCGCCAAGGCGAAGTACGACGCCAACCCGCTCGATGACGGCAGCCTCGCGAAGTGGCAGCTCCTCAAGCTCAACATCAGCCAGCTGACCATGGACGCGGTCAAGCCCTTCGGCCTCGGCAACAAGGAGGCGCTGCGCTGCAAGAATATGTGGACGCTGGGGCTCGCGCTCTGGATGTTCGACCGCGACCGGCAGCCGCTGATCGATTGGCTCGAGGCGAAATTCGCGAAGGACCCGAACCTCGCCGCGGCCAACGTGGCGGCGCTCAACGCCGGTCATGCCTATGGCGAGACCGCCGAGCTCGCGGGGCCGCTCAAGCAGCATCATGTCGATCCTGCGCCCGTCGCGCCGGGGCTCTATCGCACGCTGACGGGGGCCGAAGGCATTGCCCTCGGGCTTGTCGCCGGCGCGCAGCTCGCGAAGCTGCCGATGTTCTTCGGCGGCTATCCGATCACGCCCGCCTCGGCGATCCTGCATCATCTGTCGCGGCTCAAGGAATATGACGTCACGACCTTCCAGGCCGAGGACGAAATCGCCGCCATCTGCTCGGCGATCGGCGCGAGTTACGGCGGGTCGCTTGGCGTCACCAGCTCGTCGGGGCCCGGCATCGCGCTGAAGGGTGAGGCGATGGGCCTCGCGATCATGACCGAGCTGCCGCTCGTCATCGTCAATTCGCAGCGTGGCGGCCCCTCGACCGGCCTGCCGACGAAGACCGAGCAGTCGGACCTTTATCAGGCTGTCTATGGCCGCAATGGTGATGCGCCGATGCCGGTGATCGCCGCGCGCTCGCCCGGCGACGCGTTTGAATGCGCGATCGAGGCGGTGCGGATCGCGGTGCAATATATGACCCCGGTGATGCTGCTGACCGACGGTTACATCGCCAATGCGGCCGAGCCGTGGGCGGTGCCGGATCTCGCGGCCTATGAAGCATTCCCCGTACAGTTCCTGACCGAGGCGCCCGAGAACGGCTTCAAGCCCTATAGTCGCGACGAAAAGCTCAAACGCCCGTGGGTCAAGCCGGGTACGCCCGGCCTGCTCCACCGCATCGGCGGGATCGAGAAGGAAGTGGGCACCGGCCACATCAATTACGAGGCGTCGAACCATCAGGCGATGACCGACATCCGCAAGGCGAAGATCGACGGCATCAAGGTGCCCGACCAGATCGTCGAACTCGGCGCCGGGGGCGGCAAGCTTGCGGTCGTCGGCTGGGGATCGACCTTCGGTCCGATCCATCAGGCAGTGCGTCGCAAGCGCGCCGAGGGCAAGGACGTGAGCCACGTCCATATCCGCCATATCTGGCCGCTGCCCGCCAATCTCGGCGGGCTGCTCAGGAACTATGACAGGGTGATCGTGCCCGAAATGAACACGGGGCAGCTCAAGACGGTGCTGCGCGACCAGTATCTGGTCGATGCCCGGCCCGTGAACAAGGTGTCGGGTCAGCCCTTCACCATTGCCGAAATCGAAGCCGCGATCGAGGAGGCGCTGGCATGAACGAGATGACCACCATCGCCAAATCGACCCCCAAGGATTGGGAAACCGATCAGGAAGTCCGCTGGTGCCCCGGCTGCGGCGACTATGCGATCCTGAAGGCCGTGCAGCGCACGATGCCCGAGATCGGCACAGCGCCCGAGAACACCGTGTTCATCAGCGGCATCGGCTGTTCGTCGCGTTTCCCCTATTATATGGAAACCTATGGCTTCCACACGATTCATGGCCGCGCGCCCGCATTCGCGACGGGATTGAAGCTCGCCAATCCGAACCTCGACATCTGGATCGTCACCGGCGACGGCGACGGGCTGTCGATCGGGGGCAATCACACGATGCACCTCATTCGCCGCAATCTCGATTGTCAGATCATGTTGTTCAACAACGAGATCTATGGTCTTACGAAAGGCCAATATTCTCCCACGAGCCGCGTCGGTACCACGAGCCCGTCGACGCCCTATGGTTCGGTCGATCGCCCGGCGCAGCCCGCGGCTTTCGCGCTCGGCGCCGGCGCGCGCTTTGTGGCGCGCGGGTTCGATGTGTCGAAAGAACTGCCGAACGTGCTGAAGGCCGCGCACGCGCACAAGGGGGCGGCCTTTATCGAGATTTTCCAGAACTGTATCGTCTATAATAAAGATGTATTCGAGGATTTTGCGGCGCCGAAAGGCGCCGAGGATCGCCAGCTCTGGCTGAAGCATGGCGAGCCGATGCTCTTCGCCAAAGGCACGAAGGGTATCGCGCTCGACAATGAGGAACTGCATCTCAAGGTCGTCGACGTCGTTGATGGCGACTGGCAGTCGGCGGGCGTGATCGTCCATGACGTGACCAACCGCAGCGTTGCCCATATGCTCGTCGAAATGCGCTTCGGCGAATTTCCCATGGCGCTCGGCGTGCTCTACGACGATCCGCGCCCGACCTTCGAGACCGACGTTGTGCGGCAGAACAAGGCGGCGGCCGAGGGCAAGACCGCCGACCTGCAGAGCCTGCTGAAAAAGGGCCAGACCTGGACGGTGACCGAAAGCGGGCCCGAACTCTGATTATCCGTCATGGATAATCTGACGCACAGCCTTGCCGGTGCGCTTCTCGGGCAAATCGGCCTCAAAAAGAAGACCGGCCTGGCGATGCCGACGCTGATCATTGCGGCGAACCTGCCCGATATCGATGCGGCCTGCGCGATTTACGGCATCGAATCGCTGTCGATGCGGCGCGGGATCACGCACGGGCCGATCGCACTGGTGCTGCTGCCGATCCTGTTGTGGGGGCTGATGCTCGCCTTCGACCGGTGGCAGGAAGGGCGCGGAAAGCGCCCGGCAGGCCGGTTGCCGGTTCACAGGGGCTGGCTGCTCGCGCTTGCCTATATCGGCTGCCTCAGCCATCCGGCACTCGACTGGCTCAACAATTACGGCATCCGCCTGCTCGAACCGTTCAGCCACCGCTGGTTCTACGGCGACAGCATCTTCATCATCGATCTCTGGATATGGCTCGCGCTGGGCCTTTCGGTCTGGCTATCGCTCCGCCGCGAGCGGCGCGGCGCGGCGAACTGGCAGCGCCCGGCATGGGCCGGTTTCATGGCGGTGAGCGCCTATATCTTCGTCAATGGCCTGATCACCGGTGCAGCCGAACATATGGCGTCGGGCGTGCTGGCGGCGGGTGGTCGGAAAGACGCGCTCGTCGTCGCGAGCCCGCCGCCGCTGACCTTCTGGAAGCGCGACATCTTCTGGCGGACGGCCGACCGCTATGGCACCGCAAGCTTCATTCCGGGGGTCGGCGGCCATGTCGACCTGACCGGTGCGCCCACCGGAATGGACGATCCGCGCCTCGCGACCTGGGCAAAGGCCGATCCGGCCGTGCGCGCGTTTCTCTTCTGGTCGCGCATGCCGGTGGTGCAGAAGCAAGGCAACGCGATCCTGCTGCGCGACCAGCGCTTCATGCACCCGCTTGCACAGGACCGGTTTCAGGTCCGGCTTGCCGCGCCGGATATCGCCAGTCATCCGGAATGAGCGGGCAGGGGTGACGTCATGGCATCGCGCGCTTCAACCGATTGTCAGCGCGATGCGTTTGAGGCAGGAAGGTGCCGATGAACACGCATGTCAGCCCGCGCCGCGGCAGGGAACTGCTTCGCGCCGACCGTGCCTATCGCTCGGGTGGTGCGATGGCGCGGGTGATCGCGCTGGCCCCGGCGGGACTCTTTCACCGCATGCTCGACCGGATCGATGCGGGCCTCGCACTCGGCACGATCGAGGGTCACCTGCCCGACGGCAGCGTGCGCCTGCTCGGTGGTCGCGGCAAGGGACCGACGGCGATCGTCCATCTTCATAGCTGGGCGGCGTTGGCGCGGCTCGCGCTGTCGGGTTCGGTGGGCTGGTACCGTGCCTCGGAGGCGCAGGAATGGTCCTCGCCGGATCCGGTGCCGCTGTTCGACCTGTTCATGCGCAACGGCGAAGCGTTGGGCAATGTGGGGCGCGCGCACGGTCCGTGGCGCTGGCTCAACAAGGCGATCCATGCGCTGCATCGCAACAACCGGCGCGGCGCCAAGCGGAACATCCATGCTCACTATGATCTGGGCAATGATTTCTACCGCTTGTGGCTCGATACGAGCATGAATTATTCGAGCGCATTGTTCACCGATCCGGGCCAATCGCTGGAGGAGGCGCAGGCGGCGAAGGTCGATGCGATCCTCGACCGACTCGATCTCCGTTCGGGCAGCCGGCTCCTCGAGATCGGTTGCGGCTGGGGTGCGCTTGCCGAGCGCGCGGTCGAGCGGCACGATGTTCTCTACACCGGGATCACGCTATCGCCGTCGCAAGCCGAAATCGCCGACGCGCGGCTTGCGGCGGTTGATCTGTCGGATCGCTCGCGGATCGAACTCTGCGACTATCGCGACGCCAGGGGCCCCTATGATGCGATCGCGAGCGTCGAGATGGTCGAGGCGGTGGGAGAGGCCTACTGGCCCGCCTATCTCGACGCGATCGCCCGGCTGCTCAAGCCCGGCGGACGGGCGGCGATCCAGTATATCCTGATCAACGACGCGTTGTTCGAACGCTATGCAGCGAGCAGCGACTTCATCCAGGCCTATATCTTCCCGGGCGGCTGCCTGATTTCGGAAAGCCGCTTTCGCGCGCTCGCCGAAGCCCGTGGCCTCGCGTGGCGCGATGTGCATCGGTTTGGTGGCGATTATGCCGAAACGCTGCGCCAGTGGCGCGAGCGCTTCGACGCGGCGGTCGCGGCCGACCAGCTGCCGGCGGGGTTCGATGCGCGTTTCGTGCGGCTCTGGCGCTATTATCTGCAATATTGCGAGGGTGGTTTTCGCGGCGGCGGTATCGACGTCGCGCAGGTCACGCTCGAAAAGACAGACTGAAAACAGGGGAGGACACGGCATGCGAAGATTTTTGGCGGCGGTGCTGCTGTGCACTGCGGCGGCGGGGTGCAGTGCGCCCGCGACCTCCGAGACGACAAATCAACTGCCCAAGGATCTGAATGTGCTCTTCTGGACCCAGGATCAACGCGACGCCGCCTTCCGCACGATGGAGACGGTTCCCAAGGTCGTCGTGAACAAGGTCGAGGCGGGCGGTCCGGCCTATCCGCTGCCGCAGGGCAAACCCATCGATCTCGGCATCGATATCGACGCGCATATGGCAAAACAGCGCAATGCCGGGCTGATCATCGTGCAGGATGGCAAGATCCGGCTCGAGAAATATGCGCTCGGCTATGGCGCCGCCGGTCGCTGGACGAGCTTTTCGGTCGCCAAAAGCTTTACCTCGACCCTCGTCGGTGCGGCGGTGAAGGACGGCTATATCAAGAGTCTCGACGACAAGGTCACCGCCTATATCCCGGGGCTCAGGGGTTCGGCCTATGATGATGTCAGCGTTCGCCAGCTGCTCACCATGACCTCGGGCGTCAAATGGAACGAGGATTATACCGATCCCAAGTCCGACGTCGCGCAGTTCAACCTGCAGAAGCCCGTTGCGGGCGAGGACATAACGGTCAGCTATATGAAGACCTTGCCGCGCGAAGCGCCCGCGGGGTCGAAGTGGGTGTACAAGACCGGCGAGACCAATCTGATCGGGGTTCTCGTGTCGGGCGCGACGGGCAAGACGCTGTCGCAATATCTGTCGGAGAAGGTCTGGAAGCCGTTCGGCATGGAGCAGGACGCGGTGTGGATGCTCGGTGCGACCGGACACGAGATCAGCGGCTGCTGCATGTCCGCAAGCCTCAGGGACTATGCGCGCTTCGGTCAGTTCATCCTGAACGGCGGCATCGCGGGCGGCAAGAAGGTGCTGCCCGACGACTGGCTCGCATCGGCGACGACGAAGCAGGCGGGAATCGACGTACCGGGCCGCGGCTATGGCTATCAATGGTGGACCAACGACGACGGCAGCTTCGCCGCGCAGGGCATTTTCGGGCAGGGCATCTTCATCGACCCGAAGCGGGGGCTGGTGATCGCGTCGAACGGCAATTGGCCGACCGCGACCGATCCCGAAGGCGTCGGCGCGGCGCGCGAAGCCTTTTACAGGAGCGTGCAGGCGGCCGTGGACAAGGAAGGGGGGCGCTAAGCCCCGCTTTTGTCAATCGACGGCCGTGGCCGTAGCGCGCTGGGCCAGCCAGACCGCGACGAGCGGGACGCCGACGCCCAGCGCCATGATCCACCATGTGTCGGCGAGCGTGACGGCGCGGTACAGGGCGGCGCCGATGACCGAACCGGCGACGATCCAGCCGGCGCCGGTGCCGGCCGACACGCGCATCGCAATCCAGCCGCCGGCAAAGGTGCCGATGAACCAGCCGACGATCAGGGCGATGGTCGATCCGACGGGGATAAGGATTTCCCCGCTATCGGGGTCATAGACATCGGGCGAAATTTCGCTGCCGGCATATTGTGCCAGCCAGATCAGTCCGAACGCGACAACGATGCCGATTACTGCGGCGATCCCCGCTCGCAAAATATTCCTGGTCATTCCCGCGCCCTCGCAACCCCGTGTTATGCCGGTGTCTTAGCGCAGGAAAACGAAGATGGCGTTAAGCTTTTTCCATGACCTTCGGCAGCGCGTGAAATGCGGTGCTGTCGAAGCCCTCGACCATCAGCTGTCCGACATATTCGCCGACTGCCGCCGGATCCTTGATGCTCTGCGGGTCCTCGCCGGGGTAAGCGCGGGCGCGCATCTGCGTGCGCGTGCCGCCGGGGTCGAGGATCGCGGTGCGAACGGTCGAGATATTGCGCATTTCGGCGCCATAGCTGGTGACGAGCGTCTCGAACGCCGCCTTCGACGCGGCATAGGCACCCCAATAGGCGCGCGGCTCGCGCGCGACGCTGCTAGACAGTGCGATCAGCCGGCCGTTCGCGGCGCGGCGCAGCAGCGGGTCGAAATTGGCGATCAGCGCCTGCTGTGCGATCAGGTTGAGCGTCAGCAGCTTGTTGAATTCCTTGCTGTCGATCGCCGCGACGGGGGTCAGCGTGCCGAGCATCGCGGCATTGAGCACGAGCATATCGAGCTGCTGCCAGCGTTCGGCCATCGCGCTCGCGAGGCGGGCGATGCTGTCGCCATCGGTGAGGTCGAGCGGCGCGATCGTCGCGCTGCCGCCCGCGGCGTGGATGCGGTCCTCGAGTTCCTCGAGCCCGCCTGGCGTTCGCGCGGTGATCACGACATGCGCGCCGCGCGCCGCAAGCGATTCCGCGATGGCTTCGCCGATGCCGCGGCTCGCCCCGGTGACGAGCGCAACCTGCCCCGCCAATTCTTCAGACCTGATAGTCATTGTGTCAGACAACCCGTTCGGCAAGCAGCGAAAATTGATCTTCCAGCCCATGCTCGTCGAAATCGGTGAGCGTGGTCGGATAGTCGCCGGTGAAACAGGCGTCGCAATATTGCGGGGCGTCATGCTTGCGCTCGGCTTCGCCCAGCGCGCGATAGAGACCGTCGATCGTCAGGAAGGCGAGGCTGTCGGCGTTGATGAAGTTCGCCATCTGCCCGACCGTCATCTGCGCCGCGAGCAGCTTCGCCCGTTCGGGGGTGTCGACGCCATAGAAGCAGCTATGCTGGGTCGGCGGGCTCGCGATGCGCATATGGACTTCCGCCGCACCGGCATCGCGCATCATCTGCACGATCTTGAGGCTCGTCGTGCCGCGCACGATCGAATCGTCGATCAGCACGATGCGCTTGCCGGCGATCAGCGCGCGGTTGGCGTTGTGCTTCAGTTTTACGCCCAGATGACGGACCTTGTCGCCGGGCTGGATGAAGGTGCGGCCGACATAGTGCGAGCGGATGATGCCCAGCTCGAAGGGGATGCCCGATTGCTG
>JAGHZY010000018.1:0-10162 GCA_017745175.1 Sphingopyxis sp. | reverse complement strand
GGGTTGCCGGCGATGGCGACACTTTCGATGACGTCGGGATAGAGCGTACCTTGGGCGAGGAATTTGAACTTCGATTTCTTGCCCTTGGAGAGGTTGCTCACGGCGTCGTCGAAGACGCGGATGAACTCGGCGCCGATCGCCTTGCGCACCGAATAGACGCTCGTCCCGTCGACGATCGAATCGGGGCGCGAGAAATAGACATATTCGAAGATGCACGGCCGTGCCGATTGTTCGGCGAAAGGGCGATGCGAGGTGAGCTGGTTGTCACGGATGATGACAAGCTCGCCCGGCTCGACCGAGCGGACGAATTCGGCGCCGACGACGTCGAGCGCGACGGTTTCCGACGCCAGAATATGCGCGTCGCCGAGCTTGCCGATCACGAGCGGGCGGATGCCGAGCGGGTCGCGGCAGCCGATCATGCCCTCGGCGGTCAGGCAGATCAGCGAATAGGCGCCTTCGACCTGTTTCAGCGCGTCGATGAAGCGGTCGAGGAGCGAGCGATAGTTCGACGTCGCGACAAGGTGGATGATCACCTCGGTATCGCTGGTCGACTGGAAGATCGAACCGCGGCGGACGAGCACCTTGCGGAGCGCCGCGGCGTTCGAGATATTGCCGTTGTGCGCGACGGCGAAACCGCCGGTCGCAAGGTCGGCGAACAGCGGCTGGACGTTGCGCAGCGCCGTCTCGCCCGTCGTCGAGTAACGGACATGGCCGATCGCCGACGCGCCGCCGAGCTGGCGGATGATCTCGTCGCGGTCGAAATTGCCGGCGACATGGCCCATCGCGCGGTGGGTGTGGAAATCCTTGCCGTCAAAGGCCGTGATGCCTGCGGCTTCCTGACCGCGGTGCTGCAGGGCGTGGAGGCCCAGCGCGACGACCGCGGAAGCGCTGTCGGCGCCGTGAATGCCAAATACGCCGCACTCCTCGCGGAGCTTGTCGTCATCGAAAGGGTGGGTCGTCAGCATGACATTCCAAGGGGCAGGGGCGGGGGGCAGTGACTGCGGCGCATATAGGGAGGGCAATCGCAAATGTCGCCCCCCTAATCACGCATTTGTAACATGCGCCGCGATCGACGGGGTGACAGCGGCTTCGATCCTGCTCTAAAGCGCGCTTCATGGATGATCAGCGCGACACGACCGACCGATTTCTTCCGCGTTTCGACGCCGCCGGGCTGGTGACCGCGATCGTCACCGATGCCGACACGCACGTTCTGCTGATGGTCGCGCATATGAACGCGGAGGCGATCGCGAAGACGCGCGAGACCGGTCAAGCGCATTTCTGGTCGCGGTCGAGGGCTTCGCTCTGGCGCAAGGGCGAGACGTCGGGCAACGGCTTGGCGCTCGTCGAGATGCGCGTCGATTGCGATCAGGACGCGCTGCTGCTCAGGGTCAGGCCGGCGGGGCCGGCGTGCCATACCGGGCGCCGCTCCTGCTTCTATCGCCGCGTCGAAGCCGACGGCAGCCTCAGCTTTCTGGCGGACGATGCGCAAGGCTAGCCTTGCACCGGCGGTGCTCGCCCTGCTGCTTGCCGGCTGCGACCGGCCGCCGCCATCGGCCAAGGGCATCGACTCCGACAATCCGCTTGAGGTCGCGGCGCGTCAGCGCGGCGTGGTGCATGCCGGAACATCGAGCCCCGTCGGCGTATTCGAACGCATCCACGATCTCGGGCGCGATGCGATGTGCGTCGTACCCGATGGCGATGGAAAATGGCGTTTTGCCGTCACGGCGGCGTTCGGTACGAAACTCTCCTGCACCGCGAGCGGCACGATGAGCCGCGAAGGCGACGCCTTGCGAATGCGCTTCGCCGGTACCGATGGCTGCGATGCGCTGGTGCACGAGGAAGAGGATGAGCTGAGGCTGCCGGGCCGCCTGCCGCCGCAATGCGCGCGCCTGTGCCCCGAGCGGGCCTCGCTTTCGGGCCTGCGCCTGCCGCGCGCGAGCTGGTCGGCGGATGATGCGAAAGACTTGCGGATCGTCGACCGGCAGGGCAATATGGTGCACCCTTGCGGCGGTTGACCTGCCCCGAAACGGCTCGCCTTGGCGCTATTGACGTTCACGTCAACGGAAACTAGTTTCATCGGCATGACCGAACCCTACGGCCACGCCCATATCGACACGCCCGACCATCTGGGGCGCGAACAGTTCAGCATAACCGACTTGTCGACCGAGTTCGGGGTCACCGCCCGCGCGCTGCGCTTCTATGAAGACGAGGGGCTGATCAGCCCGTCGCGCAAGGGTTTGTCGCGCATCTATTCGAAGCGTGACCGCGCGCGGCTTGCGTGGATCCTCCGTGCGAAGCGGACGGGGTTCAGTCTCGCCGACATTCGCGAGATGATCGACCTCTACGACGTGGGCGACGGCCGCAAGCTGCAGCGCCAGGTGACGATCGAGAAATGCGAGGAGCGCATCGCGCTGCTGCAACGCCAGCGCGACGATATTGACAGCGCTGTAGATGAGCTGTCACGTTTCATCGATATGGTGAAAAAAGTCGACGCCGGCCAATAGACCGACCTGAGCCTCTCCCCAGGCAAGTTTGACATCGCTACTGCTTTTCAGAAGGATACCCCATGCCCGTCTATCGCGCTCCCGTGCAGGACACTCTCTTTCTTCTCAACGATGTGCTCGGGATCGAGCGCTATTCGAACCTGCCCGGTTTCGCGAACGCGACCCCCGACATGATCGAGGCGGTGCTGACCGAGGCGGGCAAATTCTGCGAGGAAGTGCTGTTCCCGATCAACCAGTCGGGCGATCTCGAAGGCTGCACGCGGCACGACGATGGCAGCGTGACGACCCCGAAGGGGTTCAAGGAGGCCTATAGGGCCTATTCGGAGGCTGGCTGGGGCCTGCTGACCGCACCCGAGGAGTTCGGCGGACAGGGACTGCCGCATGTGATCGGCTTCCCGGTCGAGGAATATCGCAACGCCGCGAACCAGGCCTTCGCCATGTATCCGGGACTGACGCAGGGCGCGACCGCCGCGATCCTCGTCAAGGGCTCGGACGAGCAGAAGGCGACCTATGTCCCCCGGATGATCGCGGGCGAGTGGAGCGGGACGATGAACCTGACCGAGCCGCACGCCGGCACCGATCTCGGCATGATCCGCACGCGCGCGGTACCGAATGGCGACGGCAGCCATGCCGTTACCGGAACCAAGATATTCATCTCGTCGGGCGAGCATGACCTCACCGACAATATCATCCACCTTGTACTCGCGAAGACCCCCGATGCACCCGACAGCGTCAAGGGCATCTCGCTGTTCATCGTGCCGAAGTTCATCGTGAACGCGGACGGTTCGCTCGGCGAGCGCAACACGCTGTCGTGCGGATCGATCGAGCACAAGATGGGCATCCACGCCAATTCGACCTGCGTGATGAACTATGACGGCGCAAAGGGCTGGATGGTCGGTGAGGAGAACAAGGGCCTCGCTGCGATGTTCGTGATGATGAACGCCGCGCGGCTCGGTGTCGGCATCCAGGGGCTCGGTCAGGCCGACGTCGCCTATCAGAATGCCGTTCAGTATGCGCAGGATCGCCGGCAGGGCCGCGCGCTCACCGGACCCGCGGACCCGCAGGAAAAGGCCGATCCGCTGTTCGTCCACCCCGATGTGCGCCGCATGCTGATGGATGGCAAGGCAACGGTCGAAGGTCTGCGCGCGCTCTGCGTCTGGGGCGCGTTGCAGGTCGATCTTGCGCATGTCGCCGAGACCGAGGAGGAGCGCCAGCGCGCCGACGATCTCGTCAGCCTGCTGACGCCGGTGATCAAGGGATTCGGTACCGACAAGGGCTATGAGGTCGCGACCAACGCGCAGCAGGTGTTCGGTGGCCATGGCTACATCGAAGAGCAGGGCATGTCGCAATATGTCCGCGATGCGCGCATCACGATGATCTACGAGGGCGCCAACGGCGTCCAGGCGATGGACCTTGTCGGGCGCAAACTCGCACAGAATGGCGGCCGCGCGATCCAGACCTTCTTTGCGATCGTCGACGAGGAATGCGCGGCCGCGAAGGGCAATGAGGCGCTCGCCGATTTCGCCACTCGCCTCGAAAAGGCGAATGGCGAGCTCAAGGCCGCGACGATGTGGTTCATGCAGAACGGCATGGCGAACCCGAACAATGTCGGCGCCGGTGCGCACCACTATATGCACATCCTGGGGCTGGTCGCGCTGGGTTCGATGTGGCTACGCATGGTCGAGGCGGCGCAAAAGGCGCTCGCCGAGGGCCGCGGCAACAAGGATTTCCTCGAAGCCAAGCTCGTCACCGCGCGCTATTTCGGCGAACGCTTCCTGCCCGACGCCGGTTCGCTCCGCCGCAAGATCGAGGCGGGCAGCGAGGCGATGATGGCGCTGACGCCCGAACAGTTCGCCGCTGCCTGACGCGGCCCGTTGCAACCATCGCCGCCGCCATGCGTGTCGGCGGCGATGAGCAGCACCCCGAAACCGATCGTCGTCGAGGGCCGCAATTGCTGGCGGATCGAACGCGCCGACAAGGCGCGCATGATCGTCGATGCCGCCGATTATTATGCGCTGCTCGAACGGCTGATGGCCGATGCGAAGGAGCGCATCCTGCTGATCGGCTGGGATTTCGATCCGCGGATCGCGCTGAAGCCCGGCAAGGATGGCAGGGGTGAACCGCTCGGCAGCTATCTGCTGCGTCTCGCGCATGAAAAGCCCGATCGCGATATCGACATCCTGCGATGGAATTTCGGCGGGCTGAAGCAATTCGCGATGCCGCGTATCCTGTCGATGGTCGCGCGCTGGAAGTTGACGCGCTCGATCAGTTTTCGCCTCGACAGCGCGCACCCGGTCGGGTGCAGCCATCACCAGAAGGTCGCGGTGTTCGACGACCATCTGGCCGTCTGTGGCGGCATTGACGTCGGATCGCGGCGCTGGGACACGCGCGAGCACAGGGACGGCGACCCGCATCGCATCGCGCCCGACGGCAAGCCCTATATGCCTTGGCATGACAGCACGATGATCCTCGCCGGCCCCATCGGCAATGCGCTCGCCGACCTTGGCAACGAACGCTGGCAACGCGCGACCAGAAAGCCGCTGCGTGATGTCGAGGGTGATGGCGAGAGCTGGCCAGATGATCTCAAGCCCGATTTCGAGGGCGTCGATGTCGCGATCTCGCGCACCCGCGCCGAATATGACGGTTACGAGGAAATCCGCGAGATCGAGCAGCTTTACCTCGACATGATCGCCGCGGCGGATCGCTTCATCTATTTCGAAAATCAATATTTCACCTGCGGCAAGATCGCCGCCGCGATCGCCGCGCGGCTGAACGAGGACGACCCGCCCGAATTCGTCATGATCATGCCCAAGACCGCCGACGGCTGGCTCGAGCAGATGGCGATGGACGCTGCGCGCGTGCAGCTCGTCCGCGAGATTGCGAAGGCGAAGCATGGCGACCGGTTGAAGGTCTATTATCCGCGGACGAAACGCGGCGAGCCGATCTACGTCCATGCCAAGACCGCGATCGTCGACGACCGCATGATCCGCGTCGGATCGGCCAATATGAACAACCGCTCGATGGGTCTCGACAGCGAATGCGACGTCACGATCGACGCCGCGCTGCCCGCGAATGAAGGGATCGAACCGGCGATTGCGCGGCTGCGCGTGTCACTGATCGCCGAGCATCTCGATGTGACGGATGCGGAGGTCGCGGCGACCTTCAAGCGCACCGGCTTGCTGATCGAAACGATCGAGGCGCTGCGCGGCAAGGCGCGCTCGCTCGAACTGCTCGATCTCGTCAGCCCCGGGCCATTCGACGAATTTATCGCCAAGAACGAGCTGCTCGATCCGACCAGCCCCGACGCGATGTTCGAAAGCCTGACCGAGCGCGGCCTCGAAAAGAGCTGGCACCGCGGCCGCAACTGGATGAGGCGGCACCGCCCCTTCGGGCGAAAATCCTAGTCCGACAGCGACAGGATGTGCCGCGCCTGTTTGAGGTGCGGGGCGTCGACCATCTTTCCGTCGACCTGGAGCACCCCGGCGCCGGGATTGGCGGCGAAGGCGTCGACGATCGCCTGCGCGCGCGCGGCTTCGTCAGCCGAGGGGGTGAAGGCGGCGTTGATCGGTGCGACCTGCGACGGGTGGATAGCCATCATGCCCGTAAAGCCGTCGCGCCGGGCGCGGGCGGCGTAGGCAGCGAGGCCGGTTTCGTCCTTGATCGCCGGAAAGACGGTGTCGATCGCCGCCGCGCTTGCCGCGTGCGCGGCGAACAAGGTCATCGCGCGCGCTACCTCATAAGGCGACGTATAGCTGCCGTCGGCCTCGCGGCTCGTCGTCGCGCCGATCGCTGCGGGCAGGTCCTCGGCACCCCATGTCAGGCCGAGCAGGCGATCCTTCACCTCGCGATAGCTGCCGAGCGTGAAGATGGCGGCGGGCGTTTCGGTCGCGATCGGCAGGATCGGCGGCAGCGAGGCGTCGCGGGCGGATTCGCTGCGCAGGATCGTGTCGAGCTGCGCGATACTCGGCGCGCCCTCGGCCTTGGGCAGCATGATCGCATCAGGCCGCGCCGCGGCGATCGCCGCGACGTCGGCGGCGGTCATATGGCCGTCGAGCGGGTTGACGCGCACCAGCGTCACGACTTCGCGCGTCCCCGCCAGATATCCGGCGATCGCTGCGCGCGCCGCTTCCTTGTTCGCGGGCGACACCGAATCCTCGAGGTCGAGGATGATTGCGTCGGCGCCCGAGGCGGCCGCCTTGGCGAAGCGTTCGGGACGGTCGCCGGGAACGAAAAGGAGCGAACGGAGGCGCATCAGGCGTCCTTCTTCTTGATCAGCGCGGAGCGTTCGCACTGGCAGACGATCTCGCCGCGCTGGTTGAGGCAACGGTGGAGGAAGGTCACGATACCCGCATTCGGCCGCGATTTCGATTCCTTGAGGCCGACGACCTCGGATTCGGCGCGGAGCGTGTCGCCGAGGAACACCGGCTTGGGCATGACGAGCTTGTCATAGCCAAGGTTCGCGACGAGCGTGCCGAGCGTCGTGTCGCCGACCGACAGCCCGACCATCAGGCTGAAGGTGAAAGTGCCGTTGACGAGGATCTGGCCGAATTCCGACGCCTTCGCGGCCTCGATGTCGAGATGCAGCGGCTGCGGATTGTGCGTCATGGTGGTGAAGAGGAGATTGTCGGTCTCGGTCACCGTGCGGCGAATTTCGTGCGTCAGCGTGTCGCCGATCGCCCATTCGTCGAAATATTTGCCTGCCATCTTCAATCCCTCAAATGCAGTTTCATGCCGACATGGCTTTGGACAAAGCCGAGCCGGGCGTAAAAACGATGTGCGTCGGTACGCGTCGCCGACGATGTGAGCTGGACAAGCTTGCAATCGCGCGCGCGGCATTGCTCGACCGCCCACAGGATCATCCGTTCGCCGAGCCGCTGTCCGCGCAGGTCGGCGGCGATGCGCACCGCCTCGATCAGCCCGCGCCAGCTTCCGCGAAAGGAAAGCCCCGGAAGCAAGCTCAGCTGCATCGTGCCCACCACGCGGCCGTCCAGTTCGGCGGCGACGAGATGCTGGTTCGGATCGGCATCGATCGCCTCGAATGCCGCCAGGTAACGCGGGTCTGAAGGATCAGCCTCGCGATCTGCCGGAATCGTGTCCTCCGCGAGCATGGCGAGGATGGCGGGAAGATCCGCCAGTGTCGCATCGCGGAGGATCAGTCCGCTCACTCGGCCGCCTCGATCTTCGCGAGCAGCGCCTCGACCTGCACCTGCGCGCCCGCGGTCGCGTTGAGTTCGGCGACCACGCCGTCGAACGGTGCGGTCAGGCTGTGCTCCATCTTCATCGCTTCGAGTGTCAGCAGCTTCTGGCCCTTGGTCACCTTGTCGCCCGCGGCAACGTCGACCGCGATGACCTTGCCGGGCATCGGCGACAGGATCGCGCCGTCGCTTGCGCCGCCGCCCGCGCCGCCGGCAGCGCGCCATGGGGTAAGCTGCCACACCGCGCCGCTCTCGGCGACGAGCATCGCGGGCGCGGGTTCCTCGGCGCCCGGGCCGTGCAAGGTCACGTCGACGCGCTTGCCGTCGAGCAGGAAGGGCGCGCTGCGCACGTCGGGCGCGTTGAGGCGGAAGCCAGCCTGCAGGACACGCGGTACCATCGCCATCGCGGCGTTGGTCAGCGCCTGTGCGGTCGGCACCGGCTCTTCGGTCATCGCATCGCCGTCGCGGCCGATCAGCCCGGTATCGACGGTCCCCGCGACAAAATCGGGATGGTCGAGCGCGTTGATCAGGAAGGCCGAATTGGTCTTTACCGGCCAGATTGCGCTGTCTTCGAGCATCTCGGACAAAAGCTCGCGGGCTTCCTCGCGGTCCTCGCCCCACGCGATGACCTTGGCGATCATCGGGTCGTAGAAGGGCGAGACTTCGGCGCCTTCGTACACGCCGGTGTCGACGCGGCCCATATGCTCGGGAAGCTGGAAGAGTTCGAGCGTGCCGATCGAGGGCAGGAAGCCTTTGGCCGGATCTTCGGCGTAAAGACGCGCTTCCATCGCCCAACCGTTGATCGCGAGTTCGTCCTGCTTGAGTGGGATCGGCTCGCCGCTCGCGACGCGGATTTGCCATTCGACGAGATCAACGCCGGTGATTTCTTCGGTCACCGGATGCTCGACCTGCAGCCGCGTGTTCATTTCCATGAACCAGATGCGGTCGGCGCGGAGACCCTCGCTGGCGTCGGCGATGAACTCGATCGTCCCCGCGCCGACATAGTCGACCGCCTTCGCAGCGCGGACCGCCGCGGCGCAAAGCTCGGCGCGCGTCGCCTCGTCCATGCCGGGGGCGGGGGCCTCCTCGATCACTTTCTGGTGGCGGCGCTGCAGCGAGCAGTCGCGCTCGAACAGGTGGACGACATTGCCGTGCGTGTCGCCGAACACCTGCACCTCGATATGGCGCGGGGTCAGGATATATTTCTCGATCAGCACATGGTCGTTGCCGAACGACGCGGCGGCTTCGCGCTGGCACGAGGCGAGCGCGTCGAGGAAATCCCCGGCGGCATCGACCTTACGCATCCCTTTGCCGCCGCCGCCGGCGACGGCCTTGATGAGCACGGGATAGCCGATCTGCGCGGCCTGTTCGGCGAGGTAGGCGGGGTCCTGATTTTCGCCCATATAGCCCGGCGTCACCGGCACCCCGGCATCGGCCATCAGCTTCTTCGCGGCGTCCTTGAGGCCCATCGCGGTGATCGACGAGGGCTTCGGCCCGACCCAGACGAGGCCCGCATCGGCGACCGCCTGTGCGAATTCGGCATTCTCCGACAGGAAGCCATAGCCCGGATGGATCGCCTCGGCGCCGGTCGCCTTCGCGGCGGCGATGATCTTCTCGCCGATCAAATAGGATTCGCGTGCCGGCGATGGCCCGATATGCACAGCCTCGTCGGCCTCGCGTACATGCAGCGCCTTGGCGTCGGCGTCCGAATAGACCGCGACGGTCCGGATACCCATCTCGCGCGCGGTGCGGATGATGCGGCAGGCGATCTCGCCACGATTGGCGATGAGGAGGGAGTTGATCATGATTCCAGTCGCAGGTTGATCGAGCCGTCGCCGCGATAGGCGATGGCATCGAAGATGACAGTGAGAAGCCGGTCGAAGCGCTCGCCGATCGTGGCGCGCGATCGGGCTGCATTGATCCAAATGATGTTGATGGGGCCTGACACAACGCCGACCAGCAAGTCGAACAGGGCGTCAAGATTGCCGCCATACCATGCGACACCGGACGCGTCGCGAAAGGCGGTATGGAACCCCGCTTCGCTTTCGATGACGTCCCCATCCAGATGTACGGTCATGGCCATCGTCACATCCTGAACACGCCGAAGCCGCGATCTTCGATCGGGGCGTTCAGCGTTGCGGAAAAGGCCAGCCCGAGCACGTCGCGCGTCTGCGCGGGGTCGATGATGCCATCGTCCCAGAGGCGCGCGGTGGCGTGATAGGGGTTGCCTTCATCCTCATATTTCTGACGGATGGGCGCCTTGAAGGCTTCGGCCTCCTCGGGCGTCCATTTGTCGGCGTCGCGGTGGACGGTGGCGAGCACGCTCGCCGCCTGCTCGCCGCCCATCACGCTGATCCGGCTATTGGGCCAACTGAACAGGAAACGCGGGCTATAGGCGCGCCCGCACATGCCGTAATTGCCCGCGCCGAAGCTGCCGCCGATCAGCACGGTGATCTTCGGCAC
>JAGHZY010000017.1 GCA_017745175.1 Sphingopyxis sp. | reverse complement strand
GTTGCCGGTCGCCTCGATCGAGTCGCCGCGGATGACCGAGATCGCGACGGGCACTTCCTGTGCGGTTTCCTGACGGCGGCGGGCGGTGACGATGATGATGTCACCGCGACTGACGTCGCTGTCGGCTTCGTCGGCAGCATCGGCCGTTCCGGCGGCGGCAACGGCGGCAATACCCGCTTCGGTTTCCCCAGCCATCGCCGGGGTCGCGCCGAGCGCGAGCAGGAAGGACAGTGTAAGCGCGGACGCCGGCAGGCGGCGACGGACGGACGGATATTTTGCGGCCATGACAATTTTCCTGTTGCTTTGAGATCATACGAAAATTGCCACATCCGGCGGTCCGGTCTGCGGCAGGATGAGGGACATCCCTCTTCGGGAGCTTTTGAAATCAGTTGGGGTAGCGGTGCCGCTCGGTCACATCGACCTGCACCAGACGCCCCTCGTGCACGGTCAGCTGGATCGCGCCGAACTTCAGCCTGTCGAGGGCTTCGAGCACCGTCTGGATGGCGCGCGACACCTCTTCGGAGCCGCCTTTGGCGACGTCCCTGATAGCGCTCATGATCTTTCCTTTCCCTTCTGGATTCGTCGGCAAAGCATATGCCAACTGATTTAGTTGACAATGATTGATTTGCTTTCTGCGCCGAAAGGTTCGGTTGTCACGCCTAACGGATTCAGGCGCCCTGCGGGCGGGCAAGCGCAAAGCCGCAGGGGATTGCGCGCGAGTCCCGGTGCTGGCAAAGGCAGCCTCGATGAACAAAATTAACGATCTGATGGCCCGCGGCACCGAACTTCTCGGAAGCGATTATGCCATCCTCTGCGGCGCGATGAGCTGGGTTTCCGAACGCAACCTCGTCAGCGCCATCAGCAATGCCGGCGGATTCGGCGTGATCGCGTGCGGCGCGATGACGCCCGAGCTGCTCGATACCGAAATCGCTGCGACCAAGGCGCTCGCGACGCGCAATTTCGGTGTCAACCTGATCACGATGCATCCGCAATTGTTCGAGCTGATCGACGTGTGCGCGAAGCATGAGGTCGGCCATGTCGTGCTTGCCGGCGGCTTGCCGCCCAAGGGCAGTCTCGAGGCGATCAAGGCTTCGGGCGCCAGGGTGATCTGCTTCGCCCCGACGCTCGCGCTCGCCAGGAAACTCGTTCGCTCGGGCGTCGATGCGCTTGTGATCGAGGGGATGGAAGCAGGCGGCCATATCGGCCCTGTGTCGACGAGCGTATTGGCGCAGGAAATCCTGCCCGAGCTCGCGGATCAGGTCCCGGTCTTCGTTGCCGGCGGGATTGGCCGCGGCGAAGCGATCGCCGCCTATCTCGAAATGGGTGCCTCGGGCGTCCAGCTCGGCACGCGCTTCGTCTGCGCGACCGAAAGCATCGCGCATCCCAATTTCAAAAAGGCCTTTCTGCGCGCATCGGCGCGCGAAGCGGTGGCAAGCGTCCAGATCGACCCGCGCCTGCCGGTCATTCCGGTTCGCGCGCTCAAAAATGCGGGCACCGAAGCTTTCACGGCGAAGCAGCGCGAAGTCGCGAACAAGCTCGACGCGGGCGTGGTCGACATGATGGAAGCCCAGCTTGAAATCGAGCATTATTGGGCGGGCGCGCTGCGCCGCGCCGTGATCGACGGCGACGTCGAAAATGGTTCGTTAATGGCAGGGCAATCTGTCGGTATGGTATCCGAAGAGGAGAGCGCGGCTGCAATCGTCGCATCTCTGGTGCAACAGGCCGAAGCGGCGTTGCACGCCCGGGGTTGATTCCGCATAATTTCGCGGTTGGGGAGTGGGTCATGAATTTGTCGCGTAAGATCATCGTTGCCGGTTTGCTGGCGAGCGTCGCCGCCTGCGCGCCCAAAGCGCCTCCCCCGCCGCCGCCGCCTCCCCCGCCACCGGTCGCCGTCGTCATTCCGCCGCGCCCGATGCCGCCGGGCAATGCCTCGCTGACGCAGATTTTGCCCGGCCGCGGGGTCGACGGCCGCTTCGTCACTGCGAACAGCGGCATAACCGGCGATCGTGCCTTCTGGCAGCTCAAGATCGGGCTCAACGTCGCCGCCATCGGCTGCCGCGGTCTTGAGGAAACTACGCTTGTTTCGGCGTATAACAATATCATCAAGACGCACGGCAAGGTGATCAAGTCGACCGAAAAGTCGGTGATCACGCAACTCGGCAAGGACAACAGGAACAACGGCATCGCGCCGCGCGACCGGCTGTCGACGCAGCTGTTCAACTATTTCGCACAGCCGCCCGCGCAGCGCGGCTTTTGCACGCGCGCCAACGAGATCGCGCAGATCGTCTCGTCCACACCCACCGCGCAACTGGTCGAACAGGCGCCGGCGCATCTCGCGCGGCTCGACGAGCCGTTCAGCGAATTCTACGAGGCCTATGCCAAATATCAGTCCGACGCGGTCGCGTGGGATGCCAAATATGCGCCGCGGCCGGCTGTGACGCCCGCATACGGCGCGCCGACAACGCCGGTTCAGCCGACGGCGACATCGAGCGCAGCGGCAGCAACCCCGACGGTTCCGGCGGGGAACCACTAGCCCCTGCGGCCGATCACGTCCGGACTGCACGGATTAGATCGAACAAACGCGCGCGGGGTATTGGCGCTCACCGCATCCTTCTGTTAGCAGGATTGCGATGACCAACGCCCCGCCACCGCCCTCGTCAGCCGCCCAGTCAGCGCGCACCATCCTGACCCGGCTGCACGAGGTCATGGCATCGCGTGTCAATGCGCAGGGCAAGCTCAACCAGGTCGTCGGCATCATCGGCGAATGCCTCGATAGCGAGGTCTGTTCGATCTACCTGCTGCGCGACGGCGCGCTCGAACTCTATGCGACGCGCGGGCTGAAGCAGGAGGCGGTGCATGTCACGCGCCTCGGCCTCGGCGAAGGGCTGGTTGGAACGATCGCCGACCAGATCGAGACGCTGAACCTCGACGAAGCCGCCGCGCACCCCGACTTTTCCTATCGTCCGGAAACGGGTGAAGAATTGTTCCACAGCTTTGCCGGCGTCCCGATCATCCGCCGCGAGCGCGCGGTCGGCGTCCTGTGCGTCCAGCACAGCGATCCGCGCCGCTACGACGATATCGAGATCGAGACGCTGCAGACGGTCGCGATGGTGCTGTCCGAGCTGATCGCCAACGCCGACCTTGTCGATACCGCCGCGCGCACCGATGCCGCCGCGGCCGATCAGTCGGCGCAGCGGCTGAACGGGCAGAAGCTCGTCGACGGCATGGGCGCCGGGGTCGCCGTGTTCCACCAGCCGCGCATCACCATCGAGCATACGGTCGCCGACGATATCGAGGCCGAGCGCCACCGCGTCTATGCCGCCTTCGACAAGATGCGCGAGCAGATCGATCGCATGGCGAGTTCGGCCGAATTCGGCGTCGGCGGCGAACATGAGGAGGTCATCGAGACCTACAAGATGTTCGCCTATGACGAAGGCTGGTCGCGGCGGATCAACGAGGCGATCGACAGCGGCCTGACCGCCGAGGCGGCGATCGAACGCGTCCAGCAGCGCACCCGGATGCGGATGCGCCAGATCGACGACCCGTTGTTGCGCGACCGCATGCACGACCTGGAAGATCTGTCGAACCGGCTGATCCGTATCGTGTCGGGGCAGATGGGTACCGCGGCGCAAATGGGCCTTCGGCAGGATTCGATCCTGATCGCGCGCAACCTCGGCCCCGCCGAACTGCTCGAATATGACCGCCGCCGCCTGAAAGGCGTGGTGCTCGAGGAAGGATCGCTGACCGCGCACGTCATCATCGTCGCACGCGCGATGGGGGTGCCGGTGATCGGCCGCGTCAGCGATGTCCGCGCGTCGATCCGCGAAGGCGACATGTTGTTGCTCGACGCCACCGCCGGCCAGCTCCACGTCCGGCCGACGCAAGCGGTACAGGAGGCCTTCGACGCCAAGCTCGAGATTTCGCAGAAACGTCGCGCCAACCTCGCCGCCCTGCGCGACCTGCCGGCGGTCACGAAAGACGGCGTCCCGATCGAGCTGATGATCAACGCGGGCCTCCGCGAGGACGTCGCGGCGCTCGACCTGACCGGCGCGCGCGGGATCGGGCTGTTCCGTACCGAGTTCCAGTTCCTTGTGTCGGCGACACTGCCGTCGCGCGACCGCCAGCAGCGGCTCTATCGCGACGTGCTCGATGCGGCGGGCGACCGGCCGGTGATCTTCCGGACGGTCGATATCGGTGGCGACAAGGCGCTGCCCTATATGAATGTCCGCGACACCGCGCAGGAAGAAAATCCCGCAATGGGCTGGCGCGCGCTGCGGCTCGCGCTCGAACGCGAGGGCCTGCTCAAAGTCCAGGCGCGGGCGCTTATGGAAGCGGCCGCCGGACGCACGCTCAACGTCATGTTCCCGATGGTGTCAGAGCCATGGGAATATGAAGCGGCGCGCGAGCTGTTCGTCGGCCAGCGCGCATGGCTGGCGCGGCATAACAAGAAACTTCCGGTCGCGATCCGCTATGGCGCGATGCTCGAAGTACCAGGCCTCGTCGAGACGCTCGATCTGATGCTGCCGCACCTCGATTTCCTGTCGATCGGCACCAACGACCTGACCCAGTTCCTCTTCGCCGCCGACCGCGCGCATCCGCGCCTCGCCGAGCGTTACGACTGGCTCTCGCCGATCGTCATGCGCTACCTCGCGCGCGTCGTCCGCATGGTTTCGGGATCGAAAGTCGCGCTCGGCGTCTGCGGCGAAATGGGCGGACGGCCCCTCGAGGCCATGGCGCTGCTCGGTGTCGGCGTCGAACGCCTGTCGATCACCCCCGCGGGCGTCGGACCGGTCAAGGCGATGATCCGCTCGCTCGATCTCGGCGCACTGCGCGCCGCGATGCCCGCGATCCTCGGCCAGCCGTCGTCGAGCCCGCGCAGCCAGTATCAGGCCTGGGCGCAGAAACACCAGGTCGACCTGGGCGATTGAGATCCCGATCCCAAGCCGATTTTCCGCCGGAATTAACCTTTCGACAGGGATGTTTTGGTTAATAGACTCTTGCACCCGTTCGGGAGGCTGGAGAAGATGATGCAGGTGGTCAAACGGTCCTATTCGGGGATCATGCACAGGATCGCGGATCTCGGCCCGATGGAAAAGCTTGCCGAGAACGCGCGCCGAAGCGACGAATATGGCTGGCTGCGCTGGTCGGCATCGCTGCTCGCGATCCACAATATCGAACGCATGATCGCGCTCGGCCTGCCGTGGTGGAATGTCGCCGCGACGCGCGAAGTCGCAGGATTTCTTCGTGCGCGACCCAAGGCACGGGTTTTCGAATATGGCGCGGGTGCAAGCACGATCTGGCTCGCCCGCCATGCCGCAAGTGTCATCTCCGTCGAACATCATGCCGAATGGCATCAGCGCCTGATCGGGGCGGTGGCGCGCTTTCCGAACATCGAGTTGCACCACCGCGAACTGGACGGCGACGCCTATATCGGCGCGATCGAAGACGCCGGCGGCGCGTTCGACCTGATCGTCGTCGACGGACGACGCCGCACCGAATGCCTTGCCCGCGCAATTCCGCATCTGGCACCAGGTGGCATCATCCTGCTCGATGACAGCGGCCGCAGTCGCTATCGCAGCGCAATTGAAAATTGCGGCCTCGGGGAGCGCCGCTATTTCGGCCGCTCCTATTGCGTTCCCTACCCCGATTTCACCAGCATCCTTCATGGCTGACACTGCCGCAGCGCGGCGCCGGCCGTCGTTCGAGCGGGTCGGGCGATGGGTCGGCGGCGCGGCGCTCGCGGGCAGCATCGCCTTCATCGGCGAGCGGCTGTGGCGGCTCGACTGGGCAACGCTTCAGCTACACGCATCGTGGGGCGTCGCGGGCGCGATGGTCGGCGCGCCCTTGCTGTTCGCTGCGGCTGACCGCGCATTCGCGCGCGCGTGGCGTGCCGTGGTCGATCCCGGAAATCGCTTTCCCCATCGCGATATGTCGCGCATCTACGCCCGCGGAGTCCTCATGAAATATCTGCCGGGGTCGGTATTTCAATATGTCAGTCGACAGGTCGAGGGTGCGAAGACCGGGATCGAGCACAAGTTGCTCGCCAAGTCGGTCGTCATCGAGGTCGGCCTGCATCTCGTCAGCAGCATGGCGGTGGCGGCTGCGTGCCTGACCTTCGATCGCTGGCCTGCCGCGGCCGTTACGGCGACGCTGGTCGTCATCGGCGCATCGCTCGCCCTGCACCGGCCACTGATGACCGCGCTGGCCTTTCAGATCATCGCCTTCGGCGCTTTCGCCGCTGCGGCGACGCTGATCGGCGCCTTCGTCCTGCCCGCGGGGGTCAGTCTCGCGCATTTTGCCGCATTGTTCCTGCTCGCGTGGCTCGCGGGCTTCGTCGTGCCGGTGGCGCCGGGCGGGATCGGGGTCCGCGAAGCGGCGCTTCTGGCGCTGGCGGGCACCGGCCTCCCGGCGGCGGGTTTGATGGCGGCGACGCTGGCGCTGCGCGCATCGTCGATCACCGGCGACCTGGGATATGGCCTCGCGACATTGGGAAGCCATCGCCGCCGATCCTGAACGGCACGGCCGCGGCGCCGTCGGCCAGATGAAAACCCGGCATCCGGAATCTTTCAGCGCGAACGCCCGCGGGCATGCTGATCGCCGACGCCCTCAATATTGCGTGAAGGTGCGGCCCTTTGGCCAGCCGAAGGCCGGCCGGGCCAGATGATCGCCCCAGCGCAGGGTCACCTCGGCCGAACGATCTCCCGATACACTGTGCGCGCCCCTCGCCAGCATGACCAGACTGCCGGGAGTTTGATATTTCCCATCGATACGGATGCCCCCGCCTTCGATCGTATAGCGACCGGGAACGGCAATCTCGAGCGTCGTCGGCCATTCGCCGGGCGCGATGACCTTTCCGGCGACAAATACCCGCCCCCAATGCGGAATATAATTTTTGCGCAAGAGGCTGTCGTCTTCCGGAAGAAAGCCACGGTCGAAGGATGTGTCGTGGAAAAGCCCCCGCAGAACCACATTATTGGCCAGCAGCATCGGAACCGGCTCGGTCGCGAGGGCCTCACTGTAGATCGGCTCGCCCGCGCGATGGTAGTTTTCCAGCCCCCATCCGCTGGCGAAGTGATTCACTGCGCGCGGGAAGTCCCCCACCATGCCGCTGTTGTCGATGTAGGTGACAGGCGCGGGGAAGATCATATGGATGCCGGCCTGGATCGTGCGCTGGCGGGCGAGCACGTCCCGGTCCTCGCTGAAGGACAGCAGCAGCGCTCCAGCGAGCGGAACGAAAGCAACGGCAACGACGCCGTAGCGCTGCCGGAGCCAGCCCACCACCGGCGCGATAGCAACCGCCGCCGGGGGCAGGATAAAGGCGAAATGATAGGGAAAGGCATTTCGATAAACCGCGACCGTTGCGAGCGGCGCAAGGAGCGAGAGAAGAAGAACGCGCTTCATCCGGCCGCGACCGGGCCAGCAGGCATGAAGGGTCGTCGCAAAAATGGCCGCCGACAACAGCGGAGCAAAGGCAATCTCTCGTATGAGCCAGCCTCCTTGGGGGAAGGCTCCTCCCGAAAACATGCGGCCGATCGAAGCGCGACCAAGATCGCCGATATCGTGCAAAATCCCGATCGGCCCGGCCGCCGGCAGATGGGGCGCCAGCCAAAGCAGCGATAGACCCGCCAGCACGGCCAGAAGCACCGCCCCCGCCAGCGCGCGGCGATAACCGGACCTTTCCAGTCGGAACAGCGCGACGCCCAGAAAAGCGGGCGCATAGAGCACCGCTTTGATCGTGGAGACGAAGGCCAGTCCGACGAGGAGGACAATCAACGCGATTACCCCGCCGCGCAGCGGGCGGCAGAAGGCCAGCCACAGCGCCGCCATCAGCAGCGCCGCCGCGATCATGTCGGCCCGCAACGCGAAGGCATGCACGAAGACATAACCGCCGGTCGCGTATAGCAGACCGCACAGGAGTGCCGTTTCGCGGTCGGCGAAGCGCCTCGCCATTCCCGCGATCGCCGCGACCGTGACGATTTCGAACGGCAGGATAAGAAGCCGGATAAGCTGGATATGGTCAATATTGTCGCCGGGCAGCGAGGGCACCCAGAAGAAGAGCGCGACAAAGGGGGCCTGCAGCCACGGCGCCGGGCGCCCGAGCAGATGCTGGTGAATCTGGCTGAAATGGAAAAACTCGTCCCAGTTCACGCTTTTGGAATAGACGAGTTCGACCTGGAGCAGCAGCACAAACGCCAGCATCAGGTACAACAGCCGCACAGCCCTCGGACGGCGGAACGCCGTCGCGATATCGTGTCGACAGGCTTCCGATGCCACGGTCAGCGTTCGGCCCGACGCGTCCGGGGAGCTTCGCGCGCGACCGGGTCCGGCGCCGCCCGACCGTTCGTCGCATCGAGACGCTCCTCGATTTGCCGCAGGCGAACGAGGCTCGCCTCGATCAGCTTGCGGTTCGCGGCGATCAGGTCGGCGAGCACGCCCATCACCGCCACCATGGCGCCGAGGACGAGAAGCGCCCCGCCGATCACCAGCGACTGGACATGCCCCTCGCCGCCGCCCTGCAGAAAGAAGATCAGGAACCGGACGATCGGCACGACGCCGACGAAGGCGATCGCCAGCCCGAGCCCGACGAAGGCGCGCAGCGGGTTATAGGTCGTATAGGCACGCGCCATCGTGATGCCGGTGTTGGCGATGAAGCGCGGGATCGATTTGAACAGGCGCGACGGGCGAAGCGTCGCGTTGGTGCGGATCGGCACGCTGAGGACGGACAGACCCTTGCGCCCCGCCTGGATCAGCATGTCGGTCGTATAGCTGAACTCGGTCGTGATATTGATGCGCTGCGCCGCTTCGCGGCTGATCGCGCGAAAACCGCTGACGGCGTCCGAAACATGGACGTTGGCGAGCCTCTGGACCATCGCGCTGCCCAGTGCCTGCAAGCGGCGTTTCACCGGTCCGAAATGCACATTGTCGCCAACCCCGCGGTCGCCGACGACGATGTCGGCGCGTCCGTCAAGGATCGGTGCGACGATCCTGGCGATGTCCTCGCCAACATATTGGCCGTCGGCGTCAGTGTTGACGATGATATCGGCGCCGGCCGCGAGCGCGGCATCGATGCCCGAACGGAACGCCGCGGCGAGCCCGCGGTTGGTACGGTGGCGCACAATATGGTGCACACCCCAGATGCGGGCGATCTGCGCCGTGTTGTCGCTGCTCCCGTCGTCGATGACGAGGATTTCGATCGCGTCGATGCCGTCGATCCTGCGCGGCAATGCCGCGAGGGTGGCAGGAAGGTCTTCGGCTTCGTTCAGACAGGGAATCTGGATGACCAGTTTCATCGTGCGACACTCCGCGGGGCGTCCGTCGCCGCCGATCGGCCCGCAGCCGCTGTCTCCCGTCCACCCTGATCCATGGAAGTTCCCCGAAATCCGCGTCTCTGCGACCTAGATGCTTGTGGTTAACATCCCTCTAACCCTCGCCCTCCGCGCCATTGCCAGCGCGATCATGTTTATGTTATGTTCTCATTTCGATTCCCCGAGGAGAGAGTGATGACCGACGAAGCCCCGCGCGCCAGCGGCCAATGCCATTGCGGCGCGATCCGCTATTCGATGAGCACCGCGGTGCAGCACCACGCGCTGTGCCATTGCAGCGACTGCCGCCGCCATTCGGGCGCGCCGCTCGTCGGCTGGGCGCTCGTCGGCAATGACGAGATCGATATCAGCGGTACGGCCAAGGTGTACGCCTCTTCCGAACATGGCCGCCGCCATTTCTGCGCCGATTGCGGCACCGGGCTCTTCTACACCAACGACGCGATCTTCCCCGGCCAGATCGATGTGCAGACCGCGACGCTCGACAATCCCGATGCGATTCCGGCCCAGGCGCAGATCCAGACCGCCGAACGCATCGGCTGGATGGAAAGGCTGAACGAGCTGCCCGCGTTCGAGCGTTATCCGCCCTTCGAATGATCAGCGGTCAGCGGCGACGATCGCCTTGACGAGCACCGCAATATCGAGCCGGTTCTTGTCGTCGTCATACCCCTGCCGCACGACCACCAGTTCGCGCGACGGGATGACGATGACATATTGGCCGCGGTTGCCGAACGCACCAAAGGCATCGGCGGGAATAGCATCCGACTTGTTGAGCAGCCAGAAGCCCGCGCCATAACCGAACGCGCCGTCGGGCTGCGGCCCGCTCGGCGTCGTGACGAAGCGGCGCCAGTCGGCCGGAAGCAGGCGCTCGCCCTGCCACATGCCGTCATTCTGGTAGAGGAGGCCCAGTCGCGCGAGGTCGCGCGCGGTCGTCCATACCTGGCTCGACAGGATGTAATCACCGTCCTTGTCGTGCTCGGCGAACGTGCGCGTCATGCCCAGCCGGTCGAAGAAGGCGGCGGGATCGAGCGGTGTGCCGGCCTTTTTCAGCGCCGCCTTTAGCGACAGCGTCGCGAGCAGCGTGTCATTGTTGGCATAGCGGTAACGGCTGTTCGGCGGATCGAGCAGCGGCCATTGCGTGGTCCATTGCCGCACCGACGCGCCCCCCATATATATGGCGTCGCTGCGGTTACCCGCGGTGTCGCTGGTCAGACCGCTCGCCATCCGCATCAGCTGTTCGGTCGTGATCGCGGCGCGGGGGTCGCCCGGCGTCTGCCATTCGGCGATCATCGCAGGCTTCCTTACGTCGATCGCGCCCTGCTGCACCGCATGACCGATCAGCGTCGCGGCCATCGACTTGGCGACCGAGAAGGTCCGTTGCGCGGTGTGGATATCGTGCCCGCCCCAATAGCGCTCGAGCGCGATCCAGCCCTTCTTCACGACCAGCAGCGAACTGGTGCGACCGCCGAAACGGGCTATATCCATCGCGGTCCGCTCGAACCCCGTCATGCCCTTGGGGTCAGGCCGGCTCGCCCGCTTGTCACCGATCGGCCACGGCCGGGCGTCGAGATCGGGGCGGCGATCCGTCGAGAGCACCGCGGCCGGCTGCGCGCCGATCGGCAGCGTGACGCAGCCTCCGCGCCCGCTCCATTCGGCGATGCGCGGCGGCATGTCGTCGCGGTAGCGCACGCTGACCCGCTTCATTGCGGTATCGACATCGGCCTTCAAGGTGCGGACATCGGCCTCGATCTCGGGATAGATACCGGTGAGTTCGTCGCGCTCGATCGCCTCGACAGGCTTGCCCGCACCATTCCAGAGCGAAGAGCAGACGAAGGCCGCACGATAGCCCGCCGCCCAGGCGCGGTTCAGGCCCGCGCCGGGTTTCGGCGCCTGCGCCGTGGCAGGCACGGCAGCGGCGACGAGAACAACGCCGATGAACCGCAGCAGGTCAGGGGCGATCGCCGAAAGCCTGCCGCTGCGCCTTTTTCGCACGATCCCACCAAGCCCGCCGGATGACATCGGCGACGCGTCCGGGATCGTCCGACCCGAAGCGGACGAGCAACGCGTGCCACCCTTCGTAATGCGGCGTTTGCCAGAAGGTGTCGGGATCGGTTTCAAGCAGGATTTCCTTTTCATCGGGCTTGCACATGACGGCGAAGCTGTCCGGCTCGCGTCCCGGCGAGGCGAGCGCCTTGCCGTTGAGCTTGGGACACGGCGTGCCATAAAAGGAAAGCATTTCGACCTCAGGCAGCACGCAGGCGAAGGCCACCACATCGTCCCAGCTGTCGAATGCAAGCGCCATGGCGTCCCGTCGAACCAGTCTTCGAGCGTCCAGGCGATAGCCCCGACGCCGCGTCCCGGCAGATGCATGGGCCGGAAGCGGGGGCGCGTCAACACCGTGCGGTCGTCGCGAATATCGGCGTCAGACAGGTGTTGTCGCCGCGCGAAACAACAGGCCTCAGTCCTTCGCGCGCCGCCTTTCGTCCCACCACGCGATCCGCTCGGCGATGCGCTTTTCGAACCCGCGATCGACGGGGCGATAGAAGTCGACGGGCGCCATGCCATCGGGCCAATAATTGTCGCCCGAGAAGCCGTCGGGCGTGTCATGGTCGTAGCTGTAGCCGGCACCATAACCCAAATCTTTCATGAGTCTGGTCGGAGCGTTGAGGATATTCGCGGGCGGCGCGAGACTGCCGGTTTCGCGCGCCGCAGCCCATGCGGCCTTCTGCGCGGCATAGGCCGCGTTCGACTTGGGCGCGGTCGCGCAATAAAGGCAGGCCTGCACGATCGCGAGTTCGCCTTCGGGCGACCCGAGGAACTGATAGGCGTCCTTCGCCGCAAGACATTGCACCAGCGCCTGCGGATCGGCGAGACCGATATCCTCGCTCGCGAAGCGGGTTATTCGCCGGAGGGCATAGAGCGGCTCCTCGCCCGCGACGAGCATCCGCGCGAGCCAGTAGAGCGACGCTTGCGGGTCCGATCCGCGCAGCGCCTTATGAAGCGCTGAGATCAGATTATAGTGGCCGTCGCGGTCCTTGTCATAGACCGGCATCCGGCGATGCAGGAATTGCGCAAGCTCGGCCGGGTCGAGCGGCGCCTCGATCGTGACAGAAAACAGCGTCTCGATCTGGTTGAGCAGAAAGCGGCCGTCGCCATCGGCGCTGGCGATCAGCGCCGCGCGCGCCTCGTCGGTAACGGGGAGCCGTTTGCCCAGCTCGGCCTCGGCGCGTTCGACGAGCGTGCCGAGCGCGGCCTCGCCGAGCCGGTTCAGCACCAGAACCTGCGCGCGCGAAAGCAACGCGGCGTTGAGCGCGAAGCTCGGGTTCTCGGTCGTCGCACCGACGAGCACCACTGTCCCGCGCTCGACATAGGGCAGGAAACCATCCTGCTGCGCGCGGTTGAAGCGATGGATCTCGTCAACGAAAAGCAGGGTCCGCTTGCCCGCCGCCGCCATCTTCCCGGCATCTGCAAAAGCCTGCCTGAGATCGGCGACGCCCGAAAAGACGGCCGATAGCGGTGCGAAACGCATACCGACGGCTTCGGCGAGCAGCCGCGCGATAGTCGTCTTGCCCGTGCCGGGAGGCCCCCAGAGAATGATCGAAGCCAGTTGACCCGCCGCGACCATACGGCCGATCGCCCCCTCGGGGCCGGTCAGATGTTCCTGTCCGACGACATCGGCGAGCGTGCGCGGGCGCAGCCGTTCGGCGAGCGGTGCGGGACCGGTCGCCTCCCCTTCGCGCTCCGCGGGTGCGTCGCCGCCGAACAGGTCCCCGGCCATCGGACGCTCAGCCCCGGCGCCGCTGTTTCTGACGGATCAGCCGGATATAGGTGTCGGCAACCGCCTGGTTGATCGCATCCCATTGATAGGCGCCGCTTTCGAGGACCCCCGCCGCGCCATGCTCGGCGCGCAGCTGGATGTCGCGACAATAGCGCTCCAGATGGTCGGCAAAACCCGTGATCGATCCGGGCGCGACGAGATAGCCGGTCTGCCCATGTTTCACGATGCTCGCGCTGCCGGTGGCTCGCGCGGCGACAACCGGCAGCCCGCACGCCATGGCTTCGAGCGTCACATTGCCGAAGGTTTCGGTGACCGACGGGTTGAAGAAGATGTCGCACGAGGCCAGCGCGCGGGCGAGATCCGCACCGCCCTGGAAACCGACGAAGCTGGCATCCGGCAGGCGCGATTCAAACCATTCGCCGGCCGGTCCCTCGCCGATCACGACCACCTTGTGCGAAACGCCGCGCCGCTGGAGCGCGTCGATTGCGTCGGCGAAGACGTCGAGGCCCTTTTCCATCACCAGCCTGCCGAGAAAGGCGATCGCGGGAACATCGTCCCCGATGCCGAGCGAACGACGCCATGCCATGTCGCGGCGGCCGGGATTGAAGACCGTCTGCTCGACACCGCGGGTCCAGATGCCGATATCATAGTTCATCCGCTGGTCGCGCAGCACCTGCGCAAAGCTTTCCGACGGCGCGATCAGCGCATCGCACTTGCGATAGAGCTTGCGCAGCCAGGCGACGACGAGCGGCTCGAGGAAGGACAGGTTATAATAGCGGAAATAGGTTTCGAAGCGCGTGTGGACCGAACAGGCGACCGGAAGCCGGCGCCGCCGGGCCCAGGCCGCGGCCTGTCGCGAGACACGATCGGGGCTGGAGATATGGACGATATTGGGCGCGAAGGCCGTGATATCCTCGCGGACGCGCGACGAGAAGGACACGGGGATGCGATATTCGCTGCGCCCGGGGATTGCGACCGACGGCACGCTGACAAGGTCGCCGGTCGGCTCGAAATCGGGATTGGCGACGGTCGGCGAATAGACGCGCACCGCCGCACCATGCGCCAGCAGGAAACCGACAAGGCGGTTGAGCGCCTTGTTCGCACCATCGGTGGTCATGTTGTAATTGCCGCTGAACAGGGCGATGCGAAGGTCGGAAACTTCCATCCGGCCTCGCCTAATCCCTTAACCCCGCAAAGGCAATTGCATCAGAACTCCTCTCTGCGCTCCGATGGCGCTTCGAGGTCGACCTCGACCGGCGGGTGGAGGCGCAGCCGGTGCACGCGGCGCTCGTCGGCTTCGGTCACCTCGATGCGCCAGCCGCTGGGGTGAACAAGTATTTCGCCGACCCCGGGGACATGGCCCGCGAGGACCGCGGCAAGTCCGCCCAATGTGTCGACATCCTCCTCGACCTCGGCGAGCCGCGGGTCGATCGCTTCGCCGACGTCGTCGAGTTCGGCGCGCGCGTCGGCGTCCCAGCAGCCACTGTCGCCCGCGACGATCAGCGGTTCGGGCTCGTCATCATGCTCGTCCTCGATCTCGCCGACGATTTCCTCGACCAGATCCTCGATCGTCAGCAGGCCTTCGGTGCCCGAATATTCGTCGATGACGATCGCGAGGTGCGTGCGCTTGGCGCGCATTTCGGCGAGCAGGTCGAGCACGCCCATCGATTGCGGAACGTAAAGCGGCTGGCGGATGAGGTCGAGGAGCGGCGGCGCGGGCCGGTCCTCGGCGAGCACTGCGAACACGTCCTTGACGTGGATCATCCCGACGACCTCGTCGAGGCTTTCGCGATAGACCGGCAGACGGCTGTGCCCGGCATCGACGAAAATCGCCACGACATCCTCGAAACTCGCAGTTTCGGCGATCGCGATGATCTCGCCGCGCGGCACCGCGACATCGTCGACCGTCTGTTCCCCGAAATGCAGGAGGTTGCGGAGCATCTTGCGCTCGATCGGCGACAGATCGCCGACGATATGGCTGCCGCGCCGATCCTCGCCCTCTTCCTCGGCCTCGTCGATGACCTCTTCGATCTGCTCGCGCAGCGACGGTTCCTTGTCGCCGCCGAACAACAGTTTTTTCAGCCCGGACAATAATCCGGGTCTGCTACTGTCCTCTTCCGATCGGTTCGAAGATCCCTGGTCGTCGGGCATATGGTCGGCTTTTCCCTGTTAATCCTGATCCGCATATGGATTGGCGATGCCCAGCGATGCAAGCGCTTTCACCTCGAGCGCTTCCATCGCCACAGCGCTGGCGTCGTCCATATGGTCGTAACCGACGAGATGCAGCGTGCCGTGGACGATCAGATGCGTCGCATGATCGACGATCGGGATCGCCTTCTCGTTCGCCTCGCGCGCGCAGGTTTCGCGCGCGAGCACGATATCGCCGAGCAGGATTTCGCCATCGTCGCTGTTCGACATGGCGATAAGCAGGTCGGCCTGCACCTGCGGGAACGACAGCACGTTGGTCGGCTTGTCCTTGTCGCGAAAGTCGCGGTTGAGTGCATGGACTTCGGCATCGTCGGTCAGACGCACCGATATCTCGACGAGCGGCGCAGCATCGGCGAGCGACGCAAAGGGCGTGAGCGCAAGCGCGGCGGCGACGGCCTCGGCCGCCCGGACCTCCCAGTCGAGCGCGTCAGGCCAGGGTTGGGCTTCATGGGTCTCGACGCTCAGCATGGGAAATAGCGCCGGAAAGAAATGGTGGACAACTGCACAACTTCACTCGGAAATCGCATAGGCGTGGCTGGTATGGTCGTCGAAAAGATCATCGCGCGACGCTATCGCGGCGCCGGATGGTAGGACAGCGAAAAGTTCGGACCGGGCGATACGCTAGAGGCGGTCCATACGGAGCCAGTGCACGTCGCCGAGCCACGCCTTCGACAACGCCCTGTCCGCCGCCGCGGCTTCGAGCCTGTGCCCCTGCGCGGCTTCGCTCCGCTTCAGCCCGTAAAGCGCCCAGCCATTATTGGGCGTTTGCGTGAGTGCGCCGCGAAACGCCTCGCTCGCCTCGCCATATCGCTTCATCTGGAAAAGCGCGGCACCCAGCGACTGCTTCACCGGATAATACCAATAGGTCGGCTCCTGATAGGGAAGCCGCCCTTCGATCTCGATCGCCTTGCGATAGAAGCCGATCGCCTCGTCATAACGACGGCCGGCAAAGGCAAAGCGGCCGCGTGCGACGAGTTCGGCCAGCAGCACGAGATCGGCCGCCGGAACCCCCTGATCGATCATCGCCTTCATCGCGTCGGACCCGCGGATATTCTCCATCGCGGCCATCTCGCGGTCGAAGCCCGTCCGGTTGCGTTGCTGCGCATAGGCGATCGCGCGCGCGTAATGGCGTATCGCGGTCGGATAGGCGAGCCGTGCATCGGGTGCAGGCATCGCCAGTATCGCCTTCGGTTCGGCAACCTGCGCCATCGCCATATAGGGCGCGGCGTCGATCGCCTGGATCCAGGCAAAACGCTCCGAAGTCGCAGGATCGAGCACGGTCCGGAGGCGCTGCGCTTCGCGGACCGCGGTCGGCACGTCGCCCGCCATCTGCGCCGAGGTCACGATGAAATGGATATTGTGCGGATAATAGCCGTAGCGCACGAGCCCATGATCGCCCGCGTCGCGGATGAAGGCCTCGTCGGCACGCGCCGCGGCGACGTTCACGCGGATCGAATCGGCGTGGCGGCCGCGCAGCTGATAGATATGGCCCGGCATGTGGACGAGATGCGCCGCGCTCGGCGCGCGCGGGCTCGCAAGCCGGTCCGCCGCCGCCTCCGCGCGCTGCGGATCGACCGATTCCATCAGGTGAATGTACAGGTGGTTCGCCTGCACATGCCCGGGATTTCGGCCGAGTACGGCTTCGATGAGCCGCACCGCCTCGCCGCTGCGGCCCACTGGCGTGCGCTTGTCGGTCTCCCAATAGTTCCAAGGACTCGTGTCCATCGCCGCTTCGGCCGCGAGGACCGCCACATCGTCATCGTCCGGAAAGCGGCGCGCGACATCGAGCATTGCATCGGCATAGGCGGCGTCGAGCGCGGCACGGTCGGCCGCCGGGTCGCGCGAATAGCGGCGCGCGACCGCCTCGATCAGCGCGCGCTCCATCGGCGTCGCACCCGCGCGCAGCGCCATGGCGCGGTCCATCGCGTCGAGCGCCGCCGCATGATCGCGATCATCCATCGGCGCGTTGATGTTCGGCCCGAGCGCCACCGCCTCACCCCACCAGCAGGCTGCGCAGCCCGGATCGCGGCGCTGCGCCTCGCGAAACGAGCGGACCGCCCCCGCATGGTTGAAACCGTATGTCAGCAGCAGACCCTGACTGAAATAACGTTTCGCCTGCGCGTCGTGCGCCGAGACCGGAAAGGGCGACAATCCGAGATCGGGAAAGAGCGGGATCGATCGCCCCTCGCTCGCCGGCGCGGCCATCGCAGAGGCGATGAGCAGGTCGTTGGCGAGGGTCGAGCCGGCGCGGCGGACGCCGCAGGCAAGGCTCGCCAGCCGGCTGGGGTCGAGCGCATCGAGTGCGGCGACGGAAAAACCGGGTAGCGGCGTGAAGCTGGCAAGCGAAAAACCGGCGGCAACGATCGCGGCGAGTCTGAACGGCTGGTGCATCACAAATTCCCCTTTTCCCCGAAGGCGAACCCGAAACAACAGCAACCGTATCACGAAAAACTTCGCGCCGAAAATCGATTATACTGGGCAATATTTCAGAAGATAATTCAGTTATATACCTAAAAAATTCCGATCAATGGACATGCCTGAGCTTATCGGGATTGCGCATTACATAGATTCCGGTGATCCGTCCGCCCTCGATATCGAGCGCGGTGGTCTGCAGCTCGCCGTCGGCCTCGCGCGTGACGAAGCCCGGCAGGCCGTTGATCATGCCGGTGTGAACAAGCGTCGAGCCATATTTGCCGAACAGCACCGCGAGGCTGCGGTGCAGCTTCAGCACGATGTCGTGGCCGAGGATCGGCCCCGTTGCGGCGGGGCGCTTGCCGCCGCCGTCGGACCACATGCCGACATCGGCCGCGAGCAGCGTACCGAGCGCGCCCATATCGCCGCTGCGCGATGCTTCAAAAAAGGCATTGGCGATTTCCAGCCCCTTTTCCTTCTCGAGCTTGTAGCGCGGGCGCGCATCGCGCACGTGGGTGCGGGCACGGGCAGCGAGCTGGCGCGTCGCAGCCGGATCGCGGTCGATCGTCTTCGCCACCTCGTCGAACCCGACGCCAAAGACGTCGTGGAGCAGAAAAGCAGCGCGTTCGAGCGGCGACAGGCGTTCGAGCGCCAGCATCAGCGGCAGCGTGACGTCGTCCTCTTCCTCTTCCCCGACGAGCGGGTCGGGAAGCCAGGGACCGATATAGGTTTCGCGATTGTGCCGCGCCGACTTGATCTGGTCGAGGCAGAGCCGCGTCACGGTACGGCGAAGAAAGGCCGCCGGCTCGCGCACCGAACTGCGGTCGGTACCGAGCCAGCGGATGAAGGCATCCTGCACCACATCCTCGGCATCGGCGACCGAGCCGAGCATGCGATAGGCGACGCGGGTGAGGAGCGGACGCAGCGGGTCGAAGCTGACCGCTGCGTCTGCCGCCGCATCATTGTCGCCACGGATCCCTCCGCGGGTCATCAGGCGGCCTTCGCCGGTGCGCCGCCTTCGTACCAGAGGTCAAAGCCGACCGCGATGCGGTTCCAGCCATTGATGACGTTGATCATCACGGTCAGGTTCATCTGTTCCTCGGCGGTGAAATGCGCGTCGAGCGCTTCGCGAGCCTGCTTCTGTGTGTGGCCTTGCGACAGGCAGGTCAAGGCGTCGGTCCAGGCAAGCGCGGCGCGCTCGCGATCCGTATAGACGGGGGCTTCGTGCCACGCCGACAGCAGATAGATGCGCTGTTCGGTCTCGCCCTTCGCGCGCGCATCGGCGGTGTGCATATTGATGCAGTTGGCGCAGCCGTTGAGGATCGACGAGCGGATTTTCACCAGTTCGATCAGGCTGGTCTCAAGGCTCTTTTCGGCGGCGAGACTGACGGCCATCCACTGCTTCATCAGCTGCGGCGAGGCGGCGAAGGGGTCGGTTACCTTGGTCATGTCGTATCTCCTGTGTGGGGTTGTACCGACATGACGAGACGGAAGCTGCCGTTGTGACATGCAGGATGAATTTTTCTTCCTTTCATGAGCATTTTCCGGGCGAAGCCGCCGCAAAGCCCCGGAAACGCACCGTTTCACACAATGCGCTTTCGCGTTCCACGACCCTGCACTAGCATCATGCCATCACTCGACATGAAGGGGGATCGCTCATGAAGTTTCTCGATGGTTTCGGCGAACAGGCCTATGCACTGCTGCGCGTCGTCGCGGGTGCGTTGTTCCTTGCGCATGGCGCGCAAAAATTCTTCGCCTTCCCGGCCGCCTTTCCCTATCCGCTGACCCCGATGCTCTATGCTGCAGGGACGATCGAACTGGTCGCGGGCGGCCTGATCATCATCGGCCTGTTCACCCGCCCCGCAGCCTTCATCGCGAGCGGCATGGCAGCGGTCGGTTACTGGACCGCGCACGCCACGCAGGGGCTCTATCCGATCGCCAACGGCGGCGAGACGATCATCCTCTATTGCTTCATCTTCCTGTTCATTGCGACGCGCGGCGCGGGGATATGGAGCGTCGAGGGCGCGACGAAGAAATAGCCGGTTGCGATACTATCTCGACGCCGAGTTCAACGGGTTCGGCGGCGCGCTGATCTCGATCGCGCTAGTTCCCGAGAGCGAGGGCGCACCGTCCTTTTATGGCGCGGTGGAATGCCGCGATCCGACGCCGTGGGTCGCGGCGCATGTCCTGCCCGTGCTCGACGTCGTGCCGATATCCTTTGCCGAGCTGCAATGGGCCTTTGCCGACTATCTGGCGGCAGATCCAGAACCCGTGCTCGTCGCCGACTGGCCCGAGGATATCGTCCATGCTGCGCGCCTGCTCGTCACCGACGACGGACGTCGGCTCGTCATTTCGGCGGTGCGCTTCGAGCTCGCCGAGGTGGTCAATTTCTCGACAGCCGAACTCAGCCACGTGCCGCACAACGCCTGGCATGACGCGGTTGCGCTGCGGACCTTTTGCATGGCGCGCCGCCGCGTCACGACAAAATAGGGGCGGCCCTTTCGAGCCGTCCCCGGCTTCGGGCTTCACATGGTGAAGGTCTTCAAAGCTTCCGCGTGTTCGCCTCGATCAGCTTCTTCGCCTCGGCGATCGCCTTCGCCGTTGTCAGCTTCCTTTCCTGAACCTCGTCGGCGATTTCGAGCAGGCGGCCGCTGATCACGGTACCGGTGTCGGCCTTTTCGTCGATCGCGATACCGCCTTTGGCCTGTGCAACGTGGTCCCATTCGGCGCGCACCGCAGCCCAATATTCCTTCGTCGCGGCCCAGTATTCGTCGGCGGCCTTCACGTCATACTGGTCGTATCTGATATAGGTGTTGAGGACATATTCCTGGACGATCGGCACCAGCTTGCCGTTTTTGGTGCCCATCTTGGTATTGTCCTGCCAGTGGACCCAGCCGTCGGGCGAAGGCTGGTGGCGGTTGATCGACAGGTAGCGATCATAGACCGGATTGCGCACCGCATCGCGCCGCGCGAGCGGGCGCCACGTCCAGTTCGAGCGCCAGCGGCGGACGCCGCCCTGCGTTTCGAACTGGCCCCAGCCACCATATCTCGGGGAATCGTCGACCTGCCAGACCGTCTGCGACCAACGGCCGGTGCGCATCTTTTCGGGGACGTCTTCCCACGTCCACGCGTTGCGGTCGGAGTAGACCAGCACCTTCGCGGGTTCATATTCCCAGTCCTGCCGCCAATGCTTGATGATCATGCTCTTGTCGTCGTCGCCGGTGATCACGAGCATGTGCTGCAGGCTGATCTTGCGGCCGGTGTCCTCGATCACGCGCACGACCTCGTTCCCGCCCGAGCGCTTAGGCTCGAGAACCTCGTAGGCCGGATCCCAGCGTGTCGATTCCTGCATGTTGAAGCTGACGCGGTAGTTGCCCGCCATTGCGAGGATATCGGCGCGATCCTGTTCGAAATTGGCGGCGGCGGCCTCGGCGGCGATCGGCGGATGCGCCGGGGCGACGACGGGCAGCGCGGCGGAGAGCAGCAGCAGCCCTGCGGCGATCTTGCGATAATTTTTCATCGGTACAGTCCTTTGGTTTTCGATCAGAAGCGGAAGCTCAGCGACACGCTCGCGTTACGGCCGGGCTGGGTATAGGCGTCCGTCACGAGCGAGGTGGCCGCGAGGCCGCGGACGTCGCTCCACCAGCTGTATTTCTTGTCGAGGATGTTAAAGACGCCAGCGCGCAGCGTCAGCGCGTCCACCACGCGCACGAAGGCGGTCGCATCGAGGATCGTGAAGCTGTCGGGACGGAAACATTCGGTGGTGCAGAGCCCGGTCGTGCGCGACGCTTCCTTGCGGCCGGCGTGGGTCATGATGAGCTGGCCGCCGAAGCGCCCTTCGCGCTCGCGATAGCCGATGCCGGCGACGAGCTTGAGCGGGTCGATCGACGACAGCGGCGAGCGCACGCCATCGGGGTCGATCACGTCGCCCTTCGCCCAGGATAGGGCGAGCGTCGTATACAGGCCGGACGACGCTCGCCCCTCGAAGCGTGCCTCGGCGCCTTTGACGCGGACACGATCGAGATTCACGAACTGGAAGATAGCCGGATCGTTCGGCAGGAAATTGCCGCTCACCTGTTCCTGGCTGATGAAATCCTTGTAGCGCGCGGAGAAGCCCGTGACGTCGAGGCTGATCGCGTCGCTAGAAAAGCGGATGCCTCCTTCGAAGCTTTCGCTGCGCTCGGGGCCGAGATCGGGGTTCGGGATCGAAGTGTATCCCGACGCGATGTTCGAGAAGAACTGGTTCACCTGCCCCGGTTCGGGCGCCTTGAAGCCGGTCGCATAATTGGCGAACAGGCGGACCGCGTCGGTGATTTTCCAAACCGCGCCGAACTTCGGCGAGACGCGCGATCCGTCCTGCTTCGCGCCGGCAAAGGTCGGAAGCAGCGGGTCATTGTCGGGCGACAGATCGTACCAGTCGAAACGCAGCGCCGGGTAGAGGAGCAGGCGCCCCTCGGCGACCGAGATTTCGTCGCCGGCGAAAAGGCCGGCGCGGGTGAAGTCGGTCGTCGGGAAGGCGCGCGTCGGATAGGTTTCGCCGAACGGCGGCACGGTTCCGTCGCGGAGGCCGCGCTGGCGCGTTTTGCTGATGTCGCCGCCGAAGACGAGGCGATGCGTGATCGCCCCGGTTGCGAAGTCGGCGCGCGCATCGGCGGACGCGCCGATCACGCGGTTTTCGAAGGTATTGAGACGCGTGCGGTCGGCAGCCGGCGTGCGATCCTCTTCGGTATATTGATTGTCTTCGGCGTCCTGCCAGTAAAACGCGACGCGGGCAAAATCGATCGCGCCCTCGCCTTCCCAGCTCCAGTCGAGCGACACACGCTTGCGCTCTCCGCTGTCGAAGCCCTCGAGGCGGTCGACGCTGGCGGTGGCGACGCCCTGCGCGTTGCGCGTCGCGGTCACCCCCGTCAGGCCGTTGGTGTAGAGTTCGGTGTCGAGATATTCCCCCGTCAGGCGCAGCTTGTGCCCATTGCCGGGATCGTAAACGATCCGCGCCAGCGCGGCGTTCGAATGGCCGTCCTGCGGATTGGGCAGCGTCCGCAGCGGGCCGGTGTTCGCATCCTTGCCCGAGGTGCCGGTCGGCGTGACGCCGCCGGCGACATTGCCCTTGTTGTCGAGTTCCTTGTGATCGCGGCGGGTGTAGGCGGCCATGATCGACCAGTCGCCGCTGCGCCCTGCGAGGATGGCGGTTTCGCTGAATTCCTCGTCGGCGCTGCTGTAGGCGGCGCGGAAGAGGCCGCCGACATTCTTGTCGGGTTCGAGGAAGTCGGCGGGGTCCGACGTGATGAAGCTGACCGCGCCCGCAAGACCATCGCTGCCGTAGAGTGCCGACGACGGGCCGCGCAGGATTTCGACCGACTTCACGAGGCCAAGGTCGACATAGTCACCGCGACCCGCGGCCTGCGCGCCGAAGGTGAAGCCATCGGGAACGCGGACGCCGTCGACCTGGACGAGCACGCGGTTGCCGCCGATGCCGCGGATGTTGAAGCTGTCGTTGCCCGTGCGGCCCGTGGTGCCGAGCGCGGCGCCAAAGCGCGCAGGCTGGCGCTGGACGCTGACTCCGGGTTCGAAGCGGACGAGGTCGCGGATGTCGGTAACGAGTTCGTCGGCGATCTGCTCGTCAGTCTTGACGGTGACAGTGAGCGGGACATCCTCGGCCTTTACCGCGGTGCGCGTCGCGGTGACGACGATGCGGTTCTTGAACGACACCCAATATTCGCCGTCATTGTCCTGCGCAAAGGCCGGCGAAGCGGTCGCGGCGAGCACAAAGCTCAGCGCGCTGCCTGCGGCAAGGCGGGTTACGGACGGCAAATGTCGGATGTTCAATTTTCTTCCCCTGATTGATTGCGACTGACTCGCAATAGCGGCGCTCTAGGCGCGCCAATTCAGGGGGTCAATATGCTATTGCGAATCGTTTGCTAAAAAACAGCGGACGCGAAGCGCCGGGTTCGGGCCAGAGAAATCGGAATAGACTTTATACGTCGGCAGCGACGGAGCCCGCCCGTTCCGTCAGTCGGACGGCCTTGAGCCGCTAATCATCTCCGCAGCGCGATACCGGCAGCATGCAGCGATTCTTTCGGGCGCGGTCGCAGGGTCGAGCGGCACGAAGTCCTGCAAATGAGACAATTTCAGGTTCGCAACGCGGTTGCCCCGCGCCTGGACTGTTCCGGTCAATTCAAAATAGAAGGTCTTCCCATCTTCCAGGACGACTGGGACCAGAAGATCGCCCTTGCGATCTTCGCCCGGCCAATGGATGCGCACGAACGCCATTCCCGATTCGACGCGAAGGGCCGTATAACTCTTGTTGCCCAATTTGGCCCGATACATTCCGTCAATTTCGACCTCGGCCTTTATGAGTAAAGGCTCAGACCTTTCACGCAGGATGACGATATTCGCATCGGCCGGCGGCACGGCAACGTCGGATTTGCTGGCGGCGGATGTGGCCCCGATGGCCGCGATCAGCGCGGCCACCGTTACCAGATGGCGCTCCCTCAGCTCCCCGGCCCTTCATAGGCATCGACGATGCGCCCGACGATCGGGTGGCGGACGACGTCGGCGCTGGTGAAGCGGCTGACGTTGATGCCTTCGAGCCCTTCGAGCCGCGCGACCGCGTCGGCGAGGCCCGAGGTCGCGGGCACCGGCAGATCGACCTGCTTGGGGTCACCACAGATGACCATGCGGCTGTTCATGCCGAAGCGCGTCAGGAACATCTTCATCTGCGGGATCGTCGTGTTCTGCGCCTCGTCGAGGATGATGAAGGCATCGGCGAGCGTGCGCCCGCGCATGAAGGCGAGCGGCGCGATCTCGATCTCGCCGCTTGCGATCCGGCGCTCGACCTGTTCGGCGGGCAGGCAGTCGTGGAGCGCATCATAGAGCGGGCGCAGATAGGGATCGACCTTTTCCTTCATGTCGCCGGGCAGGAAGCCGAGCTTCTCGCCCGCCTCGACCGCGGGGCGCGAGAGGATGAGGCGCTGGACGCTGCCGGTGATCAGCTGCGCGACGGCTTGGGCAACCGCCAGGTAGGTCTTGCCCGTCCCCGCCGGGCCGAGCGCGAAGATCACGTCGTCGCGCGCGAGCGCCTGCATATAGGGAACCTGCGATGGGGCGCGCGGCACGATCGTCTTCTTGCGCGTGCGGATCATCACCGCCGGGGCTTCGTTCGCGTCGTGGCGGATGATGCCGTCGAGTGTCGGCTGCGCCGACATCGCGATCACCCCGTCGACCATGCCGGCGTCGACCTCCTGCCCCTTTTCGATGCGGTCATAAAGATCGGTGAGCACGTCGCGCGCGCGCGCCGCGGCTTCGGCCTCGCCCTCGATCTGCACGCGGTTGCCGCGTGCCGAGATGTAAACTCCGAGGCGGTTTTCGATCGCGACGAGGTTGCGGTCGAACTCGCCGAAGAGAATGCCCAGAAGCTGCGTTCGCTCGAACTCCGCGGTCAGTCGGACTCGGTCGCCGGGTTCGGCGGGAGCGGAGGCGGTCAGCGGGCGTTTGGACATATGGGCAAGGCTCCTTCGATCGACGACACGACTCTACTCTCGCCAAGACGGGAGTCCATCACTTGCAGCTTCGCAATGCGACAGAAGGCGGCGGAGTGTGTCTTCGCGGAGACAGCTTCCGCCAGCCGCACTAGGCGACCGCTTCCATCAGCAACTCGGCACCGAGACTGTTCGGACCGGCCGAGATGATGCGCACATCGACCATATCGCCGATCCTGAGCCCCGGCGCGATGACATGCACCGACTGAAGCCACGGCGATTTGCCGACGAGCTGGCCGTCGAGCTTGCCCTCGCGTTCGAGGAGCAGGCGCGTCGTGCGGCCGACAGTCGCTTCGTTGAACGCCTGCTGTTGTTCGTTGAGCAGCGCCTGCAGCCGCTGGAGACGGTCGTTCAGTTCGGTTTCGCCGATCTGCCCGTCCATCGTCGCGGCGGGAGTGCCCGGACGGCGCGAATATTTGAAGCTGTACGCCATCGCATAGTCGGTCGCGCGGACGATATCGAGAGTCGCGCGAAAATCCTCTTCGGTCTCGCCCGGAAAACCGACGATGAAGTCGCCCGAAATCGCGATGTCGGGGCGCGCCGCGCGGACGCGCTCGATGACCTTCAGATAGCTGTCGACCGAATGGCTGCGGTTCATCGCCGCAAGAATCCGGTCGCTGCCCGCCTGCACCGGCAGGTGGAGGAAGGGCATCAGCTTGTCGACTTCGCCATGCGCCGCGATCAGGCCGTCAGTCATGTCGTTGGGGTGGCTGGTCGTGTAGCGGATCCGATCGAGCCCGTCTTCGCGCGCCAGTTCGCGGATCAGCCCGTCGAGGCCAATCACCCGGCCCCTGTCATCTTCGCCATCCCATGCGTTGACGTTCTGCCCGAGCAGGGTAATTTCGCGGACGCCGCCCGCAACGAGCGCGCGCGCCTCGACGATCAGATCGGCGAAAGGCCGGCTGATCTCGGCCCCGCGCGTGTAGGGCACGACGCAGTAAGTGCAGAATTTGTCGCAGCCTTCCTGCACGGTCAGGAAGGCCGTCGGGCGCTGGCCGCCGGCGCGTTTCGGCAGCGCGCCGAACTTGCTTTCGAGCGGCATGTCGAGGTCGATCGCCCTCTCGCCCTTTTCGGCGCGCGCAATCAGGTCGGGCAGGCGGTGATAGGCTTGCGGTCCGACGACGACATCGACACTTGGCGCGCGCCGCGCGATCTCGGCGCCCTCGGCCTGCGCGACGCAACCTGCCACGGCAATCGTCGGCGTGCTGCCGTCCTCACGCCTCAGCCGGCCGATGTCCGAATAGACCTTCTCGGCCGCCTTTTCGCGGATGTGGCACGTGTTGAGCACGACGAGGTCGGCGTCGGCGCCGTCGTCGGCGGGCACATAGCCCTCGGCGCCCAGCATCTCGGCCATGCGCTCGCCGTCATAGACGTTCATCTGGCAGCCGAAGGATTTGACGCGGAATGTTTTGGGAGAGTCGGATTTCATCGGCGCGCTATAGGCGATGCGGCGCGCTGGCGGAAGACCGCGCGATTTCCGCTGCTATCTTCGCACGCGCCGCCTCGGCAAGCAGCTTGCGGTCGCCCTCGACGACATCGGGAAGCGGGTCGAGATAGTGGATCGTCAAATGAATCGGACGCCTGCGCGCGAGCAACCGCCTGAAATTGTCGAGACCCGATTCAGGGTCGAGCCAGGCGATGTCATTCGCCTCGCCGCCATAGTCGAGAAACACCGGCTGCACCCGCAGGTTCGACGGCGTCGGAACCACCGCCTGGAACAGCGAGGCACGGAAGGGCAGCAGGCCGTCGCCGGGTCCGGTCGTCCCTTCGGGAAACAGCGTGACCGGGCGCCCACGCGCGAGCGCATTGCGGAGATCATTCGCCTGATTGTGGATCTCGCGCCGCGCCTCGCGCTGGACATAGACGGTGTGGTTCTGGTCGGCGAGCCAGCCGACGAGCGGGGTCGTCCCGACTTCGGCCTTCGAGACGAACGCCGAACGCGCGGCGCCGCCCAAGGCAAGAATGTCGAGCCAGCTGACATGGTTCGACACGAACAGCACATTGCGCCGGAGCCGCGTCCCCGTCGTGCGGATACGCAGGCCCGCGATCCAGCCGGCGGCGTTGAGGAAGGCCATGACCATCGGCGACGGACGGCCGACAGCGCGGTAGAGGAGATGCGGGACGATCAGGAAAAGGAGCGTCAGCACCATCAGGCCGAGACGGGCGACCGTCCGCCAGGTAATCGAACTGCGATCAGTCGCGCTTGCGATCGATGGCGACACCATAAAGCTCCATGCGGTGGTCGACGAGGCGGAAGCCCAGCCGTTCGGCGATCACCTTCTGCAACGCTTCGAGCTCGGGATCGACGAATTCGATCACCCTGCCCGTTTCGACGTCGATCAGATGATCATGGTGCGCCTCGGGCGCGGCCTCGTAGCGCGAGCGGCCGTCGCCGAAATCGTGGCGATCGAGAATGCCCGCTTCCTCGAACAGGCGGACCGTGCGGTAGACGGTCGCGATCGAGATACCGCTGTCCAGCTTCGACGCGCGTTCATAGAGCGTCTCGACGTCGGGGTGATCTTCCGAATCCGAGATCACGCGCGCGATAATGCGGCGCTGCTCGGTAATGCGGAGGCCCTTTTCGTGGCACAGGGCTTCGAGATCGATGTTACCGGACATGCTTGCCTTTCCTGCAGATGCAGCCGTGTCTGTCTTTGTTGCAAACTGTATAGGCACGCCCCATGCATAGGACAAGGGCGGCGCCCTGCGACACCGCCCTTCTCCGCCCCGCCGGGCGATCCTTCGCGACGGTTACGCCTTGGCCTTGCGCTTGCGCCCGCCGCCGCGGCCCTTGGTGCCGAGACCGATTTCCTTCGCCAGCGCGCGGCGCTTTTCGGCATAGTTGGGCGCGACCATCGGATAGTCTGCGGGCAGGCCCCACTTCGCGCGATAGTCGTCGGGGGTCATGCCATAATGCGTCATCAGGTGACGGCGCAGCATCTTCAGCTTCTTGCCGTCTTCGAGACAGACGATGTAGTCGGGCTTGACCGAGGTGCGGATCGACACCGCCGGCACCAGCTTTTCCTCGACCACCGTTTCGGTCCCGAGACCCGACAGCGCGGCGTGCACATTGTTTATCAAGATGGAGAGATCTGAAATGGCGACGCTGTTGTTGCTGACGTGCGCTGCGACGATGTCGGCTGTCAGCGTAACGAGCATCTCACTGATATCGGCTTGATCGGACATGAGACTATTCCTTGTTTATTATACCCAGAAGCAAGGCAGCGAATATTGGTTCTCTTCTTCCGCCGGCGGGGTTACTGCCACTTTGGATGGAATTCCGCAATGACCGATCAGTCGGGCTTTCGTGCACACGCCGACCGACGCATCGTAATTGCGTCGCGAACCATTCCGTCGTTGCCGCGATAATAGGCCGGGCGCCGACCGCATTCGGCAAAACCCGCCGCTTCATAAAGGTGAACCGCATCATTATCGGCTCGCATTTCAAGGAAATAGTCTTCGGCGCCCTGCCCCGCGGCCCACGCGCGCCAATCGTCGATCAGTAACGCGCCGATACCGCGGCCGCGAAAGCGCGGGTCGACCGCGAGCAACAATAACTCGCTTTCGGGGCCAGCGATCCGCGCTGCCGAAAAACCGCACACATGGTCGCCCTCCCATGCGAGGCAAACGCGCGCCGAGGGGAGCGCGAACAGGGTCAAAAGCTGCGCACCGCTCCACGCCTCGCCGTAAGCGGGATCGAAGGCGGCATCCATCACGCGCATCACCGCGGCAAGGTCCCCGACGCGCGCCGTGGCAAGGCGGATGGCGTCCGTCATGCCGGGGCCATCGGCTTCGCATCGGGCGCGCGGCCATAAATCGGCGTCGGCCGGTCGATGAGCGCGGCGGGAGGGAGCCGCGGGAAAGAGCGCGCGTCGGGCAAGGCCGCGATCGCGCGCCCCGAGCCGCGGCGCGCCACAAAAGGCTCGGCACGGTTGCCGACGACCAGATCGCCGGCGAGCCCGACGGCGTCATCGGGGAGGAGCGAGCGCACATCGCCGCGCGGCGCGAGGTCGCCTGCGAAGGGCTGGACGAACCACTGGCCGTGGCCGCCCTCGGTCACGACGAGCGCGCCACCCGCCGCCGCGATCGCGTCGGCCGCGGTCGCAGCGACGAGCGCGAGCGTCGAAAAGCCATGTACGGGCACCTGCCAGCCGAGCGCCAGCGCGCGCGCCGCTGCAACGCCGATCCGGACCCCCGCAAAGCTGCCCGGGCCGCATCCCGCAGCGATGACGTCGGCGCGACCGCCGCTCACGAGTTCGGCGATCAGCGGAACGAGCCGTTCTGCATGGCCGCGGCCGATCACCTCGTGGCGCCAGTCGACAACCGTCCCCTCCTCCAGCAACGCCACCGAACAGGCCTCACTCGCCGAATCGATGACCAGATACCGCATGGAGGGGTAATGCCGCTCAGGCGATGCGGTTAAAGCGGGCGAAGTCCGGCCGCGGGCTGCGCTCGAAGATCGTCGCCGGATCGCCGTAGCCGAGGGTCGAGATGAAATTGCTCTTCACACTCGGCTCGTCGGCAAAGAAGGCCTCGTCGACCCCCGCATTGTCGAAACCCGACATCGGTCCGGTGTCCAGCCCGAGCGCGCGCGCGGCGAGGATGAAATAGGCGCCCTGCAGGCTGGAATTGCGAAAGGCGGTCGCGGTGGCGTGCGGCGCATTGCCCGCGAACCAGCTGCGCGCATCGGTATGCGGGAAGAATTCGGGCAGATGCTCGTAAAATTCTGTGTCCATCGCAATGATCGCGGAGACCGGCGCCGCGCGGATTTTTTCCTCGTTCCCCGGTATGGCGTGCGCGGCGAGCTTTTCCTTCGCCGCGTCGGTAACGCACCACACGATCCGCGCCGGCAGACTGTTCGCGCTTGTCGGACCGAATTTCATGAGGTCCCAGATCGCGTGAAGCTGCGCCTCCGACACCGGCTTGTCGAGATAGCCGTTATAGGTGCGCGCGGTACGAAACAGCTGGTCGAGAGCGCTGTCGGAAAGCGGCTCGCTCATGGGCTAACTCCTCGGAGAAAAATGGTCAGACGGCGTGAACTGCCGTTACCTCGGGAACATAATGTTTCAAGAGGGACTCGATGCCATTCTTCAGCGTCGCGGTCGAGGAGGGACAGCCCGCACAGGCGCCCTGCATCTTCAGATAGACATTGCCCTTGTCGAAACCGCGATAGATGATGTCGCCGCCATCGTTGGCCACCGCCGGACGCACGCGCGTCTCGATCAGCTCCTTGATCTGGTCGATGATGTCGGCATCGGCGGGATCGTCGACGAAGCCCGCATCCTCGGCCGGAACCGAAAAACCCGCGCTCGCGGCGTTGAACAGCGGCACGTCGGCAAGGAAATGATCCATCACGATGCCGAGCACGTCGGGCTTCACATCGGCCCATTCGGCGCCGGGCGCGATCGTCACCGACACGAAATCGCGGCCGAAGAAGACGCCCGTCACATCACCGAGCGAGAAAAGCGCGCTCGCGAGCGGCGATGCCTCGGCCTCTTCGGGGCTCGCAAAGTCGCGCGTGCCCGCCTCCATCACCGCCCGGCCGGGCAGGAATTTGAGCGTCGCGGGATTGGGCGTTGATTCGGTTTCGATCAGCATGGATCGCATGTGGGGCGGAGCGGGGCTTTGTGCAAGATGACATGAATGCGCTAAGGCGCGGCGATGCGTCGCTTCACCCATTTTGCCGCCATCGACTGGTCGGGCGCCCGCGGCGAACGGCAGCGCGGAATCGCGCTGGCCGTCGCAAGCGGCAGCGCGGCGCCGGCGCTGGTGCGGCCAAGGCATGTCTGGTCGCGCGCCGAAATACTGGCTTGGCTCGAGGATATCGCGGCCACGCGTGAGGACATGCTGATCGGCTTCGATTTTTCGGCCGCCTTCGCCTTTGCCGATCACGGCACCTATTTTCCGGAGTGGGGCGACAGCCCGCCCGACATGCCCGCCCTGTGGTCGCTCGTCGAACGACTGGCCGGGGATGACCCGCATTATGAAGCGGCGGGCTTCCTCGCCCATGCCGAAGCGCGGCGGCATTTCCGGCAGCGCGGCGCGGTCGGCGACCTGTTCGAAGCCGGCTCCGGAAGGCTGCGGATCGTCGAGCAATATCAGCGGGCGACGCGGCAGGCGGCAAGCGTCAGCAATTTCAACCTCGTCGGCGCGGCGCAGGTCGGCAAGGCGAGCCTGTCGGGCATGCGGTTGCTGTACCGCATGCATCGCCGGATGCCGCTATGGCCGCTCGCGCCCCTGCCCGCATCGGGACCGGTGCTTGTCGAAATCTATACCAGCCTCGCGGCGCGCGCGGCGGGCGTGCCGCCCGGACGCAGCAAGATCCGCGACGGCGCAGCGCTCGACGCGGCGCTGGCGACCCTGGGTTCACCACCCGCGCAGCTGTCGGGACCGGTCAGCGATCATGCCAGCGACGCGCTGCTGACCGCCGCATGGCTCCGTACCATCGCATCGGACACCGCGCCGTGGAGCCCCGCCCCGCTCACCGACACCCTCGCAAAAACCGAAGGCTGGACCTTTGGCATCATTTGAAGCAAAGGGCAGCCAGCGCCGGCTTAGCTCAGTTGGTAGAGCAACCGCCTTGTAAGCGGTAGGTCGTCAGTTCGAGTCTGACAGCCGGCACCATAAATACAGTAAACAGTGATTTTATCGAAAATCGGCAGAAACTCCGATATGACAGACATGTCGGCCGCCTTGGACTGCCTTCACCGCCTGCGACAATGCCGCGAGGGTCGCGCTTGCCGGAACAGCGAAGGACAGCGGTCCCGGCGCGAGCGCCTTGCCGTCCGGAAACAAGGGCGCAGTATCAGAATTTCTTGCGCAGCGTCAGCCGGACCGCACGCCCGAGCGGGTCGATTTCATTGCGGCTGTATCCCGCGGGCACCGTCCCGTCTTCGCGCCTCACACGGCGATAGCCGTTCAGAAGATCGTCGATATCGACCGACAGTCTGAGGTTTTTCAACAAGCCCTTCCTGCCCGGAACCCCGAACAGGCGTCCGGGTTCGATGAAAGCCGAAAGGTTGAGCCGGAGCGGCGGCTTGACGGTGAAGATTTCGCCCGCGCCCCGCAAGCGCCCCGCGCTGCTCCAGCTGCCGTCCAGATTGGCCCCGAAACTTCGTCGACCCAGCGAGGCCTGGAACGACAGGCTATGGCGCGATTGTCCGCCGGCGCGAAGCTGGTCGATTACCGGAACACCCGGCCGGGTCAGCAGTTCGTTTTTCAGCCGCAGGCTGTGGTCGAGCACAAGATCGAACTGAAGCGGATCGCCGGTCGTGCCGCCCCATCCCTCGCCGCCTCCGATCGCCAACCGGAGAGCTGCGCCGGCCGACAGGTCGGCACTGGTATCGCGCGCGACATTGATCGCCCGCGCATCGACCGCGACGAGCCGCCCTTCGGCATCGCGCGTCACACGCTCCGGAAACGCCGCCTCGATCATCGGGGTCAGTTCGGGAAAAGCCGCGAGTCCCCCTTTCGCGACCGACTGGCGATAGCCGAGATTCAGCGTCAAAATCTCGTTACCCAGCGGTCGCACCGTCGCGGCGAGGGTCAGCCTTTGCCGGCGACCGCGCTTCAGATCGGGATTGCCGCCGGTAATCCAGACGGGCTCGGCGATCTCCTGCCGCGCATAATCGAAGATACGATTGATCGTGGTGACGATCGGCGCATCGAGCTGGTCGAACGACGGCGCATTATCCGAATGGTCGATCGCCGCGCGTAGCTGGATGATCGGCCATGGTGACCAGCTGACACTGCCACCGAAGCCCTTTTGCAGACGGCTTCCCGTCATCGTTTGCGCGTTGGCGGACAGGTCGATGGTCAGGTCGCCCGGCCAGCCCGGCCCAGCCTCGCTGGCGCGCGAAACCGGCACGCTGACCGACATCTGTCCGCTCGACTGGCTGCGTACTGCCTTGTTCGAAGCGATCAGGAGCCCCGATGCGTCGGTTTGCCGGCTTCGCGTATCGTTGCGCCCCGTATTGGCGGTGAGATTCCAGGTGAGCGGTCCGGCGGGAAGGTCGAGAATCGTCTTTCGCACGTTGAACCGGGCGGTGATATTCTGACCTTTCGTTCGGTTGCGGGTGGCGATCATCAGTCCGTCGCTCCACACGCCATAGGGGTTGAAGGCGGGATCGAACGCGTCGATCAATTGCTGGACGTGCGCGACGTCGACGCCGCTTTCGAGATAATTGTCGGCCCGGTTGCGCAAATAGCTTACGGCCAAGCTGGTCTGCCAGCCGCCGATACTGCCATTCAGCGTCAGCGATGCGCCCAGTGAAGTGAAGCCATTGTCGGTTCGAAGAGCGCGCTCGCCCGAAAAGGGCCGCGTCAGCGCAACATCGGTCGTGAAGGGCGACCAGGGGTGCCCCGCCGGGATGATGACCGATGCCATCGGCAAGCCGCGCAACCCGTCGCTGCTGCTCCTGCTTGCGTTGAGGTTCAGCGAGGCCGAAAAATCGCCCAGCGGGCGCGTGGCACCGAGGCCGAGCGCGGCGGTACGCCGTGACGATTGCAATGTTTCGAAGCGGTCGGGATCGACGGGATGGAGTGCGCCGGCCGCCGCCGCGAAATCGTCCAGGCGGGGCATTCCGATCAGCGCGCCCGGCGGGATGGCGGCGACGTCCACCCTCTGCCCTGCTGCCAGACTGAGCGCCGGATCGATCTCTCCTCCGCCGGGTGCGGAGACGAAACCGGTACTGTCGAATATTCCGTCGCGCCGCGGTATGTTGCGAGCGCTCTTGTAAAAGGCACTGTCCACACCGATGCGCGCCTGCGCGTTCCAGCGCGTGTCGCCACCGATAGCGGTTCGCCGGACGGACAACGAGCCGCCATATTGGCCGCCCGCCGTGGCGAAATTGCCGGTGGCGTCGGCATTCAGCATCGCGAAATTCTTCTTGAGCACCAGATTGACGACGCGTTTTCCCGGTGCCTCGCCATATCGCACCGCGGCTTCGGGCTTCAGCACGGCGAGCCGGTCGAGTGCTTCGGCCGGGTAGGAAAGGATCGAGCGATCAAAGCCCGAAGGCTTGCCGTTGATCAGGATGACCGGTTCCTCGCCATTGCCGTCGATGAAGGGCGCAAGGCGCGTCAGCAGATCCTGAATGCTGTCGGCGCCGCGGGCCGCGATCGCTTCCTCGTCGAACTCGGTTTCGGCCGCGACCTTCGCCTCGCCCCGGCGTTCGGCGGTGACAACGATCTCGGGGTCGGTCGCAACCATCCCGGGCGCAGCCGGCCGCCCGGTTTCAGCCGCCAAGTCCGTTCCGGCGCTGTACAAAACCGTTTGTGCGTCCGCCCGATCGACACCCGTGGCATACAGGAAGACCGCTACGGCCCAGAACGCCAGCATAATGAAAAGGCCGCAGGAGCAGGGCGCGTCGGTCACTCGCCCGCTACGCGCGCATCCCTGTCGCGCAGAACTGCCATCACGACGCAAAGAACAATCCCGAAACATCCTGTCTGACGCAAAAGGCAGGCGCCCCTTACGGGCGCCCGCCAGGTTGGGCCCGCCATCCGGACTCGATGGCGGCTTCCGGGAGTGACCGTCAGTTGATGTTAAGCTGTGTAGCGCCGGAAGCCTGCGAAACCGTTCCCTTGATCTTGCAGTTGGGCTGCGATCCCGGCGAGCCGGCATCGGGCGTGTCCGACAGGGGATCCTGGAACTCGATCGTACGCGGATTCGGCGGACCGTTTCCACCCCAAACGGCGTAGAGAGTGCCGAAGCAAGAGTCGGCGGCGAACGGCGGCACCGGCGGAATGTTGATGGTCACGTCAGCGATCTCCACCAGCGAGATCGTCGGAGGTGACAGTCCGTCGGTCAAAAAGGGGCCGCCCGTAAAGGTGATTCCCGTGCACGGGAAAGCCCCGGCAAGGGAAGCCGTGGAAGTGGCCGTACCGCCCGCCGCCACGTTGATTGTCAACGTCAGATCGCATGTGGTCCAGACGGGCAGGTTCTTCTTCACTTCAACCGAACCCGTGAAGACATAGGACCCCGGAGCCGGAGAAAAAGTGGCCCCTTGGGCCTGGGCAACACCTGGGCTCGCCAGAGCAAGCGCAGCTGCGCAAAGAGCAACAATATTCCTCATATCATCTCTCCTGTTTACTATTAGAATTATTATTCAGCATCAAACGAATCGATGCATAATCATATTAGTACTGTAGATTAACGAGTCAATATACGTTGTTATATTTATGGAATATATACCATATACTTACTTATCAAAATTCAGGTAAGTCATATCAATTGAATAAGCATGTTTGCTTATTACATTTTCATTATTTCTATTATCAAAACAAATATAATATAATAGAAAATTCACGCATTTAATTTTAATAATCGCCATCAAGAAATCAGAAAGATATAATGGTAATTTATCAAATCTCACAAGTTTTCATAATATATTTCATGATTACTTTAAATGAGATACCAATATCAAAACCGCTTCATGGCGCTGAACCCGATGATGCGCGGATCGAGCGTGAAGACATTGGTGCTGAGCAGGGAATCGTCGCTGTTGGTGAAAAAGTCGGTGATCGGCGCGTCGTTGAACAGATTCTTGACGTAGAACTGGAAGGTCAGGTCTGAATCGGGGCGCGCCAGCGTCACCGCGACGTTGACATTGTCCCAAGCCTTAAGCCGGTCATACGCGGTGTTATAAACGCGCGCGAAGCTCTTTGACTGGCGATAATAGTCGCCGCGCACGGTGAGGTCCCAGTCACCGAGAAAGAAGGTATATTGTGCCCCGATGTTCGCCGTAATCCGCGGCGAATTGGGCAGTTCGTTGCCCGCAAGGTCGGCAGCGAAACCACGCCCCCCGTTGGGCGCGCCGCTGACCTGGCCTCGCCACGCGTCCGGGTTCGCCGGATCAAAGGGAATGATCGCGCCTACCTTGGCCGGATCATAGGGAGCGAAGGGGTCATATGTGAATCCATATTGCTGCGCATAGAAGCCCGCCGGGGTGCTCGGATCGAAATTGCCGAACCCGCTGGACTGGCCGCACAGCCCGTAGAGCGCAGCGCCCGCAGTAGCGCTGCTGTTCGCCGAGTTTTGCAGGATCCGCTCGACATAGGCGCGCGGCGCGATGCAATTCGAAGGAACTTGCAGGAAGGGACGAAGCAGCACCCAGTCAGAATTGCCCTGGGTGCGGTCCATCACGTCGACCGACCTTGCCCCCTTCTTCAATCGCGTCTGCAGGTAGCCGAGATTGGCATCGACCCGGAACGCACGCGACGGACGCCATGCGGCCTCAAGCTCCAGCCCCCAGCTCGTCGCATCGAAATTCTCGTTGAGTGCGATGCGGTCGACGATCTGCGAAACCTGATAGCCGGTATAATCATAGAAGAATCCGGTGGCATTGAGCGTCAGCCGCCCGCCGTCGAAGCTGTTCTTCGTCCCGATCTCGAACGCGTTGACATATTCGGGCTTGAAGGTCGGGGAAATGTTCCCAAACTGGACATTATAGTCGGCGATCGCGGGGCGCGCCGGATTGGCGCCGCCGCCTTTGTAGCCATGCGACGCCGATGCATAGACCAGCGTATCGTCGGTGAACGCAAGGTCGGGCTTCCAGTCGACCACCAGTCGCCCGGTCGGCTTCGACCAGCGCTGCTCGAGCGGATCATTGGCATAATATCCGCCGCTGACGCTGCCGCCGCTGGTTCCGTTCGCGCCGCCGCCCAGAAGGAGCTGACTCGGATAGAGGATCGCGCGCTTGTCGTCGCGGGTGAACCGCAGCCCCGCGGTGACCTTCAATTCGTCGGTAACGTTCCAATAGGTCTCGCCGAAGATTGCCCAGGATCTGGTTTGGACATTGTTGCGGCTGCGGAAATAATTATGTCCTTTTTCGTCCAGCGAGGAGACCGGATTGGGATCGACATAGATGCAGTCCCGGGTCGTCACGTCAGGCGGACAATCACTATATTGGAATTCGCTGCCGGGAGCCGAGGATATGGACCGATTGTACCGGTTATAGGCTATGAATGAATAGAGGTTGTTGAATACAAAATAGTCATCCTGGGATTTGAAGTTCAGATAGTTGACGCCGAGGCTAAAATTGAGCGGCCCGTCGAACGCTGATTGCAGGCGAAACTCCTGCGACCATTGGCGGTTGCGCGACCGGCTGAGATCCATCGACAGCATCCGGTTCGAGCAGCCGAGCTGCGGGTCGCAATATATCCCGCCCGGCGCCGCGTGCGACTGGTCGATCGGCCTGGGATTGGGGCGCCCGGGAATGACAAGCGGCGGCCGCCCCGGCCGCGGAATGACAATGTCCGGAGTTCCCGGCAGGCCATCCATCAATCCCGACGTATCGACGAAGACCGGCGCCGAGACGAAACGGTTGTAGTCTTGCGACGAATAATAGCGATCACGCGCATAGGCGGTCTGCGATACCAGCTTCAACCCGTCACTCAGGTCAAATTCCATGTTGAGCTGGAAGACATCATTCCTCGCGCGGAACACCGGATCGATGCCCGTCGCGATTTCGCGCAGGTTGCGCGATTGCTCGACACCCGCAAACGGATCGCCGCGAACCAGTCCGCGCAAAAGCTCGTTGCCGCGGTAGCCCATTTTGACATAGTCGGTGGAACCGGCGACGATGGCGGCGTAACCGCCGGCATTGGGCGCGCCATAGGAACGATCGTCATAGAGCGAGACCGGCAGGCAACCCTGGCTGAGCCGCGACCGCAGATCGAGCTCCTGACGGCCGGCTGCCTCATTCCGGGTCCCGTCGGGCACCCGGACGCCGCCGACCGTCGCCGGCCCCGGATCACGCGCGCAGAGCTGCTTGCCGGTACGCGAGCGATTGTCGTCTTCGTCGAAATGCTGCCAGATCGCATTGGCGCGGAAACGGTCGCCCGGCTCCCACGCAATCGAGGCACGTGTCGACCACAGCTCACGGCCATTCACGCGCCTGTCGGTAAAGCTGTTATAGTCGAATCCGTCGCGGCTGGTCAGCGCACCGGCCACGCGCACCGCCAGCGTGTCGCCCAACGGCACGTTGATCATCGCCGATGCGCGCATGGTCTTGTAATTGCCGACCTCAACCTTGGCATCGAGCCCGAAATCCTGAAGATCGGGCAATGCGGGTATCAGATTGACCACGCCGCCCGTCGCATTGCGGCCGTAAAGCGTTCCCTGCGGTCCGCGCAGCACCTCGACCCGCTGCATGTCGAAAAATTCGGATTCGAACAGGCGGTTGCGGATCAGCGGGGTGTTGTTGAAGCTCACCGCCACCGCGGGGTCGGTCGAGGCGGATACCGCCTTTGTCCCGATCCCGCGGATCGCGATGTTGTACATGCTGAAGTTGCCCTTGGAAAAATTCATGTTCGGAACTGCGCGCAGCAGTTCAGCCCCGCCTTCGATCTTGCGGTCGTCAAGCGCTGCCGACGACAGCGCCGTCAACGCGATCGGAACGTCGATGATCTTCTCTTCCTTCTTTTGCGCCGTAACGATGATTTCGCTGCCATCGTTGATCTCTTGGCCCGACGCCGCCGGAGCGACCATGACCGGCGCCGCGCTCGCCATTTCGGCCGGCGCCAGCGCGACCTTGCGCGCCGGGCTTACAATGAAGATCTTGCCGTTGCGGCGATAGGTCAGTCCGGTTCCGCGGAGCAGTTCACGAAGAGCCTCTTCGGCGCCCGAGCGATATCGTAGCGCCTCGCTCCGCTTGCCGCGCACCGCCTTGCCATCGAAAATCACCTGCACCCCCGACGCACGCGCGAAAGCGCGCAGCGCACCGCCCAGATCCTGGGCCGGAATATCGAACTGCTGGACCTGACGCGCTTCGGCCCGCGCCGGCGCCGACATGGCAACCAGTGCGCCGAGCGCAAGACTCGACAACAAATAACGACGTTTGGACATATCCTCTCCCTCTATGCGAGGGGTCGATATTGTTGCCCCTCTGTCATAAAGACGAACCAGCCGTCGATTTACGCCTCTGATTTTATCCAGCGGCGCTATTTTTCTTCGGAACTACCAGAATTTACAGTTTTGATAGTGATCTGGCCGTTCCCTTCATGCGCAGTCAAGGGATAGAGCGATGTCACGCCCTTGACGAAACTGTCGGTATCGCCCGCGTCGAACACGCCGTTGACGAGATGGCGCCCGGCCGCCGCGTCGCCGATGACGATGGGCGATGCCGCATAACGGTTGATCCGCTCGACCGCATCGGCGAGAGGCATATCGACGAAATCGACCCGCCCTCCTTCCCAGCCAAGCGAACGCTCCGCCTCGACGGGCAGGATTTCTGCCGCCCCCGACGAAAGATCGGCCACCAGCTCCTGTCCGGGCGACAACTGCTTTGTCGCCTGCGCCGCGGGTCGCCCGGTCCTGATCGCGGCCGCCGCGGCGGCGCTCGGAACGACCGCGACTTGCCCTTCGAAGAGCAGGACGCGCAACTGGTCACGCAGCAGTTCGACGCTGAAACTCGTACCGACCGCCACGACCGACTGCGAGCCGGCGGTCACCGTAAACGGCCGGAGCGGATCTTTCGCCACGTCGAACTTGGCCCGGCCGCGCTCGAGCGTGATCGCGCGCCGTTCATCGGTGAAGGACACCAGCATCCGGCTGGCGGCATCCAGCGAGACGCTGGACCCGTCAGCGAGCCGGACGATCCGCCGTTCACCTACCGAAGTTGCATAGACCTCGGGGCTTTTGGCCCAATACCAGGCGCCTGTACTCGCCGTCAGCGCGAACGCAGTCAGCGCCCCGAAAGCGTGACGCCGGGTCAGGCCTTGCGCAGGCTGCTCGTTCCGGTTCCGGGCGTTTTCCATCGTCGTCAGCGCCTTGGCGCGAAGCGAAAGGAAGCCCGGAAGTTCCGCGATTGCATCGGTGCATTGCCATACCGCCACCGTCTGTTCGAAACATTGGGCGTGACGCCCGTCGGCGGCGAGCCATGCGTCAAAATCGGCCTGCTCGGCAGAGGTGAGCGGCCGATCGGCAATCCGGAGGCACCATGCGGCTGCCTGCTCCTCCTGATCGGTAAAGCCGTCGTTGTCGTTCTGGGGGATCATGCCTGCTGCCTCATTCGCCGGGCAAGAAAGACCAGCGCGCGCGAGATATGCTTGTCGACAGTTCGCAGATGAAATCCGAAATTGTCCGCGATCGCCTGCTTTGGAATATCCTCGACACGATACAATATGAATATCTGCTGGGTGGGTTCGGGTAGCGCCTGAATCGCGGCCCAGAGGACCGAAATACTCTCGCGCGCCGAAACGATCCGGAAGGGATCGAAGGGATCGATGCCCGCGCCGCCTTCGCTTCGCACGCTATCGGAGAAATGCCGCCGCACGAGGTCATGGCGGGCACGATCCTTGACGAGATTCGCGGCGATCCGGAAAATATAGGCAGCACTCGTCTCTTCGATGTTCGCCTGCGTTCGCATCAGCCGCACAAAAACCTCCTGGGTCATGTCCTCGGCCTCAGCGAGACCCGCGACCCGGCGCGAAAAAAAGGCGATCAGCGGCGGCCGGAATTTCCGGGTCAGCCGTTCCAGTTCGGAGACAGATTCCGCTGCCACCCCGCTCCTCCTGATCCGTTTCCTAGCTAGAACGGCCATCAAGGCAAAATGCGCCCAACTTTTTTGGAACGGGGCGAGCGATCGGGGGTCGGGTCGCATTTCGATCGCGGCGCCAGCCAACTTCACTTGCCGGTGCGACGGTAGCGACCGGGAACGGGCGCGCGACGCTTGCGGATCCGTGTAACGGTCGTCTGGAGGCCTCCGTTTCCGGATGCGGCGAGTTTCGCCCACGGTTCGGCCATGGAGACGATTCCGGCACTATCGGATCGAATAGGGATTCACATCGACCTGCAGCGCGGGATGCTCATCCGTCGCGGGTGAAGGCAAGCCGAAAAAGCCCCGCCGAACACAAGGTTCGACGGGGCGGTGGGAACTCTCCGGATCGCAGGAGAGCAACGACGGGATATCTTCATTTGGTGAAAAAGGAATGAAGCTGCTTCTGACAGCGAGCACACTTCGCCTGAGCGAAATGGCTCGTCCCTCTTGCTCCGCCCGTTCAGTTCAACGACATTTGAGTTCGCCGCGGTCGATTGCTCGCCCGAGCAGGCCGCCTCCCGCGGCGCCGATGATCGTGCCGACGGTCCGGTCACGCCCGCCGTCGAGCTCGCGTCCGACAAGCGCACCGACTGCGCCACCGATGATCAGACCCGTCGTACCGTTGTCGCGGCGACAGTGATAGCGCCCGTCGTCGGCGCGCCAGATCCGGTCGCCACGCGACAGGCGGCGCGGTTCGTAATAGCGGCCGCGGTCGTCATACAGACCGCGATCCTTCGCACGCTTCCCGTGCGCGGGCGCCCAAGGGGGCGGATCGGCGAGAGCCGGAGCTGTCGGAATGGCGATGGCTGCGAGAATCGCAGCGGCAAGAAACTTCTTCAAGGCTGATCTCCTGTGATGATGATGACAGCTTGTTACGATCACCGACCAGAACAATCGCTGAATGGCTTCGGTTCCACCGCAGACAGCTCGGGTTGCGATCGGCCGCGAATTGCCCTGTCCTTCATCATCATCCCAGACCTGATCCGGAATCCATGGCCGGACCATCACTGTAAATCACGATAAGCGGTTATATTGAAACAGAAATCTAACCCCAATGTTCGGCTATCATTGTCCGCGACAATAAGGCACCGTCAAGATAGCCAATGTCGCAACATGGCCAGCTCTCTTCACTCCACTCCACGCCAACGAAACCGCGTCTCATTTTGCGTCACGAATCGATGTTTTTCGCCATTTTCTTGGTTGAAGACTCGTCAATCATACTCTAATTTTCTTTTTAGGTCGCAGCGTGATTCTTTTGGGGAGGGTACGCGTGCGGAACAGGACCGATCTGACCAGGGACAACCGGGGCGCAACGGCCGCGATTTTCGCGATGGCCATGCCCCTTCTCGCCGGCATGGGCGCGCTCGCTGTCGATGTGGGGCTGTGGACAGTGCAGAAGCGCGAAGCACAGGGCGCCGCCGATCAGGCCGCCTTTTCAGCCGCTATCGCGGCACAGGCCAGCGGCGACGATGCCGGGCACCTTGAAGGCAAGGCGATCGCTGCCAGTATGGGCTTCATCGACGGGCAGGACGATGTCACCGTCACAACGAACAAGCTCGACAGTCTAGACGGGGATTCGGGCGAATTCTGGGAAGTCATTGTGGAGAAGCCCCAGACGATGGGGCTTGCCGCGCTTTTCCTCGGCAGCGCGCCGACAGCGCGTGCGCGCGCTGTTGCCGGAACCGCATCGGGCGGAGCCGCCTGTATCATCGGCCTCAGCACGAGCGGCACGGCTATCTCAATCGACAACAACAACAGCATCAGCAATCCGGGGTGCGCGGTCTATTCGAACGCCAACATGTCGATGAAGAACGGCAGTACGATCAATGGCGCAGCCTATGTCGCAGGCTCCATCGACAAGCAGAATGCCGGCCAGGTCACGATCGGTCGGGAAGTCACCGGCGTCACGCCGGTGCCCGATCCCTATGCCGACGTTCCGTCGCCGGGTCCGTGCACCAACTCGACGAAGATCACGAATGGCGGCAGCTATTCTGCAGGGCAATTCTGTGCCGGCATCGAAATCAGGAACAATGCCAGCAACAAGACGCTGAACCTTGCTTCGGGAACCTACGTCGTTGGCGGCATTCTGCGGCTGGATAATGGCGTCACAATCAACGGAACCGGGGTTACGCTCGTACTGAGGCCCGGCACGACCGTAACGCTCGGCAACAACCTTGTCTTCAACCTGACGGCCCCGACGAGCGGGAGCTATGCCGGCATAGCAATGATGGGCCGCAATCTGGGAACGAATATTCTCGCCTGGAACAATGCCATCTTCAACGTTCAGGGGGCGTTTTACTTCCCCAATCAGGAATTATCGATCAAGAACAACAGCGTGTTCAACTCCACGCAGTGCACGCAGTTGGTCGGGCTTGTCGTTTCGATCAACAACAACGCCAACATGAACGACGAATGCCCCGGGTCGGGGATCCGGGACATCGGCAACGGCAAGGTGGCCTTGCTCGCATGAGACGCGCCCGGACAAGATCGCAGGCGTTGACGAAACGATTTCTGCGCGATCGATCGGGCGCCAGCGCGGCCGAGTTCGTCTTGATCCTGCCGATACTGGCGATCCTGCTGTTCGGCGCGGTCGATGTCGGCGGACTCGCGTGGGCCAAGATACAGGTCGGCGCCGCCGCGCGCGCCGGGGCGAGCTATGCTCTGACCAACGGCTTTGACGAAGCCGGGATCACCAGCGCAGTGACCAATGCGACGGGGTTGACGGTCACCGCGGGCACACCGGCGCAGATATTCGGCTGTCCCGATCTCGCCGACGGCATTGTCGAGGTGGAGGACGACAGCGTCGCATGCCCCGATAGCGGAGAACTGCCGGGAGATTATGTGACGGTCGGCGCAAGCGCTGACTATAGTCCGATTTTCGGCTGGCCGGGACTGGCCAACCCGGTGCAGCTTTCGGCCACGACAAAGGTCCGCATCTCGTGATGCGGCCCTTGCATTCGGACCGTCGCGGTTCGGTTGCCGCCGAATTCGCGCTCGTCATTCCCTTGTTGCTGCTTCTGTCCTTCGGCATCATCGAATTCGGCCGGACGATGTGGGTACGCAATTCGCTGCAATCGGCGGTCGAAGATGCCGCGCGCTGCTATGCGCTCAAACGGCCTGAATGCGCGACGGTCGCCGACGTAAAAAGCTATGCGGCGGCCAGGGCGATGGGGGTTCCGGTGACCGCCGACGCATTCGAAGCCGCGCCGGCGACCTGTGGCAGCGTCAACGGCAGGCAGGTGACAGCCACCTATCCGTTTGTCTCGATCGTGCCCGTCATCCCGCTCGATTATACGATCAGCGCCAGCGCGTGCCGTCCGGCGCCGGTATGACGTTTGATGTGGCCGGCTACCGAATGCGGGCCGGCCTCTAGGGATAGGTCCAGAACAGCGAGCCGATTCCACCCGCCGCAATCGCCAATCCATAGGCGATCCGGCGTTGCATGAAACCGCCCCGCTTGCGATCGGTCGAACCAAGGGCGCCCTGCATTAGCCGCAGGGAAATCGCCAGCACGACAATCGCCATGCCGCTCAGCGAGACTGCCATCAGCAAAAGCAGGCCGTTCGAAAGGGCGAACCACAGCGAAACGGCCGCATAAAGCTTGACATCGCCGCCACCGAACCAGCCGAGGTGAAACAGCAGCATCCCGATCCCCAGCGCGATCGCGAAATGCAGGAGGTGCGACCATAGCGGCGCGATGAAGGGAAAACCGGCGAACCAGGCGACGCCCCCGAGCAGGAGGAGCAACAGCGGATAGATATTGGGGATGGTGAGGCGGCGGGCATCGGAATAGGCAGCGAGCGCCAGAATGGTCACATAGACGGCCTTGATTGCGATCAATGCACGCGCCCTTCGTCATCGCGCCCCGTTACCGCGCCATATTGCCGCCAGAGTTGCTCGTCATGACGCGGCCGCGCGATCAGCGCCTGACCCAGCAAGGCTTCGGCGAGGGGCGAATGGCTCGCGCGTTGCGCACCAAGGCCGGCATATTGAAGGCGGCGGCTCCACACCAGGTCGCTGTCCGACGGCCGCCGTGACGGTTGCCGTCCCAGCATCCCGTTTGCATAGTCCAAATTGATCCGCGCTTCCGTCTGATCGGGGTCGAGAAGCAGCAGCGCGGAAAGGACGCGCGCCGCTTCCGGGGCATCGCCGGCGGCAATCAGGGCAACGCCGAGATCGCCTCGCACGCTGCCATTCGCGGGATCGAGCGACAGGCTTTTGCGAAACGCCGCGACCGCGGCGGGCGCCCGGTCGCGGGCGAGATGCAACCGGCCTGCGCTGCGCCAGAACACCGGATCTTCGCCACAGGCCTTTTCGCCGCTTGTCGCGAGCTGGTCCGCACCGTCGAGCCGGAGGATCCGGACACGAGCTGTTATTTCGGCGGACAATTTCCTGCATTGCCATCGCTCGTCGGGGTTGATCGACGCCAGAAGCGGTGCCGCCTCGGCGGGGCGCCCGACGGCGATGAGCCATTCGGCACGCATCAGCCCGGTTTCGCCGCTATTGTCTCCGGCCTGCTTCGCGAGGCGATCCAGCAGCGCTTCGGCTTCGACATATCGCTGACCCGCCAGCGCGTCGTCGACCGCGCGAAGCAGGGCCGCCCTCGGCGAACCCGTTTCCGTTGCTGTCGATGCGGCCGGATCGGCCGCCGACACATGGGCGGCTGAAACCGCGCAAAAGACGAGCACCGTCGCAACCGCCGCGATCCGGTTGCCCCGCCGCCGCATCAAAGTGCGGCCTGCCCTGTCGGCAGGCTGATTCCCGCGAAATAACCCATATGATTGATCTGATCGAGATAGGCGGCGACCAGACCGAGATAGGCCTTGTTGCTCATCCCCGCCGACTGGGAAATGGCAACCGCGCTTCCCGGAACGACCGAGCACACCGCTCCGTTCACCTGGGTCGCGATGAATACCTCGCCGATACTGATGCGGAGCATCCGAATCTCGTCCGTGTTGCCCGGGTCCGCAGGATCTGTGCCCGTCAGGCAGGCTATTGACATTTCGTCGGTCGAGGGCGGAGCCGGGGCGGACGGACGGTCCGAAAGCCGGGCCTCGACCAGCAAGGGATGAAAACTGGCGCCGAGGGGACTCGGTTTCCGCAATTCCCCATCCGCGATCGCCGAGACATGTGCTACCCGCGGCGGCTCTGCGGACAAGACCGGTTCAATAGCCGGCGTCGGGACGATATCCGCCCGCTCGTCCGCCGGTGTGCCCGCCCCATCGGCCAGCAGCGATCGGCGCTTCCCCGACTGCCGCGATGCGGCATAGAAGGTCGCGAGATTGCGGCGCGTCCGCTGATCATCGGTACGCAAGGCCAGCGCCTTCTGAAAATAGCGTTCCGCGACATCGCGCCGTCCGATACCGTCATAAGCGATCGCGAGGCCGTTCAGACTATCGACCTCGAGCTCCGGGTCGCGGCTCGCCGCCTTGAACAGCTCGATCGCCAAGCCATATTGCCTCGACGCGAGGAAAGCCCGGGCGCGTTCGAGAGATTGCTCGGGCGAAAGACCGGCGAGAACCGGGACGTCCTTGACCACCGGCAGTGCGGATCGCAGATGCGGACCGAAGGAGCAGCCGGCCAATACCAGCGCCGCGACCATCATGCCCGGTACCGGACGAATGCGCATGATCAACCGCTCCCTGCCATGGCCGGCGCAACGTCGCGGATCACGCGAACGGCGGCGGGCAGCATCAGCACGCCGATCATGACGGGCAACATGCACGCAACTAGGGGAATCGACAGGAGAACAGGCAGGCGATGCGCCTTTTCCTCCGCCCGCAGCCGGCGCTTTTCGCGCATCTCGCCAGCATAGGTCCGAAGCGTCGTCGCGATGCTGGAACCCAGCTTGTCCGACTGGATCAGAAGGGTCGAAAAGGCGCGTATCTCGTCAACGCGCGTACGGTCCGCCATGGCGCGCAACGCTTCCTCGCGGCTGGCCCCCGCCCGCAATTCCAGAGTCGTTTGCAAGAGCGTTTCGGCAACGAGCGGATGCGATGTGGTCATCTCCCGCGCCACCCGGTCGAGCGCGGCCTCGAGCCCCATGCCCGCCTCGACGCAGACCAGCATGAGATCGAGGCAATCCGGAAAGCCGTTCACGATTTCCTGACGGCGGCGATCCGCTCTGGCCGTCAGGTAGAGATTTGGCAGGATGAGCCCCATCACGGCAAAGCCCGCTCCCTGGAGATAGAGGCTCAGCAGGGAGATCGGCTTGTCCGAGGCCAGTTGCGGGAGGACGACCAGCGAAGGCAGGAGGACGATCAGCAGCAGACGAACGAGCGTGAAGATCTTCGGCGCCTGCGGCGACCGGTAACCCGCCGCAAGCATCCTGGCTTGCAACGCCTTGGGGTCGGAGTCGCCGAGCGAGAATCCGCCTCGCTCGATCCTTTCGGTCAGTCTGGCCCATGCGCTGGCCTTGGCGGTGGAGGCCTCCAGCATGGCCGTAGCGCCTTCGGAGCGAGCGCTCCTCGATTCCTTTCCAAGGCGGTCCAGAATCAACCGGCGACCGAGCAGCGTCCTGATCGCCAGAAAGGCGACCGCGGATACGAGAGCGAACAGGAACAGCAGAACCGTCCATCGCATGAAGGGGGACAGGGCGATCTGTTCGACCATGCTATACTTTCAGGTCCACCATTCGCCGGATGGCGAAAAAACCGATCAGATAGAGAAGCAGGATTCCGGCGAAGCCGAAGATGAAAACCGGATCCCCCGCCACGTCGAGATAGAAGGCCGGGTTGACCACGAACAAAACCGCGAAAGCAAGGATCGGCAGGACGGTGAGAACGAGCGCGGTCATCCGGCCTTCCGAACTGAGCGCACGAACCTTCATGAACATACTGGCGCGCTCCCGGATGACCCGGCTCAGATTCTCCAGTATCTCCGCCAGATTTCCGCCGGTTTCCATCTGAACCGAAACCGACACGACGAACATGTCGATATCGGCGAGGCCCCAGCGCTGCGCCATGCGCGACAGTGCTTCGCGCAACCCGAAACCAAAGGCGATCTCGTCGGCAACGATACCGAATTCGGTGCCGACAGGATCTTCCATTTCCTCGACCAGCAGGTTGAGCGCCGCCGGAATCGGGTGGCCCGCGCGCAACCCGCGAACGAAGACGTCGAGCGCGACGGGAAACTGGCTCTCCATGTGGCGGCGGCGCGCATCGGCGAGCCGGGCGATCATCATCCAGGGCAATAATATGCCAACAACCGAGCCCATCGCCACCGCCAACTGGATCACGCCGAAGGTGACGGCGACACCGGACCATGCCGTGAGTGCGAGGATCAGCCCCGCCACCGCCCCGCCGCCGAGCAGCATCGCGCCGAACACTTCGGGCGCGGAGCGCTTGATGTCGGCGGCGTTGAGCATCCGGTGAAAAGCGCGCGCCGCATCGGAAACCCATTGCGGCGCGCCCGGTATGTCGTGCGGTACGTCCTTGCGCAGCCTGGCGGTCACCGTTTCGCGGTCGACCCCGGCCTCGATCATCCGCAAACGCGCATTGACCGCCCGGCTCTTGGCGCGCCGGTTCGCGATGGCGCCGCCCGCCACTTGCGCTACCAGCACGATGAACGCGAAAAGGGCCAGCATCGTCAGGAAACGAAGAGCCGTATCGTTCATATCAGGTCACCGGACGATCGGGCCGGAACAGATCCGGCGACAATTCGATGCCATGAGCCGACAAGGTATCGAGGAATTTGGGCCGGATGCCCGTCGCCTCGAAATGACCGAGCACGCGGTTGTCTGCGTCGCGGCCGGTCATGCGGAACAGGAAGATATCCTGCATCGTGACGACCTCGCCTTCCATTCCCGTGATCTCCGACAGGCTGAGCAGCCGCCGGTGGCCATCCGAAAGGCGGCCGATCTGCACCACCACATTGATCGCCGAGGCGATCTGCGCCCGCGCCGCGCGCGGCGACATTTCGATGCCGCTCATACCGACCATCTGTTCGACGCGCGCGAGCGCGTCGCGCGCGGTGTTGGCGTGGACCGTCGTCATCGAGCCGTCGTGACCGGTATTCATCGCCTGCAGCATGTCGAAAGCCTCGCCGGCGCGGACTTCGCCGATGATGATGCGATCCGGGCGCATGCGCAGCGCATTCTTCACGAGTTCGCGCTGCGTCACTTCGCCCCGGCCCTCGATATTGGCGGGTCGCGTTTCGAGGCGCGCGACGTGCGATTGCTGCAGTTGCAGCTCGGCCGAGTCCTCGATGGTGACGATGCGCTCGCGCTCGTCGATGAAGGACGAAATCGCGTTGAGCAGCGTCGTCTTGCCCGACCCGGTGCCGCCGGAAATCAGAATGTTACGCCGCGCGGCGACGACCCCCCTCAGCACTTCCGCAACCACGGCCGGAACGCTGCCGAACTCGACAAGCTTCGCCATATCGATGGGAATATGCGAAAATTTGCGGATCGAGAGCAGCGAGCCGTCGAGCGCGAGCGGCGGCACGATCGCGTTGACGCGCGACCCGTTCGGCAGACGCGCGTCGACGAACGGCGAGGACTCATCGACCCGGCGTCCGACGCCGCTCGCGATTTTCTGGATGATACGGAAAAGGTGCCGCTCGTCCTTGAAGCGCGTGTCCACGCGTTCGAGCAACCCCGACCGTTCGACGAAAACCGTATCATGGCCGTTGACCAGAATATCGGTGATCGTTTCGTCCTGGAGCAGGGGTTCGAGCGGCCCCAGCCCGAGCAGTTCGTCGAGCACATTGCTCACGAGCGTCCTGCGCTCGATGGCGGTCAGCGCCATCTGGTGCCGTCCGAGGATGCCGGCAATCACATCGCCCGCCTCCGCCTCGATCTGCGCGCGCGACATCTTGTCGAGCTGGGCGAGGTTGATCTCGTCGAGCAGTTCGCGATGAACCTGCACTTTCAGGAGGAGCAGCGCGGCACCGCGTTCGGGCGCGCCGTCACCCGCTGCGGCCGCCCGAGCCGGCGCGCGCGGCGTGCCCCCTTCCGCCGCCGAACCCTTCTGCCGCTGGACCTGCCACATGGGATCTACCCCTTGCCCAGCGCCGCGGCGATCTGCCCGCCCAGCGCGGCGAGATCGGTTGCAACCTTGTTCTTGCGTGCGACCGTGCCGACGAGCACGCCCTGGTCCTGCGCCGACTGGACGACTGCATAGTCGCTGTGGACCGTCGCGAAGATCGGATAGCGAAGCGCGTCGGCCGCATCCTGCACCCCGATCGTCCGGAACATCCGCTTTTCGACGCGGTTGGCAACGATCCGGATGCGCGCGGGATCGATCCCCGTTTCCTCGAACAGCGTGAGGCGCCGGCGCGCCTGGCGCAAGCTGCCGATCGACAAATCGACGACCAGCAGGATCAGGTCCGCCTTGTCGATCGCCGACAGTGTCCAATTGGCCCAATTGCCGGGCAGGTCGAGCACGACATGGTCATATTGCCGCCGCGCGAGGTCGAGAACGCGCATCAGCTGGTCGACCTCGACGGCTTCGAGCGGCGCGATCTTCTCCGGCGCCGCAATCACGGCAACACCTTCGTCGCTGGCCGCAACGCTGCGCAGCAGCTCGCCGTCGACCCGCGTGCCCGCGTCGAGCAGCTCGTCCATCGTGAGCCCGGAGGGGCGGCCGAGATAGGAGGCCGCATTGCCGAACTGGAGGTCGAGATCGACAAGGCAGCAGCCACGCCCGCTCACCCCGCCCAGAAAATGGGCGATGTGCGTCGCGACGGTCGTCGCGCCGATCCCGCCGACGCTTTGCGCAACCGCGATGACGGGGGCCAGTCCGGCGTCGGCGGTCGCCTCCTTCGCCGTCGCGGCGAGCAGATTGTTGACCGCGTCGTCGAATTCGGCGCGCTCGATCGGCAGTGCGATGACATCATCGACCCCCTGGCGGATCAACGCGCGCGTGGTGGCGAGATCGCCGTCGCGCATCGCAACGATCAGCGGCAAACCCGGGTAGCGCGCGCGGAGCCCGGTCAGCCGCTGCATCGACCGCGGATCGCCCGCGCCGAGCTCGATGACGAGCAGCTCGGCATCGCCGACCATGTCGGGCAGAACGGGTGCATCGGCCGCAAGGCTCACCAGTTCGAACGACAGGTTCGAAAATTCATCGCGGGAGAGCGCCGAACGCGCAAATTCCTCTTCGGATATCAACAGCTTGATCTTGCAGTTCAAGCGCAGATATCCATCCTTTGCGGGCGTTTCCATATCGATATTCTTGCCCACGGCTCCATCCCCGTCCTATTTCGGCCCGCTGGCCTCGGTGTCGGTCGTGCGGATCGTGTCGGGCTGCTTCACCTTGTCGGTCCGGTAGCGATCGACCGCCCTGGCGGCCCTTGTCCCCTCGGTGGCGGGGATCGGATCTTCATATTGCGGGTCGGGGTTGACGACCTGCGCCGCCATCGTCTGCCGCACCGCATTGCCGAAGGTCGCATCGGTCGGCGCGCAGCCGGCGACGATCAGCGCGAGCGCCGCCGCGGCGGCATGGCGGGGATCAATATTCATAGCCGCTTCCTTCCTTGGGACGTTCCGCGGTTCCCGCTTTCGCCGGCGGCGCCTGCCGGACCGGGGGGACGGCGGGAACCGCGGTGTCGGTGCGACCCAACAGGAACAGGTCGATCTCGGCCGGGTCGCCGACCCGCTCGGTCGGCAAGGTGACCTGGTTCGGCTTGATCGGCTGGACGAGGCGCGGGGTGACGACGATCAGCAATTCGGTTTCGCCGCGCTTGAATCCCGACGAACGGAACAGCGATCCGATGATCGGGATCGAACCGAGCAGCGGCACCTGGCGCACCGTCGTCGCGAAATCCTGACGGATCAGCCCCGCGATGGCAAAGGATTCACCGTCGCGCAGTTCGAGCGTGGTCGACGCGCGCCGCGTCTGCAGCCCGGGGATAGTGATGTCGTTGAGGATGATCGAATTGTTGGGGTCGATCGAGCTGACCTCGGGCTCGACGATCATGTTGATCACGCCGTCGGCGAGGATCGTCGGCGTGAATCCCAGGCTGACGCCGAATGGCTTGAACTCGATCGTGATGCTCGCACCATTGTTCCCGCCACCAACGCCTCCCCCGCCCTGGACGACAGGGATCGGAAATTCGCCGCCGGCGAGGAAGCTCGCCTTTTCGCCCGAAAGCGCGACGAGCGTGGGTTCGGCAAGCGTCTTCGCGAGGCCCTTGTCCTCGAGGCTGTCTAGCACCCCCAATATGTCGAGCCCGCCGAGGCTGAAGCTCTTGCGGAAGATGCCGAAGCTGTCGGTGATCGATCCCAGCTTGAGCACGCCCTCCCCGGTATCGGGATCGGGCGTGAGCGACGCGCCGTTGCCGAGCGCGCCGTCGAAGCTGCCCGATCCGTTGCGGAAGAAGCCGCTGACGCCGATCTCCTTGCCCGTCTGGCGGTTGATTTCCGAAAAGCGGACCTCGAGCATCACCTGCTGGCTCGACCCGACGCCCATCATGTTGACGACCTTGTCGCCGGCGTAGGTGCCCGCGATCTGGACCGCGTTCTGCGCGGCCGAGGCGCTGCTGACCACACCCGACAGCACGACCGCGTCGTTCGCGATGCGCGCGTTGATATTTTCGCCCGGCATCAGTTCGGAAAGCTGGCGGCGCAGCGACAGCACATCGGGGCCGACCGCGACGTCGACAATGGTGATGACGCGCCCGCCCTTGTCATAGACGGTCAGGCTGGTCGTCCCCATCTTCTTGCCGAGCACATAGATCGAGCGGTCGGAGATCGGCATGATGTCCGCAATCTCGTCGGACCCGATCATCGCGCGGCCGAAGGGGCGGTCGAGCGTCACCGTCTGGCTCTTGTTGAGCGGAACGTCGAGCTGGCCGGCGTGGACGCCGGCGGCGCCCATCTGCGCCTGCGCGGCGGGCGATACGGCGGCGAAAGCCAGCGGCAGCGCGATCGCAAGGGCGACCCGGCGCATGGTACGGCGGCGATTGTCACGAGCCATGACGTTTGACCTCATAGGTGGTGGCGGTGACGCCGCGGACGATTTCGACCGACGGCCCGGCGGGGCGCGGCGGCGCGGCGGGTGCGGGCGCGCGCGCCGCGGCATAACGCGGGGCCGTCACCGGCGTTTCGCTGTAGAAACCCGGCGGCAGGCCGGCGAGGCCGGGCGACGATTGCGGCTGCCCGCGGCGCGGCGCCGAACGCCAGCCGCCGCCCAGATCCTGCTGGGTGACGGTCAGGTTCGCGCCGTCCTCAATGCTCGTCACATTGCGGAGCGCGAGCGAGATGGTGCCGATCTCACGCGCGAGCGCGAGCTTCTGCGCACCGAAGGCATCGACCTCCAGCGTCGCGGTCTTCGCGACCTTCGGATCGGTCTTGTCTTCGTCGGACACCTGGTCGATCGCGATCACGCGCACCTTTTCGAGCACGATGTCGGTCATCTGGTCCTTGTCGTCCGCGCCCTCGCCCGCCATTTCGCGCGTCACGAGCACGTCGACGACGTCGCCGGGCGTCAGCAGTCCGCCGACACCAGTCACCGCGTTGACGCCGACCGCGACCGCGCGCATCCCGTCGGGGAGCAGCGCCGACACGGCCGCGCGGCCGCCAACGCCGGTGATCTTCGATGAAAGAATGGGTTCGCCGACCGCGATCGGGCGGAGCGCCACGCGCGGGCCGCGCGGGTTGTCGATGACGCCGATACTGGTCCTGATTGCGCCTTCGGGCAGCGAAGCGGCGGGCCAGCCGATCATCTTCGTATTCTGCGCGGTCAATTGGGTACCGAAATCCAGCGGCTGCGACGCCACGAGCACCGGCACGAGTTGTGCCTGTTCGGTCCGCAGCTTTTCGCGTTTCTCGACCCCGCTGAAATAGGCGTTCGCCAGAAAGACGACGACCAAGCCCAAAACTAGTGCTACACCGGCAACTATGCCGTTCCGTCCCGAAAACATCGGCCTGCCCCCACTGACCTGAATGATATTGACCGGATGCCCCTATGGCATCCGATCAATACAGAAATGCTGGGAACTTAGCCGCCGCTGCTACCGCCACCGCCACCGCCACCGCCACTATAATCGAGGGTATCAATCACACCGGCGGCTTCGGTCATTGCGCCCCCGATGGCGTTGCCAAGTGTAACTGAACCAATGGCGATGGTGGTACCAATGATCGCGAGGATCAGGACATATTCCGCGGCCGATGCGCCGCTTTCGTCACGCACGAAATTCTTCAGAAAATTCTTCATGGTCCGACTCCTTACCGCCACCGAGAGGGCGGTCATGCCCGACCTTCCCCCCCCATGGAGGCGGTCGGACATTCCTGCGGAAAGGAGTGCATAAGAACCGACGCGACCCGGTTTCGAAACTGCGGCTTGCGCCGGTTCAACCTGTCAATGCGGTCCCCCCTCAGGAACCCCTTGATTGGAACTCTTTTGGCGGTGGCCGTCAATAAATTATTAACTTTTGTTGCCAGTGGGTTAAATACTAATATCCGTTAACCATTCTTAAAAAATCTACATATTTCTGGTTAACCGCACCCCGATCGGGCAACGAGTCGCCGGTGAGTCGTAACTATTAGTTACCATGGTGCTTTTTCACCATCCGGCCGACTGCATGACATATTATCCTTGCCTTCGGGCCGGAGCGGGTCGTCCGGCGACCCGCAACCGCATCGCCCCCCATCATTTGTTAACCATGATGGCTTTACATGCACTGCAAAGCGGAGGAAATTTGCGGCATGACCAGCGCAGCAATCCGGGCGATGCAAAAGCGGCTCTTCCGCCAGAGCGTGCGCTTCGTCGCGCCGCTGGAAGGCCATGTCCGCGGCCTGCTGCTCGGCTGGACGGTCGTCGTCGCGCTGATCTGCCTTGCGCGCATGATGTTCCCCGCGACACCTGCATACGGCCTGTCGTCGATGCTGGTGCTGTTCGTGCCGCATATGCTGATCCTCGCAAGCCCGTTTCTGGCTTACTGGAGCGCCAACACGCTGTTTCCGCGCGGCACCGATTTTGCGCAGCCCGAAATCCGGCTCGCGCGGGTCGGCCGCTGGTGCCCGCTCGATGCGCTGGCGGCGCGCGACCATCCCGCGTTCGGCCCCGTCGGGGTCATGGCCTCGCTGCTGCTCGGCATGTTGCTGAACCTGCCCGTGCGTACCGCCGAATTCATGACGGGCGTTCCCGCGATGACGGGGTCGTCACCCATGTGGGGCCAGATGATCTATTTCGCGATGGCGACCGACCTGATCGTCATGAACTTCCTTTATACGCTCTGCTTTTTCATGGCGCTGCGCCGGATGCCCTTTTTCCCGCGCATGCTGCTTCTGGCCTGGGGCGTCGACGTCGCCTCGCAAACCCTGATCGCCCGATATGTCAGCGGCGCGCCGCATCTGCCCGCAGAAGTCGCCGCGGCGATCGCCCCGCTGCTCGAAAGCAATCTCCAGAAGGCGTTCATCAGCATCATCGTGTGGATGCCCTATCTGATCCTGTCCGAGCGCGTGAACGTCACCTATCGCTGGCGCCAGCCGGCATAACGGCCCGGCGGGCGCGCCGGGACCGGTATCCGTTGCACAGCCATACCGGTTTTTCAGATATCCCCGTTCATTCCGCCGTCACTTCGACCTCGCGCTGCTGGCGGATGTCGGCCGACGAAGATCCGGCGAGAATCCGGTAGCGGCCCGGGACGACGCGCCATTGCCCCCGTTCGGCATCGAAGCGCGAAAAGGCGCGCGGGTCGAGCGCGACCGGGATTGTCCGGCGGGCGCCGGGCTTGAGGTCGAGCTTGGCGAAGCCGCGCAGCGCCACCGGCGCGTCGCCTTCCCCCGGGGTCACCGCGGCGACGTAAAGCTGGACGACCTCCTTGCCGGCCCGCTTGCCCGTGTTGTGGACGGTCACCTTCGCCGTGACGGGCTCGCCGCCCCTGACGCGCGCAGGCACCGCGAGCGCGGGATAGGCGAAGCGCGTGTAGCTGAGCCCGTGCCCGAAGGCGAACAGCGGCGTCACGCCCTTCGCGACATAGCCCCGGTATCCTACCAGCAACCCTTCGGAATAGGGCGTCTTTGCGCCCTTGAGGTTGATCGTGTCATCCCCGGTACGCACGGGGAAGGTCACCGGCAGCTTGCCCGACGGATTGACCCTGCCGGTCAGGACATTCGCCAGCGCCGCCGAGCCGCCCTCGCCGGGCAGCCACATGTCGACGATCGCCGGCGCCTTGTCGGCCCACGGCATCGTCATCGCGGCGCCGGCGTTGACGACGATCGCGGTTTCCGGATTGGCGGCGATGATCGCCTCGACCAGCCTGTTCTGCTCGCCGGGCAGGTCGAGCGAGGTGCGGTCATAGCCCTCGCCCTCGGTGGTCGAGGACGAGCCGACGAACACCACCGCGGCATCGGCATCGCGCGCCGCCGCCACCGCCTCGTCGAACGAGGGCAGCGGTTCGCGGATGCCGAAGCTCAGATATTCATAGGGGGTCTGGCCGTTCACATAGTCGAGGCGGATCGGGTAGCTGCGGCCGGCCTCGAGTTCGACCGACACCGTGCGCCGGGGGATCGGGAAGCCGAGCACGTCGCGGATGTCGGGCTTCGCCGCGCTTTCCTTCGACAGCAAGGTCTTGCCGTCGAGCGCGATCGTCGCATTGCCGGTGCCGCGCGTGCTGAATTCATAGGTGCCGCCCTTCTCGGGCCAGAACAGCCCTTCCCAGCGGAACGCGGCATAGCCCGTCACCTGCGGCCCCGCGATATTGCCGCTGATGCGTTTGAGGAAGCTGGTCGCGGTTTCGCGCTTCACCGGCTCGCCGCTCATATCGGCATTGGTGTAGTAGGTCGCGGCAAGCCCGGTGACGCTGCGATCCTGTCCGGGACTGAACAGCTTCGGATTGGCGCCCGGCGGTGTTTCCTCGTTGTCGACGCCCTTGGCATGGATGATCTTCACGCCCGGCAGCGCCGCCCTGAGCGCCGCGAGCGGCGTGCTCGTCTCGAACGGCACGACCGCCGAACTGCCGCCGCCCTGTATCCGCACGACATCGGCGTTGGGGCCGATGACCGCGAGCGATTTGATCGACGACGGGAGCGGCAGGACGCCGCTGTTCCTCAGCAGGACGATCGCTTCCTCGGCGGCGCTCTGTGCGAGCGCGGCGTTGCGCGGGGTGGTTTTGGCGACCGGCCGCGCGACGCCGCGTTCGATCGCGCCGCTGCGCACGATCAGCCGCACCATGCGGCGGGCATTGTCGTCGAGCTGTGCGGTCGTGACCTTGCCTTCGTCGACCGCTTTCCTGAGCTTCGGCCCGAAATGGTTCGGCGGCCCCGGCATTTCGAGATCCATGCCGGCGTTGACGGTGGTCGCGGTCGAGTGGACCGCGCCCCAGTCGGAGACGACGAAGCCCTTGTAGCCCCACTCGGTCTTGAGCAGATCGGTCAGCAGCCAGCGGTTTTCGGCGGCATGCGTGCCGTTGATCTTGTTGTACGACGCCATCACCGACCAGGGATCGCCCTCCTTGATCACCGTCTCGAACGCCGGGAGATAGATTTCGCGCAGCGTCCGCGGGTCGACGACCGAGTCGACGATGAAGCGGTTGGTTTCCTGATTGTTCGCCGCGAAATGCTTGAGCGAGACGCCAATGCCGGCGCCCTGCGCGCCCTTCACATAACCGAGCCCGATCCGGCCCGCGAGATAGGGGTCTTCGGAGTAGGTTTCGAAATTGCGACCCCAGCGCGGCGTGCGCACGATATTGACCGTCGGTGCGAGCAGCACGTCGGCGCCGTGCGCAAGCGTTTCCGTGCCGATCGCCGCTCCGACCTCTGCCGCAAGATCGGGGTTCCACGTCGCCGCCATCGCGACACCGACGGGGAAAACCGTCGCGGGCTTGCCGTCAGGGTCGCGTACGCCGGTGGGACCATCGGTCATGCGGATCGACGGAATGCCGAGCCGCGGAATCGGGTTCAGCGTCATCGAGCTTTCACCCGCGAGCAGCAGGATTTTCTCGTCGAGCGTCAGCCGCCCCATCAAATCGTCGACGCGCGCTTCAAGCGGCGCCGACTTGTCCTTGTAGATCATTTCCTGCGCCTGTGCGCCGGACAGCGCCACCGTCGAGGACAGCAATGTTGCCGCCAGATAGGCTGTCCGGCCCTTCATCACTTGATCTCCGCCAGATCCTTGGCCGTCGCGGCCAGCATCTCGTCGGTGATCTTGCCGTTCGAATAGGGCTGGAGCTGCGTCAGGCTGATCGCCTTGAACATCTCGTACTCTGGCAGCGCGATCATGCCGGGGAAATGCTTTTCGATCACCGCCTTGCCCTTCTCGTCGGCGACGATGTCCTGTAGCGGGGTATCGAGGTTGAACCTGGCATCGCTCGCGGGCGCAGCCGGCACGGGAGCGGGCGCGGCGGGAGCGGGCGCCGGTGCGGCAGTGCCCTGCGCGAAGGCGGGGGCGGCGGCCATCAGCGCCGCAACAAACATGGCAGTTTTCATTATGCTTCTTCCTTTCCGAGATCGGCGACCATCGCTTCTCTGATCAGATATTTCTGGACCTTCCCCGTCACCGTGGTGGGGAATTCGCCGACGATACGCACGTAACGCGGGACTTTATAGTGGGCGATCTGGCCGCGGCAGAATTCGCGTATATCGTCCGGGCCGAGGTCCGCGCCGGGCTTGAGCCGCACCCACGCGCACAGCTCCTCGCCCATACGATCGTCGGGAATGCCGACCACCGCGACATCCTCGACCGCGGGGTGACGATAGAGATAATCCTCGACCTCGCGCGGATAGATATTCTCGCCGCCGCGGATCACCATATCCTTGAGGCGGCCGACGATATTGCCATAACCTTCGGCATCGATCGTCGCGAGGTCGCCCGAATGCATCCAGCCGTCCGCGTCGATCGACTCCATCGTCCGCTGCGGTTCGTCCCAGTACCCGATCATCACCGAGTAGCCGCGCGTGCACAGCTCGCCCGGCTCGCCCGTCGGTACAATATTCCCGTCGCCATCGACGATCTTGCATTCGAGGTGCGGCTGCACCCGGCCGATCGATCCCACGCGCCGCTCGAACGGGTCGTCGGGCGCAGTCTGGAAACTCACCGGGCTCGTCTCGGTCATGCCATAGGCGATCGTCACGTCGCGCATATGCAGCCGCTCGACGACCTGCCGCATCAGCGGCTCGGGACAGATCGCCCCCGCCATGCAACCGGTGCGCAGCGAGGAAACGTCGAAGCGGTCGAAATCGGGATGCGCGAGCACCGCGATGAACATCGTCGGCACGCCGTAAAGTGCGGTGCAGCGCTCGGCCGCGACCGCGCGCAGCACGGCGTCGGGGTCGAAGCCTTCGGACGGATAGACCATCGCCGCGCCGTGGGTGATGCTGGCGAGATTGCCCATCACCATGCCGAAGCAATGATAGAGCGGCACGGGAATGCAGATGCGGTCGCCCTCGCCCAGCCCCTGCGTGCGGCCGACGAAATAGCCGTTGTTGAGGATGTTGCGATGGCTGAGCGTCGCGCCTTTCGGCAGCCCCGTCGTACCGCTGGTGAACTGGATGTTGATCGCGTCATCGGGATCGAGCGTCGGGGCGATCACGGAGAGGCGTTGGCGGTCGGCATCGGCCGCAAGTCCCGCGGCATCGTCGAAGCGCAGCCAACCGGGGCGTGCCTGTTCACCGATCAGGATCAGCGAGCGGAGCATCGGCAGCCGCGCCGCGTGAAGCCCGCCCGGCGTGCTCGCCGCGACTTCGGGCGCCAGCGCCTCGATCATCGCGGGATAGTCGCTGGTCTTGAAGCTCGTCGCGGCGACGAGCGCCGACAGGCCGACCTTGTTGATCGTATATTCGACCTCCGACAGGCGATAGGCGGGGTTGATCGTGACGAGAATCAGCCCCGCGCGCGCCGCGGCAAACTGGGTCAGCGTCCATTCGGCGCAATTGGGCGCCCAGATGCCGATCCGGTCGCCGGGATTGAGGCCGAGCGCGAGCAGGCCCGCTGCGAACGCATCGGAACGCTCGAGCAGTTCGGCGAAGCTCCAGCGGATCCCCTGTCCGGCCGATACGAGCGCATCGCGGTCACCCCAGCGTTCGGCGGCAAGCGCGAGCGCCGTGCCGATCGTATGTTCGATCAGCGGCGGTTCGGTCGCGCCCTTGACGTGGCTCGTCATTTTCCGGGTACCTCGCAGGTGAAGCTCGCCGCCTCGTCGGTCGATCCCTTGCCGTCCCATTTCGCCACCTTCGGGAACGGACAGAGCGGCCGCGTCCGCCCGGCCTTCGCGGGCAAGCCGATATAGGCAAACAGGTCGTTATCATATTTGGTCGCAATGATCCGTTCGGGCGCAGGACCGCCCTGCCGCCAGCCATCGAGCGCCGCCAGCGGATCGAAATTGTTCGGCCCCGGTCCCGCAAGGCAATGCGACATGCCCGGCACCATGAACAGCCGCACCGAGGTGGATGCCGCCTTCGGGTTCGCCGCAACGAGGCGCTCGTAATAATTGACGGTGTTCAGCGCCGGGATCCCCGCGTCGTTCCAGCCATGATAGAGGATCAGCTTGCCGCCGCGCTTGTAGAATGCACCGAGGTCGGTGCCGTCGGCATCGAGGTCGCCGCCGACGCGCGCCTTCGCCAGCGCATGGTCGCGCTCAAGGTTGAAGTCGGAGAGCTGCCAGTCGGGATTCGCGTGCACGAAATAGCGGAAAAAGGCAGTGCCGAACTTCACATGCTGCGATGTCTTGCCGGTCAGCCACTGCGACCAGGTTCCCGCTTCGGCCTCGGCGCCCGGCGCGAAGCCGGGATAGAAGCTTTTGCCGTCGGCGGTCTTCGGCCCCTCGTAGAACAGCTTCGCCGTGGCGACCTCGCCGGATGTCAGGCAATCGGCGCCCTCGCCGCTCTTGCACGCGAGCTTCGCGGGATCGAAATGGCACGCACGCGGATCGTCGACCACGCCATCCTTCACCCCGTCGAGTCCGTCGCACGCGCCGAGCGATGCCGACTGAAGCAGCTTGAGCTTCGCCATCGACAGGTCGCCGCCGGGCTTGTTCGCCGCGACGGCATTGTTCGCGAACGCACTCGCCATGCGCGTCCATGGCATCGCGGGCGCGCCCGCGATGATCGCGTCATAATCGGCGGGGTAACGCTGCGCGAGCGTCAGCGCCTGTCGTCCGCCATCCGAACAGCCGTGAAAATAGCTCGCGGCGAGCGGGTTTTCATAAAAGGCTGCGATCACCTGCTTCGCGGTCTCGGCGCCGACATGATTGGCGCGCCAGCCATAGTCGCGGATTTTCTCGGGCGCGTTCAGCGCCCAGCTCGCGTCGACATCGGCTTCGCTGAAATGCCCCATGTCGGTGCCGACCGCAGCATAGCCCTTTTGCACCGCGCCGCGCATCAGGAGTGACGGCAGCAGCATGTTCGCGCCGAAGCCGCCATTGCCCGCGCCGAGCAGCTTGCCGTTCCAGCCCGCGCGTTCGGGCAGCCAGACCTCGACCTTGATCGACGATCCGGGCACCGGCGACAATGTCGCCTGCACGCGGCAGAAGGCGGCGGGCGCCGGAAGGCCCGGCTTGCCCGCCTCGAGATCGACCATCGCGCCGCCCGCGAGCGAGGTCGCGGCGTCGACCTTGCCGTCCTTGAGCGCCATGCCCGTCAGGGCTTCGCAGCTCCCGACCTTTTGCGCCGAAGATGCGGGCGTCGGGGCCGGCTCGTTCGCGGTGCACGCCGCGAGCAACGATCCGCCGGCGAGCAGGAGAAGCGACGCGGCCCTCATTTGCCGACCAGTCCCTGGCCGCGCATCCACGTCGCCATTGCATCGGTCCATGCGTCGCTGGGCTTGCCGCTTTTCTTCATGCCGAAACCATGGCCTCCGCTGTCATAGGTGATGATCGTGCTGCTCGCACCGGCGCCCTTCCACGCGGCCGCGAGGCGGACGCTGTCGTCATACGCCAGCTTGTCGTCCTTCGCCGCCGTGACGAACAGCGGCGGTGCCTTCTTCGGCACCGCGATCGTATCGGGGAGCAGGCCGGGGTATATGGCAATCGCGAAATCCGGGCGGCTCGCAGGCTGGTTCGCCGTCAACGTCCACACCGTCACAGCGCCACCCGCCGAAAAACCCATCAGCCCGACGCGGTTCGGCTTGATGCCGTAGCGGCCCGCGTTCTTGCGCACCCACTTCACCGCATTCTCGCCATCGGCGGTCGCGAGCGGGCGCAGCGGCTCAACCGCAGTGCGCAAGGCGGGAAGATTGGCGAGATAGCGCATCATCTGAAGCGGGAAGTCGGCGCCGGTTTCGAGCAGGCGGTATTTGAGCACGAAGGCGGTGATGCCGAGGCTGTTCAGCCATTTCGCGACCGCTTCACCCTCATTGTCGATCGACAGCATGTGAAAGCCGCCGCCGGGCGCCACGATGACCGCGGTGCCGTTGGGCTTGTCGGCGACATAGGGCGTCAGCGTCGCGTCGGACACGTTGCGCACGATCGTGCCGAACGGTCCGGTTTCGCGGACTTCCTTCGACGTCGCGGGCACCGGGTCCGACGACAGGCGGATCACTTCCCACGCGCAGGCGGGGATCGCGACGATGGCGAGCGCACCGGCGATAACGGCAGAGAGGCGCATGGTCATGACTTTCATTTCTTTCCGTCCCGTGCGGCGGCGATGGCGGTGAGCGCGGGCGTTGTAGCCGGCGCCATGACCGTTCCCTCGATGCCCGTCGACAGCAGGCGCGGCGCCGCCGGATCGAGCCGTGACCAGACGGGCAGTCCGCCGCCGTTCGGGTCGCCTGTCTTCGCGAAATTGGTCCAATAGTCGCCAAGCTGTTTCGCCGCGGCGCGGTCGGCGACCGTGGCATCGGCGGGCAGGTTGCCGAACTGGAAGGCGACGTCCGAGGCATGGACCGCGCCGACGCCGGGCTTGCGCTGCCCCTCGGCGACATAGCCGAAGCGGTAGAGGAAGGTCGGCGCGCCGGCGCGCGCCTGCAACAGGGCGAAAGCGAGCGCCGGTTCGGCGAACATCGCGTCGCCGCCGAGGCGGCGGTTCGCTTCGTCTTCGCTGGCATAGGCCGCCTTCACAGCGGTGGCGGCCGCCCCCAGCGACTTTTCGACGGGACCATTGACCATCGCGCGGAACGGCGCCGGGATGAAGCCGAGTTCGTCGTCGTTGCTGCCGATGATATAGGGAATGCGCGCCTGTTTGCCTTCGGCGAAGATCGTCTCGGCACCCGCGGGAACGATCGTCCCGTCGGTCATCGGCCCCGAATAGCGATCCTCTTCCTTGCTCATCAGCGCGACGCTGCCGAGCACCGTATCCGCCGGGAGCGCGCGCAGCGCCGCGGCATCGGCCGCCCCCGCACGCGACGCGAACGCCCGGGCCTTCGCTTGCGCATCCGCAAGCGTCGGCCAGTCGTCGCGGCCACCGCCCGACGCGACGATCGCGCGCGCGAACAAGCCCTTTGCGGTGGGCGACGCCATCAGGCGCGACACCGATTCCCCGCCGGCGCTCTCGCCGAAAATCGTGACCTTCGCCGGGTCGCCGCCAAAGGACGCAATATTGCGCTGAACCCATTTGAGCGCGGCAATCTGGTCCATCAGGCCCCAGTTGCCGTCCTTCCCCAGCGCGGGGTGCGCGAAAAAGCCGAAGCGGCCGAGGCGATAGTTGAAGCTGACGACCACGACGCCGCGCTTCGCGAGCAGACTGCCATCGGTCTCGGGAAGCGTTCCCGACCCGCCGACGAAGCCGCCGCCGTGGATCCACAGCATGACGGGCAGCCCCGCGCCCTTTGCGGGTTTGGGCGTCCAGACATTGAGCGTCAGGCAATCCTCGCTCATCGGCCGCGATCCGCGCTGGATGCCCGGTAGCGGATTCTGCATGCAGTCAGCGCCGTAAGCGCTCGCGTCGCGCGGCGTGCTCCACGGCGCCACCGGCGCCGGGGCGCTCCAGCGCCCCGCGCCAACGGGCGCCGCAGCATAGGGAATGCCCTTGAACGATGCGATGCCATCGGCGGTCGCACCCGCAACCGCGCCGCTGTCGATCGTCGCCTGCTGAGCGATAGCGGGAGACGCCATCGCGGTCACGGCAGTCAGGATAAGAACGCCGCGGATCATTGCACGCCTCCGGTGTTGAAGATGAAGTGGCCGGGGCCGGTACCATAGACGGCATATCCCGCCTCCTGCCGGACGGCCCGGGCACCCGATGGCGCGGCGATCCCGCCGAAACGCGTCGGCACCCAGATTTCACCGGCCGTGTTCGGCGGAACGTCGACCGTGAGCGTCAGCTTGTTGCGCGAGGCGATCTGCCAGCCCGAGAAGGCGCGGCCATGAACCGTATCCATTGCCGCCTCGGCGCTCGCGAGGCCGTCGGGGATTGCCGGTTTGACGAGCACGACCTTGTACCCCGGCGCACCGGGTCGCAGCCCAGCGAGGCGCTGGCGCATCCAGTCGGCGATCGAGGCGAAATAATGATGGTCGCGCGAGCGGCTGTTCAGGCTCCACGTCTCGAACATCGTCGAATGACCATTTTTGATCCACCAGCCCCAGCTTGGCTCGTCGGTGCGCGTCGCGACGCGATACGCGAGGTCGGCGTAGCCATGGTCGCTCAGGATTTCGAGCAGGTAACGCGCACCATAGACGCCGGTGCGCAGCCCCTGGTCCCTGACATCATTTGCGATGGCCGCAGCGACGTCCTTCTCGCGCCCCGTCGGCACCATACCGAACGCGAGCGGCAGGATATTCTGCACCTGCGTCGGACGGCCGACCGCGCCCTTGCTGTCGATGGTGCGATACCAGCCCATGGCACCGTTCCAGTAACGCGCATTATAGGCGGTGCGGATATCCTCGGCGAGCTTCGCGTAACGCGCCGCATCGTCGGCCTTGCCGATGATCGCCGAAGACTTCGCAAGCAGATCCGCCTGATGGAAGAAATAGGCCGTCGTGACCGCGTCGATGCCGCCGCCGCGCGCATTGCTGTAATCCATGCCGCCCGCCGATGCCCATTCGGAGAGCCCCGCCGAACGCTGATAGTCGGGTGCCTTGATGAAGGTCGCGGTGTAGTCGACGAGCCGGCGCTGCATGTCGTGATTGTCCGCAAGGATGCGCGTGTCGCCGGTGGTCGTGTAGAGTTCCCACGGCAGGATCATCGCCGCGGCATCCCATGGCGTCGTCGGACCCCAGATCACGTTCCAGCCCGGCGTATTCTCATAGCCGTAGAAGGAGGTCGTCGGCGCGATCTCGGGCACCTCACCCTTATCCGACTGGGCATCGCGGAAGTCGGCGAGCCATTTGGTCCAGACGCGCGCGATGTCGAGGCTGCGCGCTGCGGCGCCCGCCGACGCCTGCGCATCGCCGCTCCAGCCGTTCTTCTCGTACGTCGGCGTGTCGGTCTGGAAACCGTGCAGATTGTTGAGAATCGACGCGATCGCGGCAAAGTCGATCCGGTTGAGCAGCGGGTCGGCGCTGGTGAAGCTGCCAGTACGCGCCACCGCCGAATGGACGATGCGCGCGGTCAGCGCGCCTTCGCCGGGTGCACCCGGGAAACCCTCGATCTGCACATAGCGAAAGCCGCGATAGCCGAAGCGCGGCTCCCATTGCTCGACGCCCTTGCCCGCGAGCGTATAGCGGTCGGTCTGGAGCTGCGCGTCGATCAGGCCCGCGGCAGGCACGACCTTGCCGTCATCCGCAACGCGCTCGCTCGCGACCATCGACACGGTGACCCCGCGCAGGCCGCTGACCTTGAGCACCGGCCAGCCGGCAACGATGCGTCCGAAGTCATAAACATGCACGCCGGGCGCGACTTCCTTGACGGCCACAGGGACGATATTTTCGACCGGCTCAATCGCTTCAGAGTTGGCGGCGACAAGTTGCCCAGCCGGTCCGGCAACAACCGGTGCCGTCTGCCATTTGCGGTCGCGAAACCCCGCACGATCCCAGCCTGCCGGCACCAGCCGCGCATCGAAACGCTCACCGCGATGCACCGAGTCATTGAGCGTCGGGCCAGAGATCGTCCGCCAGCGGCCGTCGGTCGCGATCGTTTCGCGCATGCCGTCGGCGTAGGTGATTTCAAGCTGCGCCTTCAGCGCGGGCTCGGCATGCCAGGATGCCGCGTGGAAATACCATTCGTTCGGATCGGTCAACCCGTACCAGCCACGCCCCAGTTCGGCGCCGACCACATTTTCGCCGCGGCGAAGCAGGTCCGTCACATCATGGGTATAGGCAAGGACCCGCTTGTCATAGGCAGTGAAGCCCGCGCCGAGCGACGAACCGACGACCGTGCCGTTGACCGACAGACGCGGCATCCCCGCACCGGCCACATAAAGCCGCGCGCTGGCGACGGGCTTGCCGACGCGAAAGGCGCGGCGCACGAGCGGCGCCGGCGCTTCGATCGGCAGCACGATGTCAACGCCGGGAACCCCGCTCGCGACCACCAGCCCGTCCTTCGACACGCTGCCGCCGGTGAAGGGATTGTCGCCCTCCGCAAAGTCGAACGCGACCGCAGGGCTTTGCGTGCCCGACACGCGGACCGAATGAATGACCGCTGCCGCCGCTTCCTTGCCGGCAAAGCCCACCGTCCCGTGCGCGTGGGCGTCATTGTCGATCGTCGCGACCACCGCACCGTCGATGCGCGTGACGATATGGCCGCCCTCGGCGCGGATCGAGAGGGCGATGCGACGCCCCTTGACCGGCGCGGCCAATCTGACCTGCCCCAGCCGCTCCATCTTCACCGCCGAACTGGTCCCGCCCGGATAGCGGCGCACCGTCTGGATCAGTTCGGGACCGTTCCTGTCATCGGCGAGCGTCCAGACATAGGTGTCGCCATAGGTCTTGCCGTTCGGCAGCGCGCGAAAGAGAATGTCGACGCTCTTGCCGGTCAGCGTCAGATCGGCGTCGAGCGTCAGGTCACCCCAGTCATGGTCGCGGCGCGCGGGTCCCGAAATCCATTGCGCCTGCCAGTCCGACGCGCCGGGCAGGCCCGTCTCCCACCAAGCCGGTGCGCTCCAGCCGGTTGCCTTGCCGTCGGCATCCCACACCTGCACCTGCCACCAGTAGCGCTGGCGCGCCACGAGCGCAGGGCCGGCATAGGCGATCTGCACATTGTCCGCCGACGCGATCTTGCCGCTGTCCCAGAGCGGCGCGCGGTCGAGGTCGGCGGCCGAGGTCGCGACGCGAATGCGATAGCCCGTCTGCCGCGCCACCGGCGAGCGCCACGCAAGGCGCGGCGCCGCCGTGTCGAGCCCGAGCGGCGCGGCGGCATATTCGGTCCGCAGCTCAGCGGGCGCAGCCTCTTCTGCACAAGCCGGCGCGGTTGCCACTCCGACCATCGCGAGCGCGCCCAGCAGCAGGCCTCGCAAGCTTCCGATCAGCGGCAACCCAACCTCCCCGTCAGAATTTGGTGCGGATACCGAAGGAGACCAGCCGGCCGAGCGTGCTGCCATTGGTATAGCCCGAGGCACTGTTCAGGAACGGCGGGTCTTCGTCAAAGACATTGTCGACATTCAGCGTCAGCAGCGTGTTCGCGAGCATGTCGCCGAGATCATAGCTCAAGAAGAGGTCGACGGTGTCAAACGCCGCGACGCGCGTCTGCGGGGTCAACCCCACGACCGGATAGCCGCTGCGATGGTTGAGCGTCGCACGCGCAGTGAAATCGCCGACCGTCGCGCCGAGCCCCGCTGTGAACAGGAAGCGCCCGGTGCCGTTCTTGAGATCGTCGTTGACCGGGCCACCCTGCACCACCTGCGTCTCGCGATTGAGGAGATAGCTGCCGGTGAAATTCGCGCTCACGGAGCCGAAACCGGTCGGGCGATTATAGGCGAGGTTGAAATCGATGCCGTCGACATTCACGGCGCCGAGGTTCGCACGCTGCGCGAGGAACAGCACATAGGGCGAGCTGATCGCGAACAGCGTGGCGAGGTTCGGCACGCCGTCGATGCGCAGATTGCCGGCTGCCGCCTGCGCCTGTGCGAGCGTCGGGTTGAGGATGAAGAAATCCGCATAGGCCGGCGTCGTAAACAGCAAAGGCGAGGTGAAGGGCGGCACCGCGATGGCGTCCTTGAACTTCACGTTGAAATAGGTCGCGCTGGCGACGAAGCCTTCGAGTGCCGCGGGCTTGAGGTCGAAACCGAGCGACCAGGTATCGGCCTTTTCGGGCTTCAGATTGGCATTGCCGCCGGCGATCGCGATCGTCGGACGCAGTGCATCGAACGGCGAGCTGTTCGGCGCGCGGAAGGGGCTGAACGGCAGCACCTGGACGCGTGCGTCGACCGAATTGCCGAGGTCGGCGAGGCTCGGCGCATGGAAGGACGTGCCGTAGTTGCCGCGGATCGTCAGCGCCTCGAACGGGCGCCACGTCACGCCGATCTTGGGATTGGTCGTGCTGCCGACATCGCTGTAATCGTCATAGCGGACCGATCCCGACAGCTCGAGGCTGTAGAAGCCCGGCATGCGGTTGTCCGCGCCGAAGACCGGGATCAGCAATTCGCCGAACAGCGACTTCACATTGCGCGCGGCATAGGCGTTCGACCCGGTGACTGCCGCCTCGGGGCCGCTGCCGGTGAAGGAACGGATATTCTCGTAATGATATTCGCCGCCGACCGCGAGGCGGATGTCGCCGCCGGGCAGGCTGGTCAGCGGGCCGTCGAGCACGACGCGGCCCTCCGCAAGCTCCTGTGTCGCCTCGCCATAATTGACGAAATCGTCGATCGCCGCGAGCACCAGCGGCGAGGTCGCCGACAGATTATAGGGGTTGAGCGCGGTCGCGGTCGATGTGCCCGCGAGCGCGATCGTCGCCAGCGTAGAGTTGAACGTGCGCTCGGTCGATTCATTCTCGCTGCGCCCGAAATTGGCGAGCGTGCGGAGCTGCCAGCCGCCGCCGAGTTCGAAGTCGAAGCTCGGCGTGATGCCATAGGACGAGAAGCTCGACGGGCTGTCGTTGCTCGGCCCGAACACATCGTCGAACGCGAAGGCGACACTGTGCGCGAGTTCGGTCCCGATCGGACGGAAGAAGGGATTTGCCGCGGTAATCGTCCCGCTCATGCTGCTCTGCGCGCTGCGGTGCAGCGTGTCGCGCTTCGACCAATAGGCCGACAGCTTGAACGCAACCGAGTCGCTGAGATCCTGCGTCAGGCCGGCAAAAACGCTGTGGCGCTCCTCGCGCGGATAGATGGCGGCATAGTCGGTCTGGTCGCAGCGATTGACCCCCGGCGTCCGCCCGGGCAGCGCATAGGTCGTCGTGCCGACGGTGATGTTGGCGAGCGCGCAGGCGGTGCTGCGAAAATCGCCGCCGCCGCGGTCAGTCTGGTTCGCAGTCGCATAGTCGCGGTCAAGCCCGATCAGATCATCGTGCCACGCGTAGGAGTAGGAAATATAAGCCGACCCCGAACCCCAGTCCTTGCCCGCGATCACGCTGGCGTCGATCGTCTGGTAATCCCTGGCGAAGCCATAGCGCGCATTGACGCCGATGCCGTCGTAGCGGTCGCGCGTGATGAAGTTGATCACGCCCCCGATCGCGTCGGAGCCATAGATTGACGAACCGCCGTCCGGGATGACGTCGACGCGCTTGATGACGTCGGGCGGGATGACCGAGGGATCGAAGCTCGTCTGGAGGATACCCGCGCCGACCATGCGATGGCCATCGACGAGCACGAGCGTCGTCGAGCCGCCGCTGTTGCCGAGATTGCGGATATTGGGACGCACGATCGGATTGCCGAAATTGCCGAGCCCCGCCGGGATCGTCCCGAAATTGCCGACTTGCGGGATCGAGGCGAGCAGATCGTTCGCCGACGCCGCGCCCGACGCGACGACATCAGCCTCGCTGACCGCGACGACATTGGTGCCGACGGGCGCCACGCCGCGTAGCAGCGTGCCCGTGACGACGATATCGGCATCGGTCAGACTTTCGGTGCCGACTTCCTCCTGCGCCGCAGCGCTCCCGGCCCCCATCAGCGCGCCCGCACAGGCAAGCGCCGAAATACCCCGCCGCCATGCGCTCCGCCGCGCAGCAAAATCCCGTCCTGCAGTCGTCATCGCCTTCATCGCATCCTCCCTGCACTCGCTCTCGCAAGTCGTCCTTATTTTGACGGAGGCGCCTGTCCGGCGGTCCTGTTCCTCCGATGCCACGCTTCGGTGAGCGTTTTTGCATCACTGCTCATTATTTGTCTTTAATGATCACGTCAATGATCAAATTCAATCATTCGTGCTCGAACGCCACGGCGAACCGCGGCTTTTCTTCGAAAATTCCGGTGGATTCAGGCGATGACGACGCGGATGCCGGCGGCTTCCATCATCGCGATATGGCGCGGGTCGATCGCCGAATCGGTGACGACGATGTCAATCTCGTCGAGCGAGCAGACGACATTGCCCGAGGGGCCCGAGAATTTGGAGCTATCGACGAGAACGATGATCTCGTCGGCGCGCTCGATCAGCCGGCGCTCGGCGGCGACGAGGATCACGTCGGCCTGCATCAGCCCCGCGGGGCCCATCGACGCCGCGCCCATGAACAGCTTGGGCGCATGGAAGCGCGGCATGCCGTCGTCACCCGCCGCCGACAGGACGATATTCTGTTCGCGAAATACCTGCCCCGAGGGCACGAGGATACGCGTCGTCGGCTGCGGCAACAGCGCGCTGACGATATGCAGCGAATTGGTCAGAACCTGCAGGCTCAGGCCATCGAGATGCGGACACATCTGCAGCGTCGTCGAACCGCCGTCGATCATCACACCCTCGCCCGGGATACAGAATTGCGCCGCCGCGCGCCCGATCGCTTCCTTGGCGGCGCGGTTGAGACCGATATTTTCGTGGAACGGAACGCCCGACAGGCCATCTTCGGACGCCGTCGGCGCACCGCCACTACCGACACGCTTGGCGCCGCCGCGCACGCGCGTGATGACGCCGGCTTCCTCCAGCCGGTCGAGATCGCGGCGGATTGTCGCAGGCGACGCCGCCACACGACTTTCAAGATCGCGGAACGAGACGAAACCGCTCTCGCCCAGGCTATCGAGGATCATTCTTTCGCGTTCGGCTGCGTGCATCGGGGCCCCTGTCTGTTGCGCCTATTTGACGAGAGCTGCGCCGAGTTGCAATCGAATGATTAGACGATCCCCGCCGCAGTGCCCGCAGTTTTGCGTTCCTGCGCCTTGCGTGTCCGCCAGCCGCTCGCGCGATAGGCGGCGATCGTGTCGATCGCCCCACCCGCTTCGGCGCGCGCCGCCGCGAGGATCGGCGTGACATCGGTGCGATAGGCGGTGCGCAGCGTCTGAAACGCCATCATCGTGTCGTTGGCTTCCTGCGCGGCGAGCAAGGCCTCGCGATCGACGAGCAAGGCCTTGGCATAGGCCGCGACGATCGCCTCGGCCGACGCCAACATGCTCTCGATCGGGTCGGTCACATTGTGCGACTGGTCGATCATATAGGCGGGACGGAAATCGCCGCGCGGATTCAGTTCGGCCTCGATCAGCTCGTTGAAGACGAGGAAAAGCTGGTGCGGGTTGATCGATCCGCTGTCGAGATCGTCGTCGCCATATTTGCTGTCGTTGAAGTGGAACCCGCCGAGCTTTCCGAAGCGGTGGAGGCGCGCAACGATCTGCTCGATATTCACATTCGGCGCATGGTGCCCGAGGTCGACGAGGCATTTCGCCTTGTCGCCCAGCTCCTGCGCGGCGAGGATCGAGCTGCCCCAGTCCGAAATCACCGTCGAGTAGAAGGCCGGCTCGAACATCTTGTGCTCGATCAGCATCCGCCAGTCGGCCGGGAGCGCCGCATAGACTTGCGATGCCGCGTCGAGATAGCGGTCGAGGCTGCGGCCCAGATCCTGCTGCCCCGGAAAATTGGTGCCGTCGCCGACCCAGACGGTAAGGTCGGTGACGCCGAGCTGCTTCCCGATCTCGATGCATTCGATATTGTGCGCGACCGCCTGTTCGCGGACATCCGCACGCGTCGAGGAGAGCGAGCCGGTGGCGTAGCTCACCGCCTGCCCCGGCTGATCCTGGAAAGTGTTGCTGTTCACTGCATCGAAGCCGAGGCCGAGCGCCGCCGCCTCATCGCGCAAGCCGCGATAATCGCTGACCTTGTCCCACGGGAAATGCGGGCTGACGCGCGGGGTCGCGCGGCCGAGCTGCTGGATCACCGCGCAATCCTCGAGCTTCTCGTGGATATTGGTCGGCTCGCCGGCAATCGGGAATTTGGCGAAGCGCGTGCCCCCGCGCCCCGCGCCCCAGCTCGGCACCGCGACCGAGAAGCCCGCGACCTTCGCTTTCACCGCGTCAATGCCGATCCCGCGCCGTCCGAGCTGGCGGCCGAGACTGCCATAATCATCGCCGAGCGCGTCGGCCAGACCGGCATTCAGCCGCTCGATATCATCCTGTGCGAGCGGCAGTTCGCCGGCCATAACTCTCTCCTGATTCCGTGTCTTATCGCGTAAATGCCTGCGCGTTGCCCGCGTCGACGTTGATCATGTTGCCGGTCGACTTTGCCGACATATCACAGCTGAGGAAATAGACCGCTTCGGCGACATCTTCGGGCAGCACGTCGCGCTTCAGCATCGAACGGTTGCGATAATGTTCCTCGAGCTCGCTGCCCGAATCGATCCCGTGCGCGCCGGCGCGTTCGCGGCGCCAGTCGCCGTCCCAGATCCGCGACCCCTTGATCACCGCATCGGGATTGACCGTGTTGACGCGGATCCCGAACGGCGCACCCTCGAGCGCGAGGCAGCGCGCAAGATGCAGCGCCGCGGCCTTCGCCGACGCATAGGCCGATGCATTGGTCGCCGCGGCGATGCCATTCTTCGACCCGATGAAGACGATCGACCCGCCGCCCTGCGCCCTCATCAGCGGAAATGCCGCGCGCGCGGTGAGAAAATAGCCTTGCGCGAGCACGTCATAATTGCGCTGCCAAAGTTCGATCGTCGTGTCCTCGATCGGCGCCGACGAGGCGATACCGGCGTTGGCGACGAGAATGTCGAGCCCGCCATATTCGCGCGCGCACGCCGCGAAAGCCGCCGCCACCTGCGCCTCGTCGGTAACATCGCATACCGCCGAGCGGACACGATCGCGGCCGAAACGACCCTCGAGTTCCTGCGCCGCCTTTGCCAGCGCATCGGCATCGCGATCGACCAGCAGGACGCACGCATCGTCGGCGGCGAGGCGCTCGGCAGTCGCGGCGCCGATACCGCCGGCGCCACCCGTCACCAGCGCGATGCGGCCCGCGAGCGGCTTGGGCTTCGGCATGCGCTGGAGTTTCGCTTCCTCGAGCAGCCAATATTCGATGTCGAACGCTTCCTGCTCATCGAGCCCGACATAAGCGCCGATCGCCTCGGCGCCGCGCATGACGTTGATGGCATTGGCATAGAATTCGCCCGCGAGCCGCGCCGTCGTCTTGTCGCCGGCAAAGGTCATGCGCCCGACGCCGGGGACGAGCACGACGACCGGATTCGGATCGCGCATCGCGGGCGAGTTCGCCCGCGCACACCGCTGGTAATAGGCGGCGTAACCGGCGCGATATGCCTCGATACGCTCGGCGAGATAGGCGCTCTCTTCGAGCCGCGCGGGATCGAGCACGAGCGGCGCGATCTTGGTGCGCAGGAAATGGTCGGGGCACGACGTCCCGATCGCCGCGAGCTTCGCGAAATCGCGGCTGCCGGTGAATTCGAGCGTTTCGGCATCGTCGGCGAAATGGCCGACGCGCCGTCCGCCCATCAGGCCGCGAAGCGCCGGCATCAGCTTCGTGGCGATGGCCGCGCGTTCGGTGGCAGGCCGCGCCGCGACCGCTGCCCCGCCGAAAGCAGGGCCGTCCGCAAGCTTGCCGTTCAGATATCCGGCCGCATCGACAATCAGCGCGATCGTGTTGTCGTAACAGGCTTTCGCGCTGTCGCCCCAGCAGATGATGCCATGCCCCGCAAGCATCACACCGCGAAGACCGGGGTTGGCCGCGACATGATCGCGCAGTTTCAGACCGAGGTCGAAGCCCGGCCGTTGCCAAGGAAGCCAGCCCACCGCCCCGCCCCAGATCGCCCGGGTCGCGGCCTCGCCTTCGCTCGACGCGGCGAGCGCGATGATCGCATCGGGATGGACATGATCGACATGCGCAAAGGGCAGATAGGAGTGGAGCGGGGTATCGATCGACGCCGCGCGCGGATTGAGCGCGAAGGTGCAATGCGGCAGATAACCGACCATCTCGTCTTCATGCTCTGGCCCGCGATAGAGTTTTTCGAGGCCGAGCAGCTTGTCCTGATAGAGCGTCGAAAAGCCGTCGAGCTTCATCGACCCGATATCGCCGCCCGACCCCTTGACCCAGAGCACCCCGACATTGTCGCCGGTGAGCGGATCGCGCGCACCGAGCTTTGCCGAGGTATTGCCGCCGCCGAAATTGGTCACGGTAAGGTCCGAGCCGAGCAGGTTCGAACGATAGAGCAACAGCTCTTCGGGCGACTTCCCCCCCGCCTCTTCGTCCGACCAGCGATTCGCCGGAATGGCAAAAAGCAGCGCGGCGGCGTTGGATGAGGGTGAAACGTCCAGAAGATCGGGCATGAAGGAAACTCGTTGTTTCGACTATGCAAGGATGTGTATCGAAATCGCTGGCACTTTGCAATCAGTTTCGATAAAGTTCGATCAAATTCGGTCGCAACGAAGCAAAAGGGAGAGCGATGAGAGATCGCGCAACCATCGTACTGGACGTCGGCAAAACCTTGGCAAAGCTGAGTCTTTGGGCGCCGGACGGCGTGCTGGTCGAACGGCGCGTACGCCCCAACGAACGTATCAGGGCCGGAAGCTATATGGCGCTCGATACGGCCGGCATCGAAGGCTGGATCGCCGAGGTGCTGCGCCTCTTTGCCAGACTCGCCGATGTCGGGGCGATCATCCCGGTCGGCCACGGCGCCGGAGCGGCGATCCTCCGCGCCGACGCCCTCGCCTGTCCGCCGCTCGATTATGAAGAGGCGATGCCGGCGAACCTCCGCGCCGCCTATGACGCGGAACGCGATACATTCGGCGATACCGGCTCTCCCGCCCTCCCCGACGGCCTCAACCTCGGTGCGCAGATATTCCGCCTCGAGCAGTTCGATCCCGGGCTTGCGCATGGCACGCAAATCCTGCCGTGGGCCCAATATTGGAGCTGGGTGCTGAGCGGCGTCGCCGCGTCGGAGGTAACGAGCCTCGGCTGCCACACCGATCTCTGGAACCCGCTCACAGCCGCACCGTCGGGGCTGGCCGAAAGGCGCGGCTGGGCGGAGCGGCTGGCGCCGCTGCGCCGCGCGGGCGAGATACTCGGCACGCTGACGCCCGCATGGGTACAGCGCACCGGGCTGCCTGCCGACACTGAAATATATTGCGGCCTTCACGATTCGAACGCGGCACTGCTCGCTGCACGCAGTTTCGCCGAAATCGCCACGCATGAATCGACCGTGCTCTCGACCGGCACATGGTTCGTCGCGATGCGCTCGCCCGAAGACGCGGCGTCGGTGGACACAAGCGGCCTCGACGAAGCGCGCGATTGCCTGATCAACGTCGATGCCTATGGCAAGCCGGTCCCCTCGGCACGCTTCATGGGCGGGCGCGAGATCGAGATGCTGATCGGCCTCGATACGCGGCGGATCGATATCGCGCCCGACCAGCCCGCGTTGCTGGCCTCATTGCCCGGAGTGCTCACCGGTGACGCCATGCTGCTCCCGACCTTTGCACCGGGCTTCGGCCCCTTTCCGCGCGGCCGCGGCCGCTGGATCGCCGAACCTGGCGACCCTGCGGCACACCGCGCCGCCGTGTCGCTCTATGCCGCTCTGGTCGCCGATGCCTCGCTCGACCTGATCGGAACGAAGGAGCGCCTGCTGATCGAGGGCCGCTTCGCCGAAGGGCAGGTCTTCGTCCGCGCGCTCGCCGCGCTGCGCCCCGATCTTCGCGTCTATGTCGGCAAGGCGCACAACGATGTATCCTATGGCGCGCTGCGGCTGATCGATGCCGCGCTTCCGCCCGTCGAACCGCTCGAACTGGTTGAACCGCTCGACATCGATCTCGCATCCTGGCGCGACCGGTGGCGCGCAGAAGCCGGGCGGATGGAAGAAGCCGCGTGAGAGCAGCATCGATCGGCGACTATCGCGAAGCTGCGCGCCGCCGCCTTCCCCATTTCCTCTTCGAATATTTCGACGGCGGCTCCTATGCCGAGCGCACCTTGCGCGCGAATATCGAGGATCTGCAGGATATCGCGCTGCGCCAGCGGGTGCTGACCGACGTATCGGCGATCGACCTGTCGACGACATTATTCGACCAGAAGCTCGCGATGCCCGTCGCGCTCGGCCCGATCGGACTCGCCGGGATGGCCGCGCGTCGCGGCGAGGTGCAGGCGGCACGTGCAGCAGCGGCACGGGGTGTGCCCTTCACGCTGTCGACCGTATCGGCCTGTTCGCTCGCCGAGGTCGCGCGGGGATGCCCGACGCCCTTCTGGTTCCAGCTTTACATGGTCCGCGACCGCGGATTCCTGCACGCCTTGCTCGAAGAAGCGCACGAGATCGCGTGTCCGGTACTCGTTTTCACGGTCGACATGCCGCTGCCCGGCGCGCGCTACCGCGACGTTCGTTCGGGGCTTTCGGGCGCGGCGGGCCTGCGCGGGCAGGCGCGGCGCATCGGGCAGGCGATGACGCGGCCCCGCTGGGCTTGGGATGTCGGAATCCGCGGCCGGCCGCACCAGCTCGGCAATGTCGCGCCCTTGCTCGGTCCCCGATCGGGACTCGAGGATTTCCTCGGCTGGATGAAGGATAATTTCGACGCAAGCGTCACCTGGGCTGACCTCGATTTCGTGCGCGCGCACTGGAAGGGCCCGATCGTCATCAAGGGGATTCTCGACCCCGACGATGCGCACCGCGCAGCCGACGCGGGAGCCGACGGAATCATCGTATCAAACCATGGCGGGCGCCAGCTCGACGGCGTGCCATCGGTGGCGCGCGCGCTGCCCGCGATCGCCGATGCGGTCGCCGGCCGGCTGACGCTGCTCGCCGACGGCGGGGTGCGATCGGGGCTCGATGTCGTGCGAATGCTCGCGCTCGGCGCGCAGGGTGTGCTGCTCGGCCGCGCATGGGCGTTCGCGCTCGCGGCCGACGGCGAACGCGGCGTGCAGCATGTGCTCGACCTGATCGACGCCGAAATGCGCGTCGCGATGGCGCTCACCGGAGCGACGACTGTGGACAGGATCGGGGCTGGGTCGCTAGCCGCCTGACGACAAGGGGAGAAAGAGGATGGATGCGAACCCGCTGCTCGGCGTGTTCTTTCACTGGCTGGGCGGACTGTCGTCGGCGAGCTTCTATGTGCCGTACAAGCGCATCCGCGCCTGGTCGTGGGAGATTTTCTGGATCACCGGCGGTATTTTTTCATGGCTCGTCGCGCCGTGGCTATTCGCGTCGATCCAGACGCACGATCTGATCGGCGTGCTGGGCCGCACGCCGGGCGACATCTGGTTCTGGTGCTGGTTCTGGGGCGCGATGTGGGGGCTCGGCGGGCTCACCTTCGGGCTCACGATGCGCTACCTCGGGCTGTCGCTCGGCATGGCGGTCGCGCTCGGTCTCACGACCGTCATCGGAACGATGGGTCCACCGATCTTTCACGGCACCCTGGGCGAGCTGTCCGCGACGACGAGCGGGCAGACGGTGTTCCTCGGCATCGCGATCACGCTGGCGGGGATCGTCATCGTCGCGCAGGCGGGGCGCCGCAAGGAACGCGAGATGGACAGCGACGTCACGCCCGATGCCTCCGAATTCGACCTGCGCAAGGGGCTCGCGATCGCGGTCTTCTCGGGCATCATGTCGGGCTGCTTCGCCTGGGGCCTCGACGCCGGGGCGCCGATCCGCGAGCTGACGCTCGCCGCCGGAACCGATCCGTTGTGGCAGGGGCTGCCGGTACTCTGCGTCGTGCTGCTCGGCGGGCTCACCACCAACCTCATCTGGTGCGGCATATTGATCGCGCGCAACCGCAGCATCCGCCAGTTCGCCGGCGAAGCCGCGCCGGGAGCGACCGGAAAACCTCCGCTCGCGCTCAATTACGGCCTCGCGGCGCTCGGCGGGACGCTCTGGTATTTCCAGTTCTTCTTCTACACGATGGGCGAAAGCCAGATGGGGCGCTTCGGCTTTTCGAGCTGGACGCTGCACATGGCGAGCATCATCCTCTTCTCGACGCTCTGGGGCTTTGCGCTCAGGGAATGGGCGCCCGCCGGACGGCGCACGCGCGCACTCGTGTGGCTGGGGATTGCGGTGCTGATGCTGTCGACCGTGGTGATCGGGCTGGGCAACAGCCTCGCGTGACGCACCCTAGGCGGGCGCGGCGGCAAGCTCGCCGCGCGCCTGCCGGAAGACCTCGATGCTGCCCCAGATCGCGAGGCCGGCCATGATCGCCGCGACGGCAAGGTCGGGCCAGCTGCGCCCGGTACCGAACACGCCGAGCGCCGCGCCCATCACGGCGATATTGCCGATCGCGTCGTTGCGCGAACATATCCACACCGAGCGCATGTTCGCATCGCCCGTGCGATAACGGTAGAGCATCAGCGCGACCGCAACATTCGCGGCAAGCGCGAGCGCGCCGATCAGCCCCATCGTCTCGGCATGCGGCGCCGATCCGGTGACGAAACCCCAGACCGCCGATCCGAACACCCACAGGCCGAAGGCCAGCATCGTCGCCGCCTTCAGCAGGGCCGCCCGTGCGCGCCACGCGAGCGCCATGCTCGCGACACCAAGGCTGATCGCATAATTGGCGCTGTCGCCGAGGAAATCGAGCGCGTCGGCCTGCAGCGCGCGCGAGTCCGCTGCGACGCCCGCGACGATCTCGACGCCGAACATCGCGGCGTTGACAATCAGCGCGAACCACAGAACGCGCCGCCACTTCGGATCATTGAGTGCGGTCTTGCCACTTTTGCCGGCACAACATTGATCGGCCATCGCCGAAACCTCCTGTTATCTTCGAGTCGGCATCCTATATGCACTCTGTAGCAACTACAGGGTCAAGCGATGAAAATCGGCGAACTGTCGCGTACCACCGGCACCCATATCGAAACCATCCGCTATTATGAGCGCATCGGCCTGCTCCCCGCGCCCGATCGCACCGCGGCCAATTATCGCAGCTATGGCGACGCGCACCGGTCGCGCCTCAGCTTCGTGCGCCATTCGCGCGAGCTGGGATTCACGATCGAGGAGATACGCTCGCTACTCGACCTGTCCGACGATCCGGCGCGCGATTGCGGCGAGGCCGACCGCATCGCGACCGCGCATCTGGAGCAGGTCGAGGAAAAGATCACGCAGCTCACGCGGCTGCGCGACGAACTCGCGCGTATTGTCGGGCGCTGCCGCGGCGGGATCGCCGCTGACTGCCGGGTGATCGAGGCGCTCGGCGACCACCGTCGCTGCGAAAGCGCGCATTGATTGTCGAATTGAAGGAAAGGTGGGACGATTCTGTTGCCCGGCTCGTCCCCAGCCGCTGGTATCCGATTCTGTTGCCCGGTTCGGTCCGAACCGCGTTCTATTTGAATAACCTTAGGCCGTGAGGCTTATCGGTTACGCAGCCAGAGCGAGTGCTTCGTTATCGTTAGCACTTATAGTTTTGAGCCTTGAACGGGTTACTCAGCCCGGAAGAAAATATCGCCTTTGAACACACGTCGATCCTGGTTCGGCCCCGTCAGAAACCCGCGCGCCCATCGAAGAAACGCGGGTTTGTGGTGGAGCCGCCGGGTACTGCCCCCGGGTCCGCTGTGTCTATTCCACGACACCATTTATCCTCATAGCCGGCCGAAGCCGGCACCGACCCATATAGGAAACCCGCCCGCGCTTTGGAAGAGCGCAGGCGGGCCATTCGTCCCGTAAAGGGCTCAACCCTCTTATTTCTTTCGCAATTCGTCGCGGATTTCGGTGAGCAGGTCGACCTCGCTGGGCCCCGCCGGCGCGTCGGGCGCCTTGCGGACGACCTTGTTCACCGTCCTGACGAGCAGGAAGATGATCCATGCGAGGATCAGGAAATTGATCACCGCAGTGATGAAGGCCCCATAGCCGATCATCGCGACCCCGGCCTTCTTGAGCGCCGCATAGTCGGTCGCCGCAATCCCGTCGGGCACGCTGCCGAGCAGGATGAACTGGCTCGAAAAATCGACCCCGCCGAAAATCCAGCCGACAAGCGGCATGATCAGATCCTCGGTCAGCGAGCCGGTAATCGTCGCGAAGGCGCCGCCGATGATGACACCGACCGCAAGGTCGATGACATTGCCGCGCGCAATAAATTCCCTGAATTCTGCCAGCATGTTACTGTTCCCCGGATGGTTGATCGCTGCCCGCAAAACTGCCGTGCCGATTGCACAAAGGCAAGCGCCATCCTATTATGTGTATTGTTGCGGCAAAACGCCGCCGGAGGGAGTTTCTGTCCATGACCTATCGTTCCGCTCGCTGGTTGATCCTGCCTGTCGCCGCGATGAGCCTGTCCGCCTGCGGCATCAACAGCGTCCCGACCAAGGAAGAAGCCGCGAAAGCCAAGTGGGCGAATGTCGAGAATGAATATCAGCGCCGCGTCGACCTGTATCCCAACATCGAAGCGCTCGTGAAGGGCGCGATGAATCAGGAAAAGTCGGTGTTCGTCGGCGTAGCCGAAGCGCGCTCGAAGGCTTCGTCGATCCAGCTGGCGGGTGACGACCTCAAAGACCCCGCCAAGGTCGAGCAGTATCAGCAGGCGCAGGATCAGTATGGTAGCGCGCTGAGCCGTCTGCTTGTCACCGTCGAGCAATATCCTAACCTGGTTTCGCCGAAGAATGTCGAGACGGCGCAGATCCAGATCGAGGGTACCGAAAACCGTGTATCGCGTGCGCGCGAGGAATATAATTCGGCGGTGCAGGACTATAACACGACGATCCGGACCTTCCCCGATATCATCGGCGCCAAGATCGTCCATGGCGCGAAGCCGATGGTACCGTTCAAGGCCGTGACCAAGGGCGCCGAGGAAGCACCGAAGATGAATCTCGGCCAATAAGAGTGCGCGTCGGCGCGGTCCTGACGCGATTGGGAGCGGCTTTGCTGCTTGCAGGCTGCAAGGCCGCTGCTCCCGTCCCGGAAGTGACAGGCGAGAATGGCGGAGCGGAGTGCGCCGCGGTTCCCGAAGTCGCCCCCGGGGGGCGCGTCACCGACGCCGCGCATATCCTGACGGAGGCCGACGAAGATCGCCTGTCGGCACGGCTGGCCGAATATGAAAGCAGAACGCAGCACCAGATGGTCGTTCTCACTTCAGGCCTCGGTGGGGCGCCGATCGATACATTCGCAACATGTACCGGCAATCGATGGAAGATCGGCCGGAAGGGCGAAGACGACGGCATTCTGATCCTTGTCGCGCCGAACGAACGGCAGATGCGGATTGCCACGGGACTCGGGATGGAAAAGCAGCTGACCGACGCGAAGGCGGCAAAAGTGATTGCGGAGATGACACCGCATTTCCGTGAGCGCGACTATGCCGGCGGGATCGACACCGCGATAAGCTCGATCATGGCGCAAACAGGAACCGGACGATGATCCAACGACTTCTCGTGCTGCTGGCGGCGATCACCGCCCTGGCCTTCGCGCCGGCTATGGCGCAGAACGTGCCGAAGCTGACGGGGCCGGTCATGGACCTTGCCGACCAGCTCGACGCCGGCCAGGAAGCGGCGCTCGATGCGAAGCTACGCGCCTATCAGGCCTCGACCCAGCAACAATTTGTCGTCGTCACCCTCCCCGACCTGCAGGGCTATGATATCTCCGACTGGGGCTATCGCATGGGCAATGAATGGAAGCTCGGCGATGCCGAGCGCGACGACGGGCTGATCCTGATAGTTGCCCCAAAGGAGCGGCGAATGCGCTTCGAGGTCGGTGACGGAATCGAGGGCCGCTTCCCCGATGCCATGGCATGGGTGATCATTCGCGACGACATCACGCCGAAATTCAAGGCCGGCGACATTCCGGGCGGCGTCGATGCCGGCGTTGACGCCGCGATCAAACAACTTCAATTGCCTCCCGAAGAAGCCGCGGCGCGCGCCGCCGCGGCCGACAAGGCCGAACGCGACCGCGCCGACGACGGCGACTGGGGCGGTCTCTTCTTCATCGGCTTCATCGTCTTTTTCTTCTTCATTCTGCCGATGCTCACCAGCCTCGGACGGCGCGGCAAGAAGCGGCGCAAGCATAGCCCGTGGGGCGCTCCGATCATCATCTGGGGCGACGACGACTGGGGCGGAGGCAGCGGCGGCTCATCGTGGGGCGGCGGCGGTTCGAGCTGGGGCGGCGGCGGAGGCGGCGGCTTCGGCGGTTTCTCGGGCGGCGGCGGCAGCTTCGGGGGCGGCGGCGCCTCGGGCGGCTGGTAAGGGAGCGGACCTATGAAAGTCAGCCATGTCAGCGAAGCCGATCACGATATCGTCACGGCCGCCGTCGCCGCGGCCGAGACGCATACGAGCGGCGAGATTGTCGCCGTCGTTGCCGGCAAATCGAACGATTATGACGATGTCGCGCTTGTCTGGGCGAGCATCGTCGCCTTTCTCGCGATGTCGATCGTCGCGCTCTTTCCCGAATTCTACCGCGGCCTGTACGACCGGCTGACCGGCGGCTGGGGGCATGAACTTACTGCCAATCAATGGCTTGGAACGGTGATTACCATCGGCGTCATCAAATGGTTCGGCATGTGGCTGATCCTGCTGTGGCGTCCGCTGCGGATGGCGCTGACCCCGCGCAGCATCAAGGCAGAGCGCGTGCGCGCGCGCGCGATCGACCTGTTCAAGGTCGGGACCGAGGGAAAGACCGCGGGGCGTACCGGCGTCCTCCTCTATCTCAGCCTGAAAGAGCATCGCGCCGATATCGTCGCCGACGACGCCATTGCGGCGAAGGTATCCGCCGACGTGTGGGGCGATGCGATGGCCGCGCTGATCGAGCGTGTGCGTGCGGGCAAGCCCGGCGAAGGCATGGCCGAAGCCGTACGCCAGATGGGTGTCGTGCTCGCCGAGCATTTCCCGCGCGGCAGCGAAAATCCGAACGAACTCCCCGACCGCCTGATCGAACTATAGCAAGGAAAAGTCATGAGCCGTCCCGGCCCCGAAACGCCCGTCGAGACGCGATGGGAAGGCCGCTTCATCACGGTCAAACAGCAGGGAACGTGGGAATATGTCTCACGCTCGCGCGGCATCCATGCGGCGGTGATCCTCGCGCTCGACGAGGGCGACGACGGTCGCCACGTCATTCTCGTCGAACAATATCGCGTGCCGTTGAAGGTCCGATGCCTCGAACTGCCCGCAGGTCTCGTTGGCGATGATATGGCGGGCGAGGCAGCGGAAATCGCAGCGCAGCGCGAGCTTGAGGAGGAAACCGGCTATCGCGCCGATCATTGGCAGACCGTCGGCGAATTCTACAGTTCGCCCGGGATGGTCAGCGAGAGCTTCACCCTGCTGATGGCGACAGGATTGACGAAGGTGAGCGCGGGCGGCGGCGTCGATGGCGAGGAAATCGTCGTCCATCGCGTCCCGCTCGCCGGCATCGCCGATTTCGTCGCGGCGAAACGCGTCGAAGGCTGCGGGATCGATGTGCGCGTCGCAATGCTGCTCGCGGGCGGCCTGCTCGGCGCCTAACGCGCGCCGAAACGCCAGCGCAGCAGCGGACGGGCGAGGAAGAGGCCGGCGAGGAAGCCGCCGACATGCGCCCAGATCGCGACCGCGCCAAAGCCGCCGCCACCGGCAAGACCGATGAGCAGCTGAAGCCCGATCCACGCCGCGGCGAGCCACAGGGCACGCACCCAATGACCGGGGACGGGGCCGATCGCGGAGGCCTGCGACCGGCTGAAGATCAATGCAAAGACCGCGATGAGCGCCGAGATCGCCCCGCTCGCGCCGATCATCGGCACCGCCGAGGCCGGATCGGCGAGATATTGGGCGAGCGCGCCGCCATAGGCACCGGCGACGAGCAGCACCGCCATCGCCTTCGATCCCAGCGGCGCCTCGAGCTGGCGGCCGATGAAGAGCAGCACCAGCATGTTGAACGCGATGTGCAGCACCCCGCCGTGCAGAAAGGCCGAAGACAGCGGCGTCAGCAGGAAGGGCACGAGTGTCCCCGGCGGCAGGATCAGTTCGCTGCCGAAACGCGCAGGAATGAACCCCGCGCGCACGATCGCATCGATCTGGAAGCCGGTGATCCAGAGCAGCACGAAGATGACGACACAGGCGAGCGCATAGCCCGTGACCAGTGGCGCGTCCTGCGGTTTCATCCTCGCGCGTCCGTCCGTCAGATGAATTCGATCTTGGTCACCAGATAATATTTGTCGCCCGCAGGCACGGTCACTTCGACCTCGTCGTCGACGCGGCGGCCGATCAGCGCCCGGCCGAGCGGCGAATTATAGCTGATCTTGCCGTCCTTGGCGTCGGCCTCGGCTTGCCCGACGATCTGGTAGCGCACCGGCTTGTCGTCCTCGTCGGCGAGGGTAACGGTCGCGCCGAACACGATGCGGTCGCCCGACAGCGTCGTCGGATCGATCACCTGCGCACGCGACAATTTGTCTTCGAGGTCGCCGATCGTCGCTTCGACCTGGCCTTGGCGTTCCTTGGCGGCGTGATATTCGGCATTTTCCGAAAGGTCGCCGTGCGCGCGCGCCTCTTCGATCGCATCCACGATCAGCGGGCGCTCGATTTTCAGGCGCTTCAGCTCCGAAACGAGCTTGTCATAGCCTTCCTGAAGCATCGGCATCTTATCGACCGTAGCCATCCACCAAGTCCTTCAAAACGCCCCGTCCCACAAGCGCCCCCAGGGGGAACGCCCGCACATGGATACTGATGGGGGAGATCAATTGTGCGAACGCGAATAATAAGCCCGCCAATGCCGCACTGCAAGGCTAGGAAAGTTACGTCGCTGTGGAAGCTGCAATAATAATGCTCCCCAGCCGGTGCCGGGGAGCATCATAATCGATCAGCCGCGGGTGGGCTCAGC
>JAGHZY010000016.1 GCA_017745175.1 Sphingopyxis sp. | reverse complement strand
AGCCACACCATCTCGCGCGGCGCCTTGTACGAGCCGTAATAGAGGCCGCGGAAGATGTGGAGATAGACCACGATGAAGAACATGCTCGCGCCGTTCATATGCGCGTAGCGGATGAACCAGCCGGCATTCACGTCGCGCATGATATGCTCGACCGAATTGAACGCGACGCTCGCGTTGGCGGCATAGTGCATCGCCAGAACGATACCGGTGATGATCTGGATCATCAGCGCGGCGCCGGCGAGGACGCCGAAGTTCCAGAAATAGTTGAGGTTGCGCGGGACCGGATAGCCGGGGCCCGTGGCATTGTAGACGAGGCGCGGAATCGGCAGCTTCTCGTCCATCCACTTCATCAGCGGATGCGTCGGCTCATAGGGTTTGGCCCAGGGAAAGCTCATCTTATCTCGCTCCTCAGCCGATCGTCACGACGGTGTCGCTGGTGAATTCATAGGGCGGCACGACCAGATTCTTGGGTGCCGGGCCCTTACGGATGCGCGCTGCGGTGTCGTAGTGCGAACCGTGGCACGGGCAGAAATAGCCACCGAAGTCGCCGCGATTCTCGCCTTCGGCAGCGCCGAGCGGCACGCAACCGAGGTGGGTGCAGACGCCGAGCGTGATCAGCCAGTTTTCCTTGCCGGGCTTGGTGCGCTGGTCGATCGTTTCGGGATCGCGCAGGTCGCCCATCGGCACCGCCTTCGCCTCGGCGATTTCCTTGGCAACGAGGTTGCGCACGAACACCGGCTGCTTGCGCCAGCTGGTCTTGATCGCCTGCCCGGGCTGGATCGCCGAAATGTCGATTTCGGTCGACGAGAGCGCGAGCACATCGGCCGAGGGATTCATCTGGTTCACGAGCGGCAGGACCACCGCCACCGCGCCGACACCAGCGAAACTCACTGCCGCAATATTGATGAAATCCCGGCGGCGTACGCCATCCTCGATACCGGCGTTGAGTTCAGATTCACTGGCCATTCGACTGCCCTTGCATGGGTGAACTACAAAGTTCTCGAAGAAATGGCCGTCCCTGTTGCACGCGCACGAAAGCGCACAACCCGGCGGCCCCTCCGGGAATTGCGGGCCTGATAGCCGCACTGTCCGGGCTTGCCAACAGGCAATTTCCGCTTCCGTCACCCGGCAGCCCCGCAGCGGCCAAGCCTCTCGATTCGCGGCGCCTTCGCCTCTATGGCGGCGGCATGGAAATCGCGCTGTTTCAACCCGACATCGCCGGCAATGTCGGCACCATATTGCGCACCGCCGCCTGTCTGGGCGCGCCCGCGCATATCATCGAGCCGTGCGGCTTTCCGTTCGGCGACGCGGCGCTGAAACGCGCGGGCATGGACTATGCCGTCCGCGCCAATGTCCGTCGGCACCCGAACTGGGACGCCTTTCGCCAATGGTCGCAGATCGGCGGGCAGCGGATCGTGTTGCTGACGACGGCGGGCGCGACCCCGCTTCCCGATTTCGATTTCGGCCGGGGCGACGTGCTCCTTTTCGGATCCGAGAGCGCCGGCGTTCCGCTCCGCGTCCACGAAGCCGCCGCCGCGCGGGTCGCGATTCCGATGCAGTCGGGCTTTCGGTCCTTGAATGTCGCGGTCGCGGCTGGCATCGCGCTCGCCGAGGCGCTCCGGCAAACGAAAGGCTTTTCTGCATGATCACGCTCGATCCTCAGCAACAGACGGCACGCAGCTGGTTCGAATCGCTCCGCGATCGGATCTGCGCCGAGTTCGAGAAGATCGAGGCCGAGGCAGGAAGCGACGCACGCTTCGACTATACGCCGTGGGACCGCGAGGCCGACGGGCTGGAGCCGGGCGAAGGCGGCGGCGGCGTCCGCGGGGTAATGACGGGCAAGGTGTTCGAAAAGGTTGGCGTCAACGTCTCCACGGTGGCCGGCCAGTTCGCACCCGATTTCGCCACGTCGATCCATGGTGCGAGCGAGGATCCGAGCTTTTTCGCGACGGGGATCAGCCTTGTCGCGCATATGGCGAACCCGCATGTCCCGGCGGTGCATATGAACACGCGCTTCCTCGCGACGACGAAACGCTGGTTCGGCGGCGGCGCCGACCTCAACCCGCCGATCCCCTACAGGCAGGACACCGACGCCTTCCACGCGCGGCTGCGCGCCGCCTGCGCGCCGTTCGGACCCGACGTCTATGAGCGCTATGCCAAGTGGGCCGAGGATTATTTCTACATCCCGCACCGCGGCGTCCACCGCGGGGTCGGCGGCATCTTCTACGACCATCTCGAATGCGGCGACGATGCCGAGTTCGACCGCAATTTCCAGCTGACGCAGGCGGTCGGCGAGGCCTTCCTCGACATTTTCCCGCAGATCGTGCGGCGCCGGATGGGTCTGCCCTTCACCGAAGCCGAGCGCGACGCGCAGCTGATCTGGCGCGGCCGCTATGCCGAGTTCAACCTCGTCTACGACCGCGGCACGCTGTTCGGGCTCAAGACCGGCGGCAACATCGACGCGATCCTGATGAGCCTGCCGCCGCTCGCGAAATGGGCCTGATGCAGGAAGGGCGCCCCGTCGCCGGAGCGCCCTTCCCTCCTGTCCGAGCCGTCGATCAGGCGAACACGTCGCCCGATGCCTGCGGCGCGATCGCGCGGTAGACGCCGACCGGGATCGAGAAGGACAGCATGATGAGCGGCAGATAAACCACAGCCGCCATCACGATCATCGTCAGAATCGCCCCGACGACCGAACCGCCGGCCACGGCGCCCAATATGCCGCCGAATATCATCCCGGCGATCATGGCGTAGATGAACATGCCGATCGTGAAGAGCAGGTAGAAGCCGACGATCGTCCATTGCGAGGGGCCCGTCAGCCGCCACGATTCGCCGAGCCCCGTTACCGGGTTGCGCGTCAGGCGCTCGGCCATCACAGGCCCGGCGACCATGAAACGGCCCTGCACCCACAGAAGGAACACGATCATCGCGATATAGAGAATCACGATCAGGAAGATCGCGCCGCCGCCGATCGCGCCGGCTCCGCCCGATTCCAGCGCGCCCGGGGAAAATGCTCCCATGCCGCCAAGTGCCGCGCCGAAGATCAGCGTCAGGATGAGCATGACGATGAAGATCACGATATAGGCGGCGATCATGACGACAATCATGCCGAAGGCCAGCGCCGGCCCGGCCTGGAACGCCCAGGCGAAATTGGGTGCTTCGCCGGGATGCATGCCGCCGCGCCAGATCAGCATCGACACGCCATAGAAGATCACTGCCGCGATCAGCGCGAAGAAAGCGATCTTGCCGAACGCGCCCATCACCAGCGCGGGATCATTGGGCGCCAACGCCATCGCCGAAAAGGTCGATCCGAGGAACAGATAACCCAGCAGGCCGACGACGATCAGCGCGCCGCCGAGCCAGATCAGCATCTGCATCCAGTTGGCCTTCAGAAACGCGAAGGTCTCCGAAAAAGCCGCTCCGATACTCATTTTTATCATGTCACTTCCCCCTGTCTATCAATGCCCGTTCTTCACTCCATCCAAGGTCGGGCGAACGCCTGACGGCTTCGCCCCGATTGCGACACATTCATTATTATTGCGGCGATGCCGGTCACTGGAACACGTCGGACGAGGTTCGCAGCGCAAGCTGGCGATAGGCGGCCGCCGATACGGCGATCGAAACGAGGCTGCCGATCGCGCCGAACGCCGCCTCGACCAGCCCGCCCATGATGCGACCGATGCCCGGCTCACTACCGAAAATCACCGAGACGATACCGCCGATGATCAGCGCGGCGATGACGATCACCAGCCCGACGAGAAAGAGGAAAAAGAACACCGCCCAGCCGTTGTTGCGGGTGAGGTCCCAGCTCGTGCTGATCGCATCGAGCGGATTGTAGATGCTCCGGTCGGCGATCGCCGGCGAGACGAGCGCGAGCCGCCCGATCAGATAGATGCCGGGAATGATCAGCAGGATGAAGCCGAAACCGATCGCGATGCCCGACAATATCTGGACCGCGAGCATCGTCGGGAAGAGCATCAGACCAAAGGTCAGCGCCTCGCCGACGCTGATTCCGGTCCGCGACAGCCAGAGCCGCAGGATCGCCATCGTACCGATCATCGTGCAGAGCGCGACGACGATCTGTCCGGGGATCATCTGCCGGAAGCTTTCGCGGAATGTCGCCATGACCTGATCGAAATCGGCGCCCGCGGGCGGTTCGATCGGCACCGGCCCGAACCAGGCGAAGGCGAGCGCGGGCAGGAAGAGGAACACGCCCGCGATCGTGCCGACCAGCGCCGTATGCGATTTCAGAAGCTGCAGCGTGTCGTCCCATGCCGCACCCATGTCGAATTTTACCATTGATACCCCGTCATTTTTTGGGTTCCCCGTTGCCCCGAAAGTGACGATCTTCGGCGCGTCTGTCCAGCCCTGTCGGCAAAGCGCGCCAGAGGGCTTGCGCACGGCGGCGCGGGGGGCCAGATAGCCGGCGAATGACCGCCCTTACCGCACCCGAATGGACCATCAGTCCGGGCCTGACCGCCTATGATGCCGCACTGGCCGATATGGACGCGCGGGCGGCCTCGATCCATGGCGGGGATGCCGGCGAACGCATCTGGCTGCTCGAACATCCGCCGCTCTATACTGCGGGAACGAGCGCCGATCCCGCCGAACTGCTCGACCCGCAGTTTCCGGTCTATGATGCCGGGCGCGGCGGGCGCTACACCTATCACGGACCGGGCCAGCGCGTCGGCTATATCCAGCTCGACCTGACCAGGCGCGGGCGCGACGTACGCGCCTATGTATCGGCGCTCGAAGGCTGGGTGATCGACGCACTCGCATTGCTCGGTGTCGAAGCGCGCCGCGCCGAGGGACGGATCGGCATCTGGACCGACGATGCCGACGGCCGCGAAGCCAAGATCGGCGCGATCGGCGTGCGCGTGAAGCGCTGGGTGACGATGCACGGCTTCTCGCTCAACGTTGCGCCCGATCTCGCCCATTTCGCCGGGATCGTGCCCTGCGGCATCGCCGAATTCCCCGTCACCAGCCTCGCGGCACTCGGCAAGACGGCGACCTTCGCCGACGTCGATGCCGCGCTGATGCAGACGCTTCCCGCGTTTCTCGACAAGCTTTCGACAAGCGATTAGGAACCCCGCATGACCCGCACCCTTCTCGCCTCGCTCTCCCTGCTTGCCCTCGCTGCCTGCGGCGGCGGCGACACCGCCGGCAAATCGACGACAAAGCTCGACGCGGTCGAGGTCCAGCCGGGATCGATCAGCGATTCGATGATCATCCTCGACGATGCGGCAAGCGACGGAACGGCGGTCGACAACAGCATTCCCGACGACGGCACGAAGAAGGATTCGGGCAAGTCCGGCGATGCGGGCACGGACGAGCCCGCGGCGGAAGCCGAGGCAGATGACAATCCCGAAGCCGTCGACATGCCGGTTGCCCGCAAGGCGATCACCGGCGACGCAGCGACCAAAAAGGGCGAATAGCCCTAGCGCAGTCCCAGATTCTTGTGCGTCTGCAGCGACAGGCGCCAGCGCGGATCGGCCATCACCAGGTCGATGCACGCCTGCACGTTCGCCGCAGCGTCCGGATCGTCGAGCGGCTGCACGAGCAGATGGCCGAAATCGAGCGCGGCAAGCCGCTCGACATCGCTGCCCGGTTGCGGCCAGACGAGCTTCAGCTCGTCGCCGCTCGTCTGGACCAGTTCGCTACCCGCCTTCGGGCTGACGCAAATCCAGTCGATGCTGCGCGGAATCGGGAAAGTGCCGTTGCTTTCGATCGCGATCGTGAAGCCGCGATCGTGCAGCGCATCGATCAGCGCCGCATCGACCTGCAGCATCGGCTCACCACCGGTGAGCACGACATAACGGTCAGCCGTCCCCTCGCCCCAGCTTTCGGCGATGATATCGGCGAGCGCCGCAGCGGTTTTGTATTTGCCGCCGAGCGTCCCGTCGGTGCCGACGAAATCGGTGTCGCAGAACTGGCAGATTGCCTTGGTGCGGTCCTTCTCGCGCCCCGTCCACAAATTGCAGCCGGCAAAGCGGCAGAAGACGGCGCGACGGCCCGCCTGCGCGCCCTCCCCCTGCAGCGTGAGGAAAATCTCTTTGACCGCGTAGCTCATCGGCTCAGGCGTAGCGCGTCGGGTCGGCGAGCCCCGCGTCGGCGAAACCCTTCGACCGGAGCCGGCAACTGTCGCAGGAACCGCAGTGCAGCCCTTCGGGCGTGGGGTCGTAGCACGACCAGCTCATGCCGGCATCCATGCCGAGCCGCGCCGCTTCGGCGGCGATATCGGCCTTGGTCATATGCTGCAGCGGCGCATGGATGCGAAAGTCGACGCCCCTGTCGCCATCGCGCGTCGCGAGCGCGGCGAGTTTTTCGAAGCCCTGAATGAATTCGGGGCGGCAGTCGGGATAGCCCGAATAGTCGAGCGCGTTGACCCCGATCACGATGTCCTGCGCCTGCCGCGCCTCGGCCAGCCCGAGCGTCAGTGACAGGAAGATGAGGTTGCGCGCAGGGACATAGGTGACCGGAACATCTTCACCCACGCCGCCCTTCGGCACGTCGATATCGGCAGTCAGCGCCGATCCGCCGAAGCGGCGGAGGTCGAGCGGCAGCACGATATGCTCGGCCGCGCCGACATGATCGGCGATGCGTGCGGCGGATTCGAGTTCGACGCGGTGGCGCTGGTTATAGTCGACCGTGAGCGCGACGATGCGCGCGCCGGCTTCGCGCGCGAGCCCCGCGCAGACCATCGAGTCGAGCCCGCCCGACAGGAGGACGATCACCGTTTTTCCGGAAACTTGCTGCATCGGCGCCAGATAGGCGCGTGCCGGAGGACGTGCAAGGGCCGCGCTGCATCAAAGAAACGGGCCGCGAGGCGGTCGCCGCACGGCCCAGTTCGGCATGACAGCCGTTAGGGAGAATGGCACAGAAACATGCCATGGCTCCGGTCTGGCAGCGGATGATTGATATTTCGTTTCGGTCAGCAGCCGCCGGTGCGGCGCGCCTCGATCGCCTGCGAGAAGGGCTTGCCGTCGGCGATGCCCTGCGTGTCGATCTGGACGAGCCGGTTCGTCTCGCTGCGGATGGTCGTGCGCCCGTGCCCGGCACCGGGGCAGGTATAATGGACCGTCACCGAATTGGGCGTGTCCTCGATGACATAGCGCGAGCAGGTCGCGCGCGGATGCTGGATCTGGATCATCCGCCGCGCATCGCCGAGGCAGATCGTCTGCAGCACCGCATCCTTGCCGCGCTCGCGCAGTTGCCAGCCGCCCTTTTCGAGCCGGTCGAGCATCGCCAGCGACGGCGCCTGCGCCGGCACCGCGGTCGCACCCGCGAGCGCGCACGCCATCACGGGCCATCGGAGCAAGGGAGAGAAGATCGCCATTTTATCCTATCCGCCGGCCGCCCGTTGCCGGGCTGTACTGCGACCCTGTTCCCGGTTAGCTAGCAATGCCCCCGCCACATTTCAACCGCTCGGCGCCGGATTGCCCCGCGCCATCGCGCGAAAGACGGAAAATCGCCTTGCTATTCCGCGCGGTCGTGCGTCGCGATTTCGCCCAGCGGAATCGGAAAGAAGCGCGAGCAAAAGGCACAGTCGACCACGATATTGCCCGCATCGTCCGCCATTTCGGCGCGCTCGCCCTCCGGAAATTGCGCCAGCACGCCCGCAAAATAACCGGTGCTGCACCGGCAGCCGCGCGACACCGGGGCGCCCGGCTCGACGCGCACCTCGTCCTCGTGGAACAGGCGCCACGCCAGCGTCTCGAGCGACGTCGCGGGATCGGTCAGTTCCTCGCCCTTCAACGTCGCGGCGATCGTCTTGGCATGTTCCCATTCGGGGCTGTCGTGGCGGACATGCAGCCGGTCGCGACCGACTTCGCCCTCGGGCAGATGCTGCAAAAGCAATCCGCCGGCAAGGCAGCCGGCCTCGGGGTCATGGCGCGCGGCGAGCCTGATCAGGCTCGGTATCTGTTCGGACTGCTCGAAATAATGTTCGGCCGCCTCGCCGATCGACGCGCCTTCGAGCGGGACGATGCCCTGATAGCGCTCGGCCGTCGTCGCCTGGTCGAAGGTGATCGCAAGGAAGCCTTCGCCGAACAGGGCGAACAGGGTGGGATCGGCGCCGACCTCGGCCAGCCGCTCGGCATCATACTTCAGATAGCCGCGCAGCTCGCCGCCGCGATAGTCGCAGACGAGCAGTTCGACCGGCCCACCGCCGGTCTGCGCCTGCAGCGTCATCTGGCCATTCTCGTCCTTCAGCGTCGAGCCGAGCAGGACGGTGAGCACCAGCGCTTCGGCGAGCAGCTTTTCGGCCACCGGCGGATAGTTATGCGCCCCGATGATGGTCTGCAGCGTCGGCCCGAGCCGCACCAGCCGCCCGCGCACATGGCGTTCGGCGATGGTGAACAGCAAGGGCTGGTCGAACCAGGTTTCGATAATCTCACTCACGTCTTCGAACTCACAATTTCCCGAGCGCCCAGAGCAGGATCGATTTCTGCGCATGAACGCGGTTTTCGGCCTCGTCCCACACGCGCGACCGCGGACCGTCGATCACCGCGTCGACGACCTCCTCGCCGCGGTGCGCGGGCAGGCAATGGAGAAAGATCGCATCATCCCTGGCACCCGTCATCAGCCGCTCGTCGACCTGATAGGGCGCCATCGCCGCGACCTTGTTATGCGCATGATCCTGTCCCATCGACACCCACGTGTCGGTGACGACCAGATCGGCGCCCGCCACCGCCTCGCGCGCGTCGCGCATGATGTCGATGCGGACGCCCTTCGCGCGCGCGGCTTCGACGAAGCTCGCATCGGGTTCATAGCCCTGCGGCACACCCGCGCGGACGTGAAAGCCGAACAGACCGGCTGCCTCGATCAGCGAAGCAAGGACATTGTTGCCATCGCCGAGCCATGCAAGTTCAAGCCCGGGCAGCGCCTTGCCGCTCTCGACGACCGTCAGCAGGTCGGCGACGATCTGGCACGGATGCGACAGGTCGGTCAGCCCGTTGATCACGGGGACGCTGGCATATTCGGCGAGTTCCTCGATCTTCGCATGGTCATCGGTACGGATCATGATCGCGTCGGCATAACGCGACAGGACGCGCGCGGTATCGGCGATCGTCTCACCGCGACCGAGCTGCGTGACGCCCGCATCCATGATCATCGCCGAGCCGCCGAGCTGGCGGATCGCGATGTCGAACGAGGCGCGCGTGCGCGTCGAATTCTTTTCGAACACCATCGCAAGCACATGACCCGCGAGCGGTGCATCGGCGTCGACCTTGCCCTTCGGCCAGCCGGCACGCGCTGCCTTGCGATCGATCGCGTCGGCAAGCATCGCGGCAACGGCATCCCCGCCCGCGTCGGACAGGTTCAGAAAATGTGGCATCAGGCTTCGGGCGGCGTGTAGCTCGCCGCGCCCGCTGACAATTTCTCGATGAATTCCGCGATATGGCTGTCGTCGATGTTGAGCGGCGGCAGCACGCGGACGACATTCTCGCCCGCCGCGACGGTCAGCAGCCCGTGATTGTCGCGCAGGTGCGCGACAAACGCGCGGCTGTCCGAATTGAGCTTGAGCCCAAGCATCAGCCCGACGCCGCGGACGCTGTCGAACAGCTGGTCGTGGTTCGGGATGAGCTGTTCGAGCGCGCCGCGCAGGCGTTCGCCGGTCGCCCTGACCTGGTCGAGGAAACCGTCTTCGAGAACGACGTCGAGCACCGCCTGCCCCGCCGCGCATGCCAGCGGGTTGCCGCCATAGGTCGACCCGTGGGTGCCGATCACCATGCCGCGCGCCGCCTTTTCGGTCGCGAGGCACGCGCCCATCGGGAAGCCGCCGCCGATGCCCTTGGCGCTCGCCATGATGTCGGGCGTCACGCCATAATGTTCATAGGCATAGAGGTGACCGGTGCGCGCGACGCCGCACTGGACCTCGTCGAAGACGAGCATCAGGTCGCGCTTGTCGCAAATGTCGCGCAGCGCCTGCAGGAAAGGCTGCGACGCGGGGCGGATACCGCCCTCGCCCTGGATCGGCTCGACGAGGAAGCCCGCGGTATTGTCGTCGACGAGGTCGAGCGCAGCGTTGATGTCGTCGAACGGCGCATAGGCGAAACCGGGCAGCAGCGGGTCGAAACCCTTGCGCAGCTTTTCCTGGTTGGTCGCGGAGATCGTGCCGAGCGTGCGGCCGTGGAAAGCGTTGTTGAAGGTGATCAGCGTGTGCTTTTCGGCATTGCCCGCGCTCGAATGATAGGCGCGCGCGGTCTTGATCGAACATTCGACCGCCTCGGCACCCGAGTTGGTGAGGAACACCGTGTCGGCGAATGTGTTCTCGACGAGCCGCGCGGCATAAGCCTCGCCCTGCGGGCTGCCATAGAGGTTCGACACATGCATCAGCGTCGCGGCCTGTTCCTGGATCGCCTTCGTCAGGTGCGGATGGCCGTGACCGAGCAGGTTGACCGCAATGCCGCTCGCGAAGTCGAGATAGCGCTCGCCGCGCTCGCCGATCAGATACGCGCCCTCGCCGCGCACCGGACGCACACCGCACCGGGGGTAAACGGGCATCAGCGGCGTGATCGACATATCGGGCACCTTTCCAAAGAGGCAGAAACGGGAAAGGCGCGCAATAGGGCCCGCAACCCGACAAATCAATGGCACCGATTGCTCTTTGCGGAGCCGCTTCGAAGAGGATGCGGGGCAACCAATTTCGCCCGTTTTCGTTGCTAGCGATGATCGGGAGAAGAGAATCCATGCAAGACGCCGGCAAATTTCCCGATGGTCTCGCCGAGGAAAATCTGCACGGCGGCCGGATCTTCGCCCGCCACGCGAGTCCCTTGTCGGTGGTCGTGCTCGGCGCCTTGCTGGTCCTTGCGTTGCTCGACGTCGCAGGCGGCCATCCGTCGACGCCGGTCAAGCGCGATTTCGGCGACGCCGCCTTGACGGTCGACACGCCGCGAACGTTACGCAACGGCGAGTTTTTCGAAACGCGCATCGAGGTCCATGCCCGCACCGATATCGCGGATGCCGTGATCGCGGTGACGCCGGACCTGTGGCGCGACACGACGATCAACACCACCCTGCCCTCGCCTGCCGGAGAGAGGTTCGAGAAGGGAATGTTGCGCTGGTCCTACGGCCCGATCAAGGCAGGCGACACGCTGCACGTCAAGATCGACGGACAGATCAATCCGCCGCTGTTCGCCGGCACGTCGGGCCGCATCCTTCTCTATGATGGCGACCGGCGCCTCGGGCAGCTTCCGCTGTCGATCAGGGTCTTTCCCTGATGGATATCGTGCTGCGCGCCACCGTCATGTTCGCCGTGCTTTTCGCGCTGCTCCGGCTGCTCGGCAAGCGCGAGCTGGGTCAACTGACGCCGTTCGAATTCGTCGTGCTCGTCGTCATGGGCGACCTGATCCAGCAGGGTGTGACGCACAACGACTTCAGCGTGACGGGTGCGACGCTGGCGATCTGCACCTTCGCCTTCTGGGGCGTCGTGCTCAGCTGGCTGAGCTACCTGTTCCCGCGCCTCAAGGATCCGCTTGAAGGCCATCCCCGGATCGTCATCCGCGACGGCCGGCTCCGGGAGGAAAATCTGCGCCGCGATCGCCTGACCCGCGCTGAAGTCGAATCCGAAATGCGCCTGGCGGGCATCGCACATATCGAGCAGGTAGCCTGGGCGATCCTCGAGCCGCAGGGCAAGATCAGCTTCATCAGGCGCGAGGCCGGCGAGAGCCGGCAGAAAGATCAGGGCTCCGCATCAAACTAGAGCGCTTTTGCCGCTTCCATCGTCAGCGCCACCGAATGTTTGCGCGCCTCATGGTCGTACATCGACGAAGCGACGATGATCTCGTCGACCCCGGTGCGGGCCTGAAAGGCCCCGAGACCCGCCGCGATGTCGTCGGCGGTTCCCACGGCCGAACACTGCAGCACATGGTCGAGGATCGCGCGCGCGTTGGGCGGCAGGCTATCCTTGTACCCGGCAAGCGGCGGCTTCATCTTGCCCGGATTGCCGGTGCGCAGCGCGACGAAAGCCTGTTGTTGCGACGAGGCGAGAAGCTCGGCCTCTTCGCGCGTGTCGGCGGCGAAGGCGTTTAAGGCGGCAGCGGCATAGGGTTCGGCCAGTTGCGCCGACGGCTTGAACTGGCGGCGGTAGATGTCGAGCGCCTCGTCGAGCGCATCGGGTGCGAAATGGCTGGCGAAGGCATAGGGCAGCCCCAGCATCGCCGCGAGCTGCGCGCCGAACAGGCTCGACCCGAGGATCCAGAGCGGGACGTTCGTTCCTTCCCCCGGCACCGCCCGGATCCCGAGGCGGTCGTCACCGGCGAGAAAGGCCTGCAGTTCGACGACGTCCTGCGGGAACTGCCGCTCGTCGCTCGCAAGGTTGCGGCGCAGCGCGCGCGCGACGACGCCGTCGGATCCCGGCGCCCGGCCAAGGCCGAGATCGACCCGGCCGGGGAACAGGGCTTCCAATGTCCCGAACTGCTCGGCGATCACCATCGGCGCATGGTTCGGCAGCATGATGCCGCCGGCGCCAATACGAATCGTCGAGGTCGCCTGCCCGATATGCGCGAGCACGACCGAGGTCGCGGCGCTCGCAATCCCCGCCATGCCATGATGCTCGGCGACCCAGTAGCGTTCATAACCGAGCACCTCGGCATGCCGGGCAAGATCGGCGGCGTTGGCAAGCGACTGCGCGATCGTGCCGCTATCGGTGACGGGCACGAGGTCGAGGAAGGAGAGTTTCGTCATGCAACCGATATGCGGTGGCGGTGCATCGGGTTCAACCGCACCGCTTCGCCGGCATGGCGAAGAAAAACTATGCCCGTTCGTCCTTGGGCGAGTCCATCAGCACATAGGTGGTGATCGAATGCACCTGCGGCAGCACGCCCAGCACCTCGGTGTGAAAATGCTTGTACGACGCCAGATCCTCCGTCTCGACGCGCAGCAGATATTCGATCGTGCCGGTGATATTGTGGCATTCGCGCACTTCGGGCGCCAGCGCCATCGCGGCTTCGAAATCATTCTGCGACTTCTTCGTGTGCGACGACAGACCGATCGTCACATAGGCGACGAACGTCAACCCGAGCTTCGCGGGGTCGGTCACCGCGCGATAGCCCTTGATCACTCCGCTGCGTTCCAGCTCCTGCACCCGGCGCAGGCAGGCCGACGGCGACAGCCCGACACGCTCGGCGAGTTCGAGGTTCGAGATTCGCCCGTCGCGCGATAATTCCTGCAATATTTTGCGGCCGATTGCGTCGATCTTGATCATAGATTGCGCAATCTATCCGATGACTACGTATCTTTGCAATCCGTCGCGCACCGAAACGCATTATGTTGCGCGCATGAACCAGACCACTCTCGCCGCACTCTCTGCCTTCGCGCTCGTCTCGTCGATCACGCCGGGGCCGAACAATATGATGCTGATGGCGTCGGGCGCCAATTTCGGGCTGCGCCGGACCGTGCCGCACGCGCTTGGGGTCGGCATCGGCTTCACGCTGATGATCGTCCTCGTCGGGGTCGGTCTTATGGGGCTGTTCGACCTGTTTCCGGTCCTGAATATCGCACTCAAGGTGGTGAGTGTCGTCTATCTGCTGTGGCTCGCGTGGAAGATCGCCAATGCCGCCGCCCCCGATACGACAAGCGGCGCGCGGGGCAAGCCGATGACCTTCTTTCAGGCGATGATGTTCCAGTGGGTGAACCCCAAGGCCTGGTCGATGGCGCTCTCGGCGATCGCGCTTTACGCGCCCGACCGCAATTTCGGCGCGGTGCTGCTCGTCGCGGTGATCTTCGGCATCATCAACCTGCCCTCGACGAGTCTCTGGGCGGTGATGGGCGTGTCGCTGCGCGGCTGGCTGTCGAGCCCGGCGCGGCTCAGGGCGTTCAACTGGACGATGGCGGCGCTGCTCGTGGGGTCGCTCGCGCTCCTCATCTGATTGCCAGGTAGCGGTTCGCAACCTATGCACGGCGCTCCCCCTTCCTGACCGGAGAACAGAGCCATGCAAAGCCGCCGTCTCGGCAAGAGCGCCATCCATGTGTCCGACATCTGCATGGGAACGATGACCTTCGGCAGCCAGACCGACGAGACCGAAGCCTTTCGCGTGCTCGACCGCTGCTTCGACGCCGGGATCAGTTTCTACGACACCGCCGAGGGCTATCCGGTACCGCCCGACACAAAATGGGTCGGGCGCACCGAGGAAATCGTCGGCCGCTGGATGAAGACCAAGCCGCGCGACGCGATCATCCTCGCGACCAAGGTGTCGGGGCCGAGCCACGTCTGGTTCAGGTCGCCGTGCCGCAACGGCATGACCGCGCTCGACCGCAAGAATATCATGCAGGCCTTCGACGACAGCTTGCGGCGCCTCCAGACCGACTATGTCGACCTTTATCAGACGCACTGGCCCGACCATGACGCGCCCTATGACGAGATGATGGACGCGCTCGACGAGCTTGTCCGCGCCGGCAAGGTACGCATCCTCGGCTGTTCGAACGAAACGAGCTGGGGGCTGATGAAATCGCTCGCCGCATCGGAGAAGCTTGGCGGCGCGCGCTATCACACGATCCAGAATAATTTCAGCCTCAACAACCGCCGCTTCGAGGACGAACTCGCGCAAGTGTGCCGGCAGGAAGGCGTCAGCCTGATCGCCTATTCGCCGCTCGCAGGCGGCGTGCTTTCGGGCAAATATCAGGGCGGCGCGATGCCCGAGGGCGCGCGTTTCTCGCGCTACCTCCAGATGGAGGGCCGGCAGGCGGCAATGGGCCGCCGTTTCGTCAACGACAGGACCCTCGCCGCGACCGAACGCTATCTGGCGATTGCCCAAGAGGCCGGGCTGCACCCGGTGACGATGGCCACCGCCTGGTCGAAACAGCACGACTTCGTCGCCTCGACGATCGTCGGGGTCAGCGCCCATGATCAGGTCGACCCGATCCTCGACGCACTGGATCTGGTGCTGCCCGACGAGCTGATGAAGGCGCTGCACAAGGTCGGCAAGGATATCCTCTACCCGATGGGCTGAGCGGACGGCCATTCGAGGATCAGCGCATCGCCGACCGGCAGCGCGCGCCAGGCCTTCGACAGCCGTTCGAAATCCGCGAACACGCGCGGCTTCGCGGCATCGATCCGTGCGCGCTCGTCGGCGCTGAGCGAGGCGCGCGTGCGCCCGGCTTCGCCCAAAGCCGCGCGCTGCGCCGCGCTGTCGGGGCGCGACCGGCTCCGCCACGCGATGTCGAACAGGAATGCGGCGAGTTCGGACAATTCGCCCTCGCGCCCCTGCGCCCTGATCAGCTTCACGCCCTTCGCGACCTGCTTGCGCGCCGCACGCTGGCGTTCCTTCGCCGACAGCGCACCGTCCGCCTCGACATGAAAGGACCCCGCGTCGCCGCCCGCTGCGATCTGGCCGAAGACACCGGTTCCGAGCCCCAGCGCCGCCTCGACGACGAAATGCACCATGTCGTGCGGCAGGTCGCGATCGAAGCCCGGCGCCGGGTCCATGACCAGCACCGGCAGCCGGGCGCGTTCGATCCGCATGCTGTAGCGCCGCTCGCCCGACCGGATGAAATGGACTTTCATGGGCTTGGCCTATAGGCTTTGCAGCGTTTCCACCAAAAGGATTTGCGATGACTCCTTCCCGCCGCGCGCTTTTCGCCCTCGCCGCCTTCTCCGCCGTCATCGGCACCGCGCACGCCGCGAACCCGACGATGTTCCGCGACGCAGGCTGCGGCTGCTGCCTCAAATGGCTCGAACAGGTGAAGGCGTCGTTCGGGCAGAAGGCGGTGATCGTCAATTCGCCCGACATGGCCGCGGTCAAGGACAAGCAGGGCGTGCCGCAGGCGCTGCGCAGCTGCCACACCGTGCTCGTCGGCGGTTATGTGATCGAGGGGCATGTGCCGGCGAAGGACATCAGCCGCCTGCTCCGCGAAAGGCCCAAGGGCGTGAAGGGACTCGCGGTCGCCGGCATGCCGACGGGCTCGCCCGGCATGGAACATGGCGACCACCGCGAGGCCTACAAGGTGATGACCTTCGGCCCCGCCGGCCAGCGCGTCTATGCGAGTTACGCGGCGAGCGGCGGCGCGCACGCGCACTGAGGCGGCGGCGGCCCGATGCTGTTCCGCGCCGCCATTCTCGAACGCATCGCGGCCGGCGAGGTCACGCTCGCCTTCCGGCGCTGGCGGCGGCCGACGGTGAAGGCCGGCGGGCGGCTGCGCACCGCGATCGGCGAACTGGCGATCGAAAGCGTGACGCCCTGCGCGGCCGCCGCGATTACCGACGCCGATGCACGCGCCGCCGGTTTCGGGTCGCGCGCGGAATTGCTGGCCGGGCTCGACGCCCGCCCGGACGGCGACATCTATCGCATCGCCTTCCGTTTCGACCGGCCCGATCCGCGCATCGCGCTTCGCGAGGCGGGCGATCTTTCGGCAGGCGAGGTGGCGTCGCTCGCGCAGCGGCTCGATCGCCTCGACCGGGGCGCCAGCCCGTGGACACGGTCCGCCCTCGACCATATCGCCGCCCACGAGGGACAGGCGGCCGCTGACATCGCGCAATCGCTCGGGGTCGGGAAGATGTGGCTCAAACAGAATATCCGCAAGCTCAAGGAGCTTGGTCTGACCGAAAGTCTCGAGACCGGGTATCGGCTGTCGCCGCGCGGCAAGGCCCTGCTCGATGCCCTGTCGCGCTAGCGACGTCAGGCCAGCTCGGCCTTGAACAGTTCGAGCATCCGCGCCCACGCCTTTTCGGCCGCCGCCTCGTTATAGGCGCGGCCGTCGGGCGGACACCAGCCGTGCATCGCGCCTTCATAGACCTCGACCTCGTGCCATTGCGGGCGCGGTTCGAGAGCCTGTTTCAGCAAGACCTTCTCGTCCGGCGTTTCCTTGTCGTCATTGTCGGCGATCGCAAACAGATAGCCGGCGTTGGTGTCGCCGATCAGCAGATGCGGGCTGTCGGGCTTGCCCGTGGCGACTCCGCCGCCGTGAAAGCTCGCCGCCGCGCCGACCCGGTTCGGATCGAGCGCCGCAGTATAGATCGTCATCGCGCCGCCCATGCAATAACCCGTCGTGCCGATACGCCGCTTCGTATCGACCTCCTTCTGCGCGTCGAGGAACGCGAGATACGCCCTTGCATCGGTCGTCACCAGTTCCTTGTTCAACTGCTTCAGATAACCGAACAATTTCTCCCGAACCGCGGGCACGTTGAAGTCGTTCGCTGCGTCAACGACCGGCGATTTCTGCCAGCGGTAGAAGGGATTCACCGTCAGCACGGCATAGCCCTCCCCCGCCAGCCGGTCGGCCATCTGGCGAAAGGCGGGGCGCAGCCCGCGGATATCGGGCCACACAAGCACGCCCGGATGCCTGCCCTCGGCCGGCGCGACGAAATAGGCGTCGCAGGTCCCGTCATCGGTCTTGATCATCACGTCGCGGCCCCGGACCGGCTTGCCCGCCATTGCGTTCACCGGCAGCATCGTTGCAAGCGCACCGGCGCCCGCGAGCGCGGTAAAGCTGCGCCGCCCGACGGGCATCCCCGCGCGATCGAGATCGGCCTCGGTGTTCTCGGTGCACATTCACTCTCTCCTTGGGGCATTTGGAAAAGTCGCGGAAAACTGCGCAACTTCACTCGCGATTGCATATTTCGTCCCGGTGATCGGGATCGAACCGGGCCCGAAACTAATCGAGCCAACCAAAGCAGGACAGCGATTTGTGCCGCGCATCCCGCCCCCCGAGAAACGTTCGTTCAGCGCCGCCCTTCAAGATTCTTGACGTCGTCGCTCCCTTCGGCGTCGCGCGACGCTTTTGCCAGCGCCGGATCAAAGGCATGCGCGCGCCCGAAATTCAAGCCGTCGGTCGACACCGCCGTCTCCTCCCAAGCTTCGTCACGGGGCGACGGATCGTCCAACGCGTCACGCGCTGCCTGCTGAACATATTTCATCCGGCGCCAGAGCCAGAGCGGCAGGACCACCACCGAGCAGAAAAGCATCAGCGGCCACAGAAAATTCCAGATCATTTACCCTCCGCCGAAAGGTCAGGCCGCCATGCTAATCTGGTCGAACGCAAAGGCAAGCCGGTGAACACCAACCTCGCGGAGCATCGCGCCATGCGCGGCACGGTCGACGATATGCCCCGCACCGCAAAAGCCGATCACGGTCATTCCCGCCGCGATCGCGGCCCGCGCCCCGGTCGGCGAATCCTCGATTGCCAGACAATTTGCCGGATCGACCCCGAGTCCCCTCGCCGCGGCGAGATAGATGTCGGGATGCGGCTTGCCGCGATCCCAGCCGTCGGCGCTGTAGACATGCGTGCCGAAATGATGGCCGAGCCCGAAGAGCCCGAGTGCCCAGCCGATATATTCGGCGCGGCTCGACGACGCGATCGCGCGCGGCATGGCGCCCAGCGCATCGAGAAAATCCGCCACACCCGGCACGGGGTCGAAGCCCTCCATATAACGCGCCCGCGCCCGCTCGCGGTGCGTCTCGCGAAAATCGGCGGGCAGCGGTCGGCCGTAGCGCGCCTCGATCCGGCGCTGCGTCTCCTGCCAGTTATGACCATAATAGTCGCGCAGACACTCGTCATAGGTCGCGGGCATCCCCGCCGCGGTCAGGCTCTCGGCGAGCGACAGGTTGGCGCGCACCTCGCTGTCGGCGACGACGCCGTCGAAGTCGAAGATGATGGCGGCGGGAGGAGTCGATCTCATATTCTTCACATTTCCCGCCTAGAGCATCGGCGATCAGGAGACACCCCCGATGAAGTTCATTTCGCTCAAATCGCGCGGCGGCAACTATCTCGTCGTTGCCGAGAATGTCGCGTGGCTCCGCGACTATGAAAATGGCCAGACGCAGGTCGGCATGGTCGGCGGCGCGCCCTTGCTTGTTGCCGGCAAGATCGAGGACATCGCCGAGTCCATTCTGGCGCAGGCCAACGCGCCGGAGTGACATCCGGCCGGCACGCGCGTCAGCGCGTCACCTCATGCTCGCGCGCATAGCCCCACGCCCATCAGATCGACCTCGCCGCCCATTCGTTCGTTCAACCCGGCGGTCGCTGACCAATGTGTCGTGCATCCGCAGGTCGCGCAGAAATGCAGGTCCGAATTGGGATTCTCGCGGTCGGCGCGATTATAAGTCCGCGTTTCGCCTTCGATCGCGACATCGCGCGGCGACATGTAGCTCCAGAGGATGCTGTGCGAAAAACAGAGCGAGCAATTACACTCGGCGATCTTTTCGGGCGCCCTGGCGAGCCGCACCGAGACGGCGCCGCAATGGCAGGCGGTGTTCCAGCTCATATCGAAATCATGACCCGATATGCACGCATGTCATTTCCCCATCACGAGGCCCAGCCCCGCCTCGGCAAGCTCGTCCGAATCAAGCGCATCACGAGACACCGGATAAAATTCCGACACGCGATGGGCCACTCCAACCGCAAGCAATTCCGGGGTCTTCGCATCCAGCAGTACATCGCGCACCTTCAGGAAGTGCCGGTGCATGTAGGAAGGCCCGTTCGCAAAAAGTGTCGCATCGTCGACGGTCGCTCCGTCGCTCACGACGAGCAGAATGCGCCGTCGTTCCGGGCGGTGTCTCAGATAGTCGGCCCCCCATTCCAACGCTTCGCCATCGACATTTTCGCGCAAGATATCCGGATTGAGCATTTGCTGCCAGGCAGCTTCGTCCAGACCGGCACTGTCAAACGGCCGGTAAACGATGTGAAGCAATGCACACAGACGCCCCGGCCGCTCGGGGCGTCCTTCGCGCAGCCATTTGCGCCGCGCGAAGCCGCCATGCCACCCGGCGGTCGTATATCCGGCGACGGCAACATTTGCGCCGCGACGGCCCAGTTCGTCCGATAGGCGGCGCACTCCCGCTGCGACCCATGCCATCGGCTCACCGCGCATCGAACCGGATTGATCGACCATCAACAGGACGGCAGTATCACACAGCGCGTCAGCCTCACCCGCCTCCAACGGTAATATATCGACGATCTGACCATAGAGGGTCTCGGCGCGATCGATCTGCGCGCGCCATTGCCGGTCGTCCTTTTCGAGATATCCCTTTTCGAGGTCGGGGCTTGCCTCGCGCAGCCTCGCTGGCAGGTCCTTCGCGGGTATCGTGCGGTCGAATTCTCGCGTGAAGATCCGATAGGGCTCGCCTTCCGGGCCATCGTCGACCGGCACCCCGGCTCGGCGACCGAGTGCAATCACTATCGCCGCAATGGCGATAAACACCGCCAGTACAATCCCGATTTCAGGCCATTCGGAACTCATATTTTCACCGCAATAACGACCCTATTCCACCGTCACCGACTTCGCCAGATTGCGCGGCTGGTCAACGTCGGTGCCTTTTGCGACGGCGACATGATACGCCAGAAGCTGCACCGGCACCGCATAGACGAGCGGCGCGATCAGCGGATGGACCTTGGGCATCTCGATCGTCGCCATGCAGCCTTCGCCGGCCTCCGCAAGGCCTTCGGCGTCCGAGATCAGCACGACCTTGCCGCCGCGCGCCATGACTTCCTGCATGTTGCTGACGGTCTTTTCGAACAGCGGGCCCGACGGCGCGAGCACGATGACGGGCACCGCCTCGTCGATCAGCGCGATCGGGCCGTGCTTCATCTCGCCCGAGGCATAGCCTTCGGCGTGGATGTACGAGATTTCCTTGAGCTTGAGCGCGCCTTCGAGCGCGAGCGGATAGTCGGGGCCGCGGCCGAGATAGAGCACGTCGCGCGCGGGGGCGACGAGGTGCGCCATCTTCGAGATTTCCTCATCGTGCGCGAGCGCGGCGTTGAGTGCGGCGGGCGCCTCGATCAGATGCCGGACGATCTCGCGCTCCTCATCGGCGCTGAGCTTGCCTTTCCTGAGCGCGAGGTGCGCGGCGAGCGCGGCGAGCACCGCGAGCTGGCAGGTGAAGGCCTTGGTCGAGGCGACGCCGATCTCGGGACCCGCGTGCGTCGGGAGCAGCAAGTCGGCCTCGCGCGCCATGCTGCTCGTCGGCACGTTGACGACGACCGCGATCGTCTGGCCGTTCGCCTTGCAGTGGCGAAGCGCCGCGAGCGTATCGGCGGTCTCGCCCGACTGCGAGATGAAAAGCGCGAGCCCGCCCGGTGCGAGCACCGGGTCGCGGTAGCGGAACTCGGACGCGACATCGATGTCGACAGGAACGCGCGCAAAGGTCTCGAACCAGTATTTGGCGACCATGCCGGCATAGAAGCTCGTCCCGCACGCAACGATCGTGATGCGCTCGACCTTCGACAGGTCGAAGTCCATCTGCGGCAGCGCGACGGTCTGTTCGAGCGGGCGGATGTAGGAGGAGAGCGTCTGCGCGACCACGGTCGGCTGCTCGAAAATCTCCTTTTGCATGAAGTGGCGGTAGTTGCCCTTCTCGACCGCCGCAGCGGTGACTCCGCTTGTGGTGATCTCGCGCGTCACCGGATTGTTGCCGGCGTCGTAAATCTGCGCGCCCTCGCGCGTGATAACGACCCAGTCGCCTTCGTCGAGATAGGCGATCTTTTGCGTCAGCGGCGCGAGCGCGAGGGCGTCGCTGCCCAGATAGGTTTCACCCTCGGCATAGCCGACGACGAGCGGCGAGCCGAGCCGCGCGCCGATGAGCAGATCGGGATGCTGGCGGAAAGCAATGGCAAGCGCGAAGGCGCCGCGAAGCTGCGGAAGCACCGCCTGCACCGCTTCCTGCGGCGACTTGCCGGCCTCGACCTGCTCGGAGACGAGATGCGCGACGACTTCGGTATCGGTCTCGCTCTCGAACTTGCGACCGCGCGCCTGCAGCGCCTCGCGGAGCGGCTTGAAATTCTCGATGATCCCGTTGTGGACGAGCGCGACCTCGCCCGTCGCATGGGGGTGGGCGTTGCTCGTCGTCGGCGCGCCGTGCGTCGCCCAGCGCGTGTGCGCGATGCCGACGGTGCCTGGTGCCGGATTGCCCGCGAGTTCCTTGACCAGGTTGCCGAGCTTGCCCTCGGCGCGGCGGCGGATCAGCTGGCCGCCCTCGACCGTGCACACGCCCGCCGAGTCATAGCCGCGATATTCCATGCGCTTCAGCCCGTCGACGAGGCGGTCCGCCACCTGATCCTTGCCGATGATTCCGATAATTCCGCACATGGGTTCTGGCTTTCATTAGAGCGTGTAGGGAACGCGAATACCCGGCATCGATGCCGGAAACACCTTGATATTGCGTGTGACGAGAATGCGTCCGCTGATCTGCGCGGTCGCCAGTACGAAAGCGTCGGCCAAGGTCAAGCCCTTGCGCTCCGCCCGCAGCGCCGCGGCGCGGCGCGCGACCGCATCGCCGATCTCCTCGACCTGAAAGCAGCCGAGGAACGCCTCGACCGCCTTCACCGATGCGGGATCGGCGGCGGACATGACTTCGGTCCAGCTGACGCGGCTCACGCTCTTGCGCCCCGCGCGGCGGATCTCGTTGCGCGCCGCCTCGACGCCGTTCAGCGCGTCGATCAGGATGTCGCTGTCGAACTGCGCATCGATCATTCGCGCTTGCCCCGCAGGCGCCGCTGATATTTGAGGCCGTCGCCGATGTCGGCGCGGGCGCGGAAAATGCCGAAGGCGTTATCGATCGCGTCGCCCGACGCATCCGCGCGATAGGCCGCTACCGCGCGGCGCACGAGTTCTGCGCGCGACACGCCAAGCTCGGCCGCAAGCGCGTCGAGCCACTGGATATCATCGTCCGGAATGTCCGCGAGGAAGCGCATGAAAGAATGATATCATATCATGATATCAAATCAAGCGGGCAACTGCTTCCGATAGACGACGAACCCCGATTTTTCGGCGATGCGATCATATAGCTGCATCGCGGTGTCGTTGGTTTCGTGGGTCAGCCAATAGACGCGCGGCAGCGCGCGGTCCTTCGCCGCCGCATAGACGGCCTCGATCAATGCGCCTCCCACCCCCTTGCCGCGCGCCTCGGCCGCGGTGAACAGATCCTGCAGATAAAGCGACGGCAGCAGCGACGTCGTGCTGCGATGAAGCAGATAATGGGTCAGGCCGAGAAGGGCGTCGCCCTGTTCGGCGACGAGTGCGAACATCGGCTCATAGGGATCGAAGAAGCGCTCCCATGTCGCGGCCGTGATCTCGGGCGCCAGCGCTGTCTCGCCGCTGCGGCCGTAGAAGGCGTTGTAGCCGTTCCAGAGCGGCAACCAGCGGTCGTAATCGGCGCGCGCCGCGGGACGGACGATCAGGCCGCTCATGACCGGCCGAAATTGCGGTCGACGAAGATCATCGCGAACTGCCGCGGATCGGGGGCTTCGCCATTACCCGCGGCGAAACGCGCCTTGCCGTCGGTCCAGATTTTCAGGATCTGTGCCTTCGCTTCAGGCCCGAATTTCATCTGCTGTTCGACAATCTGTTCCCAGCTTCCGGTCACGCCGAAGCTTTGTTCGAGCTGCGGCACCATCGCCTTGCACCAGGTCTCGGTTGGCTCGTCGAGATGGCCGATCGCCTTCAGCACCCAGGCGTCGACGAAGCGCAGGAAGGGTTTGTCGGTGTAGCGGTCACTCAATTTGTCTTCTCCATCGTCCATTCGTCGCGAAGCAGGCCGTAGATCAGCGAATCGCGCACGCCGATATGCGTTTCCCACTCGCCGCGCAGCCGGCCCTCGCGCTGGAAGCCCAGCCGCTCGAGCAATCCGATCGAGCCGGGATTTTCGGGGTCGGTATCGGCAAAGATCCGGCGCAGTTTCATCTCGCCGAACCCATGGTCGATCACCCGCGCCACCGCCTCGCGCGCGATGCCGCTACCCCATTGGTCGCGGCGCAGGATATAGCCGATTTCCTTCACGTCGGGCTTGCCGTCGATCAGGATCACCCAGCCGAGCGCGACATCGTCGCCCGCGGTGATCGCCCAGCAGAGATAGCCCTGCCCTTCGGCGGCATTGCCTTTGACATAGTCCGCGGTTTCGGCGGGCGATGTGTGCGGCCCGCTCGACCACCAGACCATCACCTCGGGATCCGACAGCACCGGAAACAGCGCGGCGGCGTCATCCTCGCGCAACTGGCGCAGCACGAGGCGCGCGGTCGTCAGCGTCGGCGCGGGCATCGGGCTATTTTTTCTCCGCCGCCTTTTTCTTGCGCATCGCCTCGTGAAAACGGTCGGCCCAGCCGGGTTTCACCAACTGCTCGCCGCGCACGATGCGCAATTCGCCGTCGGCGACGTCGCGCGTCACCGCGCTGCCGGCGGCAACGATCGCGTCGGCGCCGATCTTCACCGGCGCGACGAGCGCGCTGTTCGACCCGATGAACGCGCGTTCGCCGATCTCGGTCCGGTATTTGAAATAGCCGTCATAGTTGCAGGTGATCGTGCCCGCACCGATATTGGCCTTCGCGCCGACGGTAACGTCGCCGAGGTAAGTGAGGTGGTTCGCCTTCGCGCCCTCGCCAAGCACCGCATTCTTGGTCTCGACGAAATTGCCGATCTTGGCCTTCTCGCCAAGTATCGTGCCGGGGCGCAGCCGCGCAAAGGGCCCGACCTCGCAGCCCGTACCGATCGTCGCGCCCTCGATATGGCAGTTGGCGCGGATGTTGACGCCGTCGGCGACCTTCACCCCGGGGCCGAAAAAGACATTGGGCTCGATCGTCACGTCGCGGCCCAGCTCGGTATCCCACGAGAACCAGACCGTGTCGGGCGCGCGCAGCGACGCGCCGTCCGCCATCGCCTCCTCGCGCCTGAACGCCTGCCACTGCGCCTCGGCCGCCGCGAGTTCGGCGCGACTGTTGATCCCCGCCACATCGGCGGGATCGGTCTTCACGACCGCGCAGGACCGCCCGTCGGCGTTCGCGATATTGACGATATCGACGAGATAATATTCCTTCGCGGCATTGTCGTCGGTGACGCGCGCAAGCAGCGCGAAGAGATCGGCCGACTTCGCGGCCATCAGCCCCGAATTGCACAGACGAACCGCGCGCTCGGCATCGGTCGCGTCCTTGTGCTCGACCATCTTCACGACGCGGTCGCCGTCGGTAATCACCCGTCCATATTGCAACGGATCGGCGGGCTCGAAGGCGAGCACGACGACGGCAGGCGCATCGGGTGCGCCGAGCCGGTCGATCATTGCCTGCATCGTCGCCGCGGGAACGAAGGGCACATCGCCGTAAAGGATCAGCACATCGCCGTCGAAACCTGCCAGCGCACCTTCGGCCTGCTGCACCGCATGGCCGGTGCCGCGTTGCGGTTCCTGCACCGCAAGATCGGCGCTGCCCGCCAGCGCCGCCTCGAGCTGTTCGGCCTTGTCGCCGACGACCACGACCTTCCTTGCCGGTTTCAGCAGATCGACGCTCGCCATCAGGTGCAGCAGCATCGGGCGCCCCGCGATCGGGTGCAGCACCTTGTGCAGGTCGGATTTCATGCGGGTTCCCTTGCCCGCGGCAAGGACGATGGCGGCGATGGGATTGCTCATGCGCGCTGCCATGCCAGCAAATCATTGCGGTTTCCAGAGCATCGCGCCATGCGGGGCCGATGAACGGATTTCCTTTTGCGACCGTCGGCTTCGACCTCGACGGCACGCTCCTCGATACGCTTGGCGACCTTGCCGCTGCGGTCAATCGCACGCTGGCGCTGATGGACCGCGCGCCGCTGAACGAAGATGCGGTACGGCCGATGATCGGGCGCGGCGCGAAGCATATGCTCGAAGAAGGGCTGCGTGCGTCCGGCGGCGCCCCCGACGGCGCGGTCGAGCGGCTCTATCCCGAACTGCTGCGCTTTTACGAAGCCGATATCTCGGGCAAAAGCCGGCTCTTTCCCGGCGTCATCGCTGCGCTCGACCGGCTCGACGCGCTGGGCGTACGCACCGCGGTGGTCACCAACAAGGCCGAGCATCTCGCGCGCCTGCTGCTTGCCGAATTCGATCTAGCCGATCGCATGGCGACGATCATCGGCGGCGACACGCTGGGGGTTCGCAAGCCCTCACCCGAGCCGATCCATGCGATGATCGAGCGATGCGGCGGCGGGCGTGCAGCGTTCGTCGGCGACAGCATCTATGACGTAATGGCGGCGAAGAATGCGGGCGTGCCGAGCGTCGCGGTCAGCTTCGGTTTTCTCGACCGGCCCGCGCCGGAGCTTGGCGCCGACCATGTGATCGATCATTTCGACGAGCTGGTCCCGCTTCTCGCAATGCTCTAGCGCTTGCGCCACTTCGTCCAGAGGTGCCGCGCCAGCATCGCGGGCGGCATGCGCAGCCAGTGCGAACGGATGTAGAAGGCCTGTTCGAGCGACGGCTGCGTCACCCGTCCCCAATCGTCGCGCGCGAACAGACGGCGGCGGAACCAGACGTCGGCCGGATCCTGCCGGTCCCACCCGCCCGGCAGCGCCGCGCCATAAAGGTCGCGCGACAGCCGCGCGGCGCGATGCACCGCCGCCTGCAAGCCGTGCATCTCGGCGCGCCCGTCGAGCTTCCCCCAGAAACCCGGGTCGGCGGCGGCAAAGTCGCGCGTCATCGTGTGGAAATCCCAGAGATTGCGCAGCCCGCCCTGCAGGTCGCCGTCGGCGAGCATATGCGCGGCGCAATGGACCGCCATGTCGGGAGCGCACAGCACGGCATGGCCATCGGCGCTCGTCACCGCATCGCTGACCAGCGCGAGCGCATCGGGCGTGATCCGGTGCGTGCGCGGCAGGATCGTGTGATGCACGTCGATCATCCGGTCGCGCACCTTGTGAATGAGCGGCGGCAGCTCGTGCATGTGCGCGCGGTAATAATGATCGTCATAGGGATCGGATTTGACCCACTCCCAGCCCGCCTTGAGCAGCGCGTTCTCGGCGCGGCGGATGTCGGACGCGAGGACGAGGATATCGAGGTCGCCGATCTGCCGCCCCGCCGCGCACGCCATGCCCGCGGCAGCATAGGCGGCGCCTTTCAGCAGCACGAACTCGATCCCCGCGGGCGCGAGCGCGCGCCGCGCCATCTCGGCCTCCCACAGTGCCTGGCGCTGCGCGACCGCCGCGGCCGCGCGCTGGTCGGCGAACAGCGCGGCGACGGTGGGCGGAAGGCCGGCATCCGCCAGCCGGTGCGCCAGCGTCGCGAGCATCGCCTCGCTGCGCGCGACGCCGATCACGCCGTCCCAGTCGGGCGGCGCCAGTACAGCCGGATCGCCGCGTCCGGCGAGCAGGTCGACAAAGGTCCGCACCGCGCTCACCGCGCCGCCTCCGCCCAGAGCCGTTCGACCAGCGCGACGCCCGCGGCGCTGTCGGGATAGGTGATGCCGAAAGCGGGCGTCTCGCGCACCAGCCGCGTCATCGCGGCGAAGCCCGCCTCGCCGAGCGCGACATAGTTGGTGGACGCCTCGGTCAGCCGGACGAAGGCTTCGCCCTCGCCCATCGGCTCGATGCCCGCCTCGCCCCCGAAACGCGGGAAGAGCAGCAGCGCCGGGCGTGCGGGTTCGTGCATCGCGGCGATCGCTTCGGGACGCGGAATCAGGTGGCGGATATCGCCCTTGGGCGTGCCCGCGAGGAGCGGCCCCAGCCGCGCCGCATCGACGCGCGCCGCGACTTCGGCGATCGCCTCGTTCTTCAGGCTCACCGCGCGCGGAAAGGCGAAGGCATCGCCGCCCGCCGGGTCGATCAGCGTGAACTCGTCGCCCATCAGCCGCCAGTCGCCCCCGCCCTCCTTCTCGCCGAGCAGCGCCGCGAGCGTCGATTTGCCCGACCCCGACTCACCCGACATGATCAGCGCCCGCCCGTCCTTCGCCACCGCGCTCGCGTGCAGCAGCATGTGCCGCCGCCAGCCGAGCGCGACCTGCAAATTCATCCCCATCTCGGCGGCGAGCAGCCCCATCGACAGCGGCAGCGGCAGCGCGTCCGGAACCACGAAATCGCCGCCGATATGCACCGACGGCCGCAGCCAGCGCCGCCACGGCCGCGCCGCAAACAGCCGCACCGTCGCGTCGGCGGGGCGCATCTCGTCGCGCGGATAGCCGGCATAGAGGCTTTCAAGCGCCGCGACCGGTTCGGCCCAGTCGCTGCCGATACGGAATTGCACCGGACCGACGGCAATGCGCGTGCGGTGCCTCACGCCCGCTCCACCAGCCCCATCGCCGTCAGCTCGGCGAGCCGTTCGGCGAGGATTGGCCGGACGTCGCCTTCGCTGTCGAGATCGAAGGATGCGGCAAGGCGCGCGGCGAGCGCGGCGACATTGCACGCGTCCTCGCCCATCGCCTCCAGTATTTCGGGCATTGGCGATACGACGAGATGCGTCTGCATCGACCGGCGGTCGAAAATCGCGGTCAGCGCGCCGAGCGGCTCGACGCGCAGCGCGCCCGCGGGCGCCGCGCGATAGGCGCGATCAGTCATACACTTCGGCGGCGGCGGTCAGCTTCGCGAGGATGGCCATCAGCGTCGCGCGCTCGCCCGCGCTGATGTTCGATTCGAGCCGCGCCTCGCTCGCGAGCGCCGCGGGGACGATCGCGTCGTAGAGCGAGCGCCCCGTTTCGGTGAGTTCGAGATGGTGAGAGCGCCCGTCGGCTTCATGCGCCTGACGCGCGATCAGCTGGCGGTCCGCCAGCGCTTTGGCCGCGCGGTTGACCGTCACCTTGTCCATCCGCGTCGCCGCGACGAGTTCGCGCTGCGTCTTCGGCTGCCCCTCGCCGAGGATCGCCATCAGCCGCCATTCGGGAATCTTCAGCCCGAAACGATTCTCATATTCGGCGGCGATCCGGCTCGACAGGGCGTTGGACGCGATGGACAGGCGATAGGGCAGAAAATTATCGAGATTCAGCTTCTTCGCGGCCATGCCTGAAAACCCCACATCTTTGTCCCGGCGGGACATCCTATCGCCTGTTTCGGGCCTGTGAAGGGCGGACCGCGCGAAAATCAGAAAGAAAGGCGCGCGCCGACCCACAAAGTTCGCGGCGTCGCGCGCTCGACGATCCCCGAGGAGGAGATCGCGGCGGGGACGAGTTCGTCGAACAGGTTTTCGCCGCGCGCCTCGATGCTGATCGCATCCGAAAAACGCCACGACAGCCCCGCGTCGAGCGTCAGGGCGTCGTCGAGCCGGAGCAACCCGAGATCATCCTCGTTCTGCTTGCCGACATAGCGCAGCGTCGCAAAGCCGCCGAACGGTCCGTTCGCATTGCTGCGCAGCGAGATGCTGCCGCCATGTTTGGCGATCTGCGCCGGACGGCGACCGTCGAGGGCAGCCGCGCGGCCCGCGGCATCGACCCTGGCATCGGTATAGGCCCAGGTCGCGCGGAGCGTCGCCACGCCGATCCGCTGCTCGGCGCTGACCTCGACGCCCTTGCTGTCGATCGCATCGAGATTCTGCCGCTGGTTGAGGTTCGGCGCGAGCGTGACATTGGCGATCGCGTTGGTCAGGTGATTTGCGAAGATCGTCGCCGACAGCTTCGTACCGCCACTGTTCCAGTCGGCGCCGGCCTCGCCGCCCCACAGACGTTCGGGTTTCAGCGCCTCGTTCGCGGTCGTCACCTCGGCCCCGACGCGGAACGGGCGATAGAGTTCGTTGAGCGTCGGCAGACGCCAGCCCCGATAGCCGGCGGCCCGCAATGCAAAATCGCCCGAACTCCAGCGCACCCCGGCACGCCCACTGCCCTCCCAACCCTGCCGGGATGCGAAGCGCAGATTGGTGATGACCGGCCCGCCGATATTGCGTTCGAGCCGGTAACCTTCGCCGAGCGACCAACGATCGAGGCGACCGCTTAGCGTCCAGAGGAAGCCATCATCGTCGTCACCCGAGGTCCACTCGGCAAAGGCACCGACCGTATCGCTGCTGCCGCCTGCAATACGGTGCCGTCCCGGAATGGTGCCCGAAAAGAAGAAATCCTCCTCGGTGCGGCCGGTGGTGCGGCGCCAGTCGGCGCCAACGCGCAAGGGATTGGCGCCGTCGATGGCCGGGCGCAGTTCGAACCGCGCGCCAAGTCCCGTCGCGGGCACGCGCTGGAACAGCGCCGGCGCGACGCTGTTCCGCCCCGCTGCGACGCTGGCAAAGCCGCTTTCGAAATCGCGAAGCTGGACATAGGCCAGCGCGAGCCATTGCGTCCCATAGCGCAGATCATGCACGAATCGCAGGCTCGCATCGATCCCGTCGAACTTGCTCTGCGTGAAATCGGTCCCGCGGTCGCGATGATCGGAGAAGCCACGCAGGCTCGCCTCGATACGACTGGCATCGCCCACGTCGAAGCGCAGGCGAAGGCCGAGCCCGCCCTGTTCATAGGCCGCAGCGCGATCGACCGACCCACGCTGCCCGCTAGCCACGGGCATGAAACCGTCGCCGCGGCTGTAGCGTCCATCGAGCGCGACCTCGCCCTTTCCGATCCGCCCGCCAACCGATGCCGAGGCATCCCGACTGTCGCGGCTGCCGTAGGCCAGGCTCGCTTCGGCGCCATCGGTCATCTCCGAATAAAGGCCGATCGTTCCGGCAAGCGCCCCCGGGCCGTCGGCACCGCTGCCGCCACCGCGTGCGACCGCGATACCGCCGAGGCGGATCGCATCATAGGCGCTCCACGCGACCCAGCCGCCGAACGGGTCGGCCTGCGGCACCCCGTCGAGCGTCACGAGCGCTCGCGCAGAAGCATTGCCGCCGAGCCCGCGCAGCGTGACGCCCTGGCTGGTAGGATGCGCCGAACGGCCGTCCGAACGACGGAACTGGACGATTCCCGCTTCGTCGCGCAGCCGGTTTTCGATGCGTGCGCCGAGGCCGGGTTCGAGGTCGCCGATCAGGACACGCTGCCCGATCGCGTCACCCGCCGGCGGCGTGAGCGCTCCCGATCCGGTCACGATGATTTCCGCCGGATCACGCGAACAACAGACCTCGACCCTGACCAACTCGTCCTGCGCCGCCGCCGCCGCCGGCATCGCCAGCAGCGCGGTCCCCGTCAGCAGGCGGATCACGCCGGCTTGACCGCGTCGGGATGCGCCCTCTGAAACGCGTCAAGCTCCATGCACGCGGCATCGATCGCGATCAGCCGCGGGAAGGCGTCAAGCGGCACCTCGAAGCGCCGCGCATTGTACATTTGCGGGACAAGACAGCAGTCGGCGATCCCCGGCGTGTCGCCGCCGAGATATTTGCCGTCGCCCGCCATCGCCTCCAATGCGTCGAACCCCTGCGTGATCCACGTCGCGATCCAGCGATCCTTGGTCTGTTCGTTCAGCCCGAGATCGCGTTTCAGATATTTGAGCACGCGCAGATTGTTGAGCGGGTGGATGTCGCTCGCGATCACTTGCGCGCGCGCCAGCGCGACCGCGCGCGGCATCGCCTCCTCGGGGATCAGCCGCGGTTCGGGATAGGCGCGGTCTACCCAGTCGATGATCGCCATGCTCTGGATGATCGGTTCACCGTCGACGACGAGCATCGGGACAAAGCCCTGCGCATTCTGCTCGAGATAGGCGTCGCTGCGCTGCTCGCCCGCGATCAGGCTGACCTCGACGCGTTCGTAATCGAGGCCTTTGAGGTTCAGCGCGATGCGAACGCGAAAGCTGGCCGAGGAACGGAAATAATCGTGGAGGACGAGCTGGGTCATGCGAAGCCTAATGCGACGCTTTCGGCATCTCCGCAATCCATTGCCGCAGCAGCGCCGCGCCTTCCCGGTGCACCGTCGAGCGCCCGACCTCGGGCATCGCGATGCCGGGATCGGTACTTTCGAGGCGGTAGATCATATAGCTGTGGTCGGGATCGCCCGGCGCGATCGCGAAATCCATGCCGCCGCTGCCGCGCCCCGCCGCAGTCGGCCGCTTGCCGATGCCATAGTTCACACCCGCCGGATCGTCGGTCCAGCGCAGAAACAGTCCGCTGTTCGACGCGCTGCCCGCGGGATTGTGGCAATGCGCGCAATTGACGTCGAGATAGGCGCGGGCGCGGTCGGCGACACTGCCCGATTCGGGATCGTCCCATTGCGGCATTGTCGGTTTCAGCGCTGCCGGATTCTCGAAATAGAGGCTGCGCAGCTTTTCGGACGCGGCCGGGTCGGGAATGAAATTGCGCATCTTGGGCCCGATCGGCACGATCCCGCCGTTCAGGCTGTGGCATTCCTTGCACTGGTTCTTGTTGGGGACCGCATAGCGGATGCTGTGCGTCGCGCCGTCGGGGCTCCTGAAGGTCACCGGAACGCGGCGTCCGCCGAGCGTCAGCGTCGCATCCTTGCCGTCGGCATCCCAGATATAGGGCAAGGCGACCCAACCCGACGCGCGGCGGATCAGCAGCCGCGTCTCGACCGGGCGCCCGTCGTTGACATCGCTCCAGCCGAAGCTTTTGACGAGCACGGTCCCGACCGGAAAGTCGATGGCGCCGTCGGCCGCGATCTTCGCCCTCTTTCCCGCAGGGATCGAAATGAAGCGATGCTTGTCGGTGTAGTCGCTGAACAGCGGCGCGCGCAGCGTATAGCCGATGCCGGTTGCAGGTTGCCCGGGGTCATTGCCGCGAAACAGCCCGAATGCCGACAGTTTCGGCGGCATCGCATCGCTCTCGACCAGCGCCTGATCGACGCCGGGCGGCGCAAGGGCCGCCCCGCCGCTCGTACATAATAGGGCCGCGGCCAACGCCGCGAAAATACGCTTCACCTGACCTTCGCCTCCATCGCATCGGGCAGCCTGATCGCCGGCAGCGCCGCGGGCGGCGTGCCCTTCGACAGGTCGGCGGGGGCGGGCTTCGCCTCGCTCTGCGGCGTCTTCACGTCGGGCAGGTTCAACGACAGCACGCCGACCTTGTCGAGCACCACCGCATCGCCCGCGCCGTCCCACAGCACCGGCGGGATCGCGCCGCCCATTGCCGCCGCGATCATGTCGCCGCCCGCAAACTTCGGCGCATAACCCGCCTTGCCATGCTGGTTGCCGCGCACGACGATCTGCTTCGGCAGCGGCTGGTATTTCGGGTCCTTATGCTCGTAACGATAGCCGACGATCATCACATTGGCGGTGCCGTTGTTGTCGAACACATTGCCGAAAACCTCGACATTGCGGTTCGCCATGATCAGTACGCCGGTGCCCGTCGGCACGCTCGCGACGATATTGCCCTTGGGCGCAAAGTTCGGCGTGCTGTTGTCGTTGACGATATTCTCGAAGACGCGGACATTATGCCCGCCCTGCATCGGCAGGCTCGGCAGGTCGAACACGAGGATACCGCCGGTATTCTTCGTCGCGATATTGTCGTGAACATCGGCGTCATGGCTGTTCTCGATCTCGATCCCCGCGACATTTTCGGTCGCGATCGAATCGCGGACGACGATATTCTTCGACTGGCCGACATAGATGCCCGCGTCCGACGCGCCGCGTACAAACACGCTGTCGATCAGCACGTCGCTGCTTTCGACCGGATAGATGCCATAGGCGCCGTTGGTTTCCCTGGGCCCCGCGGTCCATTCGACGCGCAGCTTGTGATAGACGATGCGGTCGGCACCCTTCGACTTGATCCCGTCGCCCCTGGTGTTGAGCACCGCGAAGCCGGTGAGGAACACGTCGTCCGAGGTGACGAGCAGCCCTTCGCCCGCGCCCTGCTGCCCCGTAAAATCAAGGATCGACCCGCCTTCGCCGGCGCCCGCACCGCGCACCGTCACATTGGCCACGTCGAGCGACAGCCCGTCGGTCAGCTTCCACACGCCCGCGCCGAGCTGCACCGTGTCGCCGGGCTCGGCGAGGATCAGCGCTTCCTGCAGCTTTTCATTGGCGTCAGGCGTTGCCGCACTGACGCTGATCACTTTCGCCGCCGCCGGATGAGCGGCAAGGGCCGCCACGATGCAAAGCGTCGCCGCGTGGCAGCGCAGGCCATGGAATCGCATATGTCTCTCCCCTGATTTTCGGGGAGCATGGTACAAGACTTGACGCATGCCAAGCGATGTTGCTGACATATATGTAGCTAACCGGGGAGAGGTCGCTTTGATTCACAGATCAGGTTTGGCGCTTGTCGCCTTGATAGCCGTGCCATCGATGGCCGCGGCGCCCGCATCGATCGCGGGACGATGGAAAACCGACGATGGCAAGGGCATCGTCGTGATGGCCGCGTGCGGCAACAGGATGTGCGGGCGCGTCGAACGCCTGCTGATCAAGCAGCCCCCCGGCGGCCAGCTCGACGAGCGCAACCCCGACAAGGCGAAGCGCGGCCGCAAGGTGACCGGGCTTCAGATCTACTGGGACCTCGTCCCCCACGGCGACGGCTGGAAGGGCGAAGGCTACAGCCCCGAGGATGGCCGTTATTACAAGGCGCATCTGCGCGCCAGCGGCGGAAAGATGACGATGAAGGGCTGCGTCAGCCTGTTCTGCCGCACGGTGACGTGGACGAAGATGAGCTAGTTTTGGCCCCCTCCCGCTTGCGGAAGGGGAGCCCATTCACCCCTCGCCCAAAATCCAGTCGACGCCTGCTGCCACATGGATGCGCGTCGTATCGTAGATCGGCAGCAGATTGGCGTCGGTGTCGACCAGCATCACCAGCTCGGTGCACGCCAGCACGATCGCCTGGATGTCCTGTTTCGCGATATCGGTAATGAAGGTCTTCATCGTCCGGCGCGAGCTTTCGTTCACCTTGCCGAGCATCAGCTCTTCATAGATGATCCGGTCGATCTCGTCGGCGCGGCTCGCGTCATAGGGCGCAAGCGTCAGCCCGTGACGGACGAGGCGCTGGCGGAACCAGGGCTCGGTCATCACGTTGCGCGTGCCGATGACCGCAGCCGCTTTGACCCCGTCCGCCTTCATCTTCTCGCCCGTCTCGTCGACGATATGCAGGATCGGGATCGAGATCGCTGCTGCGACGTCCTCGGCAACCTTGTGCATCGAATTGGCCGCGATCATCAGCGCGGTCGCGCCGGCGGCCTCGAGCCGCTGCGCCGAGGCGATGAGCACCTCCTTAGCATGCGCCCATTGTTCGGGGGTCGTGATCCGCGACAGCTCGCAATAGTTGAGGCTCTCCATCAGGATCGGCGCCGAGCAGGCGGTGCCAAGGCGCTTTTGCACCCCCTTGTTGAGATGGCGGTAATAAAGCTCGGTCGATGCCCAGCTCATTCCCCCGATCAGGCCGATTTTGCGCAAGATGGTCCTCCGAAATGCAACAGGACCGGGTCTCGCCGGACCCGGTCCCGAACTTGGCTAGAAAAACTGGCGCCCGCGGGCAAGCCCGCGAACGAAGTTTTGCGGCAAGCCGCCAGTGCCCGCCGCCGCTTGGTCCTCAGTGACCGCTACCGCTCAGGGCCTTGACGATGTCGTCGGCCATCTTCTTGGCATCGCCGAGCAGCATCATCGTCTGGTCCATATAGAAGACGTCGTTGTCGACGCCGGCATAGCCGACCCCGCCCATCGAGCGCTTCACGAACAGCACGGTCTTCGCCTTTTCGACGTCGAGCACGGGCATGCCGTAAATCGGCGACGTCTTGTCGGTCTTTGCCGCGGGGTTCGTCACGTCGTTCGCGCCGATCACGAAAGCCACGTCGGCCTGCGCGAATTCGCCGTTGATGTCCTCGAGCTCGAACACCTCGTCATAGGGGACGTTCGCCTCGGCGAGCAGCACGTTCATATGACCGGGCATGCGGCCGGCGACCGGGTGGATCGCATATTTGACGTTCACGCCTTCCTTCTTCAGCTGGTCGGCCATTTCGCGAAGCGCGTGCTGCGCCTGCGCGACCGCCATGCCGTATCCGGGGACGATGATGACATTTTCGGCCTGGCTCATCAGGAAGGCGGCGTCCTCGGCGCTGCCGGGCTTCCACGGGCGCTGTTCCTTCGAACCGCCCGCGCCGCCGCCCGAATCGTCGGCGCCGAAGCCGCCCGCGATCACGCTGATGAAGCTGCGGTTCATCGCGCGGCACATGATGTACGACAGGATTGCACCCGACGAGCCGACGAGCGCGCCGGTGATGATCATCGCGGTGTTGCCGAGCGTGAAGCCCATCGCCGCCGCGGCCCAGCCCGAATAGCTGTTGAGCATCGACACCACGACGGGCATGTCGGCGCCGCCGATCGGGATGATCAGCAGGAAGCCGATAGCGAAGCTGAGCCCGGTAACGGTCCAGAACACCCACGGGCTCTGATCGACCGTGAAATAGGCGACCAGACCGATGATCGCGGCCAGCGTGCCGAGATTGATGACGTGCCGCGCGGGCAGCATGATCGGCGAACCCGACATGTTGCCGTTGAGTTTCAGGAAGGCGATGACCGAGCCCGAGAAGGTGATCGCACCGATCGCGATACCCAGCCCCATTTCGATGCGGCTGACGGTGAAAATCTCGCCCGCAGCGTCGGCGATGCCGAATGCGGTGGGATTGAGATAGGCGGCAGCCGCAACCGCGACGGCCGCCAGGCCGACAAGGCTGTGGAAGGCCGCGACAAGCTGCGGCATCGCGGTCATCGCAATCCGCCGCGCCATCACGATACCGATGACGGCACCGATTCCGATCGCGACGAGGATTTCAACGAGCCCGATCGTGTCGAGCAGGCCGTCGGCGGTGGCCGGCGCATGGGTGAGCAGCGTGGTGACGACAGCAATCAGCATGCCCGCCATGCCGAAGCGATTGCCCGCCTGCGCCGTCGCCGGGCTCGAGAGCCCGCGCAGCGCGAGGATGAAGAGGACGCCGGCTACCAGATAGGCGACGGCCGCCCAAGGGTTGACCGCGAGGCCGTGGCCGCCGCTGGCGGCGGAAAGGATCGACTGAAACTCCATCTCAGCGCTCCTTCTTCTTGTACATCGCGAGCATGCGCGCCGTGACCGCAAAGCCGCCGAAAATGTTGATGCTAGCCATCACGACGGCGGCCAGCCCGAGCCATTTCGACGAGGCCGAACCCGCCGCCGCGCTGGCGATCAGCGCGCCGACGATGATCACCGACGAAATGGCGTTGGTGACGCTCATCAGCGGCGTGTGCAGCGCCGGGGTCACCGACCAGACGACGAAATAGCCGACAAAGCAGGCCAGGACGAAAATCGAAAAAATCGCGATAAAATCCACGGGCTCGCTCCCCTGCTGATTCCGTTTCGCGCACCTCTTGCCGCGCCCCGCGGGGTGTGTCGACTCCAAAGCGGGCAAAAAGCAGCGCCCGCATCTCCCGGCGCGGGAAATGCGGGTGTCTGGCGACATAAAATATCGCTGCGCCGGGCGAGCCGGCGCTGTTTTTTACATTTTGGGTTCGAGCACCGCGTCGATCACGTGGACGACGCCGTTCGACTGGGCGACGTCGGCCTGCGTCACCGTCGCCTTGTTGCCGCTGCTGCTGGTGAGCAGAAAATTTTCGCCGCTCTTGCTGACCGTCAGGTCCTGCCCGTCGGCGGTCCCGAGCACCGCCTTGCCGCCGCCTTCGGCAATTTTCGCGGCGAGGTCGGCAGCGGTCAGCTTGCCCGGAACGACATGATATTCGAGCACGCCCGCGAGCACCTCTTTCTGCGCCGGACGCATCCAGCCGTCGCGCGTCACCGGCGGCACCTGCGCAAAACCGGCGTCGGTCGGCGCAAAGACCGTGAACGGCCCCGTGCCCGACAGCATTTCGGCAAGCCCTGCCTGCTGCAATGCGGCGGCAAACGACTTGTGATCGGGCGCTGCGGCCAGATTCGACGCGATCGTGCCGCTCGCGGCGACGGCGGGCGCCGTTTCGCGATCCGCGACGGTCGTCGTCTCGGCCGGGGTCTCGCTCTTGCCGCAACCCGACAGCGCGAGTGCGGCCGCCGCGGCCGTCAGGATGAGGGGGGTTTTCATATCCTTGTCCTTCAAAATGACGACCGCGGCGGCGCGAATCATCAGCCGAGCGTCGGCATCAACACGCCGTTGATGACATGAATATTACCGTTCGACTGCTCGACGTCGGGCTGGGTGATGAAGCCGCTGCTGCCCTGCGTGCCGTCGACCTTGATGTTGCCCTGCACCTCGGTGAAGGTCAGCGCCTCGCCCTCGACGGTGGTGAGCGTCGCCTTGCCGCCGCCGGCCTTGATCTTCGCGAACAGATCCTCGGCGGTCACGCGGCCCGGGACGACATGATAGGTCAGCACCTTGGCGAGCGATTCGGTGTTGCCCGGGTTCATCAGCCAGTCGGTCATCGGCTGCGGCACCGCCGCAAAGGCCTGATCGGTCGGCGCGAAAATGGTGAAGGGCTGGCCGGCGAGCTTTTCCGACACGCCGGCGGCGGTCAGCGCATTGGCGAGCGTCTTGTGGTCGGGTTTGGTACCGAGTTCGAGCGCGATACCCGTCTGCTCGACAGGTGCGGCGGCGTCGGCAGCCACATCGGCAGCGGCATCAACAGCGGTATCGCCGGGAGCGGCGGCATCGACGGCGACTTCGGTTTCGGCCGGAGCGGCAGTGTCCTGCGCGTGGGCGGGCGAGAGAGTGGCAAGCACAAGGAGGGGAGTGGCGAAAAGCTTCGCAGGCAACATCAATCATTCTCCAACTGGTTGAAAGTGAGGGTCAGGGAAACCCTCAACGCATAGTAACCAAAGGGAGTTTCATGAAAAGGCCGAAATCGGCCATTTTTTTGCTTTTCGTCAGCGGCCGACGATCAGTTGCGCCATCAACTGCTGGATTTTCTGCGGGTCGCTCTTGCGCGAAATCTTGACCTCGAGCGGCGTCGCAGCGCCCGAGACCCACACCTTCATATCGGCATCGAGGTCGAAGGTTCCGGCGGTCTCGAACGAGAAGCGCGTGACCGAACGCCACGGAATGCTCTGGAAATCCTTCTTCGATCCCGTCAGCCCCTGCACATCGACGAAGATGAAACGCAGGTTCGTCAGCAGCACCGTATCGCGGATCGTCCGGAACGCCGCGAGCACGCGCTCGCCCTCGATCAGCCACGCCTGAAACTCGGCCTGCGCGCCGGCGATGTCGATATCCCCGGCGCTGAACAGTCCCATCGCCCTAGCCCAGCAACCGCTCGTTCACGACCTTGCCGCCCTGCGTCAGGCGCACGGCATTGCCGATTTCCTCGTCGAGCACGGGCTTGCCGGCCTCCTTGTCCCAGAAGGCGGAGAGGAAGTTGAACAGGTTGCGGCTGAACAGCGCGCTCGTGTCGGCGGGCATCAGCGCGGCGATATTCTTCGCGCCGATCACGGTGACGCCGTGAATCTTCTTCGCCTCGCCCGACACCGAGCCTTCGACATTGCCGCCGCTTTCGGCCGCCATGTCGACGATCACGCTGCCGCTGCGCATGGTCGCGAGCTGCGCGTCCGAGATCAGCCGCGGCGCGGGGCGCCCCGGGATCAGCGCGGTGGTGATGACGATGTCCTGCTTCGCGATATGCGACGACACCAGCTCGGCCTGCGCCGCCTTGTATTCGTCGGACATTTCGGTCGCATAGCCGCCCGCGCCCTCGCCCTCGATCCCCGCGACGGTCTCGACGAAGATCGGCTTCGCGCCGAGGCTGAGAATCTGCTCCTTGGTCGCGGCGCGCACATCGGTCGCGCTGACCTGCGCCCCCAAACGCCGTGCGGTCGCGATCGCCTGCAGCCCCGCAACGCCGACGCCCATCACGAACGCCTTGGCGGCGCTGACGGTGCCCGCGGCGGTCATCATCATCGGAAAGGCACGGCCATAGGCGTTCGCCGCGATCAGCACCGCCTTGTAGCCCGCGAGATTCGCCTGGCTCGACAGGATATCCATCGACTGCGCGCGCGTGATCCGCGGCATGAATTCCATCGCGAGCGCTTCGAGTCCCAGCTTCGCATAATCGTCGACCCGCGACCGCTCGCCGAACGGGTTGAGTCCCGCGGCAAGCCAGGCGCCATCGGCAAAGCCCGAAAGCCCTTTCGGATCGGGGGCCTGGATTGCGAGAATGATGTTCGCGCCCTTCAGCGTGTCGGCGCGGCTACCGACGCTCGCGCCAGCCGCGCTATAATCGGCATCGGCGATCGAGGCTTGTTCGCCCGCCCCCGATTCAACGGCAACTTCGGCGCCCAGCCCGATGAATTTCTTCACGGTTTCGGGGGTCGCGGCGACGCGGGTCTCGCCTTCGGCGAGCTCCCTCAGGACAGCGATGCGCATGCGCGAAGCCGGTCAGGATGCGATGAGAAGGACGACGCCGACGACGACGACCGCGGTGATGATCGAGCCGATCTTGAACAGGCTGATGAAACCCGCATAGGTTTCGTTCGCTGCCTTCATTTCCTGCTGTGCCATCGCTTTTCCCCTTTTGCGGCCGGTCCTGTGCGCGAACGCACAGCGCGGCACCCAGAATCGGTTATCGCGCCGGTCTTAGCCACGCGCCCCGCGATGCTCAAGTGCGGGTTTGGCGGATATGTGACCCTAGACTCTGCAGCAGGAAAAGCCGAATGCCCTTAATCGCCCTTTTACCCCTATCGGATAGTCATGACCTCCTCAGCAGAACAAACCCATAGCAATGTCGGTTCAGGGGGCAGATTCGATACGATGACGAACACGCGCGACACGCGAATGGTGATGATCGTCGACAGCGAGCCTGCCCAACAGCGCTTTCTGGCGGCCCTCGTGTCGCGCGGCGGCTGGCGCAGCATCATCGCACCCGATACCGATACCGCGCTCGCCAAGCTCGGGACGCAGGAAGGTCTGGCGCTCGACGCCGTACTCGTCGATCAGGGCACGCCGGGCCTCGACATCGCCGAATTCGTCGCCGAGCTGCGCCGCTGGCGCCCCGCGCTGCCGCTCATCGTCATCACCATGCGCAACGGGGTCGAGGTCGCCGTCGGTGCGATGCGCGCCGGGGCGAGCGACTTCGTCCAGAAGCCCATCGCGCCCGACCGCCTGCTCGAGGCGCTCGACCGCGTGGTGTCGACGAGCGGCCCGCAGGGCGAGCTGCGTCCGCTGACCGAGAAGCTGCGTGCGCCGCTGGCATTCGAGGAAATCATCGGGTCGAGCCCCAATTTCCGCAGCGCGCTCGCGATCGCCGCCAAGGCCGCGCGCGCGCGCGTCCCGGTGATGATCAACGGCAAGCCCGGCACCGGCAAGGAAGTCTTCGCCCGTGCGATCCACAGCGCCTCCCCCCGCGCGCGCGGCCAGCTCGTGATGGTCGACTGCTCGGCAGTGTCGCCGGGGCTGATCGGCTCGGGCCTCTTCGGCCACGAACGCGGTGCCTTTCCCGGCGCGTTCGACCGGCAGGTCGGACGGCTCGTGCAGGCCGACGGCGGCAGCATCATCATCGACCATGTCGAATGCATCCCGCTCGAAACGCAGGCGAAGCTCGTCGAATTCCTCAACAGCGGCGAAGTGCAGATGATCGGCGGCTCGATCCGCCAGAGCGTCGACGTGCGGATCATCGCGACGTGCGCGAGCCCGCTCGACAAGCTGATCGAAGCCGGACATTTCCGCGAGGATCTCTTCTACGCGCTGTCGAGCGCGCAATTCACCCTGCCCTCGCTCTCCGAGCGCCGCGGCGACGTCGGGCCGCTCGCGCGCCATCTGCTCGCACGCATCGGCGGTTTGCCGGGGATGGGCCCGATCGGCGTCACCGACGACGCGCTGCGCCTGCTCGCCGCCTATGCATGGCCGGGCAATGTCCGCCAGCTGCAGGATGTGCTGTTCCGCGCCGCGGTCGAAAGCCGGACCGATGTCCTGACCAGCGCCGATTTCCGTGCGATCGAAGCCGCGCTCGGCGGCGGCGTGGGCAGCGTCAGCGACATCGCGATCAACGGCGAGGCGATCGGCGTCACGCTCTACCTGCCCGACGGTAACCTTCGCCCGCTCGAGGAGATCGAGGCCGACGTCATCCGCCTCGCGATCGGCCATTATCGCGGCCGGATGAGCGAAGTCGCGCGCCGGCTCGGCATCGGGCGCTCGACGCTCTATCGCAAATTGAGCGACCTCGGGATCGACACAGCGGCCTGATCAGCCGGTCAGCGCCGCATCGCGCAGCCCGCGCCAGACCCGCAGCGCCTGCCGGTTCTCCGCGATATCGTGGACGCGGAGAAGCTGCGCGCCCTGCGTCGCCGCCTGATAATGGAGCGCGACCGTACCGCCGAGCCGCCGGTCGGCGGGCGCCTCATTGTCGAGCGCGCCGATCATCCGCTTGCGGCTCGCGCCGAACAGCACCGGGCAGTCCAGCGTGTGGAACAGCGCCAGACCATTGATGAGCGCGAGATTGTCGCCGACCCCCTTGCCGAAACCGAGCCCCGGATCGACGATGATCTTCGACCGCTCGATCCCCGCGGCAACGCACGCCGCGACGCGCTCGGCGAGCATGTCGTAAACGTCGAACAGCACATGCGCATAATTCCCGCCTTCATGCGGGTCGCTCTTCGCCGACGGCGCGTGCATCAGCACCACCGGACAGCCCGCCTGCACGACGACGTCCATCGCCCGGTCATCGTAACGCAGCGCCGAAATATCGTTGACGATATGCGCTCCCGCAGCGAGCGCCGCCTCCATCACCGCGGCCTTGCGCGTGTCGATCGACACTGCTGCGCCGCCCTTCGCCAGCGCCGACACGACGCCCTCGACGCGCCTGATCTCGTCGCCTTCCCAGACGAGCGGGGATCCGGGCCGCGTCGATTCGCCGCCGACGTCGACGATCGCCGCGCCCGCGGCGCCCATCGCGAAGCCGGCCTCGGCCGCCGCGACCGCATCGACATGCTTGCCGCCGTCCGAAAAACTGTCGGGCGTGACGTTCAATATGCCCATGATCTGCGGCTCGTTGAGCCGGATCGTGCGCGCGCCGAGTTGGAGATTGCCGCGCGGACGCGCGACGCCTGCGCGCTGCGCCGTCGCCGCCTCGGCCAGCCGCTCGGGCATCGCCGCGATCCAGCCGTCGAGTTCGGGAACCGGCACGATCGCCGATTTCACGGTCAAGCCGTCGCGCAGACTGATATGCCAGGCGGCGAACCAGACCATCGTGTCGGCGATCCGCAGGCAAGCGTCATCGAGTTCGTGCGGACGATCGATGAAACAAGCCGGGCGGCAATAGATTTGCGCGCCCGCCGCCGCGGGGCCGAGATCGGGCTTCGTCAGAGGCTGGAACAACGCCCATCCCTTTCATCGTCGCCCCGCCTTCGCGGGGGCGGCCTGTTCATTATGGCGCCGTTACGCCTCGTTGGCGAGCAGCCAGTCCTGCCGCACCGCGTCGATCACGCGCAGTTCCTTGCCGGTATCGACGTGCCAGAAGGTCCAGCCATTGCAACTCGGCGCGCCCTGCAGACCCGCGCCGACCTTGTGGATCGAGCCCGCGGGCTGGCCATCGCATTCGAGGCTGCCGTCGACGCGTACCTGCGCCTTCCAGCGGCGCTTCGCGTCGGTCAGCACCGTTCCCGGGGAGATCATCCCGCATTCGACCAGCGTGCCGAACGCCACGCGCGTCGCGGCCTTCGGCGCCATCATCGTCTTCACCGCGCTTTCGTCGAGCGGCAGCGCCATCTGGATGCGCTCCTTCGCCGCGGCGATATAGTCATCCTCACGCTCGATCCCGATGAAATGGCGGCCAAGGCGCTTCGCCACCGCGCCCGTCGTACCGGTACCGAAGAAGGGATCGAGGATCACGTCGCCCGGGTTCGAGCAGGCGAGCAGGATGCGATAGAGCAACGCCTCGGGCTTCTGCGTCGGGTGCACCTTGGTGCCGCCCTTCTTGAGCCGTTCCTGACCGCCGCAAATCGGGATCAGCCAGTCGCTGCGCATCTGAAGCTCGTCGTTGAGCGTCTTCATCGCGCGATAGTTGAAGGTGTAGCGCGACTTTTCGCCCATCGACGCCCAGATCAGCGTCTCGTGCGCGTTGGTGAAGCGCGTGCCCTTGAAATTGGGCATCGGGTTCGCCTTGCGCCACACGATATCGTTGAGAATCCAGTAGCCATTATCCTGGAGCGCCGTGCCGACGCGGAAGATATTGTGATAGCTGCCGATCACCCAGATGCTGCCGTTCGGCTTCAGGATGCGCTTGGCTTCCTTGAGCCACGCATGGGTGAAGCGATCATAGGTTGCGAGGCTGTCGAACTTGTCCCACTCGTCGTCGACCGCGTCGACCTGGCTGCCGTCGGGACGCAGCAGGTCGCCGCCGAGCTGGAGATTATAGGGGGGATCGGCGAAGATCATGTCGACCGATGCCGCGGGCAGGCTGCGCATCATCTCGACGCAATCGCCCTGCAGGATGCTGTCGAGCGGCAGGTCCGCGGGGTCGACTTTCGGCGTCCGCTGCTTCGTCGCCGGCGCCTTGACCCGTTCCATCACACCCATGTTTCGCCCCTGTCTTCGACTGAAAGAAGGCCCTGATGAGTCAGGCGGCAACCGCCGTCAAGCGCAGGACTCTAGGGATTCCGCGTGACCAACTGGTTAACGCGATGAGAACGAAACGAGTCTGACACACCATATGGAGTCATCTGCGAATCGCGGACTCAACCACTGGTGGTGTGGCGATCCGGACTCACCCGCGAAAAAAAATTCGTCAGAGCCCGGGATCGACTCCGGTCAGCCCGATCGAACGCTGCCATAATTCGCGCGCGAGTTTCGGGTCGCGCGCGGTATGCGTCGCGCGCGCCGGTCCCGACCGCCCCGATATCTCGCCGAGCCCCTGCGGCCCCAGATAGTCGCCGCCCTGCACCCGCGCGCCGGTCGCCGCCTGCAGCGTCGGCCACGCGCCTTGCGCGGCGCTGTTGAAGAAGGGACCGGCGAGCGGCGTCATCGTGCGCAGCGGCAGCGGCAAATGTCGCGTCAGCTCGGTCAGCGCGACCCCCGGATGGCATCCGATCGCCTGCGTCGCGCGCCCTGCCGCGCTCAGCCGCCGGTCGAGTTCGAACATATGGAGCAGGTTCGCGAGCTTGCTCATCTGGTAGCGCGCCCAGTTGTGATAGCTGCGCGCCGCCGACAGGTCGCTGTAATCCATCGCACCGTTCTTGTGCGCGATGCTGCCGGTGATGACGATGCGATCGTCGACATGGCCATGGATCAGCCCGGTCAAGGCGAAGGTGCCGAGATGGTTGACCCCGAACTGCAGCTCATACCCCTGTTTCGTCAGCGTTTTGGGCGGGATCATCACGCCCGCATTATTGACCAGCACATCGATCCGCGGCCCCGCGAGCACCGCTTTCGCCGCATCGCGCACCTGGTCGAGATCGGCGAGATCGAGCGGCTGGAACGACAGCTCGGCCTTCGGAACATCGACCCGGATCCGGTTCATCGCCGCCTCGGCCCGGCCCGCATCGCGGCAGGCGAGGATCACATGCGCACCGCGCGCCGCCAGCACCTTTGCGGCCTCGAAACCGATCCCGGCATTGGCGCCGGTAACAAGAAAGGTTCGGCCGGTCTGGGCCGACACGTCGTCGGCCGTAAATCCCCTGCTCATCGCCTTCCCCTCCGGCTTTCGGGTTTCAGACCAGCTGCATTTGTGCGACCGGGGCAAAGCTGGTCCGATGGTGCGGCGTCGGGCCGTGCTGCCGCAGCGCCGCGAGATGCCGGGCGGTACCATAACCCATGTTGGTTTCCCAGCCAAAGCCCGGATAGTCGCGCGCCGCGGCGACCATGTAGCGGTCGCGATGCTCCTTCGCGATGATGCTTGCCGCCGAGATGCACGGATGGAGTGCGTCGCCGCCAATGATCGCGCGCGCCGTATAACGCCACCTGGGCAGCCGGTTGCCGTCGACGAGCACCTCGTGCGGGTCGAAGCCGAGCGCCTCGACCGCGCGCGTCATCGCGAGGAAGGTCGCCTGCAATATGTTGATGCGGTCGATCTCGGCGACGCTCGCCTCGCCGACGCTCCAGCGGCACCGCGCCTTGATCTCGATCTCGAGTTCGCTGCGCCGCTTGGCCGTCAGTTTCTTGCTGTCGTCGAGCCCGGCAATGCCGCCCTCGCACAGCAGCACCGCCGCCGCGACGACCGGGCCGGCAAGCGGCCCGCGTCCGGCCTCGTCGACCCCGACGATCACTTGTCCCCCTCCCGCTTGCGGAAGGGGTTAGGGGAGGGCCTGTCGAGGTCCGGCATTGTCGAAACATGCCCTCCCCCGACCCCTCCCGCAAGCGGGAGGGGAGTCACATCCGCCACGGCGGATACCTCCGATATTCGGCCGCCTGATACAGGCACAGGCGATTGCCCGCGGGATCGGCCAGCCGCGCCTCGCGCCAGCCCCATTCCTCATCCTTCGGCATCTGGTCGAACCGCACGCCGCGCCGCGCAAGATACGCAACCCAAGCATCGAGCGCGCCGCTCTCCAGATAGGCGGTCGCCCCGCCCGCCGCGCCGTCGCCGACATGGATCGACAGCGTGACGCCATTCGCGGCCTCGAAGCGCGCGTATCCGTTGTCCGGACTATCGACGATCTGCTTCAGGCCCATCTGTTTGTAGAACGCAACCGACACCGCATAATCATTCGCGGGCAGCGTAATCTGGTTGAGCGCCGGGCCGGTGAACAGCCCGTCGTTGCGCACATATTGCTGCCCCATCGGGCCATGCCCCTGCCCCAGCCCTGGCGCATCGTGCAGCGAGAGGCGTACGAAATCTCGCGCGCGCGCGATCGCGGGTTCGAGCGGCATGCCCTGCGCCAGCCCCGTCGCGATCGCGCTCGCAAGCGTGCAGCCGGTGCCGTGGCTGTGCGGCGTGTCGATGCGCGGCGCTTCCCAGCGCGCGACCTCGCCCTCGCCCGTTTCGAGCAGCCGGTCGGTGACCGTCTCGCCGTCGGCGTGGCCGCCTTTCACGAGCAACGAGCAGCCGTGCGCGAGCACCGCTTCCTCGCCGCCAAGCGCATCGAGCTCGGGCAGGTTCGGCGTCGCGACCATCGCGCGGTTCAGCAGCGCGCGAAACGCGTCGATCGTCGCCGCGTCGGCGAGCACCGACCCGCTTGTTGCGACCATCACCGGATCGAACACCAGCGCCGCCTGCGCCAGATCGGGCTGCGTCAGCCGCTCCGCCACCGCCGCGGCGGTTTCGGCGCTGCCGATCATCCCGATCTTGACCGCATCGACGCCGATATCGGACGCGACGCTGTCGATCTGCGCCAGCACCATCGCGGTCGGGACCGCATGGACACCCTGTACCCCCAGCGTATTCTGCGCGGTGATCGCGGTGATTGCCGTCATCGCATGACCGCCGAGCATCGTGACCGCCTTGATATCGGCCTGGATGCCCGCGCCGCCGCCGCTATCCGATCCCGCGATAATCAGGACGCGCGCGGTCATCGGACCACCCGGGATATTTCGTCACCCCGGACTTGATCCGGGGTCCATGACGACCGGGCGGCGGGTGATGCCGGATCAAGCCCGGCATGACGAAGGGGAAAAGGACTCACCCCTTGTGCTTCCGCTCCGTCGAGGCGGGGAATTTGGCCAGCGCCGCCCCTTCGCGAAGCGGCCGGTCGAGCAGGTCGCCGCCGCAATTGGGACAAATCTCGTCGAGCTTGTCGGCGCAATTGGCGCAGAAGGTGCATTCGAACGAGCAGATGAAGGCGCCGTGCAGGTTCGCCGGCAGATCGCGTCCGCACTTTTCACAATCGGGTCGCATTTCAAGCATGATGAGTCTCTTTCGGTTCCGGAAAATAAAATGGTCAGGCGGCCGCGGCGCGCACCGCGTCGCAGATCATGTCGACGACCTGCTCGACCTGCCCGGCGTCGTCGCCCTCGGCCATCACGCGGATCAGCGGCTCGGTGCCCGAGGGGCGGATGACAAGGCGCCCGCGCCCGTTCAGCGCCGCCTCGCCCTCGGCGATTGCAGCCATCACATCCTTGTGCTCGAGCGGTTTTCCGCCCGCAAAGCGGACATTCTTCAGAAGCTGCGGCACGGGGTCGAACTGATGCAGCAGATCGCTCGCCGGCTTGCCGCCCGCGACCAGCTCGGCGAGCACCTGCAGCGCGGCGAGCGTGCCGTCGCCGGTCGTCGCATGATCCGACAGGATCATGTGCCCCGACTGCTCGCCGCCGACGTTGAAGCCGCCTTCCTTCATGCGTTCGAGCACGTAGCGGTCGCCGACCTTGGTGCGTTCGAGCCGGAGCCCCTCGCCTTCGAGGAAACGCTCGAGACCGAGGTTCGACATCACCGTCGCGACGACGCCGCCGCCCTTCAGCCGGCCTTGTCGCGCCCAGCTCGCGCCGATCAGCCCCATGATCTGGTCGCCGTCGACGATCGTTCCCTTTTCATCGACGACGATCAGCCGGTCGGCGTCACCGTCGAGCGCGATACCGATATCGGCGCCGCTCGCGACGACCGTTTCCTGCAGCAAGGCAGGCGCGGTCGATCCGCACTTGTCGTTGATATTGGTGCCATTGGGTTCGACGCCGATCGCCACCACGTCGGCGCCCAGCTCCCAGAACACCGTCGGCGCGCTGTTATACGCTGCGCCGTTGGCGCAATCGAGCACGATGCGCAGCCCGTCGAGGCGCACCGATTCGGGCAGGCTCTGCTTCACCGCGTGGATGTAACGGCCGCGCGCGTCGTCGATGCGTTTCGCGCGCCCGATATGCGCCGCATCGGCCAGCGTGGGCTCCTGCGTCAGCAGATGCTCGATCTGCGCCTCATCCTCATCGGACAATTTATATCCGTCGGGGCCGAACAGCTTGATCCCGTTGTCGCGAAACGGGTTGTGGCTCGCCGAGATCATCACGCCAAGGTCAGCGCGCATCGAACGCGTGAGCATCGCGATCGCGGGGGTCGGCATCGGGCCGACCTGCACGACATCCATGCCGACGCTGGTGAAACCCGCGACAAGCGCATTTTCGAGCATATAGCCCGACAGGCGCGTATCCTTGCCGATCACGACGCGGTGCTTGTGGCCGCCGCGCAGAAAGTGCGCGCCCGCCGCCATGCCGACGCGCATCGCGACCTCCGCCGTCATCGGAGCCTTGTTGGTCAGCCCGCGAATCCCGTCGGTTCCGAAAAACTTGCGCATGTTCCCTCTGCTACCTAATCCGGTGGCAGCAAAGCCTGCCCCGGCACCCGCGGGATGGCCCCCGCAGAGCATTTTCCGGCCAAAAACCGGTTCCCGTTTCTTCCGGGAAATGCTCTAAGTCACCCAATTTTGCTTGGCAAGCAGGCCAGAAAAAACGCCGGGAGAATCCGCTTTGAAATCCGCTTGGTTCATTCTCTCGGCGCTCGTCGCCGGCATGTTGCTCGGCGTGGGGGTCGAGATGATCTCGGTCGAATGGGGCACGGCGTCGCTGCCCTATATCGAATGGATCGGCCTGCTCTGGCTCAACGCGCTCAAGATGACGATCATCCCGCTGATCGTCGCGCTGCTGATCACGGGCATCACCGCTACGGCCGACGCGGCGCGGGCGGGCAAGCTCGCCGGGCGCGCGGTCGCGATCTTCATCGGCGCAAATCTGCTCGCCGGGCTGATGACCCTGCTGGTGCTGCCGCTTCTGCTGCACGCCTTCCCGATGTCCGCCGCGGCAGCCGAAGGCCTGCGCCACGGGCTCGGGGGCTCGACCGAAGCGGTGCCGACGCCGACCTTCACCGATTTCATCCTCGGCCTCATCCCGACCAATCCGATCGCCGCGGCCGCCGAAACATCGATTCTGCCGCTGATCGTCTTCACCACCATTTTCGCCTTTGCGATCGGCCGGATCGGCAACGCCGAACGCGCAACGCTGTCGGGCTTCTTCAAGGCGCTGGGCGACGCGATGCTCGTCGTCATCGGCTGGGTTCTCGCGCTCGCGCCGCTGGGCGTGTTCGCGCTCGGCTATGCGCTGGCGATCAAGGCCGGCGTCGCCGCCTTCGGTGGTCTCGTCCACTATGTGCTGATGCTTTCGGCGATCGGCACCTGCACGATCCTGCTCGGCGTCGCCCTCGCGGTGGTCGTCGTCGGCGTGCCGCTGCCGCGCTTCGTCCGCGCGATGGTGCCGACCTTTGCGGTCGCGGTGAGTACGCAAAGCTCGCTCGCCAGCCTGCCCGCGATGCTCAAATCGTCGGCCGAACTCGGCGTCGACCCGAAGAAGGCCGACATCGTCCTGCCGCTCGCCGTCGCGCTGTTCCGCTTCACCAGCCCCGCGATGAACCTCGCCGTCGTGGTCTATATCGCGTGGCTGTTCGGCGTCGAACTGACATGGCCCGAAATGGCCGTCGGGCTCGGCGTCGCGCTCGCCGCGGCACTCTCGTCGGTCAGCCTGCCCGGCTCGATCAGCTTCGTGACCTCGATCGCGCCCATCGCGATCTCGATGGGTGTACCCGTCGCCCCGCTCGGGTTGCTCGTGGCGGTCGAGACCTTCCCCGACATCTTCCGCACGCTCGGCAATGTCGTCGGCGACGTCGCTGCGACCAAATATGCCGCCGATGGTGTAGAAGATGATAGTTCCCCCGCAGGAGTCGCATCATGAAATATCGCAAGCTCGGTCATGGCCTCGAAGTGTCGGCGATTGGCATCGGCTGCATGCCGATGATCAAGGGCGGCAACATCCTCTATGGCGAAGCCGCCGACCTCGATGAATCGACGCGCACGATCCACCGCGCGATCGACCTCGGCGTCACCTTCTTCGACACCGCGCAAATCTATGGCCCGTTCAGCAACGAGGAACTGCTTGGGCAGGCGATCCGCGGCAAGCGCGACGGCCTCGTCATCGCGACCAAGTTCGGCTTCCGCTTCGAGGGCAAGCAGATCACCGGCGTCGATGGCTCGCCCGCCAACGCCCGCGCGGCCTGCGAGGGATCGCTCCAGCGGCTCGGCATCGACACGATCGACCTTTTCTACCAGCACCGCGTCGACCCCTCGGTGCCGATCGAGGAAACCGTCGGCGGCATGATGGAGCTGGTGAAGGAGGGCAAGGTCCGCCACATCGCGCTCTCCGAAGCCGGCCCCGAGACGATCCGCCGCGCCGCCAAGGCCGCGCCGATCACCGCGCTGCAGAGCGAATATTCGATCTGGGAACGCGACATCGAGGACGAGATCCTCGGGGTCTGCCGCGAACACGGCATCGGCTTCGTCCCCTATTCGCCGCTCGGCCGCGGTTTCCTCGCGGGCGCGGTGCGCAGCCGCGACGAGCTTCCCGAAACCGACTGGCGCCGCAACGACCCGCGCTATTCGGACGAAAATCTGCCCGCCAACCTCGCGATCGTCGATGCGATCGGCGCGGTCGCGGACAGGCATGGCGTATCGAAAGCACAGGTCGCGCTGGCGTGGCTGCTCGCGCAAGGCCCCGACATCGTCCCGATCCCCGGCACCAAGCGCCGCGCGACGATGGAAGACAGCGTCGCCGCGGCGGAGGTCACGCTGACCGCCGACGATCTCGCCGCGATCGAAACGGCGGCGCCGAAGGGCGGGACGAGCGGGCCGCGCTATGGCGAAATGGGCATGCGGATGGTCCGGCTCTAGCCGGCCGCCGGTTCGCCGTCGAAGGGTGGTTCGGCGGCGATATGCTCCTTCACGTTCATCGCGGCGCCGATCGACGAGCAGACAATCAGGCCGATCGCCGCCCATTGCATCGCCGCAAGCCGCTCGCCGAGTACAAGAAAGCCCATCAGCGCGCCGACGGCGGGCTCGGCGCTGAGCAAGGTACCGAAGGTGTGCGACGGCAGACGCGGCAGCGCGATCATCTCGAGCCCATAGGGTATTGCGCTCGAAACCAGCCCCACACCGATACCGATCGCAAGGATTTCGGGCTGGAGCAGCGCCGATCCGGCGTGCGCGATCCCGATCGGCGCCGCGACGATGGCCGCGACGATCACGCCGCCGGCGGCGGCCGCGGGGCCGTGTTCGGCGCCCGCGCGCCGCCCGATCAATATATAGGCTGCCCAGCAAAGCCCGGCGAACAGCGCGAGCGCGATCCCGCGCCAGTCGAGATGCGCCGCGCCGCCCTGCAGCGGCAGCAGCAGGCCGAGCCCGACGACCGCGATCCCGATCCACAGGAAATCGCTGCGGCGACGCGACGTCAGCACGGCAACGCTCAGCGGCCCGATAAACTCGATCGCGATCGCGATGCCGAGCGGAATATAGGAGAGCGCCTTGTAGAAGCTGAGGTTCATCGCCCCCAGCACCAGCCCATAGGCAAGGATCGACCGCCAGCCGGTCCTGAGGTCCAGTCGCCACGGGCGCAGGATCGCGGACAGCAGGATCGCGCCGAAAATCAGGCGCAGCGCGGTGGTTCCCTCGGGGCCGATCGCCGGGAACAGGCTCTTCGCGAGCGTCGCGCCGCCCGTGACCGAAAGCAGCGACAGAAAGAGCGCGCCCAGCGCGGGCAGGTCGGATCGGGCGTTCATTCGTGGGGTAGCAGAGACGGTCATGGCTTCCTCGACCAGATTTCGGCGCGAGAGCTATCCGATTTGCCTCGATAAGTGTGATCGAATTTGACGCCCTATCGATAAATATTATTGATAGCCTGTTTCCGGTGACAGGGAATCGCGCATGGATGATTTCGACCTCAAACTGCTCCGCCTGATGCAGGCCGATTCGACGCGGCCGGTCCCCGAAATGGCCGCCGAAATCGGCCTATCGGCGCCCGCCTGCTATCGCCGGATCCGCCAGCTCCGCGCGTCGGGAATGATCCGGCGCGAAGTCGCGGTCGTTCGACCGCGAACGCTCGGCTGGCCGCTGTCGATGATCATCCTGCTCACGCTCGAGCGCGAGGGCGCGCACACGGTCGACGAGATGATGGCGGTGCTGGAGGGCGTCCCCGAAGTGATCGAGGCGTGGAACGTCACCGGCGACCACGACATCGCGCTGCGCATGGTCGCGCAGGATATGGAGGGTTATGACGCGCTGGTCCGCGAACTCTTCGCCGCCGACGACCGCGTCCGAAGCTTCAAGACGCTCGTCATCATCCGGCAGGTCAAGGAACAAAGCCCGATCCCGATCGCGGGCAGCGCGTGGTCCGGACGGACATAAGGTCGTTTTTCAGCCCTTCGCGTCCATCCGCGAACACAATTCATCAACCTTCGCCGCCAGCTCGCTGATCCGCATCTGGTCGAGCTTTTCGTGCAGCCGCATGATCTCCAGCTCGGCGCGCAAGTTGATCTCGTAATCGACGCTCGCGGTCAGCCGGTCCTTCGCCGCCTGCCGGTTCTGGCTCATCATGATGATCGGCGCCTGCACCGCGGCGAGGGTCGAGAGCATCAGATTGAGAAAGATGAAGGGATAAGGGTCGAACGCGAGCCCGAAGCGCTGCAGCACCTCTGAATTGAGCAGCATCCAGCCAAGCAGCACCAGCGTGAAGACGATGATGAAACCCCACGAACCGCCGACCGCGGCGACCTTGTCCGCGAGCCGGTCGCCGTGGCTTGCCTGTGCGTCGCCCATATTGGCGGCGTCACGGCTGCTCGGCGCGCGCCTGGCGATCGCCTGCACCACACGGCCTTCCTCGGGATCGAGATCGTCGAAGGCGCGGCCCAGCAATCGCAGCGACAGATCGTTGAGATGCGTGTCCGCGTTCATTCGGCTCCTATCCGATCCAGCGCCAGATTCCGGCGGCCATGTAACCGAGCGCACCATGCGCCCAGGTCGCGGCAATCCAAAGCACAAATCCGCCGAGCAGCGCGTGCGGCCGCGGGATCGTGTCGCCCCATGGCGCCGTGCCGCCGACCTGCCGCGCATAGGGCAGAAAGCTCGTCCGCGCCGCCCAGCCGCGCCACGCGTCGCCCATCAGCCGCGCCTTCTTCGCATCCTGCCCCGCCGACCCGACGAGCGCGAGAAAGGCGATCGTCGCCGACAATATGATCTGCCCCGGCGTCGGCATCACCAGCGCGTGCGCGAGCGCCCACAGCGCGAAACCCCACATCATCGGGTGCCGCGTGATCGCGAACACCCCGCGCGGATCGGCGGCCGCATCGCGCGCGGCGTGCGGCGCGGGCAGCGCCGGATTGCCGATCAGCGAGCCCATGAACAATATGCTCGCGACCAGCACGATCAGCGACGCCAGAATCCACAGCGGATCGTCGACAGCCCACAGCGGCGGCTCGGGCGGCATCCCGCGCCACGCCTGCACGATCAGGATGAATGTCGCGATCGCGACGACCGAATAGGTGATCTGGAACCCCCGCTCGCCCAGCCGCCCCGCCAGCCCGTCACGCAAGGGGTGCGACAGGACGAGGTGCGACCCGACGAACAGGACGCAGGTCGTGATCAGAAGCGACAACGGTTGCATGGCAGTCCCTCATCGAACGCGTTTCCCGCCGTCGATCGCCCGCGCGGCGGGCGACTCGCGGCATCGTCCCGGCACCATCCGCCACAAAGATAACAGTGTCAACATGAAGGATACAAGATGACGACGTGGTTCGGCTTTGAGAGGCTCCGATCACCATTTCGTCACCCCGGATCAAGTCCGGGGTGACGACGACAGCAAATCACATCCTTCGTTTCAGACCTGCGTGACCACCAATATAAGGCGGGCGCAGACAGTAAAACGCCCGTCGGCCCTAGCGATCGTAAGCCTTGGGCAGCGCGCCCTCCTGCGGGACCCGATAACGGTCGCGCAGGCGATCCTGCCGCGTCGTCAGCGACTGCGCCTTGCCGTCGATCCAGATCGCGGTCGGGCGGCTGCCGAGTTCGAGCGGGTCATTGTCCCAGATCACGACGTCGCCCGCGCGCCCCGGACGCAGCGAACCGATGCTGCCGTCCATCCCGACCGCGCGCGCAGGCACGCTGCTGATCGCGGCGAAGGCCTGATCCCACGTCATCCCGCTCGCGCCCGGCACGCGCGCGAGACCGACAAGATTGCCCGCATATTGCGTCGCATAGCCCATCTTGTGCGCATCATCGTCGTCGAACACGCCGACCGACACCTCGACGCCGGCGGCCTTCAGCCGGCCCGCGTTCGACTGCGTCGCGCCGAGTTGTTCAAAGCTCGACGGCAGGTCGGTGAGCGGCGAGACGAGCACCGGCACCTTCGCCGCCGCGATCTCGCGCGCGACGAGCCAGCCCTCGGTCACCCCGACGAGCACGAGCTTCAGCGCCGGAAACTCCTGCCGCAGCTTCAGCACGTTGACGATGTCGGCAGCACGGTCGACGCGCACGAACAGCGGCGTCGTGCCATTGATGACCCGCACCAAAGCATCGGCGTCGGCGCGCTGGATCATCGCGTCATTGCCCCATTCGGCAAGCGTCGCGGGGTTGCGGGCATAGCTGCGCGCCGCGAGCAATTGTTCGCGGAACAGCAGGAAGGTCGCGGCGCGGCTGCCCCCCGCCTTCGACGCGCCATCCTCGCCGAACGCGACATATTGCAGCGCGCGCGGGCGCGTCACCATGTCCATGTCGTCGGCGAGGTCGACGACCGCGCCCTGCCCCGCGAACAGATTGCTGCTGCCGCCAGGCGCGACGATCGCGCGCGTGACGCCCGACGCGCGGTTCACCGCGACGGGCGAGCCCATCGGGTTCAGCGCGGGCGCGATATCGAGCCCCGCCGAAAAGCGCGTGCGCGGCGCCGACCGGTCGTTGGTGCCGCTGACGGCGTCGACCTCGGTCAGCCCGACGCGGCTGAACGCCGCGACGATGCCGGGGGTGACATAACGCCCCTGCGCGTTGACGCGTTCGACGCCCGCGGGCACGGCAACACCCGCGCCCGCCGCGACGACCTTGCCGCCGCGCACGACGACGGTGCCGCCCTCGATCGGCGCGCTGCCGTCGCCGATGACGAGCTTGGCATTGACGATCGCGACATCCTGCGCTGCGGCGGGAGCCGCGATCAGTGCCGCGGCGGAAAGAAGGAGGGCGCGCATCATTTCACGTCTCCTTCGCCCGGCTGGCCCAGCTCGAAATCGCTCACCGGACGCCGCTTGGGATCATTGGCGTCGAACATCAGCGCGCCGTCGATCCACACTTTTTCGGGGCGCGTATAGGCGCTGAACGGATTGCCGTTCCACAGCACGACGTCGGCCATCTTGCCCGGCTTGAGGCTCCCGGTCCGGTCGGCGATGCCCAGCGCCTTCGCCGGATTGTACGACAGCCATGTCCATGCCACCTCGTCGCTCACATCGATGCCGATGCGGCGCCCGGCGGCGCGCGCCTTCGCCGCTTCCTGATTGAGCCGCTGGATCTGGTTCGCGTCGTCCGAGTGGACGATCGTGCACGCCCCGGCCTTGTAGACGAGCGGGATATTCTCGTTGACGCTGTCATAGGCTTCCATCTTGAAGCCCCACCAGTCGGCCCACATCGCCGCGCAGATGCCCTCCTTCGCGAGGATGTCGGCAATCTTGTACGCCTCGACCGCGTGGTGGAAGGTCGAGACCTTGTAGCCGAACTCCTTCGACATATCGATCACGAGCGCCATCTCGTCGGCGCGGTAGCAATGATTGTGGACGAGGATTTCGCCCGACAGCACGCCCGCGAGCGTTTCCATCGCGAGGTCGCGGTCGACCGCCTTGCCCTCGTCCATCTTCTTCTTGTACGCCGCCGCCTTCTGCCACGTCGCGCGGTTCACCGCGAAATTGCCCATGCGCGTCGAGGGCATCCGCCCCTTGCCGCCATAGACGCGCTTCGGATTCTCGCCGCACGCCATCTTGAGGCCATAGGGCGCGCCGGGGAATTTCATCCCCTGCACGGTGCGCGAGGGTACATTCTTGAGGGTGATCGAGCGTCCACCCATCAGGTTCGCGCTGCCCGGCAGGATCTGGAGCGCCGTCACCCCGCCGTTCGCGAGCGCGCGGCTGAAGCCCGGGTCCTGCGGCCAGACGCTATGCTCGGACCAGACCTCGGGGGTCGTCGGCGCGGTCGCCTCGTTGCCGTCCGAATGCGCATCGACGCTGGGCGACGGATAGTCGCCGAGATGGCTGTGGATATCGATGACCCCGGGGGTGAGGAACTTGCCGGTGCCGTCATAGACTGCGATATCCGCCGGGATCGGCGTATCGGGGCCGCCGATCGCCTCGACCTTGCCGTTCGCGAGCAGCACGGTGCCATTCTCGATCCGCCCGCCCTCGCCGTCGAAGATGGTGACATTGCGCACCGCGGTGACCTGCCCCGGATAGGGCTTGTAGGTCGACGGATACGGATCCTTGTTGAACTTCGCCGGTTTCTCGGCCGCAGCGGCGGCGGGCTTGTCGCTCGCCGGCTTCGGACCGCCTTCGGTGGCCGCGCAGGCAGCGAGCGCGAGCAGCGGCAGTGCCGCAATCGATAAACGCATGTCGGAGAGCCCCTTATTTTACGCCGTGCATCAGATATTTGAGCGGCCATGCAAGCAGCAGCAGCAGGCCGCCGATCACGATCGACACGAGGCCGATGGTCTGGAAGACCCCGACATAGGTGTCGAGGCTGACCTTCAGGTTGGTCACCTGCCCGCCGACCGTCTCGACGCTCGCGAACTGCGCGACGATGCCGGCGACATATTGCGCGGTCGCGATCGACAGGAACCACACGCCCATCATCAGCCCGACGATGCGCGCGATCGACAATTTGGTGATCATCGACAGCCCGACCGGCGAGATGCAGAGCTCGGCGATCGAATGGATCAGATAGAGCCCCGCGAGCCACACGAGTCCGACCTGCGCGCGGCTGTCAGCGAACTGCGATCCCCAGACGAGGAACAGGAAGCCGGCGCCGACGCCCATCAGCGCGATGCCGAACTTGACGGGGATGTTGGGCTCGAGCCCGCGCGCCGCCAGCGCATTCCAGAGCATCGAAAAGATCGGCGCGAGCAGCACGATGAACAGCGCGTTGAAGATCTGCGTCTGCCCCGCGGGCATCACATAGACGCGCTCGCTGCCGAAACCGTTGAGGCGCGCGACGTGCATGCCGATCATCGCGGCGATGACGACGACGCCCCACGCGATCGCCATCGTGCGCTTTACAGCCGCGTCCTCGCCGTTCGAGAAGAACCACCAGGCGAGCGACGCGACCCCGCCGAACAGCGCGGCAAAGAAGAGATAATAGCTGACCGGCGCCGCGCGGAACATCGCGAAGAGCGGCTCGGTCCAGCCGATTTCGAGCATCGTGTTGCGCTCGGCGAACAGGGTGAGCGACGACCCCGCCTGCTCGAACAGGGTCCAGAAGACGACGTTGAAGACGATCAGCACCATCGCGGCGAACATCATCTGGAATTCGGTGCGGCTGCCCTTGAACCACGCCCAGGCGAGGATGCCGGGAATCGCGAGGATGAAGGTGCCGAACATCACCTTGCCCATGATCGGCAGGGTCGAAAGATAACCGATCAGGCCGGTGCCCGCCTCGGGCTTCACATAGGACATGAGGTTCGAAAAGAGGAAATAGACGAGCGGAATCGCGAGCAGCGCGCAGCCGTAGATCACCCAGTCCTTGCTCGCGTCGGCGCCCTCGGGGCGCTCGCCATAGCCCTTGAGCCGGCCGCCGTCGAACTGGAAGAGCAGCCACGAACAGGTCATGCCGACCGCGGCGAGGCCGAACCCCGCCCACCAGCCGACCGCTTCGGCGAGGATCGGGCAGAAGAATTGCGAGATCAGCGAGCCGAGGTTGATCCCCATGTAAAAGATGGTGAAGCCCGCGTCGCGGCGGCGGTCGCCGTCGGCATAGAGCGTGCCGACGATCGTCGAGATATTGGGTTTGAAGAAGCCGTTGCCGATCGTGACGAGTCCGAGACCGACGAGCAGGATCGCGACGAACATCGGCGAACGCTCGGCGTCGGACCTGAAGTTCGCGGGCTCGACCTTGCGCGCTTCGCTGCCGTCGGCGGCGAGCAGCGACACCGACTTGTCCTCGTTGCCGCGGATTTCGAGCTTCTGCCCGTCGACCGTGACGAAACGCGCCTCGCCGCCGTCGGCCTTCGCCTCGATCGTGACGTCGTAGCGCTGCGCGTCGATCGTCGCGAACGGCTTTGCCGTATCGCCCCCGAAACAGAGGGTGAAATAACCGAGCGCCATCAGGATCGCACCGAACTTCACCGATCGCTTCGACCCCAGATAGCGGTCGGCGATCAGCCCGCCGATCAGCGGGGTCAGGTAAACGAGCGCGGTGAAGCCGCCATAGACGCCCGCGGTCGTGGTGTCGCTGAAGAGGAAATGCTTCGCGAGATACAGCGTCAGGATCGCGCGCATCCCGTAATAGCCGAAGCGCTCCCACATCTCGGTGGTGAACAGGCGCTTCAGCTGGCGCGGATGGCCGAACCAGCCATTATGGTCGCCCGGATGGATCATGGTGATGTCGGCGGGCCGCGCCCCTGGCTCCAGCGACGCGTTCGGGTCCACTTCATTCGTCATTCGTCGGGCTCCCCGGTATATTCTGGTTGCGGGGCGCCCTTCCGCAGCGCGGAATTCCCACCCCTCTTTTGAAAATGATCGCGCAACCTAGCGCGAAAATTGCTCAAGGGAAGAATCTAATTGCGCGCGTAACTATCGCGACCGGGCCATTTTTTATTGCGAACCATTCGCAACACTTGCGCAAACGCATGGAAAAGGCCACATGGCGCTCCATGTTCAACGACACCTCCTCGCTCCTCGCCCATCTCGCCACCCGTCGTTCGGGCAAGGCGCGCGACATGGTCGCACCCGGTCCCGACGCCGCACAGCTCCGCGACATCATCGCGCTCGCGCTGCGCACCCCCGACCATGGCAAGCTCGCTCCGTGGCGTATCGTCACCGTTGCGGGCGACCAGCGCGAAGCCTTTGCGGCGCTGCTCAAAAAAGCATGGGTGGCGGAAAACCCGGGAGCCGCGGGCATGGACCTGTCGGCGCTCGACCAGTTCGCGCATCAGGCGCCGGCCCTGCTCGTGCTGCTCTCGACTCCCGTTCCCGGTAGCAAGATTCCGCTTTGGGAGCAGCAAATGTCGGCGGGCGCGGTCGGCATGAACCTGCTTCACGCCGCGCACGCGCACGGCTTCGTCGCGAGCTGGCTCACCGGCTGGGCGGCCTTCAGTCCCGAGGTGACGGCAGCGTTCGGCGCAGGCGACGGCGACAGGATTGTCGGCTATTTCTTCCTCGGCACCGCGTCGCGCGAACTCGATGAGCGGCCACGACCCGATTACGACGACGTTGTCCGCGCCTGGGAAATTTAGTTTCACTATCCGGACTGAATTTGTAATTAGCCGAATTTGACTGTGCTGCTGTCTTATGGCATTAAGGCGGCATGCTCGACCAGTCCAAACCCGTGTACCAGCGTCTCCGCGACGTGATTGCCAACGCCATCCTCGACGGCACATTCCGCGACGGCGACATGCTCCCCTCGGTGCGTTCGCTCGCTGCCGAAGAGGGCGCCAATCCGCTGACCGTCGCCAAGGCGTATCAGACGTTCCAGGACGAGGGACTGGTCACGGTCAAGCGCGGCGTCGGCATGTTTGTGGCACAGGGCGCGACCGAGCGCCTCCGCGACCTGATGCGCGCCGACTTCCTTGCCAATATCTGGCCCCCGGTTGCGGAGCAGATGCGCCGCATCGGCCTCGACGCGCGTACGCTGCTCGACCTCACCGAAGCCTGAGCCCGCTTTCCGCCTTGGGGTGGATTCCGGACATTCGTCATCCCGGACTTGATCCGGGATCCATCGCAGCGCTGAAGTCATGGACCCCGGATCAAGTCCGGGGTGACGACGAAAGAGAGTGGCCGCCACCGGTCGTAACCCGCCTCTCCCAGCCTAGCGCCCGATCTGCGCCGCCTTGTCGCGCAGGTCCGCGGCGGCCTGCGTCTTGCCGCGCCGATCGAGCAGGCGGGCGTAGATCTCCATGATCTCCGCATTGAGCGGCTGGAGCCGATAGGCGCGGTCGATCAGCGGCAACGCGCGCGCATCGTCGCCCTTCGCCGCCCACGCCCGCGCCAGTTCGCGCAGGATCACGACATCGCGATCGCCGATCCGGCGGCGGACGCGCTCGAAATGCACGATCGCCTGATCGCGGTGCCCGATATCCATGGCAAGATGCCCTGAAAGCCGGTCGGCAGCGACGCTCGACGGCTGGCTGCGCTGCAGCGCGAGGATCGCCGCGCCCGAACCCGCCACATCGCCCGCGCGATACAGGGCATTGGCGAGCCGCAGCGTCGTCCGCTCGCCCGCGTCGAGATCGCGCGCGGCGCGATAGGCCTCGACCGCCAGATCGGTCCGCCCGCCTGCGAGCGCCGCGTCGCCGAGCAGGATATGCGCATCGGCGACGCCGCGGTTCGCATCGCGCAGCCGCGTCGCGCGCTCGATCGCGCGCGCGCTGTTGCCGCTCGCCATGTCAGCCGAAATGGCGGGAATCACGCTGGCCGGGTTCAGCGGTTCGGCATCGGCCGCCATCGTCAGCAGGCCATAGTCATTGTCGACCGCAAACGGCTCGGCCTCGCCGCGCGTCAGCGTCGCTGCACGCCCCAGATAATCCGCCGACTCGGCCCTCTTCCCAAGTTCGCCCGCGGCGCGCGCCGCGAGCAGCAGCGACCAGCTGTCGGCGTCGGGACGCCCGACGACCGGTCGCAGCGCTTCGAGCGCCGCGCCGGCGTCGCCGTCGGACCATTCCGCCGCGGCGAGGATGCGCCGCGCCGTGAAATTGTCCGGCTGTTCGGTCAGCAGCCGGTCGGCCCAGCTCGCCGCGATGGCCTCGCCGCCCAGCTCGAGCTCGACGACGGCGCTCAGCAGCATGAACGACGGCTGCGCATCGAGTTCGCCGCGTGTTCGCTGGAGCAGGCTGCGCGCGAGCGGATAATCGCCCGCGCGCGCCGCCAGCACCGCCTGAAGATAGAAAAGCCGCGGGTCGCGCGAAACCAGCGGCGCGGCGCGGCGCAACGCCGTCAGCATATCGCGATAACGGCCGAGATCGCCGAGTGTCGCGGCCTGTTCGATGAGCGCATCGGCGTTGTCGGGATCGGCTTCGAGCGCCTTTTCATACCAGCCCAGCGAAGCCCTGAGCCCCTCGCCGGTCCGCACCAGATTCGCCTTGAACGCCAGCGCCCCGCTGTTCGCCTTGTCGAGTTCGATCGCATAGTCGACCGCGTCGCGCGCGCCGAGCGTGTCGGCATTGGCATCGCGGAAGCGCGCGACATCGACCCACAGGTCCGAATTGCGAGGCAGTTCGCGCACCGCACGATCATAAGCGTCACGCGCCGCGACGAGATCGCCGCCCGCCAGATGGACGTCGCCCGCGACCCACGCCGCCTCGCCGGTCATCTCGGGCATGATCGGCCCACCATCGAGTGTCTGGAGCGCGCGGGCGTCTTCGCCCTGCATCGCATAGGCGCGCGCGAGCAAGGGGCGCAGCGCCGCGTCGTTGGCGCCGGCTTCAAGCGCGCCCTGCACCGCCGCTTCGGCCCCGACTCCGTCGCCGAGCCGGATCGCGACGCGCGCCAGCTCGACGCGCGGAACGATGTTTTCAGGATCGCCGGCGATCGCCGCCTGCAACGCCGCGCGGCGCTCCTCCAACGCCTCGCGCGGCGCGCGCGGCCCGCCGCCGCCGCATGCCGTCAGCAGCAACGCCGCGAGCAGCAGCGCGCCTGTCGAGACGCGGCGAAGCCCCACTCAGGCCTGCATCCGATATTGCTTGAGCAGGTCATAGAGCGTCGGGCGGCTGATCCCGAGCAGCTTGGCGGCGGCCGAGATATTGCCTTCGCTCTGCATCATCGCGCGGCGGATCGCGACGCGGTCGGCCGCCTCGCGCGCGCTCCGCAGGTTGAGCCATGCTTCCTCGCCGTCCGCCTCGCTCGTCGCGAGGTCCAGATCCTCGCGCATCACCAGCTTGCCGTCGGCCATGATCACCGCGCGCTTGATGCGATTCTCGAGTTCGCGGACATTGCCCGGCCAGCGTCCCTCGTCGATCGCCTGCAGCGCATCGGGCGCGAAACCGCGCACGCCGGGGTTCATCTCGGGCGCATATTGGTGAAGGAAGTGCCGCGCCAGCAGCACCGCATCGCCGGGCCGTTCGGCGAGCGACGGAATCTTCACGACCATTTCGGCGAGCCGGTAATAAAGATCGTCGCGAAAACTCTGTCCGGCGATCATCGCGTCGAGGTCGCGGTGTGTCGCGCACACGATCCTGGTATCGACCGCAATCGCCTTGCGCCCGCCGATGCGCTCGATCGTGCGCTCCTGCAAAAAGCGCAGCAATTTGACCTGCAGCGGCAGCGGGATGTCGCCGACCTCGTCGAGGAAGAGCGTGCCGCCGTGCGCCAGTTCGATCTTGCCCTCGGTCGTCTTCACCGCGCCCGTGAAGGCGCCCTTCTCGTGCCCGAACAATTCGCTTTCGAGCAGATTTTCGGGGATCGCGGCGCAATTGATCGCGACGAACGCGCCATCGCGCCGCGCGCTCGCCTCGTGCAGCCCGCGCGCGAGCAGTTCCTTGCCCGTGCCGCTCGCCCCGAGCAGCATCACCGATACGTCGAGGTTGGCAACGCGCTCGATCGTGCGCGCGACCTTCAGCATCTCGGGCGCGCCGGTGATCATCCCGCCGAGCACGCGATTGTCACCTGCGCCCTGGCGGGCCAGCCGGGCATTCTCGACCTCGAGCTCGCGAACGTGGAAGGCACGGCGGACGATCAGTCCCAGTTCGTCGATATCGATCGGCTTCTGATAGAAGTCCCACGCCCCGTTCGCGATCGCCGACAGCGCGCTCGCCCGCTCGCCATGCCCCGACACGACGATCACCTTGGTGTCGGGCTTCGCCTCGAGAATCGCCTGCAGCGTCCGGAACCCTTCGCGCGTCCCGTCGCGATCGGGCGGCAGCCCGAGGTCGAGCGTGACGACGTCGGGCTCCTCGGCGCGCAGCTGCTCGATCGCCGCGTCATGGTCGCCCGCCACCAGCACCTGATAGTCCTCATAGGCCCATTTGAGCTGCGCCTGCAGCCCCGGATCGTCCTCGACCACCAGCAGTTTGCGCAAATTGGTCCCGTCCCCGGTCATCGCTGTCCCACCTTCATCGCGCGGGGATCGCCCCCGTTTTCGCTGCGTACATCGGCAAGCGGCAGCCAGAGGGTAAAGTTGCTTCCCTTGCCCGGCTCGCTCGCCACCTCGATCGCGCCGCCCATCGCCTGCGCGATCCGCAGCGCCTCGAACGCCCCCAGCCCGAACCCCGATTCCTTCGTCGACACAAAGGGCTTGAACAGCTCGTCGCGGATGAATTCACGCGTCATGCCGCTGCCCTCGTCGATCACGTCGATGCGCACGCGCCCCTGCTCGGCGACCGCGACCACCTGCACCGGCGTTTCGGGCGCCGACGCATCGATCGCATTGGTTACCAGATGCTGGACGATCTGCCGGACCGCGCCCGCGTTGGCCCACGCCGCCAGTCCGGCCTGGCAACCGATGAACAGCGCGCGGCGCGGGCGCATCGCGGCGGCGATCTCGTTCAGCACCGGTTCGACCAATAGCCGCCCGGCTTCCGCAGCGGGGCCGCGCTCGCGCGGCGCCAGCCGGACGAGGAGGTCGCTGAGCCGCCCCGCCGAAACCTTCAGCGTCCCGATCATGTCGGCGCGGAAATCGGGCTTGTCGGCGTGGCGCTCGGCATTGCGCGCGAGCAGCCCGATCTGGCTCGCCAGATTCTTGATGTCGTGCATGATGAAGGCGAAGCGGCGGTTGAACTCGTCGAAGCGCCGCGCCTCCGACAAGGCCCGCTGGCTCTGCGATTCGGCGAGATAGCTTGCCGCCTGCTGCCCCGCGATGCGCAGCACGTCGAGATCTTCCCAGTCGAGCGCGCGCGACGCCGCGGGGCGTTGCAGCACGACGATCGCGATCATCCGCTGGAAATGCAGCACGGGCACGACCACCCACGCCCGCGTGTCGGCGATCAGCCAGTCGGGGATCGCCAGATCCTCGCTGCCCTGCCCGCGGCGTTCGGTGTCGAGATCGACGATATATTGCGTCTCCTGCAGCATGAAGGCCGACCGCAGCGACAGCGTCGCCTCCTCGCCCGGCGCGCCCGGCCAATGCCATTGCTCGGCGACACGGAAGCTGCCCGATGCGCCCGGCAGCATCAGCAGCGCGCCCGGGCTGCCCGTGAGCTCGGCCAGCGCCTTCGCGACGCGGCGATAGAGGTTGCGGTCGTCGTCGCCGTCGCCCTGCCCCAGCGTCGCGGTGAACCGCATCCACTCGGCGCGATAATCGTAGCGATGCTCGAAGAAATGCTTGGAGATGATCACCGTCAGCCAGGCGCGGTATCGCGAGGAGGCGAGCAAGAGCCCGCCCGCGCCCAGCGCGGCGGCGAGCGATATCGCCTGCGCCAGCTCGGCATAGTCGCCGCCCACCAGCCGCGCGACGGCGCCGGTCAGGGCAATGACGATCAGATAGGCCGCGCCGCCGAGCAGGATCAGCGTGCGCGTCGCCGCGGTGCGCGACAGGCGCATCCGGTCGCGCCCGACATCGAGCGCCGCGACGACATAGGTCGGCAGGGTCAGCAAGGCGACCCCGGGCAGGAGATCGCGCAGCATCGATGCGGTCTCGCCGGTCAGCGCGCCGATCAGCTGGATATTGACCTCATAGGCCCACAGCATCGCGAAACCCGCCGCGACCGCCATCACCGGCTTGCGCTGTCCGGCGCTCGCCTGGCGCGCGCCGCCATCGACAAGCAGCAGGCCGCCGATCGCGACGACCACCGCCGCAAAGGCCAGCGCCGGCGCCATCCACGGCTCGGCCGCGTCCCCCGCACGCAGATGCGCCGCCGCCCCCAGCAGGAGGGTCACCATGCAGATCGTCGCCAGCATCCGGAGAATCAGCCGCAACGGCCGCGACATCGGTGCGCCCGCGGACCAGAATGTCTGCGCCAGCCAGAACAGCATCGCAAGGTCGCGTACGGTCTGGACGACCAGCGATTGCGACGAGCCGGGGCCGAAGAGGAAGAGCGCCCCGGCCCAGAAACCCGTGGCGGCGGCGGCGGCAGCGAGCCATCGCGGTGCGGGCATCAGCGCTGCCGTCCGCGCGCGCGGCCGCGTCAGCAGCCACAGCGTGACCCCGGCAAAGCCCGCCATCGCGAGGCCGGACAGGATCTGGGACAGGCCGGCGAGCGCGCTCACCGCTACCTCGCACCCTCCGGCCACAGCACGACACGCACCGTCTGGAGCAGGATCAACAGGTCGAGGAAAGGCGAATAATTCTTGGCGTAATAAAGGTCGTATTCGAGCTTCACGCGCGCATCCTCGACCGATGCGCCATAGGGATAGTTGATCTGCGCCCAGCCGGTCAGCCCCGGCTTCACCATGTGGCGTTCGGCATAATAGGGCAGCTTCTGCTCGAGTTCCTCGACGAAGCTCGGCCGTTCGGGGCGCGGCCCGACGAAGCTCATGTCGCCCTTCAGCACGCACCAGGTCTGCGGCAGCTCGTCGATGCGAAGCTTGCGGATAATGCGCCCGACGCGGGTGACGCGCGGGTCGTTCTCGGCCGCCCACACGGCCTTGCCCGCCGCCTCGGCGTCGGTGCGCATCGACCGGATCTTGAAGATGTCATAGGGCTCGCCGAACAGGCCGACGCGCGGCTGGCGGTAAAAGACCGGCCCGCGGCTGTCGAGCACCACCGCGATCCCCGCGACGATGATCAGCGGCAGGCCGACGACGAGGACGATCAGGCTCGCGACGATGTCGAATATCCGTTTGCCGACCTTGGAAATCCGCTGGCCGGCCGAAAAGCCGTCCGAAAAGATCAGCCCGCTGGGGTTGGTGGTCGCAAGGTCGACGCGCCCCGTTTCGCGCTCGATGAAGCTCGCGATGTCGTTGACATACACGCCCGTCGTCTTGACGCGGAGCAGGTCGTTCAGCGGCAGCGCATTGCGCCGCTCCTCGAGCGCCAGCACGACTTCGCCTGCGCGCAGCGCCACCACATGGTCCGACAGATTGGCGATCGCCTCGCGCGGCACGGCGCCCGCCACCGTCGTCTCGGCCGCGCCCATCGCGACGAAGCCGACCATCTCGAGCCCGCTTCCCGGCGCATCGGCCAGCGCGGCGAGCCGCGCCGCGCGCGGCCCCGCACCGAGGACGAGGATACGGCGCCGGAATGCCTCGGTTCCCGCCGACTGGGTGAGCGCGAGCCGGATCACGAACAGTACCGTGATCGCAAGGATCATCGCATAGAGGCTGTTCGCGCGCCACAGCGTCACGGTCGGCAACAGGAAACCGAGCACCGAGAGAAAGATCACGCCCAGCGAAATCGCCGCGAGCAACCGCGCCGTCGCAAAGCGCATCGAACGCAGCCCCTCGTTCCCGTACATGCCCGTCGCCATCATCGCGAGCGAATTGGCGATGCCGAAGGTGAGGAGCGGAAGCCAGCGGCTGGCCAGCGGCCCCGCGTCGAATCCCGCCTGATGCGCATAGAGATGCCACGCCCCCTCGGCCGAGCCGAGCAGCGCGAGAAATTCGATCAGCGCCAGCCAGACGACGGCGTGCGGGACATAATGTTTGAATAGCCGGAACATGCCGGCGCGATACTACAGCCGAGGCGTCAACTGTCGGTTAATTTTACACTTCCCGTTTCACGAAGAGGATGACCGGCGGCATTGGAGGCGGTAGACGAGGGCCATGACCTTGATGATCCAGCCCGTAATCCTCTGCGGCGGCGCCGGAACGCGCCTGTGGCCCGAATCGCGCGGCGACCGCGCCAAGCAGTTCCTGCCGCTGACCGGCGAGAAGAGCCTGTTCGAACAGACCGTCCAGCGCACGCCCGCAGGACCCGATTTCCTCCCGCCCGTCATCCTGTGCGGCGATGCCCATGTCGCGGTGGTCCGCGAACAGATCGGCGCGAAGGAAGCCTCGCTGCTCGTCGAACCGATGCCGCGCAACACCGCCGCGGCAATCGCGCTAGCCGTCGCGCAGGCCGACGCCGATACGCTGCTGCTCGTGATGCCGAGCGACCATGTGATCGCCGACCTCCCGGCCTTTCACGCGGCGATCGCGAAGGGCGCACGCCTCGCGCAGCAGGACTGGCTCGTCACCTTCGGCATCACGCCCGACTGTCCCGAAACCGGCTTCGGCTATATCGCCGGCGGCGCCGCACTCGGCGATGAGGGTTTTCGCGTCGATCGCTTCATCGAAAAACCGCCGCTCGCCGATGCCGAGGCCATGCTCGCCGCAGGCGGGTACAGCTGGAATGCCGGCATCTTCCTGTTCCGCGCGGCGCGGATGCGCGACGCGATGCTCACCCATTGCCGCGCGATCTTCGAGGCCGCCGACAAAGCCGTCGCCGCGGGCATGCGCGACGGCGATGCGTGCCATGCCGACGCGATCGAGTTCGAAAAGGCACCGTCCGTTTCGATCGACTACGCCGTGATGGAAAAGGACGATCGCGTTGCGGTCGTCCCGGCTTCGATGGGCTGGTCCGATCTCGGCAGCTGGCAGGCGGTCCACGGCGTCGGCATAAAGGACGGAGCGGGCAATGCCGTGTCGGGCGACGCCTTTCTCCACGACTGCCGCGGCAACCTCATCCGCACCGGCGGCAAGCGCGTATCGGTCGTCGGCCTGTCGGATATCGCGGTGATCGTCGACGGTGACGATATCCTCGTCATGCCGCTCGAACGGTCGCAGGACGTCCGCACGGCGGCAAAGGCGCGCGAATAGGTGGCGTCGCCCCAATTTGCCGATGCCCCGCTCGGGTTGCTCGCTCACCACCCGCACGAACTGCGCGCGCGCCATTGCCACGACGACGCCTTCGTCGCGGTTGTGCTCGAAGGCGGCTATCAGGAGGCGGGCGACGAAGGCCGCTTCGACGTCCGTCCCGGCGACGCGCTGATCCACCATCCGTTCGAATCGCACCTCGATCGCGTCGAGGCGAGGGGGGCGCGCGTCCTGGTTCTCGATCTGCCCGCCAAACTCGCGGCAAGCACGCAGGTCCGCGGCCGCGTCGACGATCCCGACCTGCTCGTCCGTCTCGCCGCGCACGACCCGCGCAACGCCGCGGCGGCATTCGCCGAACAATTTGTCGCGCTTCCCGATCGTGCGCAGGACTGGCCCGACCTGCTCGCGCGCGATCTGCGCGGCGGCGAACCGATCCGGCTCGGCGAATGGGCCGAGCGTACGGGTGTACGCGCCGAAACGCTCAGCCGCGGCTTCCGCGCCGCCTACGGCTGCACCCCCAAGGCCTATCGTGCCGATGCCCGCGCCCGCGCCGCGCTCGCGGCGATCCGCGCGGGCGCCGGGGCGCTCGCCGACATCGCACACCGCCTCCACTTCACCGATCAGGCGCATATGACGCACGCGGTCGCGCGGCTCAGCGGCGCCACGCCGGGCGCATGGCGCCGGAGTCAAATCGATACAAGACTCGGCTGACGTCTCCGTGTAGCATCCGGACAACACACCTTATCGGAGACGATCATGCTCGACCGCCGTACCCTCATCGCCACCCTCGCCGCGACCTCCGCCCTCGCGGGCGTCCGCAACCCCGCGGCCGCGCTGACCGGCGAGGCGGCGAGCGGCGAAGGCGCGCGGCTCACCGCGATCTACGACCGCTTCTACGACCGGATGGTCGACGAAAGCCCCGAATTCGCGACCGCGCTCGGGCTCGACAAGGACGCCCGCCTGCCGCTCAAGGCCAGACTCGACGATCGCTCGCCCGCCGGCATCAAACGGAGCCACCAGCTCTACCGCGACGGTCTCGCCGAACTGAAAAAGATCGATGCGTCAAAGCTGTCGGGGATGGACCTCGTAAACTACGAAACTTTCCGCGGTCCCTGGGAATATTTCGTCAAGGCCTATGACACCTTCGGCTACGGCCTTCACAGCTGGCCCGAACCGCATCCGGTGACCCAGCTGTCGGGCAGCTATCGCTCGATCCCCGATTTCCTGATCAACCAGCACAGCATCGCGAACGCCGCCGACGCCGAGGCCTATCTCGCGCGCTGCGCCGATTTCGCGGTTCAGCTCGACAATGAGACGGGGCGGATCAAGGCCGACCATGCGGCGGGCGTGATCCCGCCCGATTTTGTCATCGACCGCACGCTCGGCCAGTTCGACCGCATCCAGGCCCCTGCCCCCGACGCCAATGGACTGACCAAAAATCTCGCCGCGAAGACGAAGGACATTCCGGGCGACTGGGCAAGGCGCTGCGCGGCGATCGTCGAGGGCAAGATCTATCCCGCGATGCGCCGCCAGGCCGACGAGCTTCGCGCCGTCCGCGCGCGCGCGACACATGATGCCGGCGTCTGGCGTCTGCCGAAGGGCGACGAATATTATGCCTATGCGCTCCGCTATGCGACGACGACGGGCATGTCGGCCGAGGAAGTGCACAAGCTCGGGCTCGATCGCGTCGCCGATTTGAGCGCGCAGGCCGACGCGATCTTCAAGGCGCAGGGGATGACCAACGGCAGCGTCGCCGAACGGATGCGCGCGCTCGGCAAGGATCCGCGTTTCCTCTACCCGAACACCGACGCGGGCAAGGAAAAGCTGATCGCCGAACTCAACGCCCAGATGCAGGCGATCCAGGCGCGTCTGCCCGAAGCCTTCGGCCGTCTGCCCAAGGCGAAGGTCGAGATCCGCCGCGTCCCCGCCGATATCGAGGATGGCGCGACCGGCGGCTATTACCAGATCCCCGCGCTCGATGGCTCACGCCCCGGCGCCTATTATATCAACCTGCGCGACACCGCGGAAAACCCCAGCTGGACGCTGCCGACGCTGACCTATCACGAAGCGTCGCCCGGTCATCATCACCAGATCGCGCTCGCGCAGGAGGCCGAGGGCATCCCGCGCCTCCGCCGCCTTCCCGCCTATTCGGTCTATACCGAGGGCTGGGGCCTCTACGCCGAGCAACTCGCCGACGAGATGGGCGTCTACGAAAAGGACCCGTGGGGCCGCCTCGGCTACCTTCAGTCCTATATGTTCCGCGCCGCGCGCCTCGTCGCCGATACCGGGCTCCACCATTATAAATGGACGCGCGAAAAGGCGATCGCCTATTATAACGACACGCTCGGCACCCCCGAACCGTCGAACGTCACCGAAATCGAACGCTACTGCGTCTGGCCGGGTCAGGCGACGAGCTATATGGTCGGCCAGACAAGCTGGGTCCGCATCCGCGAGAAGGCGAAGGCCGCGCTTGGCGCCAAATTCGATCTCCGCGCCTTCCACGACACCGCGCTGTCGGCGGGCGCGATGCCGATCTCGGTGCTCGAATCGGTGATCGACCGCTGGGTCGCGGCGCAAAAGGCATGATCGGGCCGCAGAGCCTTTCGGGGAGGGGCTCTGCGGCAGCCGCCTGACGGATACCCGCACCCGTCTCCGATGCGGCATCGCACACGCCGCCTTGGCTGTGCGCAAACCGCCGACAAACCTCAATCCCCCGCGAAATCGAATGCGCTCACGCCGCGCTCGCCCTCGCGGAAGCGCAACGGTCGCCCGAGCGGCGGCATCGATCGCTGCACGCACCCGGTGCGCGTGCACCGCCTGCACCCAAGGCCGATCGGCGTCGCGGGACTGCGCATCAGGTCGATCCCGCGCGCGGCGATCAGCGGCGCGGCGACCTTGGCATCGACCCCGACGCACACGGCAAAGCGCGCTGGCGTCCCGCTACCCGTTGCACCCGGCGCGGCGACCGAGCGCGACTGGGTGAACCAGCGCGATCCATCCTCCAGCTCGACCAGATCGGCGACGACCTCGCCGGGCCGCGCGAACGCCTCATGCACGCCCCACAACGGGCAGCGCGCATCGCCGTCGACCAGCGGCGACTGGCTCGCGCCAGCATAGCGTTTGCTCCCCTGCCCCGCACGGTCGATACGCAGCATGAAAAAGGGCAGCCCGCGCGCGCCGACACGCTGCAAGGTCGTCAGCCGGTGCGCCACCTGTTCATAGCCCGCGCCGAAGCGTCGCTGGAGCAGCAGCAGGTCGTAGCCCGTCGCGTCGCAGGCGCGCAGGAAGCGGCCATAGGGCATCATCAGTGCCGCCGCGAAATAGTGGATCAGATGCCGCTCGAACAGGCGCGCCGCGGCGGGTTCGGCAAATTCCGCCCCCGCGACGAGCGCGTCGATTTCGCCCTTCGCCTCGACCTGCGCCAATGTCGCCGCCGCCTGAAAGGTCCGCGACGCGGGACGCAGCAGTTCGTTCAGCATAAGCTGCCGCGCGTGCCAGTCGAGCCAGCGCAGCCGGTCGGGCATCACGTCCGACGGCAGGATGCGGATGCCGAGCTGGTGCCGCGTGCGCAGACGCTCGGAAATCGTACCATAAAGATCACCGCCCGCGAGCCGCAGCTCGTCCGCCAGCTCCTCCGCGCGCGCGTCGAGATCGGGGAAATGGTTGCGCCATTTCTCGATCGCGCGGCGCACCGCGGCAACTTCGGGCGCGTCGGCTTCGCTTTCCGCGCGAGCCTCGGGCGCCGCATCGAACAATCGCGCAAAGGCCGCGGCGGTCGCGGGCGCCGCCTGCATCCACTCCTCGACCTCCTGCGCGCCGATCCCGAGGTCGGCAAAGCGCGGATCGGCGAGCCGACGCCGCAGGCCTGCGAGACCGCCCGGCAGTTCCTCGGCGCCCAGCTTCGCCGCGTCGAACCCGAACCGCTCGGCCAGCCGTACGATCACCGTCGCGCTGAGGGGCCGCTGCCCATGCTCGATCAGGTTGAGATAGCTCGGCGAAATGGCGAGCGCCTCGGCCATGGCGGCCTGCGTCATCCCCGCCTCGCGCCGCACCTTGCGCACCGCCGGCCCTGCAAACACCCGCCGCTCCGCCATTTTGTAACTTTCTTTACTAATTTACAGTCTCATTTACACCTATCTGCCATATTTCACAAATATTATTGACAAAGCTTTTCACTTTCCGCGGCACCTTCGCCAACTTCCACCCATCACCTCCGCACAAGGATACGACGATGGGTTATCAGGAAGACATGGCGCAGGCCGGCCGCCTCATCCGCGACTATGACGGCACGTGGGACGGCATCAGCGGCGAAAGCATCGCCCGCATGCGCGCCCAGAACAAGTTCCGTACCGGCCTCGACGTCGCCCGCTACACCGCGCGCATCATGCGCGCCGACATGGCCGCCTATGACGCCGACCCCGCGAACTACACCCAGTCCTTGGGCTGCTGGCACGGCTTCATCGCGCAGCAGAAGATGATCTCGATCAAGAAGCATTTCGGCACCGTCAAGGGCCGCTACATCTATCTGTCGGGCTGGATGATCGCGGCGTTGCGCAGCGAATTCGGCCCGCTCCCCGACCAGTCGATGCATGAAAAGACCAGCGTCCCCGCGCTGATCGAGGAAATCTACACCTTCCTGCGTCAGGCCGACGCGCGCGAACTTGGGCTTCTGTTCCGCGACCTCGACGCCGCACGCGCCGAGGGCGACGAGCTCAAGGCCAAGCAGGTTCAGGCCGCGATCGACAATCATGAAACGCACGTCGTGCCGATCATCGCCGACATCGACGCGGGCTTCGGCAACGCCGAGGCGACCTATCTGCTCGCCAAGAAGATGATTGAGGCCGGCGCCTGCGCGCTCCAGATCGAGAACCAGGTCTCGGACGAAAAGCAGTGCGGCCACCAGGACGGCAAGGTCACCGTGCCGCACGAGGATTTCATCGCGAAGATCCGCGCCTGCCGCTACGCCTTCATGGAACTCGGCGTCGAGGACGGCATCATCGTCACGCGCACCGACAGCCTCGGCGCGGGCCTGACCAAGCAGATCGCCTTCTCGAAAGAGCCCGGCGACCTCGGCGACCAGTATAACAGCTTCCTCGATTGCGAAGAGGTCGAAGGCGCGGGCAACCCCGGCGACGTCCTGATCAACCGCGACGGCAAGCTGATGCGCCCGAAGCGCCTGCCCTCGAACCTCTATCAGTTCCGCTCGGGAACCGGTGAGGACCGCTGCGTCATGGACTGCATCGCGTCCTTGCAGAACGGCGCCGACCTGCTGTGGATCGAGACCGAAAAGCCGCACATCGAACAGATCGCCGGCATGGTCGACCGCATCCGCGAAGTCGTCCCCAATGCGAAGCTTGCGTATAACAATTCGCCCAGCTTCAACTGGACGCTCAACTTCCGTCAGCAGGTGTTCGACGCGTGGAACGCAGAGGGCAAGGATGTCAGCGCCTATGACCGCGCCAAGCTGATGAGCGCCGATTATGACGCGACCGCGCTCGGCGAAGAGGCCGACAACCGCATTCGCACCTTCCAGCGCGACGCGGCGAAGCGGGCGGGCATCTTCCACCACCTGATCACGCTGCCGACCTATCACACCGCGGCGCTGTCGACCGACAATCTCGCCAAGGAATATTTCGGCGACGAAGCGATGCTGGGTTACGTCAAGGGCGTCCAGCGCGCCGAAATCCGCCAGGGCATCGCCTGCGTGAAGCACCAGAACATGTCGGGCAGCGACATCGGCGACGATCACAAGGAATATTTCGCCGGCGAAGCGGCGCTCAAGGCCGCGGGCAAGGACAACACGATGAACCAGTTCGCCGCGTAAACGAGTTAGACGCGGGGGCCCGTTGCAACCCCCGCGTCGCCCATCTTGGCGCGGGGTCCTTGCGACCCGCCCCGCGCCTCCCGAGCTTTCCTGGGGAGGAAAGCCTGTCCGCCGGAAACCTTCGGGCTTCCGGCGGACATTTTTATCGCGGCAGCGCTACTTCCTCGCCGCGCGTCTTCACGAGCGACCAGATCACACCGCCCGCGATCAGCGCGACGGTCACGCCGAGGCTGACCAAAGGCGGGAATTTGTCGCCGCCAAGCACGAAGTCGGCGACGAAGATCTTCGACCCGATGAACACGAGCACCAGCGCGAGCGCATATTTGAGGTAATGGAAACGGTGCACCATCGCCGACAGCGCGAAATAGAGCGCGCGCAGGCCGAGGATCGCCATGATGTTCGAGGTATAGACGATGAAGGTGTCGGTCGTGATCGCGAAGATCGCCGGCACGCTGTCGACCGCGAACACGAGATCGGCAAGGTTGATCACGACGAGCGCGAGGAAAAGCGGCGTCGCCGCAAGCACCAGCTTGCCGGTCTTCGTGTCGGGCACACGGACAAAGAATTTCTCGCCGTGCAGTTCGTCCGTCAGCGGGATGTGCCGCGACAGCCATTTGACGACCGGATTGCCCTTCACGTCCATCGACGCGTCGTTCGCGAACAGCATCTTCACGCCGGTGAACACGAGGAACGCCGCGAAGATATAGAGCACCCAGCCATATTCGGTGACGAGCGCCGCGCCGCCCGCGATCATGATGCCGCGCAGCACGATCACCGCGACGATGCCCCAGAGCAAGGCGCGATACTGGTAGCGCGGCGGGATCGCGAAGGTCGAAAAGATCAGCGAGATGACAAAGATATTGTCGATCGATAACGCCTTCTCGATGAAGAAGCCGGTGTAATATTGCAGGCCCGCCTCGCCGCCCTTCGCGGCCCAGACCCACGCGCCGAACGCCGTCGCGATGCCGATGTAGAGCGCCGAGAGCTTCAGGCTCTCGCCGATCCCCATCTCCTTGTTTTCCTTGTTGAGAATGCCAAGGTCGAAGGCGGTGAGCGCGATCACGAGCGCGAGGAACGACAGCCAGAACCAGGCCGGGGTACCCAGCCAGTCGGCAAAAAGAAACTCCATGATATTTTCCCTGGATGCGCCGGAAGCGCCGCCTTTCGGCAGCGCCCCGGTTGTCAGCTATCTGATGTCAGCGGGCGAGCGCCGGGCGCAGCGCGGGCCGCCGCAACGCACGCAACGTCAGCGCCGCGAGCCGTTCCTTGACCGCAAGCTTCAGCGTCTTGAGCCGCAGCAGACGGAACGGATCGGCGCCTTGCCGGTGCGCCTCGCGCCGCTCGGCATCGTCGAGCTGGCGATGAAGCACGGTCAGGCGATAGAAATTGGGGGTGGAATTCATCGAAAAGGGCCTCCTGATTGCAAGATCAAGCAGGTGACGCCGATGCCGAACCCTTGGATACAGGGGGGAGAAAGGGCCGCAAGCATCGGTGTCACCCGATGCGGTCCGACATCACGTGGCGGGAAATTTCCCGCCGACGCCAGAGGGGCCCGGCCCGCATGACTCCCATGTAGGAAGCGCGCCCGCCGCTTGCAAGTCCCCCCGTGTCGCGCCACGCTGCGCGAAAAGAGGAGGAAGCCCGATGAGCGTCATTGTCGCGAAGGATGGCCCGGTCACGATCGTGACGATCGACCGCTCTGCAAAGCGCAACGCGGTCGATCCTCTCACCGCACTCGCGCTGCGCGAAGCCTTCGCGGCTTTCGCAAAAGACACAGAGGCGCGCGTCGCAATCCTGACCGGCAGCTCGGGCCATTTCTGTGCGGGCTTCGACCTCGGCGCGGTCGGGGCGTCGCGCTACGACCCCGGCGGGCCCGGGCCGATGGGGCCGACGCGGATGCTGCTCGAAAAGCCGGTGATCGCGGCGGTCGAGGGGCACGCGGTCGCCGGCGGGCTCGAGCTCGCGCTCTGGTGCGACCTCCGCGTCGCGGCGGAAAGCGCCATATTCGGCGTCTATTGCCGCCGCTGGGGCGTGCCGCTGATCGACGGCGGCACCGTGCGCCTGCCGCGCATCGTCGGCCAGGGCCGCGCGCTCGACATGATCCTGACCGGCCGCCCGGTCGCGGCCGACGAAGCGCAGCGCATCGGCCTCGCCGACCGCGTCGTCGCCGACGGCGAAGCGCTCGCCACTGCGGTCGAGCTCGCGAAACAGATCGCCGCCTTTCCGCAAGTCTGCATGAACAGCGACCGGCTCGGCGCCTATCGCCAATGGGATTTCGACATCGAAGGCGCACTCGCACACGAGGCAGGGGCGGGGGTCGCCCCGCTGCGCGAAGGCGCCGCGGCGGGCGCGAAACGCTTTACCGAGGGGGCAGGACGCGGCGGCAGCTTCGCCGCTTTCAAGGGGGAATGACGATGAAGATATGGATTGCCGCCGCGCTGCTCGCCCTCCTGCCCGGGCCGGCGTTGGCACTGGGCCCCGACATCTCCGCCGCCATCTACACCGATCCGCCCGCCGACAAGGCACATCCCGCGGCGATGGAGGTCGTCCATATCCCGAGCGGCGGAGTGAAGGTCAACGGCGTCGTCTACATTCCCGCGGGCTCCGGCCCGCACCCGGCGGTCGTCCTTTGCCACGGCCTCCCGGGGCTCGAGAAAAATCTCGACCTCGCGCAGGCGATACGCCGCGCGGGCTGGACCGTCATCACCTTCAACTATCGCGGCTCGTGGGGCAGCCCCGGCGACTATCGCTTCGCGCAGAATCTCGAGGACGCCGACGCGGTCCTCGCCTTCGCACGCGACCCCGCGAACGCCGCCAGACTGCGCATCGACCCGAAACGCCTCGTCATCATGGGCCACAGCATGGGCGGCTGGGTCACCGCGCTCACCGCCGCACACGACAAACGGTTGCTCGGCGCCGCGATGATTTCGGCGGGCAATATGGGCTGGCTCGGCAAGCTGCCGCGCGATCAGGCGGTGAAGGCGCTCGCCACGAACGGCATGGAGGCGCTCGCCGGGACGACGCCCGAACTGATGGCCGACGAGATCATTGCCAACACCGACCGCTTCGACTTCGTGAAGGTCGCGCCAGAGCTCGCCGGCACCAACCTCTTCATCCTCACCTCCGACGACGGCCTCGCCCCGATGAGCAACGCCCTGTCGGCCGCGATCGCCAAGGCCAGCGGAACCGGCGTCAAGACCCTGCATGTCGCGACCGACCATAGCTGGTCGGACGCGCGGATCAGGTTGCAAGCGGAAATATTGAACTGGCTGGCGACGCTCCAACCCGCGAAGTGAACCGTCCACGGCCAATGTCGGCTTAGGGATGGATTCCAGACATTCGTCATCCCGGACTTGATCCGGGATCCATCGCAGCGCTGAAGTCATGGACCCCGGATCAAGTCCGGGGTGACGATGAGAGATGGGTCAGCTTCCGGCCGGAAGCTGTCTTCCCCTACCCCTTCGCCATCAGCTTCATCGTCATCGCCGTCAGCGCCTCGGTTGCGGTCGAGATCACCGCCGGCGCATCGGGCGCCCAGAAAGGCGAGTGGAGGCTCGGCAGCGTCCGCCCGTCCTTCTTCGCCGCGTCATATTCGGCTTGCGGCACGCCGCCGACCCAGACGATCAGGCTTTTCACATCCTTGTTTTCGTCGCGCGAATAGCGGCTGAAATCCTCGCCGCCCATCACCGGCGGCATCTTGACGACGCGCTCGCTTCCGAAGCTCGTCGTCAGATAGGCCGCCATTTCCTCGGTGAAATCGACCGTATTGAAGGTCGCGGGCGTATATTCGTCCTTCTGCACCGACACCACGGGCATGCGGTCCGCGGGAATGTCCGCCGCGATCGCCTCGCCTCGCGCGATGCGCGCGATCCCGTCCAGCAGATGCTCGCGCACCTCGTCGGTGTAGCTGCGCACCGTCAGTTGCAGCCGCGCCTCGTCCGAAATGATATTGTGCTTCGCGCCCGCGTGGAAACTGCCGACCGTCACCACCGCGCTGTCGAGCGGGCTGATCTCGCGCGACACGAGCGTCTGGAGCGCGCCGACGATGCGGCTCGCGAGCACGATCGGATCCTTCGTCGTCTGCGGATAGGCGCCGTGCCCACCGACTCCCTTCACGAGCACGTCGACGCTGTCGACATTGGCGAGCGCATAGCCCGGGGTATAGCCGATCTTGCCCGCCGGAAACTGCGCCGCGTCGTGAAACGCGAGGGCGTATTGCGGCTTGGGAAAGCGCGTGTAGAGCCCATCGGCGAGCATCATCCGCGCGCCCGCGCCGCGTTCCTCGGCGGGCTGGCCGATCATCACCAGCGTGCCCGACCATTTCGCCTTGTTCGCCGCCATCAGCCGCGCGACGCCGATCCACGCAGTCATATGCGTGTCGTGGCCGCACGCGTGCATCACGCCGGTCTCGACGCCCTCCTTCGTGGTCACACGCACCTTCGACGCGCCGGGCAGCCCCGTCTGTTCGGTCACTGGCAGCCCGTCCATGTCGGCGCGCACCATCACCACGGGGCCGGGGCCGTTCTCCATCACCGCGACGACGCCCGTGCCGCCGACCTTCTCGGTCACCCTGAACCCCAGCTTGCGCGCCTCGGCGGCAAGGATGCCCGCGGAGCGCACCTCCATGAAGCTCAGTTCGGGGTTGGCGTGCAGATCCTTGTAGATCGCCATCAGCGACGGCATCTGCTTCTCGACATCGCCGCGCAGCGTCTGCGCCGCCGCGGGCATCGCCAAGGCAAGCGCAGCCGCGCCAGTCCACAAGATCCGCATCATCATTCCCCTGCTTGTCTGTTTGCTTGTCTGTCTGTTTGCCTGTCAGCCCGCCGGGATCAGTTCGATCACGTCGAGCAGCGATTCATAGGCCGGCGCGGGCAGCACGAGCCGCCAGCGATTGTCGCCGATCCGCTCGACGAACCCCGCCATGTCGCGCATCCGGTCGCTGCCGTAATTGACCGCCATCTTCTCGTCGCCGAGCTCGAGCGTGCCGAGGAATATCTGGCGCTTGAGATTATCGGGGAAGATCAGCCCGACGGGGCGCTGCGACCCCGAAATCTTGGTCAGGCTCGACAATCCCTGTTCGGGCGTGACGCGGCAGCGGAACCAGCCATAGGCGACGTAGGACAGGCTTCCGCGCCCCTGCGTGCCGAGCTTGATCGTGCGGCAGCGATAGTCGCCCGCGGGCAGGTGCGGGTTGGGCAGCGCCGCCATCGGCTGGAGCAGCACGCCCTCGCGGTCGATGTCGACGCCAAAGCCCTTGGCGCGCGCATCGGCGAGCGCCGTCTGCCAGCTGCCGTACCAGCCGCGAATCCGCTCCTTGTCGGCAACGGTCGCCGTCGCGCGCCAGCCGCCTGTCTCCTCGGCCGGTGCGTCGGCCGACGACGGCGGCACCGGCGGCACCACCGACCGGCACGCGCCAAGGGTGACGCCCAGCGCCACCGCCAAAACCCATATGGTGCGACCCATGATTCTCTGTTTCTCCCCGGCCCCTTGATGGTTAACCTTAGGAGGCCAGCGGAGATTGCTCAAGGCCGCAGCGACTTACGCCGCGGTCCAGCCGCCATCGACACTGAGGTTGGCGCCGGTGATGTTCGCCGCCTCGTCGCGCGTCAGGAAGGATGCGACCGCCGCGACCTGTTCGACCGTCACGAACTGCTTGGTCGGTTGCCCCGCGAGCAGCACGTCGTTGATCACCTGTTCGCGCGTCATGTTCCGCGCCTTCATCGTGTCGGGAATCTGGTTCTCGACGAGCGGCGTCCAGACATAGCCGGGGCTGATGCAGTTCACCGTGATCCCGGCGTCGGCAACCTCGAGCGCGACCGTCTTGGTGAGCCCCGCAAGTCCGTGCTTGGCGGTGACATAGGCCGATTTGAACGGCGAGGCGACGAGCGAATGCGCCGATGCCGTGGCGATGATCCGCCCCCATTTCTTCCTGCGCATCCCGGGCACCGCGTGGCGGATCGTGTGGAACGCCGCGGTCAGGTTGAGCGCAATGATCATGTCCCATTTCTCGACCGGGAAATCCTCGACCGGCGCGACGAACTGCATGCCCGCATTGTTGACGAGGATGTCGACGCCGCCGAAGTCGGTTTCGGCGCGTTTGAACATGTCCTCGATCTGGTCGGGCTTCGTCAGGTCGGCGCCGTCATAGGCAGCCTTGCCGCCGCTGATCGTCTCGAGCCCCTTGCGCTCGGCCTCGATCGCACCGGCGTCGCCGAAGCCGTTGATGATGATGTTCGCACCGTCGGCCGCAAAGGCCTTCGCGATGCCCAGCCCGATGCCCGACGTCGATCCGGTGACGAGGGCGGTCTTTCCCTTGAGACGCATGCTGTAATCCTTTCAGTGGGGGAGTGTCTCAGCCAGTTCCCTGGCCCGATTTCGGTTTCAACCCGTCAGGCTGCACGGCAAAACTGTCCGAGCGCCCCTCGGCGATGCTGTCGGCGAGCAAGTGACCGTCCTTCATCGCCGCCTCGACCGCGTCGCGGCCAAGCGCCCAGTTGACCTCCATCGTCGAGCGCGAGAATTCAAAGTCGCGCGCGCCGGTCTGCCACACGGGCGGCTGGTGGATCAGCTGGACGAGGTTGAGCGCCTTGCAGTCGACCATCTTTCGCACCGCCTTCACCTCGGGCATGTCGGCGACCTCAGGCGGCAATTTCGCGAGCATCCGGTCGATCAGCCGGTGCTCCTTGCGCCGCCGCACCAGCCCGTCCGAGATCCGCCGCGTGCGGCTCGAGAAGCGGATGTCCTTCTCGCGCGACCAGGCCTCCTCAAGGTCGTGCGGCCGCTCCCCGCGCGCGGGGAACAGGTCGACCTGGAACACCAGCATATCCTCGCTCGCCGCATCGACGACATGTTCGAGCGGCGTGTTCGAGACGAGCCCGCCGTCCCAATACCATATGCCGTCGATCTCGACCGGCGGCAGGCCGGGCGGCAGCGCGCCCGAGGCCAATATGTGCCGCGCGTCGATCGTGTCGCATGTCGTGTCGAAATAGCGGAAATTGCCCGTCTCGACCGCGACCGCGCCGACCGACAGGCGCACCTTGCCGCTGTTCACCCGGTCCCAGTCGACGAGCCGGTCGAGCGTCGCCACCAGCGGGCCCGTGTCGTAGAAGCTCACCGCCTCGGGTGTCTGCCGCTCGGCGAAGGCGGGCGGCGGAAAGCGCGGTGTGAAAAACCCGGGGACGCCGAACGCCATCACCTGCCCCGCCGCGGCCATATGCGTCCATTCGCGCGCCCAGTCATTGTCGGCGGTCGGCAGCGGGAGCAGCGCCGACGACACGCCCTCCCAGAATTCGCGCATCCTCGTGACCGCCTGATCGCGCTCGTTCCCGGCAATGATCGCGGCATTGACCGCGCCGATCGATATGCCCGCGACCCAGTCGAGTTCGATCCCGAGCTCGATCAACGCCTCATAGACCCCCGCCTGAAACGCGCCGAGCGCGCCGCCGCCCTGCAGGACGAGCACGACAAGGTCGGGAAGCGGCAAGGCGGCACGGGCAGCGCGGCGGGGCATGGACTCGGGGGATCCTTGGCTGGGCGGACACGGGATTTGTGCACCGCAACACAGCCTATTGCAATGGCTCGATTATATGCGAAGCCCCTTCCAATTACCCCGCGCTGCTGTAACTATCGGCTGAAAGAAACGCTTTATCGCTGGAGAACTCCCATGCGCCTCGACGACGATTCCGGTCTCGGAGACGATATTCGCGACCTTGGACGTGGCGGCGGCGGCGGGTTCGGTGGCGGAGGCGGCGGAGGGCTCGGCGGTCTGCTCGTTGCGTTTCTTCCGATGCTGCTCGGGCGCAAGATGGGGTGCGGCACGATCCTTATTCTCGGCGCGGCGGCGTTTTTCCTGCTCGGGCCGGGCGCCAACATGCTGAGCGGCGGCGGCGGGACCGCCGACCCGGCGGTCGATAGCCGCGGCGGCCCGGCGGTCGCCTGCGATACCGATGCCGAACGCTTTGCGTGCAATGCCTTCCGTTCGACGCACAAGGTGTGGGGTGAACTGATCAGCGGTTATCAGAAGCCGACCCTCAATTTCTTCGAAGGCCGGAATGAATCGAAGTGCGGCCCGGCGCAATCGGCCATGGGGCCCTTCTATTGCCCCGCCGACCAGGGCGTCTACCTCGACACCGCATTCTTCCAGGAGCTCGACCAGAAGTTCGGCGCCGCCGGCGATGCGGCGCAAGCCTATGTCATCGCGCACGAGGTCGGCCACCATATCCAGACGGTCAGCGGCATTTCGGATCAGGTCCGCCGCGCGCAGGGCCGCGCCTCGCAGGCCGAAGGCAATGCGCTGCAGGTCCGCATGGAGCTGCAGGCCGACTGCTACGCCGGCGTCTGGGCATCGCGCGCGCGCAACAGCGCCGGGCAGCCGGTGATGGAGCCGGGCGACATGGAAGAGGCGATGCGCGCCGCCAATGCGATCGGCGACGACACGCTGATGCGCGCCGCCGGCCAGCGCCCCGTTCCCGAGAGCTTTACCCACGGGACGAGCGAGCAGCGCATGACCTGGCTGCGGCGCGGCCTGCAGACCGGGGATCCGCGCCAGTGCAACGCCTTCGACACCGCCATCTGAGCGCCGCGGTCGCGGCGGGCCTTTTGGCGGCATCGCCGGCGTCGGCCGAAACCCTCTATATCAAGGCGGGGCGGCTGATCGACGGCGTTTCGAACGAGGTTCGCACCGGCCAGTGTATCACCGTCGAGGCTGAACGCATCAGGGCGGTCCGCGCGTGCGGCAAGGCACCGGACGGTGCGACGGTCGTCGACTGGTCGGCCTACGCCGTGCTGCCTGGCCTCATCGACCTCCACACCCACCTCGCCGATCTCGGCCAGAGCGCCGACCTCGCCGCGCCGATGAAGGCCTCGCCTGCTGAAACCGCGCTCGTCGGCGCGCGCAACGCGCGCGTCACGCTCGACGCAGGCTTCACCAGCGTCCGCGACGTTGGCACCTATCGCGGGCTCACGGACGTGGCGCTGCGCAACGCGATCGATCGCGGCGACGTGCCGGGCCCGCGCATGTGGGTCGCGGGCGCCTATCTCACCATCCCGAAGGGCGGCGGCGAACTCAACGGCGTCGTCCCGAACGAGGAACTGCCGCCCGACATGCGGCTCGGCGTCGCCGCGACGCCCGAGGAAGCCGCGGCGAAGACAGCATATCTGCTCGACCATGGCGCCGACTTCATCAAGACGATCGCGACCGGCGCGGTGCTTGCGATCGGCACCGAGCCCGGCGCACCCGAGCTGACACCCGATCAGCTCCGCGCGATCGTGAAAGTCGCCCACGCCCGCGGCAAGAAGGTCACCGCGCACGCGCACGGCGCGATCGGCATCCGGAACGCGATCGACGCGGGGGTCGACAGCATCGAACATGCGAGCCTCGCCGACGAAGCGACACTCCAGCTCGCGAAGAAGCACGGTACGTGGCTCGCGATGGATATCTACAACGGCACCTGGATCGACGGGGTCGGCACGAAAGAGGGCTGGCCCGAGGAATATCTGCGCAAGAATCGCGAGACGACCGACGCGCAGCGCGCCGCGTTCAGGCGCGCGGTCGAGCTCGGCATCAACATCGGCTACGCGACCGACGCCGGCGTCTATCCGCACGGGCTCAACGCGCGCCAGTTCCGCAACATGGTCAAATACGGGATGACGCCGATGCAGGCGATCCGATCGGCGACCGGCCGCGCGTCGGAGGAAATGGGCCGCAGTGACGTCGGCGCGATCTTGCCCGGCCGTTATGCCGATTTCATCGCTGTGAAGGCCGACCCGCTCGCTGACATCACCGCGCTCGAAAAGATCGACCATGTGATGAAGGGCGGCGTGCTCGTGCGCTGAGTGCCTGCCTCGCGCTTCGTTCTATGGTATTGCCCTATCGTTTGCCGTTGCGCTCAGCGGCATGCGCTTCCGCACGATCGAGCAACAGCGCGAGATCCTCGCGGCTGATGTCGAAGGTCTCGCCAAGATCGTCGAGCGCCATGTCGATATCATCCATAAGCAAACCCGACGCCGGCGCGGGCGCCAGCGCCTTGCCCTCGACGGGCTTGGCGCGGTGCGGATAGCTGTGCCCCGAAAAGCGGTGGAACAGCCAGCCGATCCCCACCAGAAGGGCGGAATTGATCAGGACGACGATCAGAAAATCGGCGACATGCGCCGAAAACAGCGCATAGCCGCCGAGTACCGCGCTGAGTGCCGCTGCGCCGCCCGGCGGATGCAGGCAGCGGAGCAGCGACATCGTCAGGATCGCGAGCGAAACCGCGACGGCGGCAGCAATCGCCGGGTCGGGAAAAATCCATGCGACGATCGCGCCAACGATGGCCGAAATGATATTGCCGCCCGCGATCGACCAGGGCTGCGCGAGCGGGCTCGCGGGCACGGCGAACAGCAGAACCGCCGAGGCCCCCATCGGCGCGACGATCCACGGCATAGACGAGGGGAAGAGCGCGACGCACGTCAGCCCGACAAAACCGATCCCGATCAGCGCCCCGATGCTCGCGATCACGCGGTCGCGCAGGCTCGCACCCGCGAGCAGCGGGACGAACAGGCGGCCGGTGTTCATGATGGCGCGGACCATGGATATCCCTTTGCTTTCCGGGCGGCGCGATGCGCGCTTTCGGGCGGCGCGGCCAGACAGGTTTATTTGCGCCTCCGCAAGTCAGGATTTGGCGCAGCCGCCGCTTGGCGCGGTTCGCGCTTGAACGCGGACGCTGCATCGCTAAACCGCGTTCATGCGTAACATGCTCCTCACCAGCGCGATCGCGCTCGCCGCCGCCCTTTCCTCCCCCGCCATGGCCCGCCCGATGACCGAGATCGACCTCGCGACATTGAAGCGCGTCGCCGCGCCGACCGCGTCGCCCGACGGTCGCTGGGTCGTCTTCCAGATGACCGAAACCGAAAGCGGCACCTACAAGCGTTCGACCGGCCTCTGGCTCGTCGATCGCAGTGCGAAGGATGCCAAACCCGTCGCGATCGCCGATACAACGGGCAGGAATGAAACCGCCCCCGCCTTCGACAAGGACGGCATCCTCTATTTCGTGTCGGACGCTTCGGGCAAGGATCAGGTGTGGCGCATCGATCCCAAGGCCGGCGGAGCTGCGACTCAGGTCACCGATACCGAGGCCGATGTCGCGGGCTTCAAAATCTCGCCCGATGCGACGAAACTGCTCGCTTGGGGCGATATCCCCAAGGAATGCACCAATTTCGGCTGCGACGCGAAGGACAAGGGTGCGCTTCCGGGGCCCGGCACCGGCCGTCTTTACAAGGATGGTGCGGGCTTCGTGCGTCACTGGGACGCGTGGGAGACCCCCGGCACATACAGCCGCCCCTTCGTCTTCAACCTCGCGGACGGCAAGGCGAGTGCCGCGCGCCCGGTCGATGCGGGCCTGATCGGCGACAGCCCTTCGAAACCCTTTGGCGGCGGCGAGGAGCTCGCTTGGGGCGCCGACAGCCGCACGATCTTCTTCACGCTGCGCAAGGCCGACCGGAACGAACCGACCTCGACCAACCTCGATATCTATAGCTGGCTCGTCGACAGCCGGATGATGCCGGTCAATCTGACGCAGGACAATCAGGCGACCGACACCCTCCCCGCCCCCTCGCCCGACGGCAAATGGCTCGCTTATGCCGCGATGGCACGTCCCGGCTATGAAGCCGACCGGCAGGTGCTGATGCTGCGCAACCTCGAAAGCGGCGACACGAAAAAGCTCACCGACGCGTGGGACCGCTCGGTCGCCTCGATCGCGTGGGCGCCCGACGGCAAATCGCTCTACGTCACCGCGCAGGACACGCTCGAACATCCGGTCTTCCGCGTCGACGCCGCGAGCGGCAAGGTCGAGAGACTGAAGGCAACGACCGAGGCCTTCGAAGGCAATATCGGCGACGTCACCCCGCTGCCCGGCGGCGCGCTGCTCTATTCGCGCAACAGCGCGCTCGCGCCGACCGATCTCTTCGTCCGCGACGCCAAGGGCAAGGTGAAACAGATCACCGCGGTCAACGCCGCGCGCCTTGCCGAATTCGATCCCGTCGAACTCGACCGCATCCAGTTCGCCGGCGCGAACGGCGACAAGGTCTGGGGCATGATCCTCAAGCCGGTCAGTCCGGTCCAGAGGCTGCCGGTCGCCTTCATCGTCCACGGCGGGCCGCAGGGCAGCTTCGGCAACAGCTGGTCGACGCGCTGGAACCCGCGCGTCTTCGCGCAGCAGGGTTACGGCGTCGTCACTGTCGATTTCCATGGCTCGACGGGATATGGGCAGGCTTTCACCGACAGCATCAACAAGGATTGGGGCGGCAAGCCGCTCGAAGATCTGAAGCTCGGCCTCGCCGCGGCGGGCAGGCAGGATGCGCAGCTCGACCTCGCCAACGCCTGCGCGCTCGGCGCCTCCTATGGCGGCTATATGATGAACTGGATCGCCGGCCAGTGGACCGACGGCTTCAAATGCCTCGTCCAGCATGACGGCGTCTTCGATGCCCGCGCCATGGCCTATGAAACCGAAGAGCTGTGGTTCGACGAATGGGAGCATGGCGGCCCCTATTTCGAGGTCCCCGAAGAGTTCGAGAAATGGAACCCGGTGAACCATGTCGCCAAATGGAAGACCCCGATGCTGGTGATCACCGGCGAGAAGGACTTTCGTATTCCCTATACGCAGGGGCTCGCCGCCTTCACCGCGCTCCAGCGCCGGAACATTCCGTCGCAACTGCTCGTCTTCCCCGACGAAAACCACTGGGTGCTGAAGGGTGCGAACAGCGTCCAGTGGCATCAGACGGTGTTCAGCTGGCTGGGCAGCCATCTCAAGAAATAGGCAAGTCTTCTTTCCCCTTTCGTCACCCCGGACTTGATCCGGGGTCCCGCTTCTTCCTTCGCGGCAGCAAAGCGGGATGCCGGATCAAGTCCGGCATGACGAGGCGTGGGTTCGTTCCCCCTTGCCGCCTCGCCCCCCGGCTGGCAAAGGCGCCCGGCTATGCCGATGGAAAAAACCTTCGATCCCGCCGCTATCGAGGCGAAATGGGCCCATGAATGGGAAAGCCGCGGGCTGTATCGCCCCGCGCGTCCCGACGCGACACCCTTCACGATCGTCAACCCGCCGCCGAACGTCACCGGCGCGCTGCACATCGGGCATGCGCTCGACAACACGCTGCAGGACGTGCTCGTCCGCTACGAACGCCTGCGCGGCAAGGATGCCCTCTGGGTTGTCGGCATGGATCATGCCGGCATCGCGACGCAGATGGTCGTCGAGCGCCAGATGGAAGAGCGGCAGGACAAGCGCACCAACTACACCCGCGACGAGTTCGTCGAGAAGGTCTGGCAGTGGAAGGCGGAAAGTGGCGGCCAGATCACCGGCCAGCTCCGCCGCCTCGGCTGCTCGATGGACTGGAGCCGCGAACAGTTCACGATGGACCCGCATTTCACGAAGGCCGTGGTCAAGGTCTTCGTCGACCTTCACAAGAAGGGGCTGATCTACCGCGACAAGCGGCTCGTGAACTGGGATCCGAAGCTCAGGACCGCGATCTCGGACCTCGAGGTCGAGACGCACGAGATCCAGGGCGGCTTCTGGCACTTCAGATATCCGCTCGCCGACGGCGTGACGCTCGACGACGGGCGCGATCATATCGTGGTCGCGACGACGCGCCCCGAAACGATGCTCGCCGACATGGCGGTCGCGGTGCACCCCGACGATGCGCGTTACAGGAGCGTGATCGGCAAGGACATCCTCCAGCCGATCACCGGCCGCCGCTTCAGGATCGTCGCCGACGAACATGCCGACCCCGAGCTCGGTTCGGGCGCGGTGAAGATCACCCCGGGGCACGATTTCAACGACTTCGACGTCGGCAAGCGCGCGGGCTTCAAGCCCGGCGAGATGCTCAACATGCTCGACGGCGATGCGAACGTCATCCAGACAAGCGACGGGTTAATCCCCGCAGAATATCTTGGCCTCCATCGTTTCAAGCGCGACGGCAAGGACGGCGCGCGCGAACTCGTCGTGCAGCGGATGAAGGAAGCCGGCTTCCTCATCCCGCACGTCGACAAGGACGGCGGCGAGCACGACGCCGAACCGCGCACGATCCAGACCCCCTTTGGCGACCGCGGCGGCGTGGTGATCGAGCCCTGGCTGACCGACCAATGGTATGTCGACGCCGAAACGCTGGCGCAGCCGCCGATGGCGGCAGTGCGCGACGGGCGGATCAACATCGTCCCCAAGACGTGGGAAAAGACCTTCTTCAATTGGATGGAGAATATCCAGCCCTGGTGCGTGTCGCGCCAGCTGTGGTGGGGTCATCGGATTCCGGCTTGGTATTGTGCCAGCAAAGAAACTACCGAGGCTGAGATAGAGCGGCTAAAGAGTGCTGCTCCGGGCGATGACGTAAACCTCGAATTTTTCGGGAGCGTTTTCGATCGAGAACACACTATCGTTGCGTTGGACGAGGACGCGGCGCGAAAAGCGGCTGCGGAGTATTACGACGTAAACGAGAGTGAAATCAGTTTTGCATCGGATGCATACGGGCTCGAGCCAATCAAGCCTTACACTCTCGAGCGCGACCCCGACGTGCTCGACACCTGGTTCTCCTCGGCGCTCTGGCCC